>JAPPHB010000135.1 GCA_028821195.1 Gammaproteobacteria bacterium
TCCTGCCGGGATTCAGACCCTTACCATTCCGCCGACGCCACGTTGAACGTGGCGGTCTGGCAAGGGACGCTCCGCCCCCTTTGACCCCAGGGCACCGGGATCCGCCGCCCGCCCACGCGACGACCGGCCATCGGCTCCACCAACGGCATTCCGCCGCCACCCCTTCGTTCCACAGCAACCCGCTGGCTAAATGCTTGGTGACGTGGCGTAGGCGCACGCCTTACGTTTGGGCGGTGACCTGCCTTCGGGACTGTCCCCTACGCCGTGGAAGATCACCCATGAGACGAACGATGATCGCCGTGGCCGCGATCGCGGGCTTGGCCGTGCCGCTCGGCGGCCAAGAGGTGATCCAGCTTCCGGTCGAAGACAGCTACTGGGAAGCCGACTTGGAGGAAGTCTTCCGGGTCGGTACGGCCATGGGGGAGCCTTGGGAGCAGTTCACAACCATCGTCAAACTCGCGTTCGACGAGGGCGGCAACCTATACGTCTTCGACGGCATCCTGATGGCGGGCTTGCAATCCCAGCTCGCCATCCCGACGAGCCTGCGCGTCCTCGTCTTCGACCCGGCTGGGGGATTCCAGCGGGAGTTCGGTCGGATGGGGGAAGGGCCGGGCGCGTTCAACTGGCCCAATGCCTACGTCGTCATGCGGGACGGAACGACGGTTGTGGGTAACGTCCGGAGCAGGGCCTATCAGATCTTCGACCCGGCTGGCAGCTACGTCCGTAGCGTGCGCATGCCCGAAGACATTCAGATGAACACGAACACCCAAGGCGATCCTCGTGGTGGGCACCTCCTGACCGAGGCTTCCGCGACAGGCATGCGCGGATGGACCTCTCGCCCGATTTTGAGATTGTCCCTCGCGGGCACTGTAGCGCACGCGGAAAGCGTCGCCGAGGGCTGGTTGCCGGAACGTTCGGTACTGGACGAGGCAAGGAGCATGGGATTCGGTTCCGTATCCATGCCCGCCATCTTCGAGCCCGAACTCCTGTACGGGGTGCTGCCGGATGGCACCATCGTGTTCAGCGACTCAACCACCTACAGACTCAAGCTCGCGTCATCCGATGGCGGCGCGCGCGTAGAGCGTGTCGTTATCCGACCCATCAGCCCACAACCGGTGACCCCGGCGATACGGAGGGCTTGGCAGGAGCAGCGGGCTGCGGATCGGGTTCGAGCCGAGCGGGCGGGATGGAGGAGCTTGGGACGCGCCGATGTCTCCTTCTACCCCGAGCTTTCGGTCATCCAAGCCTTGACCGCGACTTGGGACGGCGAGATCTGGGTGCAACGGCGCGGGGAGGAGCCCGGCGGCAACGCTGGCCCCATCGACGTTCTGACCTCCGACGGGCGCTACTTGGGAACCTATCCTGCTGGCTCGATCGCGCTGCCGGACGCCTTCGGTCCAGAGGGCTTGGCCGCGTTCATCGAACGGGACGAAATGGACGTGGAGACGGTGGTGGTGAAGCGGCTGCGGCGGACCTCCCGCCGTCCGGAGCCGTCGAAGGATTGACGTGGCCCGCGATCTTCAAGCGCGACTGCACGGGCTTCTCGGGGTCGAGGGGGCAGAGCCCCCCGCCAGCCCCACCGTGTAATACGGAGGGTACGCTGGCTTGAGCGCCTAACGGTGCTCCAAGCCAGCCCGGCGGACGCCTCCGAAACGCCTCTCCGGGCGTCGCCCGGAACAACCTCGACCAGACCATCGCGGGCCGACCCCATCGCCTAGTCGTCGTTGGTTTCAAGGACGGCCAAGGCGACGGCGGCGCGCTCTGTCGAGCACCGCGTTTCCCCCTACCCGTACCCCTCCGGGACCTGAGTTCGTCGCTCGTGCGCGATCCTGCGACACGGTAGGTTCCCCGAAATGCCCGAGCCCGGCCCGGAAACGACCTCTGAGCCCTTCGAGGAGGCGGCGACCCCTCCAACGTACCTATATTCCGCGGCGATCCCAGTCGGGGGCGGCAAGAGCATCGGTACGGGAACAGGGCAATGGTCAAGAAGCCACGAATCGCGCACACCCTCGTACCGAGCCTCCTGCTGGCCGCATCCGCAGCCTTCCCGGTCGGCGCGAGCGCTCAAACCGCGCCGCCATTCAAGTCCGCGCTCAGCGCCGCAATGGCCGAGGTACGCCGGAGTCCATTCTACTCGACGAGCCGTGTCGAGGGACTCTCGATCGTCGGGATGGCCTCGGTCGCCGTTCCCCATGCCGGATATCGGTTGGACCCCGACTCGACCGAGGGACCGTCCTTACACAGGGTGTTCTGGCCGACGCTCGGGGCCGTTTTCCTGTCGGAGTTCGTGTTTCTGTACAACGTTTTCGACGATGAATCGGATGTGTCCGGGGACGTGTTCGGCACGGCGGTCCTGGTTGTGGGACCACCGGCGGTTGCACGGATCATGGGGGCTCGGTTCACCTCCGGCTTGCTCGGTTCGGCAGCGGGACTCGGCCTCGGCTATGGACTCTTTCGTCTGGGATTGGCGTCCGGGCTGGACGACTCCGTAGCGTACTGGTCCATTCCGCTAACCCATGCCTTACTGACCACCGTCATCAGCCGGTTGTAGCACCTCTCGTCAAGGCTGGGTCCCGGTGCCCGCTCCCCGGCCCGCGAGATACGCTTCCCAGTCGGCCATGAGCCGACGACGCCGCTCGAACAGGTCCGTTCTCCGATACGCGGCCTCCACCTTGCTCTTGACCA
>JAPPHB010000074.1 GCA_028821195.1 Gammaproteobacteria bacterium
GCGACAGCCAGATGAAGCAGAAGCGCGACACCTCCTCGCTCCACGGATTCGGGTACGCGAAGAGGTAGCGCATCAGGACCTGGAGGAGGACTACAAGGGCCACGGTGATCAGAAGGCCGCCCGCCGCGCAGGTCTCGAGCTTCACCAGGACCCCGTTGAGGGCGCGGAGCCGTCGCATCATCCGCACCGCGTTTCGGCCCGCGGCACCTGCCTACCGCCCCGACTGGCGCTCTCCGCCTTACCTCGCACGCTCCGCCTCCGCCACCAGCCTTTCGATCAGCGCCCCGCCGTCCGGCAGCCGATCGGCCAGCTCGTTCCAGATGCGCGGCCGCACGGCCGGGACGAACGGCGCCAGATCCGGACGCGATATCTCCACGCCCGCGGCCCGCATCTGCTCGATCGCCTCCGCCTCCATCCGGCGCGCGACTTCACTCTGGTAGGCGAGCGCATCGGCCGCCGCACGGTCGACCGTCGCCCGCACATCCTCGGGCAGCGCTCGATAGAACGGCTCGTTCACCAGAAGCGTGATCGGGTTGTAGGTGATGGACGTGAAGCTGTAGAAGCGGGCCACCTCATGGAGCCGGCTGCTCACGAATCCGATGGCGTTCGCCTCGCCGCCGTCGATCACGCCCTGCTGCAGGGCGGAGTAGACCTCGCCGTAGTTCATCGGGGTCGCCTGGACGCCGAGCGCCGAGTACGCCGCGAGGTACGTCGCGTTCTGCAGGACCCGAAGCTTCAGTCCGGCGAGATCCGCGGGCGTCTCGACGGGCCGGCGCCGATTGTAGACGTGGCGGAACCCGTAGTCGAGGAAGCCCAGCGAGCGGACCCCCGTGCTCTCCAGCAGCAGCTCGCGCCACCAGTCCCCCACCGGGCCGTTCATCACCGCGAGCCCGTGATCCCGGCTTTCGAAGAGGAACGGGAGGTCGAACATCTGTCCCTCGGGCACCCAGCCCGAGAGCACGGGCGTGCCCGTGATGGCCATGTGCACCGCGCCGACCTGGATCTGCTCGAAGGCCACGCGCTCTCCCCCGAGCTGCCCCGACGGATAGATGACGACCCGGAAACGCCCGCCGGTGCGCTCCAGCATGAGATCGCGAAACCGCTCCGCCAGGAGGTGGAACTCCGAGTTGGTCGAGAGCACGTGAGAGAAGCGGACCTCCCACGCGGGCGCGTCACGCTGGGCTGCGCTGCCGGAACTGCCCGATTCCGGGCTGCCGCACGACGCCAGCAGGAGCGCCGCCGGCAGTGCGATCAGCGCTCGCAGGCTGCGGCCGTTCCCTCCACGGACAAGCCCGAGGCCGGCTCGCACCTGCGCCGTTCGCTCACGCCGGTTGCTCGCGTGGCGCAGCGCACGTGCGCCCCCGTTGTCACTCCCGCCCAAGTGGAACACCTTCCACAACGTGCCGCCGGATCGCCTCGGCCCAGTGGGCCATGTAGTCGTCGAACGCCTCTCCGAACGCCCGCACGACATCGTCCGCGTCGGATGACAACGATGTCATGCGGTATCTCACGGACGCCCGGCTTTGGTCTTCGCCATCAGGGGTCACCCGAACGTCCACCATGGCAGTGTGGTGTTCCGGAATCACATACACGAAGGACGCGATGCCCCTGGCGAACTCGTGGCGGGTCTGGATCCAGGTCGCGGTTCCGACGCCCTCCTTGAGCGTCTGGAACACCAGGCCTTCCCGCGCCAGGCCCTCGGTCGGATGGACGTAGCGCGGGTTCCAGCCTGCCACCCATCGTCGCTCGCCTTCCGCGCTGAACAGCGGAAACGCTTCGTCAAACGGCAGCGCCATCGCTACGATGCCCGTCCTCTCCACGTGAGCGCGCTCGCCCGTTTCGGTCGCCATCCTCGCTCCCGGTCCTGGATGTTCTGGCGAAGGTCGCAGCGAGAAGCGGCCCCTCACACCCTCAGATCATCTGCCCGGCATCGACGAACAGGCTGGTCCCGGTCACGAGGCGCGCCTCGTCGCCCGACGCGAGGTACACGACAGCCCCCACCACGTCCTCCGGCGTGCCGATCACCCCGAGCGGAATACGCGCGAGGCGGCCCTCCCGGAACTCGTCCCGTGCGATGTCGGCCCGGTTCAGGTCGGTCTCGATCAGGCCAGGCGCGATGGCGTTCACCCGGATCCCGTGGGGCGCGAGCTCGAGCGCCATCTGCTTCGTGAGCATCCCGACCCCCGCCTTCGACACGCAGTAGTGGGTGAGGTTCGGACCGGCCGCCGCCTGCCCGGCGGAGGACACGTTGACGATGGCGCCCGCCGTCCCGGCGTCGACCATGCGGCGCGCCACCGCCTGCCCGACCAGGAAATACCCCTTCAGGTTGACGTCCAGGATGGTGTCCCACTCCTCCTCGCCGATCTTGAGGAACGGCGTGCGCTTCAGGATGCCGGCGTTGTTGACCAGGATGTCGATGCCGCCCAGGAAGTCGTGCGCCCCGGCGACAAAGCGCTCGATGTCCGACGCCGAGTCCGTGGACCCTTGCAGGGCCACCGCGCGTCGCCCCATCGCCTCGATCTCGCGAACCGCGCTCTCCGCATCCGCGCGACTCCGCCGATAGTTGACCGCTACATCCGCGCCCTCTCGCGCCAGTCCGAGGGCGATGGCCCGGCCGATGCCCCGGGATCCGCCGGTGACGAGTGCACGCCTGCCTTCAAGTCGCATGGAGCGTCCGGGCTCGGGCGAGCCTCCGGCGGCACCCGTCAACAATCACCCCAGATCAAACCGATCCAGGTTCATCACCTTGTTCCACGCCGCCACGAAGTCGCGCACGAAGGCCTCCTGCCCATCGTCGCAGGCGTAGATCTCGGCAAACGCCCGCAACTCGGAGTTCGAGCCGAACACGAGGTCGACGCTGGAGCCGGTCCATCTCACTTCGCCCGTCCCGCGATCCCGCCCCTCGAACTGGTCGTCGGCTTCCGCGGACGCCTGCCACTCGACACCCATGTCGAGCAGGTTCACGAAGAAGTCGTTGGAGAGCGTCCCTGGCCGGTCGGTGAAGACGCCCAGCTCCGAACCCCCCGTGTTCGCGTGCAGGACGCGCAGCCCGCCCACCAGCACGGTCATCTCGGGCGCGGTGAGGGTCAGCAGATCCGCCCGGTCCACCAGCAGTTCCGCGGCCGGCCTCCCGTTTCCGTTTCCGCCGAAGTTGCGGAACCCGTCCGCTCCGGGTTCGAGCACGGCGAACGACTCCGCGTCAGTCTGCTCCTCGGACGCATCCGTGCGCCCCGGCGCGAACGGCACCTGCGCGTCGTGCCCGGCGTCGCTTGCCGCCTGCTCGACGGCCGCGCACCCACCCAGCACGATCAGGTCTGCGAGCGACACCCGCTTCCCGCCGGATTGCGACCCGTTGAAGTCCTCCTGGACGGCTTTCAGCACCCCGAGCACCTCCGCCAGCTCGGCGGGGTCGTTGACTTCCCATCCGTTCTGCGGCGCCAGCCGAATGCGCGCCCCGTTCGCTCCGCCGCGCTTGTCGGTTCCGCGGAAGGTCGACGCCGATGCCCAAGCGGTCGAGACCAGTTGAGACACGGACAGCCCCGACGTGAGGACGCGCGCCTTGAGCTCTACGACGTCCCGCGCGTCGATCAGCTCGTGGTCGACCTCGGGCACGGGATCCTGCCACAGTTGCGGTTCGGCCGGCACCTCGGAGCCGAGATACCGCGCGACCGGCCCCATGTCGCGGTGCGTCAGCTTGTACCAGGCCTTGGCGAAGGCGTCCGCCAGCTCCTCCGGGTTCTCCATGAAACGCTTGGCGATGGCCGCATACGCGGAGTCCATCCTCAGGGAGAGATCCGTCGTTAACATCATCGGCGCATGCGTCTTCGACGGGTCGTGCGCATCCGGCACCGTGCCCACGCCGGCGCCATCCTTCGGGGTCCACTGCGCGGCGCCGGCGGGGCTCCTCACCCGCTCCCACTCGTAGCCGTGCAGGTTCTCCAGGAAGTTGTTGTCCCACTTCACCGGGTTGGTCGTCCAGGCGCCCTCGATCCCGCTGGTCACGGAATCCGCGCCCTTGCCGGTGCCGTAGCTGGTCTTCCAGCCGAGGCCCTGCTCCTCCATTTCGGCGCCCTCCGGCTCGGGACCCACGTAACGGCCCGCATCGGCGGCGCCGTGCGCCTTGCCGAAGGTGTGCCCGCCGACGATAAGCGCGACGGTCTCCTCGTCGTTCATCGCCATGCGCCGGAAGGTCTCGCGGATGTCCCGCGCCGCCGCCACGGGATCCGGCTTGCCGTTGGGCCCCTCCGGATTCACGTAGATCAGTCCCATCTGCACCGCACCGAAGGGCTCGTCGAGTTCGCGGTCGCCCTTGTAGCGCTCGTCCCCGAGCCAGGTGTCCTCGGCACCCCAGTCGATGTCCTCCGGCTCCCACACGTCCTCGCGGCCACCGCCGAACCCCATCGTCCTGAAACCCATCGACTCCAGAGCACAGTTGCCGGCAAAGATCATCAGGTCGGCCCACGAGAGCTTGCGGCCGTACTTCTGCTTGATGGGCCATAGCAGCCGGCGCGCCTTGTCGAGGTGGGCGTTGTCGGGCCAGCTGTTGAGGGGCGCGAAGCGCTGGGTGCCGGCGCCTCCGCCCCCGCGGCCGTCGCTGATCCGGTACGTGCCCGCGCTGTGCCAGGCCATCCGGATGAAGAGCGGCCCGTAGTGGCCGTAGTCGGCCGGCCACCAGTCCTGCGACGTGGTCATCAGCTCGAAGAGGTCCTTCCTGAGGGCCTCCAGGTCGAGCGACTTGAACTCCTCGGCGTAGTCGAAATCCTCGCCCATGGGATCGGCCGAGCGGGCATGGCGCCCGAGGGCCTTCAGGTTCAACTGGTTCGGCCACCAGTCCTTGTTCATCGTGTGCATCTGCTTTCTTCCTCGAGGTTGAGCGGAGCGTGTCGTAGTGGGGCGGCGGCCCACCTGCAGCGTCGGGGCCGCGTCGCGCAGTGTCGGGCGGCGTCCCGCGTCGAGTGTTTTTGGGTCGTTTGGACTCTATAGTATCGGACGCGGCAGGTCCATTCCTCATCGCGGAGCGATCCATGAGGCCCTCGGTTCGAGCTTTAATCGTCTGTGTTCCAGCCCTCCTCACCTCCATGACGGTTCCGCTCGAGCCGGTGGGCACGCGGGCGCTGGCCGCGCAGTCCTTCCCGTCCGACGACTCGGTGATTCGGGCGATCTGGGAGGAGGGCGTGGAGCGCTCGCAGGTCTACGAACTGGGGCAGGTGATGATGGACTCGATCGGGCCGCGTCTCACCGGTTCGCCCGCCATGGCCGGCGCGAACGACTGGGCGCTGGCTAAGTACGCGGAATGGGGCATCGAGGCGTACAAGGAGCAGTACGGCACCTGGCGGGGATGGGAGCGCGGAATCACCCACATCGATCTCATATCCCCGCGCGTGCGCACGCTCGAAGGCATGGCGGCCGCATGGAGCCCAGCCACGGACGGGCCGGTCGAGGCGGAGGTGGTGATCCTCCCGGCCGCGGGCAGCCCCGGAGCCTTCGAGTCAGCGCTGTCGGAGGTGCGCGGCAAGTTCGTGCTCGTCTCGCCCCCGGAGCCGAGCTGCCGCGCGCCGGACAACATGGAATGGTTCGCGCGGCCCGAGACGATGGCCCGCATGACGGCGGAGCGCGAGCGCGCGAGCGCGGAGTGGAGCGAACGCGTGGGGAACACGGGGTTTGATGCGCGCTCGCTACCGGAAGCGCTGAGCACAGCCGGACCCGCCGGGGTCATCCGCTCGCAGTGGTCCGAGGGCTGGGGCGTGACCAAGATCTTCGGCACCCGCGCGCAGCGGGCACCGGTCCTGGACCTGAGCTGCGAGGCGTACGGGCTCCTGTACCGGCTGGCCGAGAACGATCAGGGGCCGGTGCTGCGGGTCGACGCCCAGGCCCGCTTCCTGGGCGAGGTGCCGGTCTCGAACGCCTTCGCCGTGATCCCCGGCAGCGCCGAACCCGAGGAGTACGTCATCCTCGGAGGCCACTTCGACTCATGGGACGGGTCGGACGGCGCGCTCGACAACGGCACCGGCGCGGTCGCCATCATGGAGGCGATGCGCATCCTGAAGACCGCGGTTCCCAACCCCCGGCGCACCATCATCGGCGCCCTCTGGAACGGCGAGGAGCAGGGCCTGAACGGCTCACGCGCCTTCGTCGAGGACAACCCCGGGATCCTCGAGCGCACCCACACCGTGTTCAACGTCGATCATGGGAACGGACCCGTCACCTTCATCCCCATGCAGGGGTTCGCCGGTGCCGCCGGGCGCTTCGGCGAGTGGCTGGCGCAGATTCCGAGCGAGCTGTCGGACCTGGTCACTCTGGAGATTCCGGGGATGCCCGAATCGGGCGGGACGGATCACGCCTCCTTCCTGTGCGCCGGAGTGCCGGCGTTCAGTTTCCACGTCGGCGCCGGCCGCAGCGAGATGAACATTGCCGACAACCGGTGGGACACCAGCATCTACACCTGGCACACCAACCGGGACACCTTCGACAAGATCGTCTTCGAGGATCTGCGGGACGATGCGGTGATGACCGCGCTGTTCGTCTATCTGGCGTCGCAGGATCCGGAGATGATGCCGCGGGACCGGCGGGCGATGCCGGAGGGCACGCAGTGGCCCGAGTGCCGCCCGCCGGCGCGGAGTTCGGGGGTGAGCTCGCGCTAACCCCGCCCCATGTCCTCCGGCTCCGAGTGCACCGCGAAGGCCGCGCCCTGCGGGTCCAGGCACTGGGCAATGAACCCGCCTCCCGGCACCTCCATGGGTCCGTTCAGCACCGTCCCGCCCAGCTCGGTGACCTTCTTCGCCGCGGCGAAGGCGTCCGGCACGCGGACGTAGTTGAGCCACGCGGACACGGGCATCTCCGGGGGCCGGTTGTAGAAGCCGCCCAGCGGCTGCGCGCCGCGGTGGAACATCTGATAGATGCCCGCCTCGCCCATGTCCATCCGGTCAGCCTCCTGCCAGCCGAACAGCTCCGAATAGAAGGCCCAGGCCGCCTCCCAGTCGGTGGTGGCCAGCTCGCGCCAGGAGAACTCGCCGAGTTGGGCCAGCTCGTCGTGCCCGGGCGTCACGTCGGAGGGCTGGTAGGCGATGAAGACCGCGTCCAGCGGATCCTTGAGCACGGCCATGCGCCCGACCTGATCGACATCGACCATCTCCAGAACGGTCCCGCCCAGGCTCTCGGCCTTCGCGGCGCACGCGTCGGCATCCGGCGTCGACACGTACAGAAGCCAGTGGGGGGGCACGCCCGTGCTCGCGAGATGCTCGGGGAGTGCCATCATCCCGCCGATCGGCACGCCCTGATTCATCCACAGGTGATACGGGGTCCCGCCTTCACCCCACTCGCCCGTGCCCCAGCCGATCACTTCACCATAGAAGGCGGCCGCGGCCGCAGGATCATTGGTGAGCAGTTCGTGCCAGCAGAATCGGCCGATGGGTGTGGTCGTTGTGGTCTCGGCGGGTGTCGCAGCTGCGGTGTCGGACATGACGGGATTCCTCGGGATGTGGGGGATGGATGTCGGCAACGGGAAGGCGGTTCTGGCGCGGCTCAATCGTTGACTCGATTATGGGGCTCAACAATCTTGCCTCGACCCTCGATCCGTTCAACGCCCGCGCGATCAGCGACTCACACAACATCAGTCGCGATACGATACGACGCGGGCCGCGACTTGGTGTCGCCACCGCAATTCAACACGAAAGGTGAGGACTTCATGACATCCATCCGCGTGGGCGCCGATGCGCCCGACTTCACCGTGTTCGCGCCCCCCGGCGGGGCGAACTTCACGCTCTCCGAGCACCGTGGCCGGCCCACGGTACTCATGTTCGTGCCGCTGGCCTTCACAAGCACCTGCACCGCCGAGTTCTGCCATGTCGCCGAGCACTGGGGCCAGTGGGGCGAGCTCGGCGCCGATGTCGTCGGCATCAGCGTGGACTCCCCCTTTGTCAACCAGAAGTGGGGCGAGGAGATGGGCGCACCGTTTCCCATCCTCTCGGACTTCAACAAGGAAGCAGTGAGCGCATACGGAGTTCTGCAGGACGAACTCATCGGGTTGCGCGGTGTGGCCAAGCGCTCGGTCTTCGTCGTTGACGGGGAGGGACGCGTCACCTACGCGTGGGTGGCGGAGAACCCGGGCATCCTGCCCCCGTTCGACGAGATCGTGGAGGCCGTGCAGGCGGTCGCGTGACGCCGCGGACGGGTCGGGAGCCGATGCTCCCGACCGCCGCATCCATCCGTGCCCGCGGGCGCGGTCGGCTCTAACGTAATTCTTCAGCGGTAAGGCCGCCCCGGTTGTCCATGCGGGAGAGGGCCCGCGCCTCATCCTGGAGGCGTGTGGCCGCGAAGCAGGCGATTCCCGCAACACACTCGATGTTCAGGAGAGAAAGATGACGCTCACACGACGCGACTGGCTCAGGCTCACGGCAGGCGGCGGCGCCGCTCTCGCACTCACCCCTGACCTGCTTGCGTCGCTGGCGCGCCAGGAGGTCCTGGCCCGGGCCATTCCGGGCACCGACGAGACGATTCCGGTGGTCGGGCTTGGCAGTTCCGCCACCTTCTCGCGCGTGGCACGCAGCGAGGATGTGACCGCCATCCGCAACGTGCTGCAGACCTTCGTTGACAACGGCGGCACGGTGTTCGACACCGCCCCCGGCTACGGCGCCTCCGAGCAGGTGGCCGGCGACGTTGCCAACGAGCTCGGCATCCAGAACCGGATCTTCTGGGCCACCAAGGTCAACGTGGCCGGACGCGGGGGCGGCGGGGCCGATCCGGCGGCGGCGCGCGCGCAGATCGAGCGCTCCTTCGACCGCTTCCAGCTGCCGGTCATCGACCTCATCCAGGTGCACAATCTGGGCGACCCGCCCACCCAGCTCGGCATCCTCGCGGAGGAGAAGGCTGCGGGCCGGGTGCGCTACATCGGCATCACCAGCACCAGCGAGCGGCGCTATCCCGACCTCGCGGCGGTCATGCGCAACGAGCCCATCGACTTCATCGGCGTGGACTACGCGGTCGACAACCGCGCCTCGGCCGACATGATCCTGCCGCTCGCGCAGGAGCGGAACATCGGCGTGCTGGTCTACGCCCCCTTCGGCCGCACCCGCCTCTGGAACCGGGTAAGCGGGCGCGACGTGCCCGAGTGGGCCGGTGAGTTCGACGCCCACAGCTGGGCGCAGTTCTTCCTCAAGTTCGTCGTGGCGCACCCGGCGGTGACCTGCGTCACCCCAGCCACCAGCCGCCCCGAGCACATGATCGACAACCTGGGCGGCGGCATGGGCGGGCTCCCCGACGAGAGCCAGCTCGAGCGCATGGTCCAACTCGTGGAGGATCTGCCTCCGGCGTAGCCCTACCCCTCCGGCCTCACGATCTCGTACTGCGCCGGCGGCTCGGCCCCCAGCAGGTGGCGCACGAAGTAGTCCCACCGCCTCCGGATGAAGTAGGGCTCGTTGAGGCCATGGGCGCGGTCCGGAGCCCAGATCAGGTCGAAGTCGCGGTTGGCCTTGATGAGTTCGTCGATCACCTGAACCGTCATCGCCGGGTGGACGTTGTCGTCCATGTCTCCGTGCATCAGCAGCAGCTTCCCCTCGAGGTTCGCGGCGTAGGTCTTGTTGGCGGATGCCTCGAAGTTGTCCGTGCCCGTTGAGTCGGTCTCCATGACGCCCTGGTACTTCTCCGCCCAGTAGATGTTGTAGCTGCGGTTATCGTGATTCCCGGCCCCTGAAACGGCCACTTTGAAGAACTCGGGGAAGCGCAGGATGGCGTCGGTGGAGGCGAACCCGCCGCCCGAGTGCCCGTAGATGCCCACCCGGTCCAGGTCGATGAACGGATGGCGCGCCGCGAGCTGCCGGATGACGGCGATGTGGTCGGGGATGCCGTTGTCGATGAAGTTGCCGTAATAGTTGTCGTGGAAGGCCTTGGAGCGGTGCGGCGTGCCCAGGTGGTCGATCTGCACCACCACGAAGCCCAGCTGGGCCAGGGCGAAGTTCTCGCCGCCGCCCTTGAACTCCCAGTCCCCGACGCTGCCCCGCTGGGGCCCGGGGTAGATGTGCGAGATGATCGGGTACTTCGCGCTCTCGTCCAGATCCGGCGGCAGGTAGAGGATGCCGTAGAGATCCGTGATGCCGTCCCGCGCCTTCGCGGTAAACACCTCGCCCGGGATGAATCCGATCTCCTCGATTGCCGAGATGTCCGCCCGCTCCAGCTCGCGGACGACGCGACCATCGGCCGCGGTCCGCAGCACGGTGACCGGTTCTCCCTCGACGCGCGAGTAGGTGTCCACGAAATAGCTGCCGCTCGGCGAGAACTCGATGACGTGGTTGGCGTCCTCCGGGGTGAGCAGCGTCAGCCCCGAGCCGTCGAAGCCGACCCGGTACAGGTATGCGTAGTACGGATTCCGCCCCGGCTCGCGCCCGCGGGCAGTGAAATAGATGCGCTGGCGCGCCTCGTCGATGAAGACCGCCTGGCCGACGGTCCACGGGCCGGAGGTGATGCGATTCCGCAGGTTGCCCTGGCCGTCGAAGCGGTAGAGGTGGGCCCAGCCGTCGCGCTCCGACCACCAGATCACGTCGTCGCCGCCCTCGGAGACGTACCAGGACGGGGTGCCGCCGCTCGACCCGCCGCCGCGGTGCCCGAGCGACACGAAGGTGCGGGTGGAGTCGCCCAGGATGACCCGTGAGGTCCCGGTGGCTGCGTCGATCTCGGCCAGGAACACGCGCTGTGAGCCGCGCGTGAAGTAGTTGACGTGGAGGCGGGTGCCGTCCGCGCTCCACGCGGAGTCGGGGGCTGAGCCGGCGAAAGAGAGCTGGTGCGGGACGGGCGCTACCTCGACCCGGCGGTTGGCGGCCGCGCGCGGGGCGGGGACGTTGTCCACGCCGGCCCCGTCACCATCCTCTCCCACCCCGCTGCCGGCTGCCATCTCCGCCTCCTCCAGCTCCACGATGTGCACGGTGGGCAGCGGGATCACCGAGTCGCCCGGCAGGGCGTACGGCTGGGAGAAGTGCCGCGGCCGCTGCGACGTGTACGAGATGTAGTGCATGTGCTCCACGTTGCGCTCGTCCCGGCGGGCCACCGCGATGTAGCGCGAGTCCGGCGACCAGGCCAGCGAGGGCGTGCGCGGTCCCGGCCCCTGCCGCTCCTGGTTGGGCCGCGGCTCGTTGTAGCCGTAGGCGTAGTGCTTCTCGCCATCGCTGGTCAGCCGGATCGAGTCCCCGCCCCCCGCCGGACGCACGTACAGGTCGTACTCGTGCGAGAAGGCCTCCCAGCGCCCGTCCGGCGACTCCACGAAGGGCAGCCGCGAGGTGAGCGTGTCCCCCACCGTGCAGGCGTAGCCCGCGATGTCGCAGGTGAAGCGCCGATTGTTCGCGGTGAACTCGATTTCGCTCTCGCTCCCGCCGAAGCTGAATGTGCCGAAAGGCAGCTGGTCCGGGACGTAGCTGGTGTCGTTCGCGAGCGACATCGCCCCGGCCAGGCGGTAGTGGTCGAAGAGGGGTTCGCGGCTGCCCGCGGCCGGGTCCACCATCACGAACTCGTAGCCCGACCCCGTGTTGTTGCGGTACCAGAAGCGGTCGCTGTCCCCGGTTTCCATCCAGTTCGGGACCACCTCGGCCCCCGCGATCATGCGCTCGGTGTTCCAGGTCAGAAAGCGCTCGGCGCGGGAGTAGTCCACCTCCTGAGCGGACGCCGCCCCGCCCCCCGCGAGGGATGCGAGGAGAACCGCCACGGCGAACGGACGAGCGGGGGAAGCATGGGCCGGGTAACGCATGGGGCCTCCAGTTGTGTTCAGGGTGCGGGATCTCGGGATGATTGCGGAACCCGCGTCGGGCGGGGATAATCCGTGGTGCCAATGTGCGGAGGTGCCGGAACGCCCGGCAAACCGTCCCTGACCCGAGCATCGAGGGCCCGCATGAGCGAGATCAGCTTTACCGCCCAGGTCGACCGCCATTTCTACAAGGCGGCCGCGCACACGAAACACCCTCCGGGCCTCCTCGAGCAGATCCGCGTCTGCAACAGCGTCTATGCGTTCACCTTTCCCATCCGCAAGGACGACGGCACCATCGAGGTCATCCACGCCTGGAGGGCCGAGCACAGCATGCACAAGACCCCCACCAAGGGGGGAATCCGCTACGCCTCGCACGCCAACCAGGATGAAGTGGTGGCCCTCGCCACCCTCATGACCTACAAGTGCGCGCTGGTCGAAGTCCCCTACGGCGGCGCCAAGGGGGCGGTCTGCATCGACCGGCGCCAGTACTCGGACGCCGAACTTGAGCGCATCACCCGGCGCTACACCTTCGAGCTGGTCGCCAAGAACTTCATCGGCCCGGGCATCGACGTTCCCGCCCCCGACTACGGCACCGGGGCCCGCGAGATGGCCTGGATCGTCGACACCTACGAGCAGATCGCCACATCCAAGCTGAACGCGGCCGGGTGCGTGACCGGAAAGCCGATCGCGCAGGGCGGCATCCGCGGCCGCACCACCGCCACCGGGCTGGGCGTCTTCTTCGGAATACGGGAAACCTGCCTGGACAAGGGGTTCATGAAGGACCTGGGCCTGCAGCGGGGCGTGGGGGGCAAGCGCATCGTCATCCAGGGGCTCGGCAACGTGGGCTACCACGCCGCCTGCTTCCTGCACGACGCCGGCGCCGTCGTCACGGGCATCGCCGAATACAACGGCGGCATCCGGTCCCAGTCCGGCATCGATCCGCGCGCGGCCCGCAAGCACTTCCGCGAGCACGGCTCGCTCCTGGGTTTCCCGGGAACCACCGACGTCGAAAACAGCCTGGAGTTGCTGGAGGCCGACTGTGACATCCTCATTCCCGCGGCCATCGAGAACGTGATCACCGACGAGAACGCGGGGCGAATCCGGGCCTCGATCGTCGCGGAGGCCGCTAACGGTCCCACTACCGCCGCCGCCGCGGAAATGCTTCTGGAGCGCGGCGTGCTGATCCTGCCCGACATGTATCTGAACGCCGGAGGGGTCACCGTCTCATATTTCGAGTGGCTGAAGAACCTCTCCCACGTGCGCATGGGCCGCATGGAGAAGCGATTCGAGGAGGCAAGCAACCGCCGGCTGCTGGCGGCGATGGAGGCGGTGACGGGATACCAGCTCTCCGAGGCGGTGCTCGGCACGGCCGCCAAGGGCGCGAGCGAGGAGGATCTGGTGCGCTCGGGCCTGGAGGACACCATGGTGAACGCGCACCACGCCAGTTGCGAGGTGGCGCGCCGGCACGGCGTCGACCTGCGGACCGCGGCCTACATCATGGCCATCGACAAGATCGCGCTGATCTACGCGGAGCGCGGAATCTTCCCGTAGGAAGGAACCCTACTTCTTGAACACGCGCTCGAACTCGTCGCGCTGCGACGCGGTTCCCACGAAAAGCACGTGTTCTCCCCTGCGGATGACGTGCCCGGGCCGCGGGTGGGGATTCACCACCCCGTTCCTCTCCACGGCGATCACGGCGAGCCCGGTGCGCGCCAGGATGCCGCTCTCGCGCAGCTGCTTGCCGTCCAGCGAGCGGGGGACTTCGGCGTTGAAGAGGTCGAGCCCCTCTCCGAAGATCATCGGTTCCCTGCCCCGGAGCGCGCCCAGGACCGACTGGATCTTGATCTGGGAATCGCTCACGGCGAAGTCAGCGCCGGCGCGGTGGATGGCCTCGACGTTCTCAGGGTGGGTCACCCGGCTGACGATGATGGTATCCGGGTTGAGCTTCCGGCAGTAGACCGCGAGGAAGATGTTCACGGCGTCCTCGTTGGTGGTGAGCACGACGGAAGCCGCCTCTCTGATCCCGACGTGCTCGATCACCCGCGTGTCCGCGGCGTCCCCGATCACAATGTCGCTGGTCACCTCCTCGATGTTCTCCCGCAAGGTCGGGTCGCGCTCCACGATTCGAACCTCCGCCCCGCGCCCTTCCAGCGCCCGCGCCACCTCGCATCCGACCCGGCCGCCACCGATGACCAGCACGCTACCCCCGCACGTAATGCCCTCGCTCAGAAACCCGTTGAGCGCCTCCACCTCGGCCACGTTCCCCACCGCCAGCCCGATGCAGTCCTCCCGCAGCATCGTGTCCGGAAGTCCCGGCTCCAGGTGGCCTCGCTTGGCGATGGCGGCCACGGTCACGCCCGTGTGCGCGCGGACCTGCGCGTCCTCCAGGGTCAACCCGGAGAGACGGGTGTTGCGGATGGGAAACTCGGCGATCGCGATCTGTTTGTAGCGGCCGACGGTCAGCGCCCGCGCCGAACCGACCGACACCCTGTTGGCCAACTGCTTGCCGAGCCTGCGCGCCGTGAGCACGACGTGGTTGGCCCCGGCCAGCTCCAGCACCGCCTCCCCCTCGGGGTTCACCGCGGTGGCCACGATGGGAACACGCTCCGACACCTCGCGCGCCGTGAGCACGATGTTGGTGTTCACCACGTCCGGCGCGTTGGCCAGCAGAAGACTCGCGCGGCCGAAGGCGCAGTTCTCGTAGGTGGCCCG
Source organism: Gammaproteobacteria bacterium (assembly GCA_028821195.1). Classification (GTDB taxonomy): domain Bacteria; phylum Gemmatimonadota; class Gemmatimonadetes; order Longimicrobiales; family Gaopeijiaceae; genus BD2-11. The sequence continues at coordinate 14,438 of JAPPHB010000074.1, forward strand.
CACCCCCAGGCCGCCGCGCACGACCGGCACCTTGTCCGCGTGCAGGGAGGCGGCCCGCACCGGATCGGCCTCGATCACCACGCTTTCGACTCCGGAGAGCGCGAGCCGCTCGACCAGCTCCTCGGCCACATCGTCCCAGGTGCTGATGATGACGTGCCCGTCGAGATCCGCGGGGACGCGCGTGCTCACCCTGGTCTTGAACTGGGCCTCCACCCAGGGCGCATAGAAGCGGACGAAAGCCACCGGCAGGTAGATAAGCAGCATGCTGACCCCGGCCACCAGCACCACCATGCTGAATATTCGTCCGAGGTCCGACTGGAACACGATGTCGCCGAAGCCGAGCGTGCTCATGGTCGTCAGGGTCCAGTAGATGCCCGTAAACCAGTCGTGCTCCTGACCCTCGCGCGCCATCAGCAGTTGGAAGATGATCGAGGAGGCGGCAACGAAGCTGACCAGCACGACCCCGAAGCCCAGCAGGTTCAGAGGCCTCAGCTGGAGGTTGTCGCGGTGGCTGCCGCTGACCAGTTCGGCGATCGCGGCGATGGTTCCCTTCATCCGGAAGGATCCCTCATTGCGTCAGGTTCTTCTCGCGCTTCGAGCCTCTTCGAATGTAATGGCTCGCAAGGCGGGCGTGGAAATGCGGACGCCGGCACGTCGCCGCCACGCGGTGAGCTTGCGTGACGGCCGCCCCGGATGCTACCGGTTGCGCACCGTCGTTTCCAATCCGCAGGGGGTTCGGATGCTGGTCCGCTCGATGTACAACCGAAGGCGCGGAGTTGGCCGTCTTCCCGCGGCGATGGCTGTCTGCATGCTCGGCGCCACGGCTCTCGCCTCGCCTGGGGCAGCCCAGGACGACCCGGGTCCCGGCGAAGCCATCCCCTACTTCATCGACAACGGGACCGGCATCCCCGGATACCAGCCGTCGGACGACGAGCTGGCTCGCGCGGCGTTCGAGGCCTGGGCGCGGGAGAGCGGCGGGCGGCTGCGGTTCGTGGAAGCGGACCCGGAGGACGCGCTCATCCACGTGGTCTGGATTGATCCAGGGAGCGGAGTGTACGGGGAAATGCGCACCGTCCTGGTCGACGGCCGGCCGCGGGCCCTCCTCTACGTGACGCCCAGCGTCGACCTCCAGGGACCCGCCATCGCGCGGCTGGCCGCGGGCGATCCGCTCCTGAGGGACACGATCGTCTACCTGACCTGCGTCCATGAACTGGGGCACGCGATCGGGCTGCCGCACACCGCCGACTTCGAGGACATCATGTACTCGTTCGCCTACGGCGGCGACATCGTACGCTACTTCATGCGCTACCGGGAGCGCCTCGCCGACCGCGACGACATCGCGAATCACTCCGGGCTGTCGCCGGGAGACCGGGCGGTCCTCCACGGCCTGTATCCGCCGCCGGATCGGCGGTAGGCGCGGGCGCGGCGGAGAGCCTGCCGGCGCCTCCCGGCCTCAGGAACTTCGTGGCCGCCCCGGACTCGCTCAGCGTCCTTCGGCAGGCTCCAGCCTGAGGACCGAGGTCGGCTCCGCTTCGCGGTGGTCGATGGCGAGGTAGATGAGCCCGTCCGGGCCCTGGCGGACATCGCGGATCCGCCCCATCCCGTATACCAGGGTCTCCTCCCGGCGCACGGTCTCGCCGTCCACTACGAGCCGCGCGAGCTGCTCCAGCGCCATGCCGCCGGCGAAGATGTCGCCTCTCCAGCGCGGGAAGGCGTCCCCGGTATAGATCATCAGGCCGGAGGCGCCGATGGACGGCACCCAGACGTGGCTGGGGTCGGCCATGTTCTCGTCCATGGTGCCCTTGTGGATGGCGAGTCCCGAGCGGTAGTTGACGCCGTACCCCACCACCGGCCAGCCGTAGTTTTCTCCCGGCATCACCAGGTTGAGTTCGTCGCCGCCCTGGGGTCCGTGCTCGGTCTGCCAGATGGCGCCGGTCTCCATGTCGATGGCCAGCCCCTGGGCGTTGCGATGGCCGTAGGCCCAGATCGACGGTTCGATGTCCGACCGGCCCAGGAAGGGGTTGTCGGAGGGGACGCTGCCGTCCTCGTTGATGCGATTCGTGGTCCCGTGGTGGTTGGACGGATTCTGGGCCGGGTGCGCCTCCAGATCACCGGAAGGGGGCGCCTGGCGATCACCCACGGTGACGAACAGTGTGCCGTCCGGATGGAAGGCCAGGCGGGCGCCGTAGTGGCCTCTCCCCTGCGAGTTGGCCAGGAAGATCTCCCGCTCCGGGGTGAAGACGTCGTTCCGGAAGGTGCCACGCAGCACCGAGGTGGTGGAGCCCCCCTCGACCGGTTTGGCGTAGCTGATGAAGAGGACGTTGTTGTTCGCGAAATCCGGGTGCGGCAGCACGTCGAAGAGCCCCCCCTGCCCCTGGGCGAATACCTCGGGCACTCCTGGAACCGGATCGGGCAGGAGGTTGCCGTCACGGACGATGCGCAGCCTCCCCGGCCGCTCCGTGACCAGCATGTCCCCGTTGGGAAGCCACGACATCGACCAAGGGCGGATCAGGCCGTCCGCCACAGTCACCACGCGATAGTCGTGTTCGAGCGAGCGAACGACGCCCGACTGCGCCGAGGCGGAGGTCGGAGCGAGCGTCGCCAGCAGAAGTCCGGCGGCGGCGAGCGCGAAGAAGGAGCGGGCCATCTGAGTTCTCCTGTAAGGGTCCAAGTCTCTCTGGAATGTTATCGCAGGGACGGAATGCGGGCGAGTGGAAGCGATGCGCCACGGCTCGGGCTGCCCCCGCGGCTCCAGACGCCCGGCGCCTCCGGATGCCTCCGTGTCCCCGCCGGCGCACCCATCAGTTGAAGCCCTGAATCCCCCGGAAACGGTTGTTCACGACGTTGTTGAAGATCGAGCCGAACTGAAACGAGAATCCCAGGCGCAGGTTGTAGTCGTACGACGTCGCCCGCAGCCGCAGCGCGAGCAGGGCTTCCTCGTCGGTCACACCCTTCCCCGACAGGTAGATCTGGTCTTCGACCCGCCGGATGCTGCCGCGGGCATTGATGCTGAAGCCGCGCACCACGCGATAGTCGATGTCCCCGCGCAGCGAGATGTTGTAGAGGCTGGTGTCGTGGAGGAACTGGGAGCCCTGCAGGGTCACGCCCGCGTCGCCCCAGTCCTGCCGCTGCGAGAAGTCGATCTCGAAGGAGTGTTCCGCGCGCGTCTCCTCATCCTCTCCGAACGTCGTCGTTTCGAAATACTCCCGGTACGCCGCGCCGATGCGATAGGACGCGGTGAGAGAGCGCCGGGTCGCTTCCTCGTAGGGAAAGAAGCTGTACTCGATGACCGGGGTCAGTTCCACCCGGACACGTTGGTTGAACCGGGTCGTGCGCGCGGACTGCAGCTGCATCCCGGTGGACCAGTGGTCGGCCAGCGAGTAGACGGCGGTCTGGTTGAAGTTCCAGTCGACCCTGGTGTCCGAGAAATCGCCGTCGTCGAGTTCCACGTTGAGCCGGTTATAACTGCCCCGGATGTTGGTGCGCACCTTCCACGTCGGCGTCACCCGGGACACCGAGAAGCTGCCTGAACTCTGCACTCTCTTGCGGGTCGATTCGCCGTCGAACTCGCCGCTGCCGTTGATGCGAAACACCCACAGGTCCCACCGATCTTCAACCTCGGAGCGCGCGACCACGCGCTCGCCCGTGACATCCCGCGGCACGACGCTTACCAGGCTCACGATGTCGCGAAATCCGGCGCTGGCGGCGAAGCTCGCCAGACCGACGCCCAGTGCGTGGGCGAACCCGTCGAGCTGCTCGCGCTCGGTGTCGGTGGGGAACGATTGGTACCGTACCGCGGACTGGTATCCTTCGCTGGCGCCATAACCGATGTAGTCGAAGCGGAACTCCCTGCCTCCGCTTCCCGTGCCCAGGCTCGTGATGATCACGTGGACATCGGCGGCCTCGGGCAAGCGGACCCAGTTCACCCAGTCGATCTCCGTGCGATAGTAGTCGAGATTGCACCTGGGGCCGGAGCAGTCGAAGAACACGTTGGGCCTGTCGACGGGTTCCGCCTCCTGAGCGGTCGCGCGCGCGGGCGCTGGCGCGAAAACGGTGAGGAGAAGAGGTGTGAGAGCCGACCACGAGGCCCGGGGAAAGCGGGAGAGGCCTCGCACGGGATCGCGAACGGAGACGCGGCGGAGGGGGGTGGGCAACGCGATGAGGATGGCTGCTGAGGGATGCTCGGGTGGGGGCCGTCGTTCCGGGAGCCTCCCGGCTCCACGGCAAGGACTTCGGAAGATGCAATAGTGTTGAGCCGGGCGGTAGATGCCCGGCGGGGCAGACGCCCGGTGCGGATTGTGACGCTACTGGCATTTCGTGCGCCCGCGCATGCATGATGCGTCATGCGTGCCCGTGCGACGCGTCGGCGATACCCGGGACGCACCAGCTTTTCCGTCCCCGCTCAGGAGGATCGTCTCATGCGCCCGCTCCAACCCCGGTCCGGCTCCCGCGTTCTGTCCGCGGCCCTCGCCATCGCCACCGCAGTCGCGGTCGCCTCGTGCGCGCCCTCCGGGGATGCGCCCGGTGCGCGGGAGCAGGCGACGGCCTCCGCAACCGGCGCCAACCCCATGGTCGAGCTGCTCGCGAGCGGCCAGCCCGTCTTCGGCATCTTCTCGGGCGAGCACACGCCCGGGCAGGGCGCGCGCATGGCCCGCAACCGCGAGGCCGACTTCGTCTTCTACTCGCTGGAATCCGGGCCCTTCGACATCCCCGCCATGGAGGCGTACATGGAGGGGATGCGCGAGGGGGCGGGCGAGTACGCGCCCCAGCCGTTGGCGCTGCGCATCCCGCCCATCCGGAACGGGGCCGACTCGGCACGGGTGCGCGCGCGGGCGGGGCTGGATGCCGGCGCCCATTCGATCGTCTACCCGCACGTGGAGAGCGTCGAAGAGGCGGAGCTGGCGGTGGGGGCCCTGGGCGACGCGGGGTGGCCGGGCAATGCGGACGGCAACCTGGTGAACATCCTTCTCATCGAGGACCGCGTGGGCATCGAGCGCGCGGCCGAGATCGTGCGCACCCCCGGGGTGAGCGTGGTGATTCCCGGCCCGGGCGACCTGCGGCGCGCCTACGAGGGGGACATGGAGGCGGTGGAGGCCGCCATCCAGACCGTCCTGGCCGAGTGCCTGGCGGCCGGCGTGGCGTGCGGCATCACGGCCGGGCCCGACGACATCGGTGAGCGCCTCGACCAGGGTTTCCGGTTCTTCATCGTCACCTCGCCGGAGGCGCTTGCGGTGGGGCGCGCCCACGCGGGGCGGGCGGAGGCGGAGGTCGCGCGCGCGACCAGCACGATCGGGCTCTGGGAACGCAACCTGGCCGCCTTCGGGGTGTTCGTCCCCCCGGAGTTCGCCGGGGGTGGGGAGCCGGGAGGGGGCGGCGGGCCGGGAGCGGCAGCGCGGCCCGGGGCGGAGCCGGGAGCGGGCCCCGGCGCGCGCGGGCAGAGGGGTCCGCCGCGGTACACCGTTGAAGGCGGGCGTGAACTGGCGCGCAATCCCCTCCTGGACTTCGTCTTTCTCAACCTCGAGCGGAGCTATGACCCGGCCGCGGTAGAGGCCATCGCCACGGGCCTGCGCTCCCCCGGCGCGGTCGGCCGCAAGACCCTGCTGGTGCGCATCCCGTCCATCGAACAGGACGGGGAGGAAGCCACCCGCGCCCGCGTGCGGGAGGCGCTCGAACTGGGCGCCGACGGGGTCGTCCTGCCGCACGTCCGCAACGTGGCGGAGGCGCGCGCCGCGGCGAGCTTCTTCGAGGACGCGGGCGCCGACGTGTGGTCGCCCGCCAACCCGGACGGCACGGTGATCGCCATGCTCATGGTGGAGGACCCGGACGCGGTCGCGGAGGCCGCCGCCATCGCCGACGTGCCCGGCTACAGCGTGCTGGCGTGCGGCATCGGCAGCCTCACCGGCGCCCTCGGCGGAGACCGCGAGGCGGCCGAGCAGGGCAATCAGGCCGTGCTCGCCGAGGCCACGCGGACCGGGCTCGCGGACATGATCACCGCCAACGCCGGCGACATCGAGCAGCGCGTCGGTGAGGGTTTCCTCGGGCTGCTCATGCAGGTGGGCGGCGCGGAGGAGGCCATCCGGCTGGGCAGGCAGGCGGCCGGACGGTAACCGCCGGCAGCGCGTCCTCGACGCCCTCGAAGCCTGGGGGCGGGCGGGACTCACCCGGGCCGGCCGCGGCGACCTGTCACGCCATCGCGCAGGACTTCGGGTTCCAGCCGCCAGTCCAGGCAGGCCCGATGGCAGGCCGTGCACGCGCCCGCTGAAACGCCGCTATCCGATCTCCTCGATGTCGTGCTTCACCATGCGGCGCACCCATTCCTCGAATGGCGTCCCGGGCCTCCACCCGAGGTCCCTCTCGATTCGCGACGCGTCGCCCCGCAGCACATCCACTTCCGCCGGTCTGAAAAACCTGGGATCGATGCGCACGAACGGCGTCCAGTCCTCCACGTCGATCATGGAGAAGGCGGCACCGAGAAAGTCCCGAACGCTGCGGGTCTCGCCGGTGGCAACCACATAGTCGCGGGGCTCATCGGGCTGCAGCATCATCCACATGGCTTCCACGTAGTCAGGTGCGTAACCCCAGTCCCGCTTCGCGTCCAGGTTCCCCAGGGCCACGTGGTCGGCCAGCCCGGCGTGTATCATGGCCACGGCACGCGTGATCTTGCGGGTGACGAACTCGATGCCGCGACGCTCCGATTCGTGGTTGAACAGGATGCCGGAAACGGTGAACATCCCGTAGGATTCGCGATAGTTCTTTGTGATCCAGTGGCCGTAGAGCTTGGCTACGCCGTAGGGGGAACGCGGGTAAAAGGGCGTGTCCTCGTCGCAGGGATTGCGCACCATCTTGCCGAACATCTCGGAAGACGATGCCTGGTAGAACCGAACCGGGGCACCATGCTCGCGAACCGCTTCCAGCATGCGCAGGACGCCCAGCCCGGTGACGTTGCCGGTGTACTCGGGCGTATTCCAGCTCTCACCGACAAAGCTCTGAGCGGCAAGATTGTAGATTTCGTCCGGACCGGACACCTTGAGCGCCCGAATGAGTGAGTTCTGATCGGTCAGATCGCCGGCCAGTATCGTGAAGCGCGGGTGTCCCTCCAGGTGCGCGATGTTGCTCGTGCTCTCCCTCGAGGACCGTCGCGCGAGCCCGTATACGGTGTAGCCCTTGCGCAGAAGGAGATCCGCCAGGTGCGATCCATCCATGCCGAGGATGCCGGTGACGAGGGCGGTCCGGGTATCCTCACCGGCATGATCGGATTCAACCGTTCCGTGGCTCATGGCGAGTATGTCTCAAGTGTTCGGATTCGCACCGATCGGACTCCGCGGTCCGGTCGCCGCAGGGCAGTCGCGCAAGTTAGCCTGTCCCGAGAGTGGGTACCAAGCTTGTACGTTCCGCCCCGGGCGATCCGTCCCTTCGGCGGTTCCGGTGTTCAGTCCGGACCCTTCCCGGAGGTCACGGAATGGAGAACCCGCTCCGTGGCGGCGCTGGTCGCTTCCCACGAGAGCGACTCGGCATGGCGGCGCGCTTCTTCTCCCAACCGCGCAAGCAGCGGAGGGTCCGTTACCAGCCGGCGAATCGCTGCAGCCAGGGCATCGACATTCCCGTGCTGTACGAGCAACCCGGTTTCGCCGTCCACAACCGCCTCGCGCAACCCGGGAGAGTTGCTTGCCACCGAGGGGGTGCCGCAGGCGCCGGCTTCCACGACGGTGATCCCCCAGCCCTCCTTGGCAGACGTAAGCCCGTGCACCCACGACGTGCGCAGCAGATCGATCTTCGTGCGGTCATCCACGAATCCCAGAAAGATGACCCGATCCTCCACGCCCAGCTCCCCTGCCAACTGCTCCAGTTCGGGGCGGGCGTCGCCCGCGCCGGCTACCTTGAATTCGACGCGCAGCCCCTCCCTTGCGAGCTTCGCGACCGCGCGCACGAGAAGATCCACACCCTTGTAGCGCTTCAGGCGCCCCAGGTACAGGAGAGAAGCCCCGGGGGTCTTTCGGCCCTCCGGATGCGGTGTATGGCGGTCCGTGTCGACGCCGACCGGGATGACCTCGATTCGGGCGCGCAGCCCACGTGCCACCAGGTCGTCCCGCGTGCTCTGCGAGATCGCGATCACGGGCAGACCCCGGTACGCCAGCGGAAGCGGCCGCTCCAACAGCCAGGTCGTGGCCGCGAGGGGCAAGGTCGCCTCCCTGAATGCCGTGACGCCGAACAGATGCTGCACCACCGGAACGACCGGCGCCGACACCCACCACGGCGAGAAGAGGGGCACCTTGTTGAGGTTGTCCACTACCACGTCCCAGCGTGCGCGCCGCAGGTTTCGCAGGTAGTACCAGGGCGCGGCAACCGAGAAGGTGTACCGTCCGCCGGTCCGGTGAACGTCGATGCCGTCCAGCCGCACGCGGGGCTCGCACCCCTCGAAGCCCGAAGCCAGCAACGTAACCTCGTAGCCCCGTCCGGCGAGGCGGCCGAAGACCTGGTGGACGTGCTCCTCGGCGCCCCCCGCCTGCGGGTTTTCCCGGTCCTGCCAGTTCAGGACGAGGATTCGCCGCACGGGCTTACGCCGGCCGCACGCAGGCGATCAATTGGTCCACGGGACGGCTAGCCGCGCCGTCCGAGCCGCGCCGCGACGCGAGGATCTTCCTTCCAGTTGGCGGCCGTGGTCTCCAGCTGCACGGTCACGTGCCGGATGTTGAATTCCTCGTTGGCGATGGTCCGGATGCGGCCGAGCAGGGAGTCCATCTCCCCCCGGCGCTCAGGGTCGACCAGGACATGGGCGGCGAGGGCGTCGGATCCCGGCATCTGCGTCCAGACGTGCACGTCGTGCATCAGGGTCACCCCGGGCAGCTCCTCGATCCGGCGGCAGAGCCGGTCGACATCGATGTGTTCCGGCGTGCCCCCGCGCAGCACGTGCACGACGTGGGCCAGCAGGCGCCAGGTGTTCACGAGCGCCAGGACGGCGATCAGGGCCGCACCCGCGAGATCCGCGGCCTGCCATCCGAACATCTGGATGGTCAGGCCCGCCAGGACCGCGCCCGCTGGACCCATGACGCTCGGGACGGTCTGCTCCAGGGCGTGCGCGGCGCCCCCGTGCTTCTGCGCGGGCTGTTTCAGCATGAGCATGACGATGAGATGCGCCGCCAACCCGATCACCGCGACACCCAGCAGGAGACCGCCGTCGACGTCGGCTGCCTCACCGAACCGGCCCCACGCCTCGAGCAGAATCCACGCCGCGACCGCCCACAGCACGAGCGCGTTGACCAGAGAAGCAACGATGTCGGCGCGCTGGTAGCCGAAGGTGCGCCGCACCGCGCCGGCGGGCGCGCCCGATCCGGTCGCCAGCAGCGCCGGTCCCAGGGCCACGCCCAGGGTCAGGCCGTATCCGGCGTCGGCGAGGAGCGCCAGGCTGCCGGACACGATGCCGCCGGCCACCTTGGCAATGGTCACGGCGACGACGAGGGCGAGCGAAATGCGCAGGCTGGTCATGGATTCGGTCCGGTTTGCGAAGGAAAGGGGGTTGGCGGGGCGCGCCGGCAGGCCTCAGCTGGCCCGCGGGGTCGCCCGGTATTTGTCGAACCAGGCCACGATGTTGGCGATCTTGGCCATGAGCTGGCTGGGTCGCCAACTCATGTCGTGCGAGGCCCCGGGCAGCCGGATCACCGCCGTGTCGATCTCGCGCATCTTCAGGGCGTGGAAGAGCTGGTACGACTCCGACAGCGGCGTGCGCAGGTCCTCCTCGCCGGTAATGATCAGCGTCGGGGTGTCGATTTCGCCGGCCAGGGACAGTGGAGAGAACTCCCAGTAGGGATCCGGGTTCTCCCAGGGCAGGCCGTTATAGCGGCTGAAGTAGTAGCCGTACCAGTTGTCCGCGGTGAGCGTCTTGCTGATCCAGTTGATGACCGGCTTCTGCGCCACCGCAGCGCGGAATCGATCGGTCTTGCCGACGATCCACGCGGTCATGATCCCGCCCGCGCTGCCCCCGGTGACGAAGAGGTTGTTCTCGTCGATGTACCCCCTTTCGATCACCGCGTCGACGCCGGAGATGATGTCGTCGTAGTCCTGGCCGGGATAGTTGTGGTAGAGCAGGTCCGCGAACTCCTCGCCGTAGCTGGTGCTGCCTCTGGGATTGGGGTAGAGAACGACATATCCGGCGGCGGCGAGGAGCTGCATCTCGGCCGAGAAGCGGTCGCCGTAGTTGGAGACCGGACCGCCGTGGATCTCGACGATCAACGGATGGCGCCGCGCCGGGTCGAAGTCCGGCGGCTTGACGATCCAGCCCTGGATGGGGCGGCCGTCGAACGACGATTCCCACCAGATCTCCTCCACCGCCCCCAAGGTCCGGTTTGCGAGCAGATCGTCGTTGAGCGCTGTGATGCGGCGCGGTCCGTCGTCGCCGCGAAGGCGCACGGCCACCTCGCCGGGCATGTCCGGGCGAGTCTGGTTGAGCGCAATGCTGCCGTCCCCCGCGACCGAGAACGAGCCTCCCCCGTAGGGCCGGCCGTACGAAGTGCCGCCCAGGTCCTCCGCCAGCACCTCGATCCCACCGTCCAGCGTCACGAACCCGACCTTGGAGTTGCCCTCGTCGTCGTACTGGAAGTAGAGGCCGCTGCCGTCGGACGCCCACACCGGGTTCGCGACGCTGCGGTCCAGGCCGGCGGTGACGACGCGCCGCCCGCTGCCGTCCAGGTTCATGACCTGCAGCCGGCTCACCTGGTAGGTGCGCGTGCGGTCCTCGTAGCCGATGAAGGCCACTTGCCGTCCGTCCGGGGAGACCGCGGGGCTCTGGTCGGGACCGGGCCGGTCGGTCAGGGCGCGGATCTCCCCGCCCGCGACGGCCGCGATGTACAGCTCGGAGTTGCGGTAGTCGAGCACCCAGTCCGGGTTGCGGTTGGACGAGAACACGAGGCTCCGGCCGTCGGGCGTCCAGGCGGCGGCGCTTGAGTGCTGGAAATCGCCCGCGGTCACCTGGACGGGAGTGCCCCCCTCCGCCGGGATGACGAACAGGTGGTTGTATCCGAAGTCCAGGTAGCCGACCCCGTCCTGCCGGTTCTTGAAGCGGTCCTCCATGATGGGCGGAGCCGCCCATTCGGCCCCCTCGGGCGGGCGCGGCGGCGCCACCAGGCTGGGCGCCGGGTAGGGCACCAGCATGTTGAAGGCGATCCGGCGGCCGTCGGGCGACCAGCGGATGCCGCCCGGCGACTCGGTAAGCTGGGTCAGTGTGGCGGTCTCGCCGGTGTCCATCCAGCGCAGGTGGATCTGCCCACCCGCCGTGTAGGCGAGCCGGGTGCCGTCCGGAGACCAGCGCGGCGATCCTCCCTCGCCCAGGCGCCGGTGCCCGGACCCGTCCACGTCCACGATCCACAGTTCCGACCGGCGCCGGTCGCGCATGATGTCCATCGAGTTGCGCACGTAGACGACCCGGCTGCCATCCGGGGAGATCTGCGGGTCGGCCGCGAACTCGAGCGCAAAGACGTCCATGGGCTCAAAGTGGCTCTGTGCCGCCGCCGGTTGGGCGGTGGCCAGGGTTGCCAGAAGGGCGGCGGCGGCTCCCACCACCAGCGGGTTTGTCAGGGGGCGATTCTTCTCATCCATCGGCTTGCTCGCGGAATTCAGTTGACGTACAAAGTCCTGCGCAAACTCCACCGGATGGGCGCGGACGGCAACCGGTCTCCTTCGTTTTCGCGCCCACCGCGCTGCCGGTCCCCGAACCGGCTGCCCGGTCCCGGGAAGCCGCAGCCCGGTTCGTCACACAGGTGCCTGACACCTATCCTGCATCCATTGTCGCTCATTCCCAAAGGAGATCGACCGATGAACCGCATCGCATCGCTGCGCGGTTTCCTCCGCGTTCCGCTCCTCCGGCCCGCCCTTCTTCTCGCCCCCGGTTTTGCCGCGGCCGTCCTGCCCTCCTCGCCGGTCCCGGCCTCGGCCGCCCAGGACGCCTACGAGTACCCGGACCCGTTCCCCGGAGGCTACCCGTCGCTCGCGGGTGCCGGTGGCGCGGGACGGATGTACATGGAGAGCTATTTTCCCCCGCCGGTGACGGCTTCCCCCACCTATCCCGCGTGGTCGCCGGACGGTGAAGAACTGGCGTTCGCGTACCAGGGGAGGATCTGGATCGTCCCGGTAGAGGGCGGGACCGCGCGCCAACTGAGCAGCGGCCCCGGCTACCATTCCCAGCCCAGTTGGTCACCCGACGGGCACCAGGTCGCCTACGCGACATGAGCGTTCGGATTCACATGTCGTTGTGATCGTGCAGCTTACGGGATTCGCCGGTCGCGTTCCCGCTGATTGACTCCCGCCGATTCGTTTCGGGTCAGGCGCGGAACCTCGGGCGGCTGTCCAGAGCCTTCCGAAGCTGTACCGCGTCGGCCTGCTGGTAGCAACGCAAAACCGTCTGGGCCTCTTTCCAGCCGCCCAACTCGCACAGCACCTTGAGCGGCAGGTCCATGAGGTCGCTGGCGAACTTGCGCCGGAGCGAGTGCCAGCCCCGCCGCGCCTTCGGCTCCAGTCCCGCAAGCCGCTCGGCCTTCCTCCACCAAGCGCCCGTCCGCCCCCTGCCGATGCTCGCCGAGGGATCCTTCGTCGCGGGCAAGATCAGCTTCTCCCCGCTACCGGGGTTCGCTTCCCGCGCCTCCTCCAACACCGCGACCGCCTCATCGGTCATCGGCGTGACGTGCTCGTAGCCCGTCTTTTCGTGTTCCGCCCGCCACCGCACCTCGCGGCCCTCGAAGTCCACATCGGCCCACCGCAGGTTGCGGATGGCCCCGATCCGGTGCCCGGTCTCGTGGGCGAGCACGAACGCG
>JAPPHB010000122.1 GCA_028821195.1 Gammaproteobacteria bacterium
CTTGCTGACCTTCGCCTTGCTGACCTTCGCCTTGCTGACCTTCGCCTTGCTGACCTTCGCCTTGCTGACCGCCCTGGCCTTGCTGGCCCTGCTGTCCGCCCTGACCCTGCTGCCCCTCCTGCCCCTGCTGACCTTCACCCTGTTGTCCCTGGGCTTCCTCGCCGGGCCGCTGGCCCAGTCCCCGCCGGGCGTTCTCGTCGGCGCGCGCCTGCAGCCGCCGGTTGAGCGACTCCATGTTGCGTACCATGTCGCGGGCCTGGTCGAGTGACTCCATGGTGCGGTCGTCCACGGGCTCGCCGATCGCTTCCGACGCTTGCCGCAACTGGTCCCGCAGCTCCATCAGGTGCTCGGTGGTCTGCTGCTCGAAATCGCGCGTGAAGTCGGGGCTGCGCGCGCCCGGCAGCCCGCGCGAGTACTGGATGCGTTCCCTGATCTTGTTGTCGCGGATGTTGCGCAGGGCATCGTCGAACGACTCGGCCGCCTGCTGCTGTTCGGAGCCGGCCTCCGCCGACATCTCGTCGATCTGCCGCTCCAGGTCGGCTACCTCCGTGGACATCTCGTTCTTGCGCTCGATGAGCCTGCGCATGCGTTCCGCGGTGACCTGGTCTGCGCCGGAGATGTCCACCGATTCCTCGGCGACGTCGAGCTGCTCCTCGATCAGCTCCTCGCTCCGCTGCAGGGCATCCTGCGCGTCCCGCTCGATGCGCCCGGACTGATCGCGCTCCAGCAGTCGCCGCGCGGCCCGCAGCCGGTCGAGCGCGGAACGGGCGTCGGCGGCTGCCTCGCCTCCTCTGGCGGCGGCAGCTTCCCGCATCGCGTTGGCGGCGTCCTGAAGCTGGCGCGCCGTCTCCGCCAGGCGCTGGTTGGACTGCATGCGCGAGAGCTCCTCCAGGCGCCGCGCCTCCTCCTCCACCTCATCGGCGAGCGAGCGCTGGTTCTGTGCGCCGCCCCCGGCGGAACCCTGCGAGCGGTTGGCGAGGCGCTGCTGGCGCTCGGCCTCCTGCTCCTGGCGCCGCGCCAGTTCGCGCAGGCGCTCAAGCGTCTCGTCGATCTGCTCGTCGGCCTGCTGGCGCTCGCCGCGCTGCACGCTCTCGTACTGGTTCTTGAGCTTGTCCAGCTCCAGCTCGAAAAGGTCGGCGAGGTCGTCCGCGTTGGGCCCGCCACCCCCGCCTCCGCCCCCGCCGCCCTGCTGCTGGCTCACCTGCACCTCGTCGTAGAGCGCTTCCGCGCGCAGCAGGTATTGCAGGGCCTGCTGTTCCTCGGAGAGCGCGCCCTGCGGGTCGGCGGCGTCCAGCCGCTCCATCGCGGCCTCCATCTCCTCCATCGCCTGCGGCAGCAACTGGGCGATCTGTTCGAACTCGGGATCGCGCACCACGCCCCGGTTGTTGAGGCGCGTCGTCAGGGTCGCGACCTGGTCGCGAAGCCTCTCCTGCGAGAGCCGCACCACGACCAGCCCCTCGCTGAACCCCTCCGGCGAGTAGCGGTCGCGGTCCCGGTTCAGGTTGAAGGTCGCCGAGATGACCTCCCGCTGTTGTTCGGAAAGCTCCTGTTCGCCGCCCATCTGGCCACCGCCGCCGCCACCACCGCCGCCTCCGGGCTGCTGCTCGGCCTGGCGGAACTCGGTGTCGAAGCGGCGGATCTGGAGGAAGTAGATGTCGCTGATGGCTTCCTGGCTGCCCGTGCCCGCGTTGTCGCGCGCCTTGGCGTAGTAGGAGATGATGTCGCCCGGGACGAGCTCGTACTCCTCCAGGAAGAACGTGTAGCCCGCGCTCACTTCGCTCAGGGGCGCGGCCCCGGAGCCGAACAGTTCGACGGTCTGTTCCTCGCCGCCGTTGACCGAAAAGACGAGCTCGAGTTGCCGGATGCCGTAGTCGTCATTGGCGCGCGCCTCGATGAAGAACTCCTCCAGCGCCGTGGCGCGTGTGTCGCGGCCGGGGCGGGTGAAGGAGAGCGACGGAGGCTGGTCGTTCAGCACGTCGATGGTGTACTGGGGGGAGGCGGGCACCAGCCCGGCGCGCGAGCTCTCCATCTCGAGGTGGTAGAAGCCGTTCTGCTCCACCACGAAGGATCCGGTGAAGGAGCCGTCCTCGTCAGGCGTCAGTTCGCTCGCCAGCGCGTCGTCGCGCCACAGGTTGGCGCTCGGGGCGGGAATCGTGGGGAAGGCGCGCAGATGGACGCGGGTTCCGCGCAGGACCGCGATGTCGCCACCGTCGTCGATGGTGCGGTCGGGAAGCCCGGTATAGGCCGGGAAATCGTACACCAGCTCGAGCCGGTCCACGTACGGCAGGATCTCCACATCGATCCGGTACAGGTCCGACTGCACGCCCGAGGAGCGCACGAAATACTCGGTGACGTCTTCCACGCCGAAGAGCACGACCTCGAACTCCCCGGCATCCTCCTCGCCCGTGTCGCCCGCCAGGAGCATGGACAGGGGGCGGAATTCACCGTCGGAGCCGGTGCGCAGGAAGAGTTCCGCGTCTACGGCGTCGAAACCCAGGTTGCGCGCCGCGATGCGCAGATCCGAGCCGCGCGTGATGGTGACGTCGCCCGGGGTCACCTCGATGGAGTAGGGGTTGACCTCCGCCGCGTCCGCCGTCGGCGAGAGCAGTGCCGAGGCGCCGGTGCGCAGGAAGGCCGGGCCGGTCAGGAAGATGATGAGGATGGCGAGCGCGATGCCCGCGACGGCCGCCGTCCAGCGGAACAGCCCCGCCCGCTCGATCCGGTGTCCGCCATCCACGGCGCGCGCCTTCTTGACCGCGGACTCCATGAGCCGCTGCACCAGCGCGGGCGAGTGCGCCGTGCCCGCGGCCTCGGGGTCGGCCCCCGCGTCGATCGCGCTCAGGACCGCGGCCTTGAGGGATGGCTCGTGCTCTTCCAGATAGAGCGCGACCTGCGCGTCGGAAGGCCGCCGCCAGAGCGGGCGCACCAGGAACCAGATTCCCACCACGAGCAGCGAGAGCCAGGTGAAGATGCGGAAGCCGTTCACTACCGCGGGGCTGAAGCGGCTGCCTTCCATCCCCCAGGAGGACACCAGGAAGGCGACCAGCCCGATCCCGAGCAGCGCGGCCAGCCCGCGCAGCGCGATGCGCATGCGCCAGCGGGTTCGCACGTGGCGAATGGCGTCGAGAAGCTCGAGTCTGGCGCGGTGGTTGAGTCGTGTAGGCACCTCTGCTCCCCCCCTCTCCGGTGCGATGCCTGCCCGCCTACGGTGCTCCCGATGGCAGGCTGGCGGCCTTTCGTGACAAATAATTGGAGACAATCGTCTCCAGTGCCAGAAGCAGGAACGCCGCCACCAGCAGATACCACCAGATTCCCTGGCGCCGTTCCCTGTCCCCCGGCCCGAGTTCGGCGCCGGCTGCGCCCTCCGCGCCGACGTCCGGACTGGTGATGGACCCGGCGAACTCCTCGGGGTCCATCGCCTCGAGATCCGCTTCCCCGAGGTTGACGTTCACCGCGACTGCCGGTGTGCCCGGCCCTCCTCCCCCGCCCCCGCCACGCAGCTCGTAGAAGCCCTGCTCCGCGAGCGCCAGAAAGCCGGGTCGGGCAGCTCCGCTCACGTCAATGGAACGATTGGAGGGCGAAAGCGCGACCAGTCCGTCCCTGTCGTCCTGCGCGACACCGGCGAGGAGGCGATCGGCTTCCCGTCCTTCGCCCTGTCCCGAGAGGTTGAGCACGTCGTCCACGGTGTAGGAGGGCGTGGGAGGACGGAAGCTCCCGGCGTGCTTGACCAACTGGTGCGCGAAGGGCAGGAAGATGGGCTGCAGGACCATGTCGTTCCAGTAGTTGTCGAGCATCGACGTCCACAGCAGCACACGGCCCTGGCCCACCTGCCGTTCCGCCAGCGCCACCGCGCCGTTGTCGAAGCGGGCCAGTACGCCCTCCGCCCCCGCGAGCTCCACGTTGCGGTAGCGGAAGAAGTTGGCGTCGGTGAGGTCGCCGCTGCGGGGGGCGGCGAACAGGGCGAAGACGGGGTGGGTGTAGTCGATGCGGCCCAGCGTGCCGCCGCGGCCCTCGCGCCACTCCGGTTCCATCACCGGCCCCACCGGACCGGGGAGGAGGTCGGGCCCGTCGGCGGGCCAGCTGCTCCGTTCGCCCAGAATGACCACCAGGCCGCCGCCGTCTTCCACGAATTCGCGCAGGAGCGCCCCCACCGCCCCCCGCGGCGGCCGCGAGCCGTTGAGGATCACCACCGACCGGCCGGCCAGGTCGCCCGCGGTCATCGCACCCACGGTCGTGGCATCGACGTCGAATGCGGGATCGGTGCCGATGGCCAGCGCCTGGTCGAGGTACAGGCTCGGGTCCCTGGGCTCGCCGCCGTCCTCCACCACCAGCACCGAGAACCCCTCGCCCGGCGACAGCACGAAGTGGGCGACGTCGTTGGCGGGCAGGCCGTCGGCCGGGACCCGGACCGACCCGCGCGTGAACGGTTCGCTCAGGGTGAACGCCGGCAGCGTGACCAGCGCGGTGCCGTTGGGCCCGAGCGTTGCCGCCGACGAACCGACGGGTCTGCCGTCCAGCTCCAGGACCACCTCCACCTCCTCGACCTCGCGATCCCCGGAGTTGACGAGGCGGGCCAGGGTCTCGACCCTCTCCAGCCCGTCGCGGTAGCTTCGCTGGAAGAGGAGCTGGCCGACGGCCAGGTCGCCCTCGTACGGTCCGGTCACCACGACCGGGTCCACCGTGGTCCCGGGAGGCAGGCGCGCCCCTTCGTCGCCGTCCCATCCCGCGCGCTGGAAATCGGAGATCACCACGGAGTGCCGGCCCGGCAGGTTCGACTGCTCCAGCACGGTGCGCGCGAGGTCGAGCGCGGGACCGAAGCGGGTGGCTCCCGCGCCGGGAGCGGCAGTGTCCAGGGCGGCGAAGAGCACCGTGCGGTCGGTGGTCGAGCGAACCGCCAGGGTCGCGCCGGCCGAGAAGAACACCAGCGAGGCGCGGTCCTCCGGGCCCAGCTGGCGGACCGCCGCGCGGGCGCCCGCAAGGGCTTCCGCCCAGCGATCGCCGTAGTCCATGCTGTAGGAACGATCGACGAGGATCACCACCTCGCGCGCCACCGGCGCTCCTCCCAGGGCGACATCGTCGCGGTCCATGAAGGGGCGCGCGAATGCGGCGATGAGCAGCGTCAGCGCCGCGAGCCGCATCAGCAGCAACAGCCAGTGGCGAATCTTCTGGCGCCGCGACGACTTGTAGGGAACCCGCTCGAGGAACATCAGCGAGGGAAACTCGACCACCTCCTTGCGGTCCCTCTGCACCAGGTGAACGAGCACCGGCCACACCAGGAAGCCGAGGCCCAGCAGGAACAGGGGCGCGAGGAAGGCGAGGGCACTCATCGAACCCGGGTGAGCCTCTGGCGTGCGGACAGGTAACTGAAGAGCGCGTAGTCGAGGGGCGTCCCCGTGTTGAACAGCGCGTAGTCGATGCGGTGCTCGACGAAGCGGCGCGACAGTCTCTCGGTGTGGTCGCGGATGAGTTCGCGATACCCCTCCCGGAGCCGTCCCGGCACGACGGGGAGGCGCGCCTCGGACTCGAGATCCTGGAAGCTCGCCGGCCTCTCGAAGGGAAAGTCGAGCTCGGCGGGATCCAGAAGATGGAAGACGATCACGTCGTGGCCGGCGTAGCGTAGGTCCTTGACCGCATCCACCACCGCCTGAGGCTCTTCGTAGAAATCCGAGATCACCACCATGATGCCCCGCCGCCCGATGCGGCCGGTGAGCTCGAAGAGCGGTTCGGCCAGGGTGCCGGCGCCCCCGGCCTCGATGCGGTCGATGGCGTGCAGCACCAAGTCGAGGTGACCGGCTGCCGGCGGGATGTAGTCCACGATCTCCCCGGCGATGGTGAGGAGGCCCACCCGATCCCTCTGCTGCCTCGAGAAGTACGTCAGGCACGCCGCCAGATAGCGCCCGTAGTCCAGCTTGGAGATGCCGTCCTGCTGGAAGGTCATGGAGCGGGAGATGTCGAGGACGACGATGAAGTTGGCGTTCGAGTCCGCCTCGTAGTGCTTCAGGTAGAAGCGGTCGCTACGCGCGAAAAGGCGCCAGTCGATTCTGCGTATGTCGTCACCGGGCATGTACTGCCGGTGCTCGGCGAAGTCGACCGAGAGCCCCAGGAAGGGGGCCCGGTGCAGCCCGCTGATGAAGCCGTCCACCACCGTGCGCGCCAGCAGCTCGAGGTTGTGGATGCGCCCGAGGACCTGCGGGTGGATGAACCCGGTCCCCGGACCGGTCGGGCGGACGGCGGTGCGCGCCATGCTACATCCCGGAAGAAGGCGTGGGGACCTGGGTGATCAGCTCTTCGATGATCTCGTCGGTGGTAATCCCTTCCGATTCCGCGTGGAAGTTGGTGAGCACGCGGTGCCGGAGCACCGGCTTCGACAGGGCGCGGATGTCGTCGAAGCTGACGTGGTAGCGCCCACGGGTGAGCGCACGCGCCTTCCCGGCCAGAATGAGGTTCTGGGCGCCGCGCACGCTGGCGCCGAAGGAGACCCACTTGCCGATCACTTCAGGGCTGTCGCCGTTCGGGCTGGGCCGGCTGGTCCGTCCAAGCTGCACCGCGTAGCGCAGCACCGCGTCGGACACGGGAACCTTCCGCACCAGCTGCTGGAAGCAGATCAGGTCCTCGCCGGTGACGGCGTGCGAGAACTCGATGTCCTGCAGCGACGTCGTCTCGCGCACGACCTCCAGTTCATCGTCCTCCGGCAGGTGCTCCATGATGATGTGGAACATGAAGCGGTCGAGCTGGGCCTCCGGCAGCGGGTAGGTCCCCTCCAGCTCGATGGGGTTCTGGGTGGCGAAGACGAAGAAGGGCGGATCCAGGTCGTAGGTGCGTCCCTGGATGGTCACGCGGTGTTCCTGCATCGCCTCCAGCAGCGCCGACTGGGTCTTCGGCGGAGTCCGGTTGATTTCGTCGGCGAGCAGGATGTTGGTGAACACGGGGCCGGGAGCGAACACCATGGTGCGCCTCCCGGTCTTGGGGTCCTCCTGGATGATGTCGGTTCCGGTGATGTCCGAGGGCATCAGGTCGGGGGTGAACTGGATGCGCGCGAAGTTCAGGTCCAGCACCTGCGCCATGGTGTGCACGAGCAGCGTCTTCGCCAGCCCGGGCACCCCCACGATCAGGCTGTTGCCGCCCACGAACAGGGTGAGCAGGACCTGCTCGATGACTTCGTCCTGCCCGATGATGACCTTGCGCAGCTCGCTGAGGATCTGGTCGCGGCCGGCGGTCATGCGCGCGGCCAGCGCGACGTCGTCCGTGTCTTCGAGGGACGGAAGGGCGTCGGCGCCGCCCGGTGCGGGTTTCTTGATGAAGGCCACTCTGGTTTCTCCGGGAGCCCCCGAGGGGGAAGGGATGGGATGGAACGGAGGTCAGTGCGTCATCGCGTAGATGATGTAATTGACACCGAACTTGTACGCTTCGTTGGTCAGATCTATGGGGAGCCATCCGGAGTCGGAGAACTCCCAGTAGTCTCCCAGGTCGTTGTTGAAGTTGGCGACCAGCATAAGCCGCTTCGCGGGATCGTTATCCTCGAAGATGCCATGGTACTGCGGCCAGCCGCCTCGGTAGGGAGGCGCCAGCGCTTCGGGATCGGAGATCTCGAAGAACGAGTCGAAGACCGTCGGCAGGGGGTCCAGGTCGGAGAGGTCGTAGAACACCCCCTCGGGGAGCACCCGCATCATCTGGGCCTCGAAGTTGGCCCAGTCGCGCGGGCCGCCGAAGTCGTCGAAGATCACGAAGCCACCCTTGAGGAGATAGCTCCTGAGTCCTTCCTTTTCGGCCTCGTCCATCTGCCAGAAGCCGGGCTCGGAGACGTAGGCCAGCGGATAGCTGTGAAGCTCCGGGTCGTCGAAGGTGAGGATGTTGCTGCCGCCCTCGTAGGTGTTCAGGAGGGTGGTTGCGGTCAGGATCCTGGCCAGATTGCGCTCGGCCCTCGGGTAGTCGTGCGCCCAGGGCGGCTGGCCCCAGCCCCGGCGGCCACCCGGCAGGAAGCTGCGGGGCATGCCCCGCCCGCCGGACACGTCGGTGCGGATGCGCACGAAGGTGAAGCGGCCATCGTAGGGGATGTTCGCTTCCTGGACGGGGGCCGCCGGCGAACCGGACGGCGCCGGGACCGCGAGGGACGGGCGAGCTTCCGGGGTCGGCTCGTTGGCCGCGATGTCCGAACCGGTTGCGGCGGCCGCGAGCACGCCCACGGCGGCGGCCCCCGCGACCCCCGCCATCCCCACCAGTGCCCGCGTCACCATGGTTGTGGCTCCGGGCTGCCGCGCAGGGTCATGAGGAGGTCCTGGGCGGCCTCGAAGTTGGGCGCCCGTTCCAGCGCGCGCAGCACCGTGCGGCGGGCGCTGGCCACGTCGCCGGCCTGGTACTGCGCCAGTGCCAGCTGGTAAAGCGCCCCGGCCATGTCCACGGGATCGAGCGCCACCAGAGCTTTGCGCGCGCGCACCGCGACGGGATGGAGCGCCCGACCGGCGGCCAGCTCGGCCAGCCGGCCGTGGGTCTCCTCGTCGAACGGGTAGATGTTCACGGCCCGCTGCAGGGCCTCGATGGCCCCCGTCCCGTCCCCGGCCGCTTCCCTGAGTTGCGACTCTTCCAGGTTCGCCGCCAGGAAGGACTCGTCGATGCTGGTGAGCGTCTCGAGTTCGCGCAGGGCACCGGCGCTGTCGCCCCGCTCCATATGGATGCGCGCGAGCAGCCAGCCCGGACTTCCGGGTCCCGCGTATTCCGGGAACAGGTCGCGGGCCCGCGCCAGGTACTCCTCAGCCTCGCCGAACCTCTCCTCGTCGAAGAGCTGCGCACCCATCGCCATCTGCGCCATGAAGTTGTCGGGATGGGCCGCCGCCAGCCGCCGCACCTCGTCCGGCGCGCGCGAGCCCCGTTCGGCCAGCGCGGGCAGGGGCTCGACCGCCGCCAGTGCCCCGGCGAAGCGTTCCTCGAAGTAGTCCGTGAAGATCCGGTCGAAGCGCTTGATCTCCGTGCCCAGCACCCGTTCGAACACCTCCTCGGTGGTGGCGCCCGCCGCGTACTCGCGCAGCATGGCAACCAGCGCCTCGGGCCCGTGATCGCGCGCGATCAGCTCGCACACCAGAGACGCCTGGTAATAGGAGTGGACCACCTGGTCTCCATAGCTCGGGCGCACGAAGCCGTTGTTGAGTTGGCTGACCGGCAGGACCCGCCCCTGGTTGTAGGCGATCAGGAAGCCGGGATTCAGGTTGTGTCCCCAGGAGGGCGCCCCGCGGCGCTGCTCGTAGACGGCGAATCCCTCCGCCAGCCAGCGCGGCACGCGGTGGTTGGAGAGCGCGAGATGAAAGACGTGTGCGATCTCGTGCCAAAGGGTGGACGCCCAGTTGAACTCGCCCCGGTCGCGGGCGGACGGGGAATCCATGGCCACCACGGAGCCGAAGCTCACCCCCAGCGCGCCGAGGCCGGCGAGCCCGACCGTGCGCACCGAGAAGTCGGCGTGGCTGGGGAAGAGCTCGAGCCGGATCGGGGTGGGCGGTTCGTACTGGTAGCGCTCGGCCAGAGCCTGGTAGGTCTGCTCGGCCAGCTCGGCCACGAACGGCGCCAGCAGCTCCGCTTCCCGACCGTCGATGGCGATGATGAAGTGTTCGGTCTCGGTGATGCGATAGCGCTCGAAGGTGTCGAGCAGATCGAGGGTGTTCTTGTACCACGGGTTGAAGGGATCGCCCGCGAAGGCCCGCTCCAGTTCGGCCTGGCCCTCCTCGATCGCGCCCACCCGCAGCTGGTTGATGCCGAGGATGCCCCGGGCCTTCCACGAGTAGGGATCGATGTCCGCCGCTTCGGCGGCGAGCGAGACCGCGTCCGCGTACCGGCGGGTCTGCACCGCCATGTCGGCCACTGTGGTGAGAAGACCGGGGTACTCCGGGTTCAGCGCGCGCACCTGCTCGCGGACCGCCTCGAAGTCTTCGTGACGGTCGCGCAGGAAGAAGGTCGCCGCGAGCACCGAGAGCGCCTCCAGCGACGACGGGTTTACCTCCAGCGCGGCGCGCGCCTCCTCCTCGGCCGCCGGGTACTCCTCCAGACGCAGATGCAGGCGCGCGAGCAATGTCCGGGCCGGGACCAGGTCGGGATTGATTTCGAGGGCGCTCCGCGCCGTGCCCATGGCCTCGGGCGAGCCGTCGAATTCGTGCGCCAGCGCCATCCCCAGGATCGCCTGCGGATGGCGGGGATTGCGGGCGAGCACCTGTTGATACGATTCGCGCGCGTCGGGGCTCCGGTAGGTATCGAGGAAGAGCTGTCCCGTGCGCAGGTGCGGTTCCGGGTTGGACGGGTCGGCGGCCAGGGCCTCGTCGAAGGCGCGCAGCGCGTCCTGCAGCAGTGGCGATTCCTCGACCCCCAGGTGGCGCACGGCGATGCCTACCGCGGTGAGCTCGGCTGACGACAGCGAGGTGGTCCGATTGTAGAAGTCGATGAACCCGTCGAAGGCGCGCATGGCCTCGTCGCGCTGGCCGGTGCGCAGCTGCAACTCCGCAAGGTTCACGCGGGCGGTGACCTGGTCGTCGGCGTCCCCCGCCATCGCCGCGCGGAAGCTGGCCGCCGCCTCCTGATGGCGCCCCCGCTCCACCAGCACTTCGCCGAGCACGTTCTCGAGCGCGGCTCCGAGACGGTCGCGGCCGTTTCGGGCCGCCTCCTCCGCCTCCTCGTATCGTCCCACCCGGGCGAGCGCGCTTGCGAGCGCGCGATGCACAGCCACCGTGGCGTCACGGCCGCGCGCGAGCCGCCGCAACTCGCGGATGGCGTCGTCGTACTCCCCGCTCGCCAGCGCCGCGAGGGCGCTCGCCTCGGCCTGCGCGGCCAGCGGCGCGGCCACCGAAGGAGCGATCGCGAGCGTCAGCAGGAACGCGGCGCGCACCAGCGACCGCGGCTGGAAGCCGACCTTCACCGCCCTCCTCCCCCTTCCCGCTCCCGGATCGCCCGCGTGGTCAGCGTCAGCTCCACCAGCAGCCCCTCCAGCTCCGCCTCGTACTGCTCTGCGTCCATGGTGTCCTTCAGCGCCGTGAGCGCGGCGATCTGCTCCTCGAGTGCCTGCCGCTGCCCGTAGAGCGCCGCGAGCTCCGGGTCCGCCGCAATCTCGGCCTCCGTCACCCGCCCCCCGCCCCGGGAGAGGAACACAGTGCGCGCCAGGGCGCCGTCCAGATCGTCTTCTTCCTCGAAGCCGCTCCCCACTCCGTCCCCGTTGTCGTCGAGCAGGGCGTGCTCCGTGGCGAGCAGGCCCTCCTCCTCGAAGCTGCGCTCGACCTCCCTGCGGGCGTAGGCGAAGGCCTCGAGCACCGACACCCGCTGGTCCTTGTCGGTGTCGGCGACCTCGCCCGCGAAGGCGTCGGCGAAGAACCCGGCGAAGCGGGTGGCGTTGCCCTCCCGGGGAGAGCGGGTCGCCGTAATCACCGTCCGGTTCGGACCGGATATCTCCGATATGAAGGCGCCCGACGCGCTGGCCGTGTTGACGAACACGACGTTCCGGGTCCCGAACCGCTCCACCAGAAAGGCGAAGTCGGTGGCGCTCAAATCCCTCCCGGGCACGTTGAAGCGAGACTCGCCCCCGCTGGAGGTGCCGTGCCCGATCAGCACGATCATCACGGCATCGTTCGGGCCCGCCCGCTCGCTCAGTTCCCCCAGCGCGGCCTCGACGTTCTCGCGCCGGGACGGCCCGTCGATGAGCGGATCCATCCCGGGCCGCTCGGCCAGCCATATCACATCGTCCGGATCAAGCCCGTGCTTGTCCACCGCCGCCTGCACCACCGTGAGCCCCCACTGGTGGAACCGCTCGCGGAACTCCGCGGCTCCGCTCGCCCCGCTGACGACCACGAGGTGCGTCTGCTGAGCTCTCGCATCAAGGGCCGAAACTGCCAGGATCATCCCCGTGGCGGCGGCGACCCGCCTCCATCCCGCGCCACGGAGCAAACCCCTCACACCAGCCCCCGCACCCGGCGGTAGCCCCACTCGCCCAGGATCAGCACGAGCAGCAGGAGGAGCAGGATCGGCATGTCCCAAAGGTCCATCTCTTCCACCAGGGTGACCCCCGCGCCGGTCACGCGGATGTCCTCCGGCAGCGCCGCGACCGTCTCCGGCGTGTAGGAAATCCCGCCGGTCTCGTCGGCGATGCGCTCGAGCAGCGGCGTGCGCGCCCCCGCGTCGAAGTACTCGCTCCGCTGGGGCGCCACCTGGAAGTACGCCTCGTCCACGCCGATCAGGTCGTCTCCGTCGTAGGCGCGCACGGTCAGCGTGTGGAGCCCCTCCTCCGAAGGCGTAAAGTCGGCCTCGTACTCGCCGGCGTCGCTGTCCACCGCCCAGTCCATCCCCAGCTCCACCTCCCCGCCCAGGGGAGTGGTCACGGTGGCCTCCACGACGCTGTTGCTCATGCCGAGATAGCTGGAGTCGTTCACGATCGCCGTGAGGGCCACGCTCTCCCCGGGCTCCGCGCGGTCCCGCGGCACCTGGCCGGTGACCTGGTCGGGCACGCCGTCCACCAGCCAGCGCAGCATCTGCCGCCAGAAGGTCTCGTGGGTTTCGTCCTCGAGCGGAAGCTGCATCTGCCAGATCCAGGTGTCCTGGACGGCCAGACTCATGCTCTTGCCCGCGCCGTAGCGCTGGAAGGCGAGCGCGACATGGTCCTCCGGCAGATCGTCGGCGATGCCCCGGAGCAGAGTCGTGGCGCCCGGCTTTATCCGGTGCAGCGGATTGTAGGTGAGGAGATGGGGAAGCTCCGCCCAGCGCGCCCCGGATTCCTCCTCGGTGCCGGCCAACTGGAGCGCCGGGACGCCGAGCCCCGCCTGGGTGGGCTCGATCCTGACGAAGTTGTGATAGCCGTCGGGACGCGCGTCTGCGTCGGAAAACACTACCGGAAGCACGTCCGCGACCGGCGTGCCCGCGTAGCCGCCGCGGGCGAAGGAGTTGCGTCCGCCCAGCGCGAGCAGGCTGCCGCCCCGCTTGTCGACGAAGTCGGCGATCATCTGCAGTTGGTCGCCGGTGAAGAAGCTGGCTTCCACTGTGCCGAGAATCAGGCTGCGGTAGGCGTAGAGCTCCGCCCGGGTATCGGGGAATCCGCCCTGGAGCTCTTCGCCGTCGTCGACGTTCAGGCGCAGGAACTTGTTCTCGGCGGTGCGCTGCAGCACCACTAGCTGCAGGTTGTCGTCGTCCGCCACCGCCCGCCCCAGGAAGCCCACCTCGTAGCGCGGCTCGCCCTCGAAGTAGAGAATCTTCTCGCGCCGGTCCTCGACACTCACCAGCGCGGTCTGGCTGTTGTTCTGCGTGACCTGCTCGTCCACGGCCACGGGAATGCGGAAGGTGTAGGCGCGCGCGCCCGGCGTGGAGGCGGTGAAGCGAACCGGAACCGTGACCGGCTGCCCTTCGTCCGGCAGCTCGACCTCTTCGGTGCTGACGATCTGCCCCTCGTCCTCGACGATCAGGGACACGGTCTCGCCCTCGTAGCCCATGTGGGTGACCACCACGTCGACCACCACCGACGAACCCGTGAGCACGGTCCTGGGCGGGTCGGCGCGGCTGACCTGGATGTCCCGCTGGAAGCTCTCTTCGCCCACGCCCACGGTGTAGACCGGAATCCCCTGCGCCTGCAGCGGCATGAGCGCCTCGGTGAGCTCCTCGCCCGAGTTGTCGGCTCCGTCGGTGACCAGAACCAGGCCCGAGAGCGGCACCGAGGCCAGTTCCGAGCGGGCGCGCTCGAGCGCCGGCCCGAGGCGCGTGCGGCTTCCCATGAAGCTCATCTCGGAGAAGTCCTCGATGCGGTCCGTGCGCGACGAGAAGCGGAAGTAGCGCACCGCGAAGCGGTCGGACAGGGCGGAGAGAACCGGGGAATCCGGCGTGCCGAAGGTCTCCTGCAGGAAGGAGCCGCGGGAGCGACCGTCGAAGTCCTGGATCTCCATGCTGCGCGAGTCGTCGAGAAGCACTCCCACGAAGTTCTGCTGGGGCACCACCGTCGAGACCACCAGGGCCGGGCGCAGCAGACAGAAGGAGAGCACCAACAGTCCCGCGAAGCGGAGCCCCCCGAGCACCAGGCGATCCAGCGGTCTGGTCTTGCCGCGCACGCCCAGGTAGGTCAGGAGCGCGAAGACGGAGATCAGGCCCGCCACCACGGCGCCGGTCGCCACCGCACCGGCCACCCCCAGGGAGAAGTCGCCCTCCTGGAAGACTACCGGGCGGTACTTGAAGAGGAACTCGAAGAGGCTGGTCAGCACGTCCGGGGTCCGGTCAGTGGCTCATGGCGTAGATGATGAAGTTGACGCCCATCTGGATGGCGTAGGTCGAGTACCTGAGCGGATAGTAGGGGTCTTCCGCCCACTCCCAGGCATCACCCAGATCGGTGTTCCAGTTGATGATCACCATCAGCCGGCCCTCTTCGTCGAAGATGCCTTTCACGAAGGGCTCGTAGCCGTCCCGTTCGTGGGTGCGCCATCCGCTCCTGCCGTTGTTGACGTTCGGTACCTGGATGATCTCGTCGATGTCGTAGAAGGTGTGGAAGATCTCGTGCTCGAGCGGCACGTCGACGATCGGGTATTCGGGGAGGACCTTCTGCATCTCGTACTCGAAGATCTCCCACTCGTACGTGCCCCAGAAGTCGTCCACCACCAGGAAGCCGCCCCGCAGGAGGTAGTCCCTCAGCGCGGTGGCTTCCTCCGGCGTCATCGACATGCCGCCGACTTCCAGGGCGTATAGGAAGGGGAAGCGGTTGAGGTGCTCGTCGGTGAGAGTCCGGGGATGTTCCTCCATGAACATGTCCAGCCCGGTGAGGCGCTCCGCCACGATCAGGAACTGGCGGTCCGACTTGGGATAGTCCGTCGCCCACGACTGCCGCCGCCAGCGGCGGAAGCCTCCGCCTCCGCCACTATACGCCGCGCGGGTAAAGTAGAACTCGTGCATGGGCAGGGGGCGTCCCTGCTGCGCCTCTTCCGGGAGCGGGAGCCCGGGAGGCGCGCCCGGGATCGGGGCGGGTGTGTCGGACGCAAGTCCGGTCGGGGTGGGGACCGCGGCCGTCGCGGACCCCAACGAGGGTCCGTCGCTCAGGACGGCAGCGGCCGAAATGCCCCCCGCGGCGAGCGCGATGCCAATGGCTCCCCCCCTCCACCCGCCTCCCATCTTCTGCCAGCGTCGCTCTCGGCTCACGTCACACCCCAGGTTTGAGAGCTGCCCTCGCGCCTTTGCCGGCGCAAGCACGGAACGCTCCTATCGCTTCATCCGGCGGAAGGTTCCTGAATGGGTCCGCCTCGGCGGGCTGCTTGATCGAGGTGGCCGGGGACACCTAGAATGCTGCGCCCGGGCTCCGTCCGGGCCACCGCCGAGCAACGCGCCGCCGCTAGCGCATTTTGCGTGGAGGAGAAAGGTCTTGCAACCATCCGGCTACCTGCGGACTGCCGTAAGATGGGTCGGGATCCTCGCGCTCATTCCGCTTGCGGGTTGCCGGGGACCACTGGAACTGGCTCCCAGCGACGCCGATGACGTCCTCGCGCGCCAGCTTCTGGAGGCGCCCGATCCCGGGCAGCGCGGCCCCCACGAGGTGCGCACCCTCTACTACGGCAGCGGTTCCGACAGGAACCGGCCCGAGTACCGCGACTCGGTCACCTACGTCACCGAGCCCGTCGACGCCTCGAAGCTGGTCGATCTCGGTTCGTCGGCGGAGAGCCGCAACAGCTACTGGGGCTTCGAGCCGGATCGCTTCCCGCTCAACGCGCGCGTCTGGTATCCGGTGGGCGAAGGGCCCTTCCCGCTGGTGCTGGTGGTGCACGGCAACCACAACATGCGCGACTTCTCGGATCCCGGCTACGACTATCTGGGAGAGCTGTTGGCCAGCCGTGGGTACATCCTGGCGTCCGTGGACATGAACTTCATCAACGGCGGTATCCGGGGCGAGAACGACGCCCGGGGCTGGTTCCTGCTCCAGCACGTCGGCGTGTGGAAAGAGTTCAACGAGGACGAGGCCAACCTTTTCCACGGGCGCGTCGACATGGAGCGCATCGCCCTCATCGGCCATTCCCGGGGCGGAGAAGCGGTGGGGCACGCCGCGGCCTTCAACCGCTTGGAGCGCTACCCGGACGACGCCTCGCTCGAGTTCGACTTCGACTACGACATCCGCGCGATCATCGCCATCGCCCCGGTGGACGGGCAGTACCTGCCCACCAATCGCTTCGTCCCGGTCGAGAACGTGAACTACATGGTCTTCCACGGGTCGCACGACGGCGACGTGACCAGCTTTCACGGCCTGCGCCTGTACAAGCGCGTGAGCTTCACCGATGGGCAGCCGCGCCTCAAGACCGCCGTCTGGGTCTACCGCGCCAACCACGGGCAGTGGAATACGGTGTGGGGTGCGCACGACAACGGGCCGCGCAGCGGGCGTATCCTGGACCTGCGCGCGCTCATGCCCGGCGAGGACCAGCGCCGTTTTGCCGAGATCTACATCTCCGCCTTCCTCGAGACCACGCTGCGGGACGACCGCCGTTATCTGCCGATGTTCCGCGATCACCGGGTGATCGGCGGCTGGCTGCCGAAGACCATGTATGTGACCCGTTTCCAGACCGAGAGCTTCCGCACGCTGGCCGATTTCGAGGAGGATATCGACGTCACCTCGGGAACCCACCGCGGAGTTCGCATGCGCGGCGACAGCCTGTCCACCTGGCGGGAGGGCCGCATCGGGCTGCGTTCCAGCAACCGGCCGGAAACCTCGGCCTCACAGGACAACCAGGCCGTGTGGCTGGGGTGGAACAACCGCATCGCGGGCGCGGACACGCTGGGCCCGGCGGCGGCGTACACCATCGAGCTCCCCGCAACGCTCGCCGCGGAGTGGGATCTCGGGCCCGAAGCCTCGTTGGAGCTGTCGCTTGCGGTCACGCGGGCGACTCCGAGGCCGCGGAGCGCCGGGGACGAAAGCGGAGATGACGCAAGCGACTCCGAAGATCGCGGAGATGACGTCCGCGAGTCCGAGGACGAGGAGGGCGACGATGGGCCACCCGACCTGAGCATCATTGCGCGGGATGGGACCGGACGCGTCGCCTCGGTGCCGCTCAGCCGCTACGGACCGGTGCGCAAGCCCCTGGAGATGCGGGTCCTGCGGCGCCGCGATCTCGAGGACGACCGATTCGCCAATCTGTTCGAGCTGCTGCTACAGAGCTACTCGATTCCGCTGGCGGACTTCGTGGAAGCGGCTCCGGGGCTCCGGCTGGACGAACTGAGGGAGGTGGGGCTGGTCTTCGACCGGACGGTCGCGGGCGAGGTGGTGCTGGACGATGTAGGGTTCGCCCGCATGGACCCGGCCTACACGGCGGTGCGGGTGCCCTGAGCCGTCACCCGCGCCCCTCAGCCTATCGCCAGCTCAACCCGAAGCGGTGGGCCGCCTCTCCGCCGTCGTAGCGCTGCCAGGCGTAGTCGATGGCGAGCCGGTCGCCGTTGAACGCGCCACCGAAGGTGACCGGGCGGCCGAAGCCGTCCGGAGCGCGACGCACGCCGAAGCGGGCCGTAAAGGTCCGTCCGCGCACGGGCCAGTACGCGATCTCCATCCCCGCCCCGGGAACGACCGCGCCATCCGCCTCGCGGGAGACCGCGGCGGTCCAGCCCAGGTCGAGCGGTCCCACCGGGATGGCCGGCGTCGACCCGCCCGCCGTGACCCGCCAGGGCAGCGGGACCTCGACTTCGCCCAGCGTGAGCCCCGGCCCCAGGTTGTGCACGGCGAGCCCCAGCCGCGCGGGCCCGGCCGCGACCGCCACCCCCAGGTCGAGGGCCCCGGTGGCGTCGTGGTGACCGCCGAGGCGCTGGTCCACCAGCTTGCCGGTGATGCCCGCCCGTATGCCCCGCACCTCCCGCGCATACCCTACCGAGACGGCGACCTCGGCCGTTCCCGTCTTCCCGTTGGTGAAGAGCGACTGCGCGTCGTGGGACAGCACGGCCGCACCCCGGTCCGGTACTCCAAAGCTCAGCGTCTGAACCCCCACGGCGACGCTGGCGGAAGACCAGTCAGCCGCGCCGGACACCGTGGCGAGCAGGCTTGCGGTCCCGAAGCGCTGCATCGCCCCGCCGATCACGCCGTTGCCCCCAATCAGGGCCGGATTGTGGAACACGGCGTCGCTGTCGTTGCCCACCGTGTAGAAGGCGCCGCCCAGCGCCAGCCCGCGGGTGCTGGCGGGCAACTCGAGCACGAGCGGCCCGTGTTCGGCGGACTGGGCCCGCCCGTCAGCGGGGCTGAGGGCCCATGCGCCCGCAATCGCAAGCGCGCCGAACACCGCGGCGCCGCTCATACGGGCCCGTCCTCCCACGGTCCCCACATCGCGTAGGTGCTGCTCGACAGCGTGCTGCCCGCCCGCCGCCCGCCCTGCTGGTTGAAGAAGAGCACGCGCCCGTCCGGGCTGAAGCAGGAGCCCGCGAACTCGCCGGCCGTCCCTCCCTCCGGCCCCAGCGGCGCGCGTGCCAGGTTGACGATCCTGCCCTCCCGGTCGAGCGCGCGCACGTGCTGCTCGCCGCTTCCGTCCTCGCACATGACCAGCCCGCCCCGCGGGCTGAGCACGATGTTGTCCGGACTGTCCAGCACCTCCGGCGCGGGCGACTCGAACACGAGCGTCAGCTCGCCCCGGTCGGCGGAGACCGGCCGGTAGTGGAACACCTGCCCAGAGGTTGCGTCGCCGCCGTTGGTGGAGACCACGTAGATGCCGCCGTCCCCATGGAAGGCCCCCTCCAGGCGGGCGAAGCGGGCGCCTCCCTTCGCGAGACCCTGCCTGAAAACCGCCAGTTCGTCCTCCCGTGCGTCTTCGGGATCCGGGTCGTCGATTTCCACCCAGTGGACGGGCAGGACCGTACCCGGAGTCTGGTTGCGGGCGGTCAGGTAGCCGGGCTCCCCGGTGACCGCCATCATCTGAAGCCGCCCTCCCGCGGCGAGCACCCCGGGCTCGCGCGGGATGAAGCGGTAGAGGCCGGCGCCGGGCCGATTGGGGACGAGCGGCACGTACCAGGTGTCCTCGGTCTCGTACACGATCCCCGTCTCCGGATCGACCGCCACCGCTTCGTGCACGAAACGGCCCATGGCCGTGAGCGCCACCGGATCGACGGGGCCGGTGGCGTCGACGGGCACCTCGAAGATGTACCCGTGGGGCCTTTCGAAACCATCACCCCGCCCCTCCGTGGTCTCTTCGCACGACAGCCAGCTTCCCCAGGGGGTCGGACCGCCGGCGCAGTTCACGCGAGTCCCCGCGAGTGACGCAAACTCGTCCACCAGCTCCACCCGCAGGCCCTCGCCTTCGCCCGTGATGCGCACCTCGAGGGAGGTCGTGCCGCCGCTCCCGGCGTCGTCGTAGGCGGGCGAGCCGATCGGCCGCGCCGACTCCGGCGGGTCGGTCATCTCGTGATTCCGGATGAGGCGCACGTTGCCGTTCGCCATCGGAAACGCCGCCATCCCGTCGAACGCGTTGGGGACCAGGAACCCCTCGCGCACCGGCGAGGGAACGCCGCCCGAACTCAGACGCACGCAGTGGAGGCGCTCGGCGATCTCGATTTCGGGGCAGTCCGGAGAGCGCACCAGCGGGCCATAGGGCTCGATGACGAGCGAGCTTCGATCGGCGCCCCCACCCCGCCGTTCGCTGCCGCAGGCAACCAGTCCCGCAAGGGATGGCGCACAGGCGGCAAGCCCCCCGGCGGAAGCGAGCCGCGAGATAAAGGTTCGGCGTCCCAGAGTCATCTCGATTCCTCCCTCATCAGATCAGCCGCAACTGCTCCCCGACGGGCCGCAGAAGGTCCGGGTCGTCGTTCCGAACACTGTTGACGCGCGCGCTGACGGGCCATCGTTCGTACGGCCCGGGATTGGGGGTGCTCAGTCGATCGAGAAGCTCGTGGGCCTGACTGGAAGGGTCAAGCCACTCCGCGAACCACTCCCGATCCACGATGGCGGGCTGGCGGTGGTGGATGTCGGCGAGTTCGGCCGCCGCCGGCGTGGTGAGGATCGCGAAGGACTCGACGACTTCCCGCTGCGCCTCCCAGCGTTCCCAGATGCCGGCAAAGGAGATGGGGCCTCCCCCGGCGAGCGTCAGGTAGAACGGCTGGCGCGCCTGCGACGGCCCCTGCCACTCGAACCAGCCGCTGGCGGGAACGAGGCAACGCCGCTCGCGAAAGGCGTCCGCGAACACCCGCTTCTCTCGAATCGTCTCTGCGCGCGCGTTGATCAGCGGCGGCCCCGCGCCGGCGTCGTTCCACCACGAGGGGACGAGACCCCAGCGGAGCTCCGCGATGTGCCGGCGCCCGCCGCCATCGACACGGCATACCGCAAAATCCTGCGTCGGAGCGCCGTTGTAGCGGGGCTCCCGCGCAAGCAAAGGCGGCGGCCCGCTCACACCGTAGAGGTCGTATACCTCCCGCGGCGACAGCTTCCGGGTGAAGCGGCCACACATCAGTCAGGTGTTGCCCATCCCGTGCTCAAGCTCGGTGCAAGAGGGAATCCGAGTGTTGCTTTCCCGCCACCCCCGGTCCTACCGTCCACTGTGGGATGATGGGTACCAGAGGTCCAGCGGAACGTCGTCATCTGCAACCTGGCGGGCATGTTCAAAACGGGCTACATCCTGAATCGCCGAGCGGACATCGTCTGGTTCCTCGGGCTGCCCTTCTTCGCCGTCGCGCTCGCGCTGGGCTTCCAGGCCTGGCTCCCCTACGTGGCGGTGGCGTCCATCAATCTGTGGATCACCATCCCGCACCACTACGCCGGGTGGGTGCGCTCCTACGGGATGCCCGACATCTGGGAGCGCTTCAGGAACCGCCTGATCGCCGGCCCGATCGTGATCGTCGGCTTCACCGTCCTGGGCCTGCAGTTCGCGCCCATCACCCTGCTGCTGCTGGTGACCGCCTGGGACCATCAGCACAGCCTCATGCAGCAGCACGGGCTCGCGCGCATCTACGACTTCAAGGCCGGCGCCGGGCTTCCCTCGACGCGCCGCTTCGACCTCGGCCTGCACTGCGTGCTGTACGGCTACATGTTCATCAGCGCGCCCATGTTCCGCTTCCTGTGGATCCGGGAGCTGCACCGCATGCACGTGCCCGTGTCGGCGGGCTTCGTGGACGGGCTGCTGACGGTCAGCCAGATCGTGCTGGTGGGGTATCTGATCGTCTACGCGCTGCACCTGCGGCAGATCGCGGCCGCGGGCGGAACCATCAACCCCATCAAGTACCTGTTCATCGGGGCCAGCTACTTCCTCTGGTACTTTGTGGCCTGGCAGACCACCTCGATTCTGCTGTACGCGGTCGCGCACCGCCTCATGCACGGCGTCCAGTACATCGTCATGGTGTATTCCTACATGCGCCGGACCGCCAGCAAGGGGACCTCCAGACCCGGCTTCTGGTCGCGGGTGACCGGCAAGGGCAGGCTTCGCTGGTTCCTGGTGGGCGGGGCGGCCTACGCCGTCCTCTTCCAGCTCCTCATCAACCGTCCGCTGGACGAGTTCGGATTCGGGGTAGTGAACTTCGCGCCCTATCCCGCGCTGCCCGAGTTCGGCATCCCGGCGCTCGACTACTCGAGCGGCTACGCCCTCTTCTCGCAGATGATGGTCTACGCCTACGGGCTCATGCACTACTACCTCGACTCGTTCATCTGGAAGGTGCGCGACAAGCAGACCCAGCGGGGGCTCTAGTGGCCGACTGGTACAGGCGTTATCGCATGCTGATCGGCATCTACGCGATCGCCGTCATCGTGGGGGCGCGGGAGTATCTGGTGTCGCGCGGACAGGAGCCGATCGATTTTCTGAACGAGAAGTGGGGGGAGATGACCGATGTCGTCTCGGCCATCAACCCCGGAGACCCTGACACGGACTTCCTGGAGGCGGTGCAGGCGCTGCAGCAGGGGGACGAGGAGACGTTTCTCGCGCACCTGGAAGAGGCGCTCGCCTCGGACGTCAAGCACAACGATCTGCTGCTCCAGTCCTACGCCCAGCATCTCCTGAACACGGGGGCGGACCACGAGAAGGTGAACGCGGCCCTCGCCCGCTGGCGCGAGAACCATCCGTTCTCGGTGGAGACGGTGTGGCTTCAGCTTGCGAGCGGGCCGCGGGGCGCCACCGATCTTTCGGATCTGAACCGGGCATTCTCCGAGGTCCCCTGGGTGATCGATTCCAGGATCGAGTCCTACGAGGACGGCGGCGCGCAGCGCTGGCGCGCCACCATCACCTTCCGCCCCGGTCAGCCGGTGGACATCCGGGACGCGGTCGCGGCCGCCAGCGTGCTGGCCCTGCCCCCCGGCCAGCGGCATCTCTACGAGGTGACCTGCGTGAACCTGATCGACTGCACCGCCGAGCGGCGGTAGCCGGGCTCGCTTCAGCCTACCGTCCCACGGGTACAGAGATCAGCGGCACCATCAGATCCGGGTCCGGATCGGGCGGCGCGGGCTCGCCCTCGGACTCCAGAATGAAGCTGAGGATCGCCGCCACTCCACCGGCGACGACCCCCACGAAGGCGGAAGTGGCGAGCCCGTTCAGGGAACGGCGTTCCGTCGCGAGTATTTCGCCCTCGGGGATGCGCAGCGTCTGCTCGAGCCCGACCGCCTGGAAGCCCACCTGCCTCCGCGCGACCTCTACCATCAGCAACAGATCGCCGGCGTCCCGTCCGACAACCGTCCCGCGCACCCTGGGCAAGGCCTGGTCCACCTCGTAGACCTCCCGGAAGTCCTCTGCGCCGGCCTGGGTCACGTAGACTCTCACCGGCTCCCCGGGCGCCGCCGCCGCCGTTTCCATCGGCACGTAGCGGTAACACGCGGAGGACAGCAGCAAGGTCGCGACAGTGCAGATGGCCTGTCTCGCGGTCGTCCCTCGCATGGCACCTCCCGGCCGGCCGACAACGGGCTCGAGCGAGGCACCGTGTCGCACGCAAATCGATGGGCGTTCGGTTGACGATTATCGCGCCGCCGCGGACGCGCGCAACCCCCGAAAGCCTCGACGCCGGCTCCGGTCTCCCAACTGCCGCCCGCGCGGCTGCTTGCGTGACCCCCACTCACGGCCAATTCTACACGTTTGCGGTTCGACCCCTCTATTCACCAGCACCAGCGTCGTTTGGGACGGCAGTTCGGTCAACGCGCGGTCTGGGAGTTCGTCCCAGGGGCTTTTGGCAGGAGTCTGTTTCTCGGCGCACCGGGCGCAACGCCGGTGACTTGCGTCGCCGAAGGAGGGCTCCATGTCCCGATTGTCCCTGTTCTTTCCACACAGACCCCGCGGGCCTGGTCGATTGGGAGGAGGGTTGACCGTTCTGATTGTGGCGGGCCTCGCGATGCTCTCCGCGCTGCCCGCGCACGCCCAGAACGGCCGCATCACGGGAATCGTCACCGACGCCCAGTCGGGCGCTCCGGTCGGCGAGGTGCAGGTGTACGTGGTCGGTTCCACCCTGGGGACGCTGACCCGGTCGAACGGGCGCTACCTCATCCTCAACGTACCTCCGGGTTCGTACGAACTCCGGGCGGAGCGCATCGGCTTCCAGACGGTGACCGAATCGGTCGACGTGCCCGTTGACGGCACCGTCACCCGGGACTTTGCTCTGACGACGGAGGCGCTGGGGCTCGACGAGATCGTCGTGACCGGGGCGGCGGGCGCCGCGCGCCGGCGCGAGATCGGCAACGCCATCGCCCAGATCAACCTCACCGACATCCCCGAGCGCGAGGCCAACGTTTCCGACCTGCTGCAGGCGGCCGCGCCCGGCATACAGGTGATCGGCGGAAGCAGCGAGCCCGCGCAGGGCAAGCAGATCCGCCTGCGCGGCAACTCCAGCGTGGCCATGTCGAACCAGCCCATCATCTATGTGGACGGCGTGAGGATCATGGACGACGCCTTCCCGGTGGTGGCCACCCCCGGCACCGGGCTGGGACGTCCGTCGCTCATCACGGTGACCCCGCTCGACATGATCAACCCCAACGACATCGAGCGCATCGAGGTCATCAAGGGCTCCGCGGCGACCACCCTGTATGGCACCGAAGCCTCGGCCGGCGTCATCCAGGTCTTCACCAAGCGCGGCTCCGCCGGCGCGCCGGTGTGGACCGCGGAGATCCAGCAGGGCACGGGATGGATGCAGCCGTTCGGCGCGCCCGGCGGCGACTTCATCCAGATGGAACACTACATGCGCGACGCCTGGTGGGGCGGCGGATACGAGGGCGGCCAGTATTCCACGGACTGCGTCACCGACGACGACCGCTGGAAAGGTGTGAACTCCAGCGCCAGTGGCCCGTGCAGCTTCCCCGGGTCGGTGTGGTTCCAGAACTACCTGCTCTCGGTTCGCGGCGGCGCCGAGGCCTTGCAGTACTTCATTTCGGGCCAGTATCAGGACGACAGCTACGTGCTCGCCAACGACGAGCTGGAGAAGTACAACTTCCGCGGCAACTTCACGATGACGCCGGTCGAGGATCTCCAGATCCAGTGGAACACGGGGTATACCAGCCAGTGGCTGAGCGGAACTCCGTCGGGCAACAACGCCGAGGGCATCCAGCTCAATGCCTTCCGCCAGGAGCGCAACTACGTGGGCTCGGCCGATCCGCGCGAGATCGGCAAGCTTCTGGAATACGAGTTCGACCAGCGCAACGAGCGCCTCAACTCCGGGATCACCCTGACCTACACGCCTCAGGCGCGGCTCACCAACCGCTTCACCTTCGGCTACGACTACTCCAACCAGGAGGGTGAGAACCAGCGCAACTTCGGCTTCTTCCTCAAGCCGCTGGGTTCACGCACCAACGATACCTTCCAGAGACGGGTGCTCACCTTCGACTACGTGGGGACGTACAACCTGCCGATCACGTCCACCATCAACTCCAACTTCTCGTGGGGCGGCCAGTCGATCGGCGACTCGCAGGTGCGACTACGCCTGTTGGGCGAGGACTTCCCCGGCGCAGCCGAGCCCACGGTGAGCTCCGCGGCCATCAAGGTGGCCGAGGAGGATCGCGAGAAGGTCTGGAACGCAGGGTTCTTCTTCCAGAACGTCTTCGACTTCAGCAACAAGTACTTCGTCACCGGCGGGATCCGGGTCGACGGCAACAGCGCCTTCGGCTCGGGGTTCGGGCTCCAGGTCTACCCCAAGGTGAGCGGCACCTGGGTGATCAGCGACGAGGACTTCTGGGATCCCGGGCTGGGCTCCATCAAGCTGCGCGCCGCATACGGCCAGTCCGGCCGGGCTCCGGGTGCGTTCGACGCGGTTAGAACCTGGGATCCAGCGGGCTATGCGGGCACGCCCGCCTTCACGCCCGCCAACCTCGGGAATCCCGATCTGGGACCGGAGGTGTCCAGAGAGTGGGAGTTCGGCTTCGATGCCTCGTGGCTGGACGACCGGCTCTCGGCCACCTTCACCTACTTCGATCAGCAAACCACCGACGCGCTCATGTTCGTCAGCGCCGTTCCATCGCAGGGGTTCACGCGGAGCCAGCTCCAGAACGTGGGGACGGTCGGCGCCAACGGGATCGAACTCCAACTCGACGCGAGGCTGTTCCAGAGTACCAACTTCAGCGTAGACGCGGGGCTGGGGGTCAGCACCTACAATTCGGAGGTGATGAGCCTGTGCAAGGGCGAAACCGAGCCGAGCGAAGTCGTGCTCGCGCGCGATCCCGATGCCGAGTGCATCGCTCCGTTCTGGGACCTGAACGGACGGATCATCGAGGGACAGGCGCTGCCCGTGGAGGTGGGACGCCGGGTCATCAATCGGGACGAGATCGCCGACCCGCAGTTTGCGGACAATCCTGATACTCCGGCGGCGCCCGGCAGGACCGGGGAGAACGTCATCATCGGGCCCCAGCTGCCCACCCACACCATCACGCCGTCCCTCGCCGTGCGCTTCCCCGGCAACATCCTGCTCTCCGCGCGCGGAGAGTACATGGGCGGACATGTGGCGTACATCAACGAGATCTCCATCAGCCGTTCCGTGCGCTCCCCGCTCTGCTTCCCGTGGTATGTCACTCCCAAGACCTCCATCGAACTGAAGCCGGAGACGCCGGCCATATGGCGCGAACGCTGCACGCCCGGGTTCTCGCGCGACTACTGGTTCGATTCGGACTACTTCAAGCTTCGTAACGTCAGTCTCACCGTGCCCGTGGACGCCGTGTTCCCGGAGAGGGTCTCGAACGCCACGTTCACCGCCACCCTCAGCAACTTCTACGACTGGTACCGCGAGATTCCCTGGTACGACCCGGAGTCGCTCGGCAACACGCCGGCCCTCGACGACGGAATCGGGAACCAGACCGAGCGGGTGCCGTCCCCGGTCACGTTCCGCATGTCCATGCGGGTCACCTTCTAGGGGAGGGCTGAACGATGACAGAGAGCAGAGGAAGAAACATCGGCATTCGGTTCACCCGGATCCTTCTCATTGCTGCAACCACCGGGCTGGTGGCATCCGGCTGCGAAGTCACCAACCCCGGTCCCATCCAGGACGAGTTCCTGGCCCAGCCGGCGTCCCAGCAGGGGCTCGTCAACGGCGGCGTGCGCCGGCTGGCGGAGCTGCTCACCTACGGCAGCTATACCCATGCCATCCTGGCCCGGGAACTCTTCCCGGGCGGCCAGACCGGGTTCATGGGTCACGACCCCATCACCCAGTCCGGACACATCCTGCCCGGCAGCTTTTCCAATCGCTGGAACGACGGAGTGCAGGCCCGCTTCATCACGGAGACGGCGATCAAGCGCTTTACCGAGGTCGACGCGCCCAGCAACATGCTGTACCAGGCGTACCTGTGGAACGCCTTCTCCTACCGAACCATGGGCGAGTGGTGGTGCGACGCCGTGCTCGGTCCCACCGATCCGGACGATACCACGCCCGGATCCTATGAACAGGGATCGACCGGGAACTTCAACCGCGCCATCGACAGCTTTACGGCCGCCCTGGGGTTCGCTTCGACGCCCGAAGAGACCCATGCGGCACGCGGCGGACGGGCAGCTGCGCATGCCTGGCTGGGAGACTGGAGCGCGGCCGCGTCGGATGCTGCCACGGTCCCGGACGACTTCGTCTTCTGGATCAACTACGACGACGAACTTCAGCCATACTACAACACCATCTTCGAGGCCAACGCGCGGCAGCCTGGACCTGCCCCGCTTTCACGGACAGTTGATTTCTGTGGTTGATGGTGTTTGA
>JAPPHB010000052.1 GCA_028821195.1 Gammaproteobacteria bacterium
GCGCGAGCCGGTCGCCCAGATCTTCGGCGATCTCGCGCACCCGCTCGTAGTTGTATCCCAGTACCTTCATGGAGTAGTTCGGCGAAGCGCCTCCGCCTCCCCCGTAGAATCCCAGGCCGCGGCCGATCACCCGCACCTCGGCCCCGGTGAAGCCCAGGCTGTGGCTGAACATCTGTTCCTTGATGGCCATCGGGATGCCGGTGTTCTCGAGCGAATCGGGGAAGTTGACGGTGATCTGCCCGTAGGTGCCGGTCACCCTCGACGTGAAGCGTTCCACTTCCGGAATCGCGGCCAGACGCTCTTCGAACGAGCGAACCAGATTGTCGGTGCGCTCCAGGTCGGAGCCGCGCGGCAACTCGATATTGATGAGGACGTAGGTGTCCAGGCCGCCCATTCCCCCGCCCCAGAGCACGCCCCGGGTGACGTGGTTCTCGAACAGATACCACGATCCGCCGAAGGCCAGCACCGCCACCGTCACCGCCAGCCAGGCGCGGCGCAGGGTGAAGCCGATGATGGTCGAGTAGAGCCGGGTATAGAGCGGTGTCCTTCGTCCGCGGCCCGCCGGCGCACCGGCGGAGTGCGCGTCGCCCGGGTCGCCGGACTCGGGGACGGCCCCCGCGGCGCGGGACTGGCTTCGATGGGCTGAACCGGTTGCCGCTTCGTCCCTCCGCACACGGGGCAGCACGCGCGCGGCCAGCGCGGGGATGAATGTGAACGCCACCAGCAGCGAGGCCCCCAGCGTCAGCGCCACCACGATCGCGAGCGGCACGTAGAACACCCGCAACTCCCCCTGCAGATACACGAAGGGCACGAAGACAATGAGGGTGGTGGCAGTGGAGGTGAGGATCGGCAACACCACCTGGCGGGTGCCCTCGGTGGCAGCACCCTCGGCGTCCCGTCCCCCCTGCCAGCGGCGGAACACGCTCTCCAGAACCACGATGGCGTTGTCCACGATCAGACCGAACCCCATCGCCAGCCCCATCAGCGTGAGCAGGTTGAGGGTCATGCCCCCGAAGTAGATCAGATTCAGCGAGATCAGCACCGAGAACGCGATCGTCATGAAGACGACCCCCGCGGAGCGGAACGAGCGCAGGAAGAGGAGCAGCACCGAGAAAATGACAAAGGCGGAGATGAGCGCCCTCGTGCGCAGATCGGTCAGCTGCTCCTTGATCTGCTCGCTCTCGTCATAGTCGAGAATCAGGCTCGTGCCGGCGAGGCTCACCCGTTCCAGTTGCTCCACCCGCGCCTTGACAGCGTCGGCCGCCCGCACCGTGTTGGCGCCGATCTCTCGAATCACCAGGAACGAGACCGCGGGCCGGCCATTGATGCGGTTGTAGCGCCGGGGCTCCTCGTAGCTGTCCCGCACGTCCGCCACATCCGAGACGCGCACCAGGGTTCCACGGTTTTCGAGCAGCACCGTGTTACGGATCTCCTCGGCGCGCGCGACGCGGTTCTGGATGGTTACGGACCATTCCTGTTCGCCCTCACGGACCGCCCCCGCCTCCCGCACCAGGTCGAGGTCGTTGATCCGATTGTTCACCATGCCCGGCGAGAGCCCGAGCGAACTGACCCGGTCCTCGTTCAGCTCGATCTCGATCAGGCGCTCGCGCCCGCCGCTCGCCTGAACCAGCGCCACGCCCTCGATCTGCGAGAGATCCGGCACCACGCGATTGTCGAGGTCGGCCCGGAGCGCCTCGAGCGTATAGGGGCCGGTGTAGGTGTAGCGCAGGAACCCGCGCTGGCTGCGGGACTCGAACTCGGGCGGGACGTACGGCTGGACGAGAATCCGCCGCACCGCCGGGGGTAGTTCCTCCTCGAGGGCCGAGAGCCGCTCGGAGAGGTCGAGCCGCGCGAAATCCATGTCGGTGTCGCGGCTGAACTGCACCTCGATGCTGGACGTTCCGGTCCCCTGCACTTCGCTGGACAGGGAGATGACCTTTTCCACCCCCTTGACCTGCTGAACCGCCGCCTCGATGGGGGAGGTGAGGAAGGCTTCCACCGTCTCGGGGGAGGCGCCCCGCCATTCGGCGTTCACTTCGAGGCGGGGCAGCTGGGTTTCGGGCAGCAGTTCGATGGGGATGTTGCGCCAGGCGCTGGCTCCCATAAGCGCGACCGCCAGACAGCCCATGGCCACCGCCACCGGCCGCCGGATGCTCCCGGCGATCATCGCGGCACCTCCGCCGTCGGCGCGAGGATGCCGGAATGCCCGGAACCGTCGGTCGCGCTCAAGGGAGCACCTCCGCCGCCCGGGCCGGGCGCGGCGCGCGAGCCCTCCCCCGCAACCGGGCGTGGCCGCTCTCGACCACCGAGTACACCACGGGCACCACGATGAGTGTGAGCGCGGTGGCCACAACCAGCCCCCCGATCACGGCGATGGCGAGCGGCGCGCGCAGGTCGGCCCCGCGCCCGATGCCCAGTGCCAGCGGCGTAAGCCCGCAGACGGTGGTCACCGTGGTCATGACGATGGGCCGCAGGCGCACCCTCCCGGCTTCCAGGATCGCCTCCCGCAACGCGGCGCCCCGGGCGCGTGCCTGATTGATGAACTCCACTTTGACGATCGCGTCGTTGACCACGATGCCCACCAGGATGACGACCCCGATCAGGCTCATGG
>JAPPHB010000124.1 GCA_028821195.1 Gammaproteobacteria bacterium
CGGTGGCACAGGTAGGCTGTGGTTACTCCCGGCCCGGTAGCCTGTCGCTCTTGTTAGAGTCCTTCGATCTAACGTGAAACCCGCTCGAATGGGTACATCAGGGGTACAGGGTATGCTGGCTTACGGACCTTAAGGCCGTCAGCCAGCCACGCGGGACGCCCGCGAAACGCCTGCTCTGGCTGCATCGGTGTGACCGGCCCTTCGCCGACAGATCCCGGGCGAGGGGCAACAACACCCCCGATCCGAGCGCGCCGACCGATCCCCCCGGACGAGTTGGTCCAGAACTAGGGCCACGGGCAGTCGTCCAGGCACTCGTCGGGATCGTGCCGGTACAGCACCACCCAAAGCGCCTCGCCCTCGT
Organism: Gammaproteobacteria bacterium; assembly: GCA_028821195.1. Lineage (GTDB taxonomy): Bacteria > Gemmatimonadota > Gemmatimonadetes > Longimicrobiales > Gaopeijiaceae > BD2-11. Next base: position 362 of record JAPPHB010000124.1, read on the forward strand.
AGTTGGCGGCGCCATCGGCGATGGGTGAGCGCCAGATGAACGCGCACCAGAACCATTGGCACTCCGGATTCTCCGGATCGGGGAGAAAGCCCTCGTTCCCGGGGTACGGAGCACGCTCCACGTCGATGTCCCATTGTAGCTCCGGCCCTAGCCCCCAGCGTTCCGAGACTTCGGCCACGATGCGGTCGTCCTGCACGACGCGTGCGGTCACGGTCGCGAAGCCCGTTTCCGGAACCTTGAACTTCGTTTCATCGACACTGGCGAAGTGCGAAGCGGTGTACCTGCGCGTGGGCATGTCTTCGGCGCTGACGATGATTTCGAGGCCGGCGAATCCCTTCGGGTCGTCGAGCCCGTTGACGAGCTGAACCATCGTCGTGTCACGGCTCGACAACTGCACCCACACAGGCTTGCTTCCGACGAAGATCTCCAGCATCGAATCCCGTGAAGGAGCGAACGGATTGACACATCCTGCGGCGAGGAGCGCCAAGGCGGCGACTGCTGGCATCGTCTTCATCTCCTCTACCCTAGGTTCTTGATCCATGTTGAGCGAATGTCGGCAGCGGCTCGCTCGTCCGGTGCGCCGCCCGTTTTCTGCCCTACCCCTAACCCCTCGGAGACCCGAGATCGTGCGTTAGAGGCCATCCTGTGGCCCGTAGATCACCCGAAAAGCCCTTGGATCAACCGGAAACGGCTTCCGAGCGATGGTTGCGGAGTCAGGTCAGGCCCCGGTGCTCGCTCTCCCCGCCAGATACCCGGCCCAATCTTCCATGAGCCGACGCCTCCGCTCGAACAGATCGGTCCGCATGTACGCCGCCTCGACCTTGTTCTGAACGACATGGGCCAGCGCCGCCTCCACGACTTCCCTCGGATGATCGGTCTTCTCGGCAGCCCAGTCCCGGAACGACGACCGGAACCCATGAGGCACCGCCGAGATCCCGCAGCTCAGGAGCAACCGTCCCGGCCGCTTTCGGGTCAACGGCTTGCCGCGCTCGTTGACGAACACGATCGGACTCGACCCATCGCCCAGCTGCCGCGCCCCGTCAAGCACCTCCAGCGCCCGGCCGGACAGCGGCACCCGGTGCTTCTTCGCGGTCTTGGTCCGGCTTGCCGGAATCGTCCAGACGCCCGCACCTTGGTCGATCTCGCTCCACACCGCCCCGCGGACCTCGCCGCCCCGCGCCGCCGTCAGGACCAGAAACTCGAATGCCAAGGTGTCCACCTTCCCCGGCTTCGCCGCCCGCACCTTCGCGATGGCCGCCGCGACCTCGCCGTGAGGCAGGGCCTTCCGGTGGATGACGACATCGTGCTGGGGGCCGAGCACCGGCAGGAGCCGGTCGCAGGGGTTGTCCTTCCGCCAGTCCATGGCGACCGCCCACTCCAGCACCGCCCGGATGCGAAGCCGGACGGAGCGGGCGACCTTCGGCCTCGCGTGCCAGATCGGAGAGAGCGTTTCCAGCACGTCGGCGCTGGCGATCTCGGAGACCGGCAGCTTCCCAAGGCGTGGGAAGGCGTACATTTCCAGCGAACGAGTCCACAACCTCGGGGTCTTCGGGCTGCGCCAACCGCCGCGCTTCTGCTCGATGACCCGCACGGCGGCCTCGGCGAAGGTGGGGACGCCGATGGACCGGCGCTTCTCGGCCAGGGGATCGCCGCCCGCGCGGGCCAGCTTCCGGTTCGCCAGCGCCTGCTCGCGGGCCTCGGCCAGCGAGACGAGGACGACGCTGCCGAGACCGATCTCGCGCTTGCGGCCCCGCACGACGAGCCGTTGGATCCAGCTCCGGGTCCCGGTCTTCTTGACGTAGAGGTAGAGCCCGTTCCCGTCGCAGTGCCGGCCGGGGGGAGCGGAGCGCACGAAGGCGGCGGACAGCCGGTTGTGGGGATGACGGCCCCTGGGCTTGCCTCGGGGGCGCTGGGGGCGGGTGCTCGTGACATTATTCATTCCCTAATCGTAGTCGGGATGGCAGTGGATCGCAAGGGACGCAGCCGGTGGACGAGAGCAGACGATGTCCTGTGTAACGTGTTGAAATACCGGCTTTTACGGAATTCTATGGACGCCTATGGATGATACTGGACTTGTGGTGTCCGTTCCCATGTCTGGATGGGGCGTCCTTGCGGGAGCCGGGCGCGAGCGGCTCGCATCTACCGCGCCGCTTGCGCTGCAGGTTAGACTATCCGTCGGTGGGAGCTG
>JAPPHB010000076.1 GCA_028821195.1 Gammaproteobacteria bacterium
CGGGTCGCCATCTGCACGCCGCCCGCCGCGCCCGAGGTCGCCATCACCATACGCCGGTTCGGGGGCCGGGCGTTCACGGCCGAAGACCTTGTGCGCATGGGCTCGCTGCCTGAAGAGGCGCTCCATGCCGCCCGGACGACCCTGCTCGCCCGCCGCAACGTCCTCGTCTCCGGGGGCACGGGATCGGGCAAGACCACGCTACTGAACGCGCTGATCGAACTGCTGCCCGACGACGAGCGGATCGTCGCCATCGAGGACACGCTCGAACTCCGGATCGACCGCGCCAACTGCCTCCGGTTCGAGGCCGGGGCCACGCTCTCGGAGACGCCGGTCGAGATCCGCGACCTGGTGCGCCACGCGCTCCGCCACCGGCCCGACCACATCGTCGTCGGCGAGGTCCGGGGCGGCGAGGCCGCAGACCTCTTGCAAGCCCTCAACACGGGGCACGGCGGCTCGCTCACCACCATCCACGCCAACAACGCCAAGTCCGCGCTCTCGCGGCTCGCGAGCTGTGCCATGCAGGCGGGGGACGCGCTGCCCTGGGAGGTCACCTGCCGGGGCGTCGTGGACGGGATCGCGCTCGTGCTGCACACGACCCGCCGCGACGGCCGCCGGTTCGTCGAGGAGGCGCTCGAAGTGCGCGGCTACGACGCGGCCACCGGCCGCTGGCTCACGGAACCGGCATGGACCACCCAACCACCGAAGGAGGTGAACGCATGAGAAGCATCGACGGGACCATCCGCGTCGAGACGTTCGAGGACTTCGACCGCGAACTCGCGCGCGACAGCGGCGAGACACTCGAAGTCGACGCCTTCCTGGCCGAGCAGTACGGCCTCTTCCCCGAGGACGTAGGCGACGAGGACGAGATCGCCGCCGCCTGGGACGACCCGCACGGCGCCGCCGGCGAGGAGGTGGACGCATGAACCACGACGAATATCACCGCAAGTTCGCCGACGCGATCATCGAGCAGATCCGGCAGGGCACCGCGCCCTGGCAGAAGCCGTGGGCGCCGGGCGAGCGCGTGATGCCCATGAACGTGGACACCGACCGCTCCTACCGGGGCGGGAACAGCCTCCATCTCGCCTCCGTCCAGCAGGAGCAGGGCTACGGCGACGTGCGCTGGGGCACCTACCGCCAGATCCAGAACCGGGGCGGACAGGTCAGGAAGGGCGAGCGCGGCACCCGCATCCTCTCCTTCCAGGACAAGAAGCGGATCGCCGTGACCGACGCGCAGGGCAAGCCCAGGCGGGACGCCGAGGGCAAGAAGGTCTACCGCTACGAGAAGCTCAAGGCGCCGTTCGTCCGGCAGTACACCGTGTTCAACGCCGAGCAGGCCGACGGGCTGCCCGAGCGGACCAATGCACCGCCCGAGCCGCTCTGGAAGGCGCACCAGGAGGCCGAGCGGGTCATGGAGGACGGCGGCGTGCCGATCCGCCACGTCCAGGGCGACCGCGCCTACTACCACATGAAGCGCGACGAGATCGTGCTGCCCGAGCGCGGGCAGTTCCCGTCGGCCAACCACTACTACCAGACCGCGCTCCACGAGCTGGGCCACAGCACCGGCCACAAGGACCGGATGAACCGCGAGACCCTCATCGAGGGGATCGACGGCGGATTCGGCTCGCCCCAGTACGCGAGGGAGGAGTTGCGGGCCGAGATCAGCGCGATGATGACCGGCGAGCGCGTCGGCGTCGGACACGACCCGAGCAGGGGCGCGGCCTACGTCGAGGGCTGGATCCAGGCGCTTGAGGAGGACCCGCGCGAGATCCGGCGTGCGGCCGCCGACGCGCAGAAGATCTCCGACTTCGTGCTCGACCGGCACCGCGAGCGCCTGGCCGCACGCGACCCCGTCGCCGTGGCGGCGGTACGGACGCCCGGGCACGGACTCCAGCGGATCCAGGTGCCCGTGCCGCGGATGCCGGTCCCCGAGCGCGACTACGGCCCGAGCCGCTGACCGATGAGAGGGAGAGGAATGTTCGACCGCGAGGTCGAACCGGACCCGCGCCCCACCGCGCCACCCAGCCGCAATCGCCAACGCATGCGGAAAGGCCACCGCCGAGAATACGCCGCGAGACGGGCGCGCGGGTCCATCTCCTTCCCCGAACGCTGCGCCGGGGCGCTGACCGACATCGGCGTCTTCGGCGCGGTCTCCTACCGCGACCTCGCGGAGGTCCGCTTCGGAGGCCACCCCCACACCACCCGGCGGGCCGTCAACACATGGATCCGCAAGGGATGGGTCAAGGAGCACCGGGCCACCGGGCCCAGGGGAAACCCGTTCAAGGTGCTGACCCTCACCCGAAAGGGCGTGGCCGAGGCGCGTGAACTGGCTGTCGAACGAGGGATGGACCCCGGCCAGAAGATCCGGTTCACGCGCATCCGGTCGTGCGAGGCGGCGCACGAGGCCGCCGTCTACCGCGCCTGCCGGAAGGAGCGGAAACGGCTCCGGGAGCGGGGAGCCACGGTGAGTCGGATAAGGCTCGG
>JAPPHB010000022.1 GCA_028821195.1 Gammaproteobacteria bacterium
CGGTCGTCGAACGTGAAGGCCAGTGGATCATGGTCGACGACGAGCGCATGCCTCTGGAGCCCGGCGAGGAGCCGCGGCTGCTTCCAGTCCGTTTCCGCACCCTGGGATGCTATCCGCTGACGGCTGCGGTCGAGAGCGGCGCCGACACCCTGGACGCGATCCTCGCCGAGACGCTGGCGACCCACGATTCCGAACGCCGGGGACGCCTGGTGGACCATGACGGGGACGCCTCCATGGAACGCAAGAAGCGGCAGGGCTACTTCTGATGGCATCCGGTCCGGCGCCGGCGCGACCGCCCCTGCGCTTCGTCCTGTGCGGCGCCGTGGACGACGGCAAGAGCACCCTTCTCGGCCGGCTGCTCTGGGACTGCCGGCAGGTCTTTGCCGATCAGATGCGCAAGGTGGAGGAGGATTCCCGGCGCTGGGGAACCCGGGGCGACCAGGCGGATCTGGCACTCCTGGTCGACGGTCTGCGCGACGAGCGCGAGCAGGGCATCACCATCGACGTCGCCTACCGCAGCTTCGAGACGGCCCGGCGCCGTTTCATGGTCGCCGACGCGCCCGGACACGAACAGTACACCCGCAACATGGCGACCGGCGCCTCGAACGCCGAACTGGCGGTCGTTGTGGCCGACGCCCGCAAGGGGATCCTGCCCCAGACCGCCCGGCACACCCGCATCGCCGCCATGTTCGGGATCCGGCACGTGGTCCTTGCGGTCAACAAGATGGATCTGGTGCTCTGGGACCGGAGCATCTTCCAGGCGATCGCGGACGAGTACCGGTCGCTGGCGCGGGATTCGGGTGTCGAGAACCTGCGGATCACGCCCGTGTCTTCGCTTACGGGAGAGAATCTCACCCGCCGCCGCGATTCGGCCGAGTGGTATGCCGGCCCGACGCTGCTCGAGCACCTGGAGACGGTCGATGTCGAATCGTCCATCGAAAGGGAGTCCTTCCGGATGCCCGTCCAGTACGTCAACCGGCCCAGCCCCGACTTTCGCGGCTACAGCGGCCGGATCGCGGCCGGCAGGGTCGCCGTGGGGGACCGCGTGCGCATTTCCCCGTCGGGAGCGGAGACCGTCGTGGAGTCGATTGTGGTATGGCAGGGGGCCCGGGAGCGAGCCGAGCGAGGCGACTCGGTGACGCTGACCCTCGCCAACGACGTGGATGTGACGCGCGGAGACGTAATCGCGGAAGCCTTCAATCCGCCGGGCGTGACGGACCAGTTCCAGGCCAACCTGATCTGGATGAGCGACCGCCCTCTGGTGGTCGGCCGCTCCTACCTGCTGAAGATCCATTCGCGGGAAGTGACCGCGACCGTCACCCGCATCAAGTACCGGCTGGATGTCTCGCGGGGAAGCAGGCTGGCAGGCGCGACGATGAACCTCAACGACCTCGGTACGGTCAACATCGCGACCAACCGCCCGATCCCCTACGCCCCCTTCGAGCGGTATCCGGGGCTGGGCAGCTTCATCATGATCGACCCGATCAACAACGAGACCGCGGGCGCCGGCACCGTCAACTTTGCGCTCAGGCGCGCGTCCAACATTCGCTGGCAGGACTTCCACGTCACCCGCGAGGCCCGCCAGGAACTCAAGCTGCAGCGGGCCCGGTGTCTGTGGCTCACGGGACTCCCGGCATCGGGCAAGTCCACGATCGCCAACGTGCTCGAGAAGCGCCTTCACGCGGAGGGCCACCACACCTACCTCCTGGACGGCGACAACGTCCGCCACGGACTCAACCGGGACCTCGGCTTCACCGAAGCCGACCGGGTGGAGAACATCCGCAGGGTGGCCGAGGTGGCTCGACTGATGGTCGATGCGGGGCTGATCGTCATCGTGTCCTTCATCAGTCCCTTCCGGTCGGAACGGGCTTTCGCCCGCGGTCTGTTCGCATCCGGTGACTTCAACGAGATCTTCGTCGACGCGTCCATCGAAGTCTGCGCCGCGCGCGACCCGAAGGGACTGTATGCCAGGGCGATGAAGGGCGAGATCACGAACTTCACCGGCATCGACAGCCCCTATGAGCAGCCCGGGAACCCGGACCTGCACCTCGACACCGAGAAGCTCGGGCCCGAGGAGTGCGCGGAGTTGATTCTGCGGCGGCTGGTCTAAGCCGGCCTGCGCCTCGGTCGCGAGCCTTCCGTCCGCCCGGCGCTACCTGTCCACGCGAATCGTGACGACATCCGCGTTGTGATACTGCTGGTGCTTCACGGATGACGCGTAGTGGCGAAGGAGCCGCAGCGACAGGTCGCGCTTGCTCTCCAGGTCCGGGATGTCGCCGAGCAGAACGATCTGGTTCTCCAGATTCCCGGCGTCGGTCGCCGCGCTGAACTCGAGGATGGCTCCCGTGCGGTCGTTGCGCGCGACGACGCGCAACCGCCGGTCACCGGCGTGGCTCCCGTCCTCCTCCTGCCGGGCCAGGCTGAGGAGCGCTTCCTCCGATGCCGCTCTGAGGCGGCCCCTTCCCTCGCCGTCCCATCCGTACTTCCCCGCGAACCCGACCACGAACTCGTCGAGGGCGCGAAGGCTGTCCGGACTGAGCGGCATCTCCGTCCTTCGCCGCCGGGGCCCGGTCAGCTCCAGGAACAGGTTCAGCAGGAGGATGGTCACCCCGCCGGCCGTCAGCCCGTTCGCCAGCATCTGCGCGGCGGGGGTTCCCAGGTGCTGCGGGAATATCGCCTGGAACTGGATGCCGACGCCGACCCAGAAGGAGAATCCCGCGATCAGCCAGCTGTTGCGCCCTCCGTCCGCCTGGAAGACGACGCGCATGCCGCGGGCAAAGACGAGCCCGATTACGACGACGATGTAGGCACCGAGCACGGGTCCCGGGATGGCCAGCACGAGGGCGCTGATCTTGGGAACGAACGCCAGGCCGATGAAGATGGCTCCGATGTACACGCCCACCCTTCTGGCCGCCACACCGATGCCCTCCGCCAGGGCGATGCCGGCTGGATAGGGCCAGATCGGCAGGACGCCCGCGACCCCCGACAGCAAGGTGCCCGCGCCGCAGGCGGCCACGGCTCCCTGGACCCTCCGGAAGTCGATCGCCTTCCGTTCGCGCCGCGAGAGACGCTGCATGACGATGGCGTCGCCGATCTGCCTGACCGTGATGACCAGGGTGACGAACAGAAAGGCCGGCAGGAGCAGCCAGAAGCTCGCATCGAACCCTGCGTCGAGACCGGGCAACGCCGTGGCGGGGATCCCGAACCAGCCGGCCTCGCGCACCGGCGTGAGATCGAATATCCCGAAGAGGGCGGCCGTGACGCACCCAAGAGCGAGCGCGACCACCGGGGTCCAGGCTCTCAGAAGCCGGGGGGCGCGCAGCATCAGGCCAAGCACGGCGGCCGCCGTGACGAGGGTGATGGTGGGCGCTGCGGCCGGGGGCGCCTGCGACGGAACCTCGATCAGCAGCGCGAACCCCATGGGCATCACCGTGACCGAGATGAGCGCCATGAGCGTGCCCGACACCACCGGCGTGATGATTCGCCGGAGCACGACCAGGCGGGCCGCCAGGCCGAGTTGGAAGAGCCCCGAGGCAATCACCAGCACGGCGAGCAGCGCGGGACCGCCCGCGGCCAGCGCCAGCACGGCAACGCCGATCGAGGCTCCGGAGGCTCCCATGACCATCAGGTTGGCGCCCCCCACGCCCGCCACTCGGCGGGCCTGGACGATGGTCGTCAGCCCGCCGATGACCATGCTGGCGAAGATGGCCCAGGAGAGGTAGGCGCCCGTCAGATTCGCCGCGCGCGTAACGATCGCGGTGACCACGACCACGGGCGTGCATACCAACACGGCCACCTGCAGTCCGAGGATGAACGAGGCGGGATGCGGCGGCGCCTCGTTGGCCGCGAAGCGGAGACCTCCTGCCGGCTTTCCGGGGCCGGATTCCACAGGCGTCGCTCCTGGATGCCGGTTCGTGATTCTGTCGGAACGCGAGGGGGCATGGCGAGTATAGCTACCGGCGCCCGAATCCGGAAAACGGAGCCGGGGCGCTGCCGGTCACGGACGAGCTTTCGATGGGAGGAGGAGTGCAGCAGGCAGTGCTGAGGAGTCCCCGGCAGTCCGCGCCGATGCGTACGCTGGCGGTCTCGGTCCTGGCAGCGGTTTCGTCGCTGGCGCCAGGTGCTCATTCCCTGCGGGCACAGGTCTCACCGGAGATCCTCCAGGTCCTTCAGCAGGGGGGAGCGTGGGTCGCGCTGCCCATCGAGGACGGCGTCGGCTCCTTCCAGAGCCAGCCGGTGCCAACCCTGGGGATCCAGCTTCAGGGACATCTGCAGATCTGGGAGGAGCACACGGGAAGCTGGCATGTCGTCATGCGCGACCTGGCGCGAGCCGAGGACCCGGTCATCCTCGAACGCCTGATGGTACCGGGAGAGCGCGTGGACTTCGACTACCAGACCGGCATGCTGGGGCAGATCCAGATCGACGTGCGGTGGAGCGAGGCCCGCGACACGACGCTCCGGGTCTGGATAGGGACGGAGTTAACGCCCGGGGAGCCGGACGCACTGACATCTACTGACGTCTACTGGAATTATGCCGGGAGCGGAGGCTCCGCGCTATCGACGGGAAGCCAGAGACTCCGCGAGCAGACAGAGGATTTCGTACATGAGCGAGGCACCGACCAGCGCCGTGCCCCCGCTCGCATCGAGGGGCGGGGCGACCTCCACCACGTCGGCCCCCACGAGGTTGAGGCCGCGCAGGCCGTGCAGGAGCGCGATCGCCTCGCGCGTGGTTAGCCCGCCGATCTCCGGCGTTCCGGTGCCCGGCGTGAAGGCGGGGTCGATCCCGTCCACGTCGAAGGTGATGTAGGTCGGGCCGTCGCCCACCACCCGGCGGGCCTCCTCCACCACTCCCTCCACCCCCAGCCGCCGGAACTCGTCGATCTTCACGACGCGCATGCCGTGTTCCATCGAGAACTCAAAGCCGTCGAGGAAGTTCTGGTAGCCGCGGATGCCGATCTGGATCGAGCGCTCGGGATCGAGCACCCCCGCCTCCACGGCGCGGCGGAAGGGAGCGCCGTGGTGGTATTTCGAACCGCCGATCGCGTCCCAGGTGTCGAGATGCGCGTCGATCTGCACCATTCCCAGCGGCCGGCCGGCGCCCAGCGCCTTCATGATGGGATAGGTGATGGAATGGTCTCCCCCGGCGCTCAGCGGCACCGGGCCGGCCGCGCGGAGACGGGTGAAGAGGGCTTCGATCTGCCCGACCACCTCGTCGAGATGGTAGATGCTGTCGAATCGCACATCCCCCACGTCGGCGATCCGGCACAGCGAGAAGGGATCGACCCCCGTCAGCACGTTGATCCTGCGGACGACGTTCGACCTGTTGCGGATCTCGCGCGGCCCGTGGCGCGCACCCGGCTGGAAGGTCACGCCGTGGTCTGTCGGCACGCCCACGAGCGCGATGTCGAGGCCCTCGAGCGTCGTGGCGAGCGGTGCGCGCAGGAGCGTGGCTCCGCCCATGAAGCGCAGATCGTCGAGCGGCCGGTAGGTCTCGCCCGTGACCGGCGAGACGGCATCGTAGAAGTCATTCACTCGGGCGCCTCAAAGAAAACGGGGCCGGCCCCTGACCGGGACCGGCCCCTTCTGTTCCGGAGGCCGCGGATGCCGCCGCGATCAGCCGGAGGTTGTCGTGGTGGCCGTTCTGGGCGGCATGATCTCCTTCCACGCCGTCATGAAGCGCGCCATCTCCTCCTCGGTGCCAACCGATACCCGCAGGTAGTCGAGCATGGGCGGGAAGTCGCGGCCCACGAGCACGCCTCTCTCCCGGAACGCGGCCCGGACTTCGGCGGCCGGACGTCCGGTGTTAACCATGAAGAAGTTGGTCTCCGACGGGAGCACTTCGTAGCCCATGGCCTGAAGCTCTTCGGTGGTCTGCTTGCGCAGGCGCAACGTGGTCTCGCGCACGAAGCGCTCATTCTCGAGGTCCTCCAGCGCGGCGACTCCGCCCCACCTCACCAGCGCGTTCACGCTGCCGGTGGTGTAGGTGCGCATGTCGCTGATCATGTCGGGCGGCGCGATGCCGTAGCCGAGACGCAGCCCGGCCATGCCGTAGATCTTTGAGAAGGTGCGCGCGACGATGACCTTGCGCCCTTCGTTCACGTAGGGCACCGCCGTCTCGTAGGCGGGATCCTCGACGAAGTGATGGTAGGCCTCGTCGATGAGAACCGGGATGTCCTCGGGGATTTCGTCCAGCACCCGCCGGACGTCGTCGGCCGGGACCGCCATGCCGGTCGGGTTGTTGGGGTTGCACAGGTAGAAGAGCCCTACCTCCCGGTAGTTCTTCTTGGTGGCGTCGATCATCGCCGGGATGTCCTGCGAGTAGTCGTCGAGCAGCGGCAGCATGATGGCGTCCGCGTCGATCCCGGTGGCGACGCCGAAGACGCTCAGGTAGGTCGGCCGCACGCCGATGACCTTCTTCTTGTGGCCGAGGTAGGTGTGCGCCACCACCCGGAGGGTCTCACCCGAGCCCGCGCCCAGCAGGATGTTCTCCGACTCCACGCCGTGGTGCTCGGCGATCTTCTGCTGGATGTCGCCATCCGGATAGCCGTACCGGTTGGCGTACTTCCAGGCGCCGTTCATCGCCTCCATCATCCGCTCGGACGGGCCGTACGGATTCTCGTTGGAGGAGAGCTTGGCGAAGGAATCGTAGTCGTACTCCTGCGGAGTGAGGCGGAGCGGGCGCGGCGGCGAATCCCACCCCAGAAGTCCGGTGGGCCTGAGCCCGGCATACCCCAGCGCCGCGGCCGCTCCTCCCATGAAGCGGCGGCGAGTAACGGAATTCCTCGATTGCATGGCAACCTCCTCAGAGATGAGAGCGCGACAAACGCGAACGGTACGAAATCCAGCCTATAGAGTGGCCGCGGGGGCCCTTAAACGCAAATCCCCTGGCGCGGTCCCGGGCGCCCCTCATCAGGCGATCTCGGCGGCCCGCGAGGAGTAGTGGCGGCGGAAGAATCGCCCGATGTCGTCGACCACTTGGTACATCACCGGCACCACGATCAGAGTGAGGAAGGTCGCGAAGATGATCCCGGCGATGACCGCGATGGCCATCGGCCCCCACCAGGCGGCCTGGTCGCCTCCCCAGTACAGGTCCGGAGTGAGGCTTCCGTACAGGCCGAAGAAGTCGAAGTTGAGCCCGATCGCGAGCGGCACCAGGCCGAGCGCCGTCGTCACCGCGGTCAGGACCACCGGGCGGAAGCGGGTCATGCCGCCCAGCACCAGCGCGTCCCGCCGGTTCACTCCGTCGCGCCCGCGCAGCACGTCGATGTAGTCGATGAGCACGATGGCGTTGTTCACCACGATTCCGGCAAGGGAGATGATGCCCACCCCGGTCATGATGATGCCGAAGGGCATCTGGAACACCATCAGCCCCAGCAGCACGCCGACGGTAGACATGATCACCGAGGTCAGGATGATGAAGGGCTTTACCAGCGAGTTGAACTGCGAGATGAGGATGAAGCCGATGAGGAAGAGCGCCATCAGGAACGCGGTGGTGAGGAAGGCCTGGGCCTCCGCCTGCTCCTCGTTCTCGCCCGTGTAGCGGATCTGGTATCCCGGCGGGAGCGACTCCGCGAACCCGGCGAGCGCCAGTTGCACCTCGCCCAGCACGGCGTTGGAGTTGAAGCCGGCGCGCACCTCCGACGACACCGTCACGGAGCGGTCCATGTCCAGACGCTGGATGGAGCCGGCGCCCTCTCCCACTTCCCAGGACGCGACCGAGAGCAGCGGAATGGGGTCGCCCTCCGACAGCACCGTGAGTTCGGCGAGCGTGCTGAGTTCGTCCCGGTCCTCCTCCGCCAGGCGCACGATGATGTCGTACTCGTCGTTGCCGGTCCGGTACTTGGCGGCTTCGATGCCCTGGATGGCGCCCCGGATGGCTTGGCCCACACGGAGGGTCGACAGCCCGTAGAGGGCCGCTTTCTCCCGGTCCACGCGCACGCCCAGTTCGGGACGGGCGTCGTCGAGGTTGCTGTTGAGGCGGACAAGCTTGGCGTAGACGGGATCCGCCTGCAGGGTGGCGATCATCTCGTCGGCGAGCTGGTTCAGCAGCTCGGGGTCCGAACCCGACAGTTCGACGTTCACGGGCGGACCGGTGGCGGGTCCCTCTTCGGCCTTGTCGACCGAGATGTCGGCTCCCGCGAGGTCGCTGCCGATCGTTTCCTGCAGCATCGCCAGCGTCTGGAAGGCGTCGGTCCGCTGGTCCTGGAATTCTACCATGGAGATGGTCACGAGTCCGGCTTCCGGGCCGCCGCCCATCGGACCGCCTCCCCCACCTCCGCCCACGGTGGCCACCACCGACTCGCCGTCGAGCGCAACCCCCTCGTAGGCGGGCAGTTTGTCCTCGATGCGGCGCACGAGCCGGTCGGTGAAGTCCGCGCGGGTACCGGTCGGGGCGTCCACGTCGATCATGATCTGGCGGGGCGGAATAGCCTCCGGGAAGTACTCCACCCCCGCGTTGAACCGCCCGAACAGGACCACGGTCACCACGAGCATCGCCGCGCACCCGGCGAGCACGAGGACGGGGTGGTTGAGCGCGCGCGTCAGCTGGGCTTCGTACAAGACGATCGCCCGCTCGAGCCACCAGTGCTGGAAGGCCAGGGCCGCGCGCTTGATCGCGAAACGGTACAGGGCCCACAGCAGGCCCGCGGTGACGAGCAGGAGCGCGGCCGTGAGCGGATTGGCGAACGCGAAGCCGAGGATCACCCCCGCGCTGACACCGACCAGGGTGAGGCGCGCCGCCCGCGTGAGCGGCGGAGGCTCCTCCCCTTCGCGCAGGATGAACATCGAGCACAGCGTCGGAACGATGACCAGCGCCACGAAGAGCGAGCTGGAGAGCGTCACGATGAGGGTCGTGGGCAGGTAGCCCATGAACTCGCCCGAGATGCCCGGCCAGAACAGGAGCGGCGCGAATGCCGCCAGCGTGGTGAGCGTCGCGGCGATTACCGGACCCGCCACTTCGCCCGTGGCCTTCTTGGCCGCGAGCCTCCGGTTCCACCCGCGTTCCACGTAGCGGTAGATGTTCTCCACCACCACGATCGCGTTGTCGACGAGCATGCCCAGCGCCAGGATGAGCGAGAAGAGCACGACCATGTTCATGGACACGCCCAGCAGCCTGAGCACTCCGAAGGACAGGAACATCGACGAGGGGATCGAGATGGCGACGAAGAGCGACGTGCGCAGCCCCAGGAAGAACAGCAGCACGCTCACGATCAGGATGAGTCCGGAGATGATGTTGTTCTCGAGCGAACTCACCATGGAGAAGATGTCGCGCGACATGTCCCCGGTGATCTTCACCGTCATGGTCGCCGGGAAGAGCGGCGTCATATCGTCTATGACCGCCCTCACCTGGTCGGCGGTCTCGATGATGTTCTCTCCCGACCGCTTGACGATGTCCAGCGTCACCACCGGCGACCCGTCAAGCCGGGCGTAGCTCTCGCGCTCCGAGAACCCGAACTCGACGTCCGCCAGGTCGCGCACATAGATGGGGCCCGCATCGTCGGCGGTGATGACCAGATCCTCGATCAGCTCGGGATCGTCGAACTCGCCGTCCACACGGACGAGGAACCTCTGGTTGCCCACGTCGATGGAGCCGCCCGGGATGTTGACGTTCTCGGCCGCGATCGCGTCGATGACGTCCTGGAGGGCCAAGTTGTAGAACTGGAGCCTCGACAGGTGGACATCCACCTTGACCTCGCGCTCGAGCCCGCCCCGCACATCCACGCGCAGAATCTCGGGAACGCTCTCCAGCTCATCCTGCAGATCCTCGGCGATCTCCTTCAGGTAGACCAGGTCGAAGTCGCCCGCGAGGTTCACCTGCATGATCGGGAGTTCGGAGAAGGTGAACTCCAGGATGGCCGGCTCTTCCGCGTCCTCGGGCAGCTCCGGCTTGGCCAGGTCGACCTTCTCGCGGATCTGCTGGAGCGCCTCCTCGATGTTGACCGTGGTCTCGAACTCGGCGGTTACGCTGGAATACCCCTCGATGGAAGTGGAGGAAAGCTCCTTGATGTCGGAGATGGTGCTGAGTTCCTCCTCGATCGGGCGGGTGACCAGCGTTTCGATGTCGGCGGGCGACACCCCTGGGTAGATGGTGTTCACGGCGATGAGCGGGATCTCGATCTCCGGGAACGATTCCTTCGGGATTACCTGGTAGGAGGTCAGGCCGGTGATCGTGATGAGGATCAGCAATACCACGGAACTGGTGCGGTGGTCGATGGCGAAGCTGGTCAGCACGAATTCCTTGAAGCGCGCCAGGTAGCCCGCGTCGCTGCGGGGCCGGCCCGCCCCCACGTCCTGGGCCTTCGCGTTCGCCTCCCCGACCGTCCGTTCGTCCCTGAACTCTGACATATCCGTCTCTCTCGGGTTCAATCAGTTGGGTTGTGCAGTCAGTTGACCACCCGCACACGGTCGCCGTCGGCGATCAGTTGCTGGCCGATGACGACGAGCCGGTCTCCGGCCTGAAGACCCTCCTCTATGACGACGAGGTTGCGCTGGGCGGGTCCCAGTTCGACATCGCGCATCCGCGCGACTCCGTCATCGCCGGTACCCTCCACAACGTACGCGACGTACCCGTCCTCGACCCTCAGCAGCACCTCGCGCGGGACCACCACCACGTCGGAGCGGGTCTCGCGAACGATCTCGATGTTGGCCACCATCTCCGGCTTGATGAGCCCGCCGGGATTGGCGAGGGTCAGCTCGACCGGAAAGGTGCGGTCCTCCGGATCGACCGCGGCCCCCACGTAGGTAATGGCACCCTCGAAGGTCTCGCCCTCGAGCACCTGGAAGGTCACGGTGGCCTCGGAGCCCGGCCGTACGTCGAGCGCGAACCGCTCGGGCACGCCGCCGCGGATGCGCACCGGGTCCAGGTCCACCACGCGCGCCACCGGCGACCCGGGCATGATCATGCTGCCGAGTTCGATGTCCCGGGAGTCGAGCACGCCCTCGAACGGTGCCCGGATGACGGTGGCGTCGAGCCGGGCGGAGAGCGCGGTCAGGCTCGCCGCCGACTGCTCGGCCGCGTAGCGGGCCTCCAGGTACTGCAGCTCGGACCCGACCTGATCTTCCTCGAAGAGCCGCCTGTACCGCTCCCAGGTCTCCTGCGCCAGGTCCGCACGGGCGCGCGCCTCGTCCACCTGCGCCCGCAACTGCGTGTCGTCCAGACGGGCCACCGCCTGGCCTGCCCTCACCGGGCTCCCCTGGTCCACGAGGATCGACGCCACCAGCCCCGCTTCGGTGGCCGACACGACCACGTCGCGGTTCGCGCGCACGGTGCCCGTGAGCCGGATCAGCTCGGTGAAGCCGGTGGGCGCGATCGGCTCCACCTCCACGTTGATCACGCGCGTGGCGCCTTCGATGATGGGCGGAATGGTGTCGCCCGCCTCCGCGCTGCTGCTGCAGGCGGCCACGACCCCCGCAAGCCCCAGCGCCACTCCCTTTGTCATCCGCCGTATTGCTCGATTCATCGTCGTTTCCTCGAAGACTTCGTGTTGTCTACTGTCCGTCAGCCTGCCTGAATTGCGAATCCACCATCGGCACGGCGCCGACCGCTTCGTCGAGCTGCGCCCAGGCCACCAGATAGTCGTACACGGCCTGCGCGTAGTTGAACTCGCTCTGTCTGAGCGCCACCTCGGCGTCCGTAAGCTCGAGCTGGCCGCTCAGACCCTCGCGGTATTGCGCGGAGGCGATCTCGAAGCCGCGCTGCGCCTGTTGGACCGCCAGCTTCTGCCCGCGCGCCCGGGCCCGCGCCTCATCGGCCAGCTCGATCAGCGACTTTACCTGGCTCGCCGCCTGGTCGCGCGCGAACCGGAACTGGGTCTCCGCCTGTCGCCACGCCGCCCGGCGCTGGTCCACGCGCGCATCCTTGCGGAAGCCCTCGAAGATCGGGACGCTCACGGAGATCCCGACCGCCTGCGCCGACGCCCGCGACATGGGGTCGCCGAAGAAGTTCGGCGCTCCGTTCTGCTGCGCCTGGAGCACGTAGTTGCCGAAGAACGACACCGTGGGCAGGTACTGCATCTGCTCGAGGCGCATCTCGGAGTGGCGCAGGCGCTCGGTCATCTCCAGCTGGCGCAGATCCGACCGCCGTTCCCATGCCTGCTGGACCCGCTGCTCGGCGGCGCCCTCCAGCGGTCCGGAACTGGCGAAGGCCAGGATCGCACGGTTGGCCGGAGTGTTGTCCGCGGGATCGTCCAGATCCATCGAGGCCAGCGACCCGGCCACCTGCAGGCTCTCCTGGTCTTCCAGCGCGAGTTCCACCGCGAGGACTCGCCGGAACTGGGTCGCGGCGTTCTCGGCGCGGCGCAGATTCGGCTCCAGGTTGGCCAGCTCGACTTCGATGCGGAGTTGGTCGTAGTCCGACGCCAGCCCCGCCCGGTTCATCGCGCTGGTCTCCTTCAGGGACTGGCGGACCCGAGTGACCGAGTTGCGCGTGAGCCGCTCCTGTTCCTGCGCCAGAAGCAGATCGTAGTAGGCCAGCCGCACCCGCGTCACGAGGTTCTGGCTGCGCCCGCGCACGAACTCCTCCTGAATCGACGCCAGGCGCTGCGCCGCGCCCAGGCCCACGAACACACGCGCGTCGAAGAGGGGCTGCTCCACGTTGATGCTCGTGTTCCAGCTGTTGTCGGCTCCGAACTGTACCTGGAGGAGTTCGTCGGGACCCGCATCGGGATTGAAGATAAAGGCCGGAAGGAAGGACACGGCGGGAGAGACGTTGCGCGTGTAGTTGGCATCCATGCTGATGGTGGGCAGGACGCCGCCCCAGGCTTCCGACACCTGCTCCTGCGCCAGATCCAGGCCAAAGCGCGCATCGCGAACGTCACGGTTGCGCCGGAGCGCCATGGAGACCGCGTCCGGGAGCGTAAGCGCCTCCGACGCTGGCGCGGCCGCACGCGAACCCGGCTCCTGGGCGCCCAGAAGGCCTGGCAATGCGGCCCCTCCGGCCACGATCATCCAGAGAACAGTGTTCACGACGACTCTGTTCGCCCGTGCATGGTGGGGGACTCCCATCCACACTCGCCGTGTATCGTTCATCATCCGTTATGCCTCGCTGTATTCGGTTTTCCGGTGTTCTCCCGTTTCCCCTGCACGATCCAGTCCACACTGCTCGCCACCCCGCACTTCGATCAGCAGCCTGCGGGTCCCGACGCCCACCAGCATCCGGCCGCAGGAAGCCCGGTAGACCTCCCGGAACTCGGCCTCGCTCAGGCCCAGGAGGCCCCGCAGGTAGATCGTGATCAGGCCGTGGGAATGCGCCCACATGGTCATCCCCACGTCGCGGACGTCCGCTTCCGCCCTCAGGTACCCGGCATCCACGCACTCGCGCGTCCGGTCCATCCAGAACTGGTGCGTAGCGTGAGCGTGAGCCGCCACTTCGGGCGGATAGTCGGACCAGCCGAAGCGCTCCGGGGAGAGGTACATCATCTCGTACCAGCGCGGATGCGTCAGCGCAAAATCGAGGTTCTCCTCCCCGGCCCGCTGCAACCGTTTCAGGGGGGTCTCCGCCGAAAGCGCCCGGTAGATGTAGCTGGCCGACTGCCGGTAGGCTTCGCGCACGATATCCCGCAGTACCTCTTCCTTGCTCGCGTAGTAGCGGTAGATCGCGGGCGCGGTCACGCCCAGCCTACCGGCCAGCTTGCGCATGGACAGCGCCTCGAGCCCCCCGGAGAGGTAGAGTTCGGTGGCGTGGCTTCTGATGTCGGATCGCTGAATCGCCATGTGAACAGTGTAAACAAATCGCACGGCGGGTTCAACGGCCCCGGCTCGCCTGCCCCGGCCCTCATGCGCATCACAGTTGCCTGCTACCCGGCCGAAGCCCGGCATCGCCCCCCGTCCCGCGGCGTGGCATGGGCCCTCCCGGTTTTCTAACTTCCGGGCGGTCCCATCGTATTCGACAACCGCCGCCACGTTCACAGACCCCCGCCACGCCGAATTTGCTGCCGGAGACTCCCATGCAATGCTCTGACCCTTCGCTTCGTCTGGTGCCCCTTCTTCGCCTGGTGCCCATTGTCCTTGCTTCGCTTGCCCTGGCCGCCTGCACCGCCGGGCGCGCGGATCCCGGGCCCACCCCCTCGCCCGCGGGACCGGATCAGGACGACGACGCCATGTCGTCCTACTCCGAGGTGATCACCGGCGACGCCGTCAGCGACGACGGCCTGTTCGCCGTTCACCAGGTCGACACGGACTTCTTCTACGAGATCCCCGTCGAACAGTTCGGGCGCGAGATGCTGGTGGTGTCACGGATCTCCCGCACCGCGGAGAACGTGGGCTGGGGCGGCGCCAAGGAGGGCACCGCGGTAGTGCGCTGGCAGCGGCGCGGCGACCAGGTGATGCTGCGCCAGGTGAGCCACGAGAACTACGCCGACCCGGAGAGCACCATCTATCAGTCGGTGCTGAACTCCAACTTCGAGCCGGTCATCCACGTCTTCGACGTCGAGACCGTGTCCGAGGACTCGTCGGCGGTCGTCATTCAGGTGAACGACCTGTTCGAGAGCGACGTGCCGCTCTTCGGCATTCGCCCGCAGCGGCGGGAGCAGTACGAGGTTCGCAGCATGGATGGGGACCGCACCTTCATCGAGTCGGTGCGCAGCTTCCCGCGCAACGTGGAGGTGCGCCGGGTGGTCACCTACCAGGCCACCGAGGCTCCGTCCGACGCCGAGTCGAACACCCTCTCGCTCGAGATGAACCACTCCATGCTGCTGCTCCCCGACGAGCCCATGCAGCCGCGCCTGTGGGACGAGCGGGTCGGCTACTTCTCCGTGACACGCACCAACTACGGGCTGGACGAGCAGCGCGCCGAGGAAGAGCGCTTCATCACCCGCTGGCGGCTCGAGCCCTCCGACCCGGAGGCGTGGGCGCGCGGAGAGCTGGTCGACCCCGTGCAGCCCATCATCTACTACGTGGATCCCGCGACGCCGGAGAAGTGGCGCCCGTACATCATCCAGGGGGTGAACGACTGGCAGGTGGCGTTCGAAGCGGCGGGATTCAGCAACGCCATCGAGGGACGGGAGCCCCCCTCGCCGGAGGAGGACCCCGACTGGAGCCCCGAGGATGCGCGCTACTCGGTGATCCGCTACCTGGCCTCAGCGGTCCAGAACGCGTCGGGACCTCACGTCCACGATCCGCGGACCGGGGAGATCCTCGAGAGCGACATCCAGTGGTACCACAACGTGATGAACCTGTTGCGCAACTGGTATCTGGTGCAGACCGCGGCCCGCGAGGAGAACGCGCGCGGGATCAAGTTCGACGACGAGGTGATGGGCGAGCTGATCCGTTTCGTCTCCGCGCACGAGGTGGGGCACACCATCGGGCTGCCGCACAACATGAAATCGTCGGCGGCGTACCCGGTCGACTCGCTGCGCACAAACTTCACCTGTTCGATGGGTACGGCGCCGTCGATCATGGACTACGCCCGCTTCAACTACGTGGCGCAGCCCGGAGACGACGCCTGCGTGCTGCCGCGCGTGGGCCCCTACGACATCTACTCGGTCCGCTGGGGCTACCGGCCCATCCCGGAAGCCGGTTCTCCGGAGGAAGAAAAGGCGACGCTGCACAAGTGGATCCTGGACACGGGCGACGACCCCGTGTACCGCTTCGGCGATCCCAGCCAGGCCGACCCGGAGTCGCTCACCGAAGCCATCGGCGACGACGCCATGCACGCGTCGGAACTGGGCATCGCCAACCTGAAGCGCATCGCCGGCTCGCTGCGCGACTGGACCTACGAGGAAGGCGAGGGATACGCCCAGCTGCGCGAGCTGCACCAGCAGATCGGGGCGCAGTGGAACCGCTACTCGGGACACGTGCTGACCAACGTCGGCGGGGTGCACTGGAACCGGAAGAGCCAGGACCAGGACGGCTACCCGTATCAGCGCGTGGAGCGGGAGACCCAGGAACGGGCGATAGCCTATCTGGACGAGCAGGTCTTTCGGACGCCGTCGTGGCTGATCGATCCCGACATCCTGGACCGCGTGCAGGGGTCCGGGGCGCCCGACCTGCTGGGGGGCTGGCAGGCCTCCGCCCTCAACCGCCTGCTGGACGTGAACCGCATGAAGCGCCTGATCGAGCAGGAGGCGTTCGACGGCGTGGCGGCCTACGGGCTCAACGAGATGCTCGACGACCTGCGCGGCGCGCTCTGGCGCGAGACGGCGAGCGGCGAGGCCACGGACACCTACAGGCGCAACCTGCAGCGGGTGCATCTGGAGCGCTTCTCCGAGCTGATGGAGGACGAGGACGCCCTCGCCACCGACATCGTGCCGGCGGTGCGCGGGCAGCTTGCGACGCTGGCCGGGGAGGTGCGCGCAGGTGCCGGACGCACGGGCGACCGGGCGACCCGGCTCCACTACGAGGACGTGCTGGTGCGCATCGAGACGATGCTGGATCCGGCGAACGGGAGTTGACGCGTGGAGCGGGGGCCGCGGCGCCCTTCCGGCCGCGGGCATACCGGCCCCCGTGGTGGCTGAAGAACCCGCACGCCCAGACGCTCGCGGGGTCTTTCTTCCGTCCCGCCGGCTGGCATCCGCTCGAGCGTTGCCGGCTGGATACCCCGGACGGCGACTTCCTCGACCTGGACTTCACGCCCGATCCGGGCCCGGACGCCCCCATCGCGCTCGTGCTCCACGGTCTGGAGGGCTACATCCGGCGTCGCTACGCTGCAGGGGTGCTGAGCCGCCTGTTCGACTGCGGCGTGCGGGGCGTCGGGCTGAACTTCCGCGGCTGCGGGGGAGAAGTGAACCGGACCGCCCGCTTCTATCACGCCGGGGAAACGGGCGACCTGTCCTTCGTCGCGGAGCACCTCCGGCGCCGCCATCCCGGCCGGCCCATCGGCGCGATCGGCTTCAGCCTGGGGGGAAACGTCCTCCTCAAGTACCTGGGCGAGAGGGGAGCGGAAAGCCCGATCGGCGCCGCCGCGACCATCTGCGTCCCCTTCGATCTGGCGGCATCCTGCGACCGGATCAGCCGCGGCTTCATGGGCGGCTTCTACACCAGCTACTTCCTGCGTTCACTGCGAAGGAAGGTGCGCGCGAAACAGGCTCTGCTCGGCAGGATCATCGACACCGCGCCGGCGCTCCACGCCCGCACCCTGCGCGAGTTCGACGACGCACTCACGGCGCCGCTGCACGGCTTCGCCGACGCCGCCGACTACTACGCCAGGGCGGACGCGCGCCCGTTCCTCGCGCGCATCCGGGTGCCGGCGCTGCTCATCCAGAGCCGCGACGATCCCATTGCGAGCCCCGACGCCATCCCCTGCGAGCAGGTGGCGTCCAACCCTCATCTTGTGGCTGCGTTCGCCCCCGGCGGCGGCCACGTCGGCTTCGTCCAGGGCGAGACGCCATGGCGCGCGTCGATCCACGCCGACGGCGAGGCCGTTCGCTTCCTGGTGCACCATCTGAGCCCGAAAAGCTGACCACGTCTGCCCCAACCACCTCGGTGTTTTCGCCCGCAAGCGATCACGTCCCTTGACGAGTTGCGGTTGTCCTTGTAGCGTTTGCGCGCTTGCTCCGCCGGGCACTCACGATCCGGCGCCCCGATCCGCAGCTTCAGAATCATCTGCCGTACGCATCATCCGCCGTAACCAATCGCCGCACAGGCCTTTCGCATTAGTCTCACCACCGTCGGGATCGCGCCGCTTGCGGCAATTTCTCGCCCTCTGCCGGTCCCGCGTCATCAGGAGGAAGAAGTAGAATGAGAACGACTGGAACCGTGAAATGGTTCAACGACGCCAAGGGGTATGGATTCCTGGACCCTGAAGGGGGGAACCAGGATTGCTTCGTCCATTACTCGGCCATCTCGGGAGACGGCTTCCGCTCCCTGGCCGAGGGCGAGCGCGTCGAGTTCGACATCGTAGACGGCCCCAAGGGCCCCGCTGCGGAGAACGTGGTCCGGCTGGAGTCCTGAACTCAGCCGCGGCTCAGACCCGGAAGAAGGCTCGGCCCTGCCAGCTTTGGCGGGCCGGGCCTTCCCATTTCCCTCCCCTGAACTCCTCCAGCCGCGTGATGGTGTTGTTGAACACGGGCGTGTCCAGCGTCACCTCCCCGGCATCCGCCAGCTTCCTGAACCCTCCCCGGCTCACCCGCTCGACGCCGCGGGACGAGCGGTAGTAAACAGGCGTGTTGTCGACCAGCCGGGACCCGATCTCGGCTTCCAGCTCCTTGAGCATGTGCACGAGGGCGTCGATCGAGCAGCCCGAAGGAGGCGTCACGCTCTCGTCCACCGCAACCGCCAGGAACCGGTCGTAGAGCCAGGCCCGTCCCGCCGCCAGAGGGGCTCCATGGGCCTTCCAGCGGGACAGGAAGCCGTCCACGCGCTCGAACAGCGCGGCGCACTCCCGCTGAGACAGGGGTCGCTCGCTCGCGAACACCCAAAGCCGCGCCTGATCGGGCAGGCGCTCGAAGACGGAATCGGTCTGCTGTGTCCTGGTCACCTATTCCTCACGTGCGAGGGAATCGCCCGCACCCTTCCCGAGCAGGACCGCCATCCAGCGGAGATCGGGGGTGTTTTCGAGCAGGATCTTGAGAATCATGGTCAGCGGAATCGACAGGAACATCCCCAGTGGGCCCCAGACCCATCCCCAGAAGATGAGGGAGAGAACGACGACGAGGGTTGAAAGGCCGAGCCGGCGTCCCATCAGGTTGGGTTCGATGATGTTTCCGAAGACGGTGTTGATGCCCAGGTAGACGACGCCCACGCCCAGCGCCGAGCCCAGGCCGAACTGGATGAGCGCCAACAGTACGGCGGGCACGGAGGCGATGACCGACCCGATGGTGGGGATGTAGTTGAGGACGAAGCCGATGAGCCCGAGCAACACCGGGAAATCGAGGCCGATGGCCGCTGCGAAGAGACCGATGGTGATCCCCGTGGCCAGGGAAACCAGGGTCTTGATGGTCAGGTAGGTCTGGACTTCGCGAACGATCTTGGTCAGCCTGATCGAGTCGTCCCCGACATCGCCCAGCGCCATGCGCAGCTTGCGCGGGAAGACCGCCGCCTCGGCCAGAATGAAGACCATGATCAGCAGGACCAGGAAGGTGTCGGTCACCAGGGCCAGGACCCGCTGGATGGTGCCGGTGGCGAAGTCGAGCGCTGCTTCGAACGAGAACAGGTCGGTCAACGCCGCGAAGACGTTGCCCACGAGGGGAAGCTCGACCTCGGCCAGCCTCGCCTCCCATACTTCCCAGAGCAGAAGCAGACGAATCTCGTATGCGGGATAGCGGGCCTGGAATTCGGCGAACGCCTGACTCGCCAGCAGGAGCAGGCCTCCCACGACGGCGGCCACCAGCAGCACGGAGATCAGGATTGCGAGCGGGGAGGGCACGCCATACCGGCGCAGCCACATCATCACCGGAAGGGTGAGGAACGCGAGGACCAGTGCGAGGAAGAAGAGCGAGAGAATGCTGGCCGCCAGCTTCAGGCCGGCGACGACGACCACGACCGATGCGAGGACCCCCAGCACGCGCGCGCCGCGCTTGTCTTCCTGTCGTTCCAGCATTCGCGATCTACCGGTGAGCGAGACCGGAGCATCCGGGCGCTACGCCCTCCCCGAGTCCGACGAGGTGCTCCTGCGTGAATGTAGGGTCGACACGCTGCGCGCCGGAGGCAAGGGCGGGCAGCATCAGAACGTGACCGACAGCGCCGTCCGCCTCACACATCTCCCCACCGGCATCGTGGTAACGGCCCGGGAGCGCCGCAGCCAGCACCGCAATCGGCAGGTCGCGCTGGTCAGGCTTCGCCGGCGCCTCGAGGAACATCTGGCGCGGAAGCCGAAGCGAATTCCCACGCGCGTGCCCGAGGCCCAGAAGCGCAAGCGGCTGGAGGCGAAGCGCAGGCGCGGTAAGGTGAAGCGGTTGCGGCGGAGGCCGGAGGAGGAAGGCTAGGGCATCCTTTCGATCCTCCAGACGTCGACATGGTCCAGGTCGAGGCTGTCCTGGCGGATCGTTATGAGATGATCGGCGCTGAAGGCTGGAGCGGCGCGTTCCTTGCGCGCGGGGGCGGGAACGGTGCCGAGCAGTCGCCCTTCGGGATCGAAGAACTCCCAGCGGTTGCCGGCCGTTCGGATCACCTCCACCCAGAGCTTGCCGTCGGGGGCGATGAAGAAGCCCTGGATGAAGGACTTCGCCTCCGGCCGGCTCGGTCGTCGGGGATCGCACTCCGCATCCGGCCGCTCGGCAAGGAGTTCCTCGAAGTCCCGATTCCCGGCCGCCCATTCTTCATCCGAGATGGGCTCGGGCGGAAGAGGGCGTTCGATCACGCGCAGGGTATCGCCGTTGCGTCCCGTGACCGCAATTCGATAGGCGTCCGTCATCGCCGAATACATCACGCCGCCGGGGCCGGGGTGTTGAGCCAGCCCCGGACCGAACGGGACGGAGAAAGAGGTGATCATTCCACCGTACCGGCAAAGGATGAAGCCAGCCGGACCCGGCGGGGGCTGGAGCCACGACAGCGTGTCGCCCGTCTCCCCGCGGACGTCGTGGCCGACGAGCAGAGACTCGACTCCGGTCGCATCCCTGAGAAGCCCGAGTCGATAGAACTCGTCCGGGCCGACGGGCATGAGCCGAATGCCGGCGGGGTCGCCGCTGAAGCTCCCCTCGACCCGCTGTTGTCCGAGCCACTCGCCGTCGGCGGAGAACGCTCCGATGCGACCCAGACTGGAATCCAGGGTCAGGAGACGGTCGCCCATCCATGCAACCGAATACAGACTTCGAAACTCGCCCGGGCCATCACCGTTCCGGCCGAAGGTGCGTCGATGGACCCCGTCCAGGCCGAAGACCCGGACTTCGTCGTTGAAGCCGTCGGCAACGAACACGGCCTCATCCGGCCCGAGAGCGGCGCTGTTGACCCGGCCGAACTCCTCTGGAGCGCCCGTTTCCGACAGGGACTTCGGGCCGATGGACACGACCGGGGTGAGCTGCCATTCGGGCGCGGTCCCCGTGTTGGTCACGCGCACGATGCCGCCGACGGTGTCGGTCGTGATCGTGAGGTCGGTGGCGCGCGGGGCTTCCGAGACGCAGGCCGCGGCGACCACCGCGAGGAGCGCCAGTACGTGACAGGCGAACGGGAGCCTGCCGGGCGAGTCGGGGTTCATGGTGTCCTCCCCAGGGGACAGCTCAGGTGAGCGTGAAGCTGTTCACTCGGAATCCTCTCATGGTCCGAATATTGCTCAACCGATGTCTGTCCGGCCAGCATGCCGTCCGGGCCCTCGAATGCCCTTCTTCAACCTCCACCGGCGGGGTCCTCATGCAACGGTTTTCCACACTTCTGGGTCCTGCGCTCCTGACCGCCGTCCTGCTCGCGCCGGGAGCGCCTGTTCGCGCGCAGACCACGTTGTCCCTCACGGGCGGGGTGAACCGGACCTCCCTGAGCACCGACGCGGACGGAGCATCTTCGGTTTTCGAGTCTCTTACGAGGATGTCGATCGGTCTCGCGGCCACCCTTCCGGTCTCGGACCACTTCGGGCTCCAGCTTGGGGGCCGCTACGTCCAGAAGGGAGGACGCCTGGACGTGCTCGGGGTATTGGGGATGATGGGTGACATGTTCGGCGGATTCGAGGAAATGCCGCCGGGCGCGAGCTTCGACGCGGACTACGAGATGGACTATGTCGAGCTCTCGGCCCTGGCCAGAGTCGAATTCCCGCTGTCGGGCGACCGCGTGTCCGGACACCTGCTCGCGGGACCGGCGCTGGGCCTGCAGTCATCATGCGAGGGAGTCGCCCGCCTCAGCGGTCTGGACGAGCCGGCCGCATTCAACGTCCGCACAGATTGCGATGAAGGCGAGCTCAATTTCCAGAAGATCGATTTCGGCCTCGCCGCGGGCGCCGGAATCGACATCGGGTTGACCGATTCAATCGACGCCAGTCTGGGCTTGCTCTATACTCTGGGGCTTTCCAACGTCTCCTGGGACGCTGGCGGATCGTTGAAACACCGGGCGCTCACGGTGCAGGCGGGTCTGGTGCTGCCGATCGGCTAGAGACGGGAACGGTGGGAGCACCCGGGCTCCCGCACCGACAGACTCGACGGAGAACAGACAGAGCATGGTGAATCCAACCCGAAAACCCCACTCGGACGAGTACGCCGACTTCTACGCGAGCTACGTCGCGGCCGTCGAGGCACCGCTTCTCGAGCGGCTGGAGAGCGAGGGCGCTGAGTGGCGCGATCTTCTGGCGGCAGTTCCTCCCGACCACGAGGGATATCGCTACGCCCCGGGAAAGTGGTCCATCCGCGAGGTGGTGGGACACGTCATCGATGCCGAACGGATGTTCAGCGTGCGCGCAATGGCCTTCGCGCGCGGCGACGCGTCACACTATCCGTCGTTCGACGAGAACTCCTACGCGGCCGAGTCCGGGGCCGACCAGCGCACCCTTGCCGACCTCTCCGAGGAGTTGTCGGCGGTCCGGACGGCCACCCTCCTGCTGCTGCGCAGCTTTCCGGAGGACGCGTGGAACCGGCGCGGCGTCGCCAGCGGCTACGAGTTCACCGTCAGGAGCCTGGCCTGGATTATCGCCGGGCACTCGCGTCATCACCGGCAGGTGCTGATGGAGCGCTATCTGGCGTAGTCCGGGGCTATCCGACCTCCCGCGCCTCCCGCGTCAACGTCTCCAGCATCTCCATGTAGAACGCGCGCTGCGCTTGCTGGTCCTGGGTGAGCGGGGCGACCACGCCTTCCACCGCCCCGGTAAGGCGGGCGAACCGGCTGGCCAGCTCCCCGAATTCGCGGCCCAGGTCGCGCAGCCTGGCGGCGCGGGGGCCGGCGTCGTCC
This sequence comes from Gammaproteobacteria bacterium, assembly GCA_028821195.1. Taxonomy (GTDB): domain Bacteria; phylum Gemmatimonadota; class Gemmatimonadetes; order Longimicrobiales; family Gaopeijiaceae; genus BD2-11. The sequence continues at coordinate 22,738 of JAPPHB010000022.1, forward strand.
TCGGCGATCCCTTCCAGCGCCTCCTCGATGCGCGACCCTTCGGAGGCCACCTGGGCTCGCGCTTCGGCCAGCTCCAGCAAAGCGGCCGTCCAGGCTGCCCTCACGTCGGCGGGCGCATCGATTCGCGGATCCTCCCGCACCAGGAAACGTTGCGCGGACTCCACCCCGGCAGCCTGCAGGCGCGCAGTGTACGTGCCCGGGACGACCAGCGGGCCCCGTCCGGCTTCCACCTGGTGACGCATGTCCCACACCACGCGGTTCATCCCCTGTGCCGTGGATCCGTCCACCGTCGCGACACGAGCGCCGCTCTCTTCCTCGATCGCAATGCTCACCGTCCCCTCGGCGGCCGCGTCGGCGAGCCAGTAGTCGAGGATGGCGCCGTTGGGCGGATTCTCACCCTGGTAGTGCACGTCGCCGGCGTGGGCGGCTCCGCCCGCGCGCCGGATCTGGGTGGCGGGCTCGATGGTGAACAGGTGGGCGGCGCCGGCCATGATCTCCGGCGTCAGCTCCTGCAGCGCGTTGATCTGGTCGAGGATCCAGATTCCGCGCCCGTGGGTCCCGAGCACCAGGTCGTTGTCGCGCGGATGGATCACGAGGTCGTTGAACGGGAGGGTCGGCATGTCGCCCCGCAGTTCGGTCCAGTGTTCCCCGCCGTCCATCGTGTAGAAGAGCCCGATCTCGGCCCCCAGGAAGAGCACCGAAGGATTGCGGGGGTCCTCGCGAACCGTGCGCAGCACGCGCTCGGCCGGCAGGTCGCCGGTGATCGAGACCCAGGTGTCGCCGTAGTCGTCGGAGCGGTACAGGTAGTTGGCGTAGTCGTCGTTGCGGTAGTTGTTCCAGACCGCGTAGACGCGCGCCTCGTCGTGCCGGGAGGGCTCGATGCCGTTCACCCACGCCCCCGGAGGAAGGCCGGGAAAGTCGGGGAATACGGAGGGCTCGTCCGAATCGGACACGTCGCGGGCGGCAACATCGGTCCAGCGCTCGCCGCCGTCGCGCGAGACGTGGAGGCGGCCATCGGCGGTGCCGGCGTATATGAGGCCCTGCCTGAGCGGGCTCTCGGCGACGGCCGAGATGGTGGGATAGTAGGGGACGCCGTCGTCCAGGGATGGCGTGAGGTCGTCCGGCGTCTGCCCCATGACCGGCAGGGTGCGCCGGTCCACGCCGGTGGTGAGGTCGCCCAGCGCCTGCCACGAGTCGCCCTGGTCGGTGGTCTTCCACATGGTCCGGGTCCCGGCGTACAGGGTGGACCCGTCGTGCGGAGAGATGATGAAGGGGCCGTCCCAGTTGGCGGGCTCCATGGCGTTGCCGAGGCGCTGCTCCTCGAAGGTGCCCACCTCCCTCCAGGTCTCCCAGTTGCGGCGGCCCGCGATATTCCCCTCGGGATTGCCGGGCCGGATGCTGGTTCGCTGCCCGCTCCGAATATCGAGTCTGGATAGTCCCAGATATTGTGATTCCGTATATATGATATAGTTGTTGGTTGTATCCGGTATATTCACAAAGCCATCGCCGCCGCCGAGGCGGGTCCAGTCGCTGTTGACGATCCCCTCCGTGCGGTACGTCTCGCTGGGCCCCATCCAGGAACCATTGTCCTGGAGGCCTCCATAGACGTTGTAGGGCTCCGCCATATCGACCTGGACCCGGTAGTACTGGCTCACCGGCAGGTCGGAGATGTAGAGCCAGTTCAGGCCGCGGTCGTAGGAGATCCCGAGCCCGCCGTCATCGGCCTTCATCACGTGGCGCGAGTCGTCGGGGTTGACCCAGACGAGGCGGTCGTCGCCGTGCAGGCTCTGCGGCGGCACGGTGAAGGTGCGCCCGCCGTCGTCGGAGAAGGAGTAGCTGTTCACCATGTAGATGCGTTGGTCGTCGCTCGGGTCGACCAGGATCTGGCTGGCGTACATGGGGCGGGGATTCCAGTCGCTCATGAACTCCCAGGTCTCGCCGTGGTCCTCGGAGCGGTAGATGCCGGCGCGGCGCTCGGTGTAGGCGGTGGAGGCGTTGTAGCGGTAGCCCTGCTCGACGCTCGCGTAGACGATGCGCGGGTCGCTCCGGTAGATGGAGATGCCGATGCGTCCCAGGATCCCATCCGGGAGCCCGCGGGCGATCCCCGGGCCCGAGAGCCGATCCCAGGTGTCGCCGCGGTCGGCGCTGCGGTAGAGCGCGCTCCCGGGGCCCCCGCCGTGGAACCCCCAGGGGCGGCGGCGGCGCTGGTAGGTGGCGGCATAGACGATGTTCGGGTCCTCCGGGTCGAGCGCCACGTCCACCACGCCGGTGTCCTCGTCGATCTGGAGGATGGGTTCCCAGGTCGCGCCCCCGTCGGCGCTCCGGTACAGGCCGCGCTGGTCGTTGGGACCCCACAGGTGGCCCATCGCCGCGACGTAGACGAGATCGGGGTCGTCGGGGTGGAGGGCAATGCGCCCGATGTGCTTGCTGTCGCGAAGTCCCACGTTCATCCACGTCTCGCCGCCGTCGGTGCTCTTGTACACGCCGTCGCCCCAAGAGGAGCTCTGCCGGTTCGCCCGCTCGCCGGTGCCGACCCAGACGATCGCGGTGTCGCGCTGGTGGAGCGCGATCGCCCCCACCGAGTGGGTGCCCTCGTCCTCGAACACCGGCACCAGGGTGATGCCGTTGTCGCCGGTCTTGTAGACGCCCCCGGTCGAGGAGGCGACATAGAACTTGATGGGGTCGGATTCCGCGACCGCCAGGTCCACGATCCGCCCGCTCATTACGGCGGGGCCGATGTTGCGGGGGCGGAGGGCGTCCAGTTGTGCGGTTGTGACCTGGGCAGACAAGGGAGCCACGGCCACGATGCCGATGCAGAGACAGCTGAAGCCGAGCAGGGAGGCGAGGAGCCGGCGAGGACGCTCGCGGGCGCGGGCGGTGGCTGGATTCGGATGGATCATCGAACGGTCCGTGGGCCAGAGGAATGCAACGCTGGGACGACTTC
>JAPPHB010000105.1 GCA_028821195.1 Gammaproteobacteria bacterium
TCATGGACCCGGCCGATTTCGAGGTCGCCCTCGCGCGCTGACGGGGCCGCCGGGCAATCTCCGAAGAGGGGCGGTGGTCGTCGATCCCAGGCAATCCCGGAGGCCGTAACTTCTCCGAGAACGCTCCGGCTCAGCCCCCATCTTCAGATGCAGGCGTCATGGTCCCGTGACCCGAGTGCTCATGGCGTGCGGCGCGAGCTGCCATCGGCGTTAAGGACGATGCATCCCTCGCCCTCGGGCACGGGATCGAAGGCCTTTGGGAGTTGCGACACGCCGGTGATCGTGCGGACGACGGCGAAGGCGGCGACCCCCGCCGATGGAAACGCTTCCGCGATTCGGCGAACGCACGCGTGAAGCGTAGCGCCGGTGGTGATCACGTCGTCCACGACCGTGATCCGGTCGAGGTGATCGAATCCAAGAACAGGCGGTTCGGATAGGGCGACCGTCGAGTAATGACGCTCCTCCGTGGGCCGAGCACCTCGGGACCAAGCGGACTTCGGCACCTTTTCCAGCCGGTGAAGCCATTCCCTACGTCTTCCAAGCCCTTCCGCTTCCATTGACCGCACCAGTTCGACGGTCGTGGACCGCGGCTCGCCTCCCTTCACCCGAGGGGCGTGGCCGGGTGCGGGCACGAGAGCGACGCCGGAGCCGAAGTACGTCGGGAAAAGGTGCCGGCCGTGATCCGATGCCATCCACGACGCGATGCTCTTGATTCTCTTGGGATCGGAGAACTTCAGATCCATGACGAGCTCCCAACCTTGGCGCGTCATAGCCGTGTCGCCGGGGCGGGGCCGACCGGGACGGTACGCAGCCACCGATCCGAACGGAACACCTTCAGAACGGTAGGTCATCCGCACGCGCCGCTGATCCGACGCATCGGGAAGGGAGATCGTCGAGCACCAGCGGGAGCGTCCTTGCATCGAAGCTGAAGGCCCCGTATCGGATCATCTCGTCGGCCCAGCCGGGCGACTGTCTTGCGAGCGATCGTTTGGGAAAGAGTACGGGCCGCCCGAGCCTGATCGCCTCCCATCCCTGGTGTCTCGTCCCGCTGTTGGTGGCCGCCTCGACGATCAGCGTGGCGTCGGACAGAAGAGCCATGGTCTTGTTGCGCAGAGGGAAGTTCGACCGGTGCGTGGGCTGACCGGGCGGAAACTGCGACACCAGCAGATGCCGCTCCCCGATCGCGTCTTGGAGGTTCCGGTTTCGCTGCACGGCGTACCGATCCAGCGACGTGCCGAGGACGCCCACCGTCCTGCCGCCGTTGGACATCGCCGTCTCGTGGGCCACGGTGTCGATCCCCAACGCCAGCCCGCTCACCACCGTGACGCCGTGCGAAACCAGCATGTCGGTAATGCGCCGCGCCAATTCCAGGCCCTCGGACGACGCCCGCCGGGATCCCACCACGGCGATTCGGGGGCCGTCCTCCAGCAGCGACGCATCGCCCTGCAGGAAGAGCTTGCGCGGAGCGGCTTTCAACTCGAACTCGTTGAGAGGTCCGAGCACATCGTCGGGTACCACGGTCCTTGGCTGTCTCACTTTCGCCGCTCCCGGTTCATGCTCCGCTCGCTGCTGAATCTGCTCGGTCGCTTTCTCCGCGTCAGGAGTCGATGACGCAATATAGCGACCTCCCGCTCGCACCGATAAACCGCGAGACGCCCGCCACCGCTACAACCGTTTCGAGACCCAGACCGCCCGCCCGACGACGCGGACATCCTCGGCGAGGCATTCGTGGCTGTCGTACGTCGGGTTTAGGGACCTGAGCACGACCCTGGGCGGGTCGGAGAGCGGCACGTGCTCGATCCGCTTCGCGACGAGTCCCATGCCATCCCAGATCACGAAGATCCCCGGCGGCACCGGCACCGTCCGGCTCACGTCGATCAGGATGCGGTCGCCGCTCGCGAGGACCGGCTCCATCGAGTCGCCGTCCACCGGAATCATCCACAGGTCGCCGGGCTTGGCCCGCAACTCGTGGCGGATGAGCGGATCGGCGAACAGCCAGGCCTCCTTCGCTTCTTCCAGATCGCCGCTCCAAGCTCCGGCGGCAGCCACCCTCCGGACATCGGCCTCCGGCACGGCACTGTAACCCTTCGGGGCCGAGTAGGGGCCGGAAGCGGGCGGCGGTTTGGCACGCGCCGCGAGCCGGACTTTCCGGTCGGGCCTTAGCAGGTCGGGCCTGCACCCCAGATGCTCGGCAAGGATCTCGCGGTCGTCCTCGGCCAAGGCCTTCGGCGTGCCCCGTTTGATGAACTGGTGCAGGTAGGCGGCGTTCCGCCCCATGGCGAGCGAAGCGGTTCGCAGGTTCGAGCCGTTCGCAGCCAGTAGCTGGAGCAGCCGTCTGCGCACCGGATCCAGTGCCTTGTCGTTCTCTCGCTGCGTCATGGTGTGGGAGTCTACCTGCA
>JAPPHB010000098.1 GCA_028821195.1 Gammaproteobacteria bacterium
GACGAGGACATCGAGAAATGAGAATCAACGCGACCAGCGTCATGGTAGACGACCAGCAGAAGGCGCTTCGCTTCTACACGGAAACGCTGGGCTTTCAGTTGAAGCACAACATCCCTCTCGGAGAGCACTCCTGGATCACCGTGGTATCCGAGGAAGCGCCCGAGGGGACGGAATTGGTGCTCGAGCCCGATGGCCATCCCGCAGCGCGTCCGTTCAAGAAGGCCCTTGTGGAGGACGGGATCCCCTTTACCGGCTTCGCAGTCGATGATGTCGAAGCCGAGTACGAACGCCTCCTGGCAAGCGGCGTGCGCTTCGTTCAGCCGCCAACGGACCTCGGGCCCGTCATTACCGCCGTTCTCGACGATACATGCGGCAACCTGATCCAGATCATGGAGGAGAAGGGTCAGCCATGAAGGGCTGAGAGCGAAACCAACCCACCGGGCACTTCCGTACGCCTTCCAAGAGTGTGCGAGCCCCCCTGCAGCGGACGGGCGGGTCGCTTTGAGCGCGAATCAGGCGGGAGGCACCGGTCGCATGAGCAGGGGCGCGAAGGTAGTTGTCGGCACGATCGTGGTCGGGGGCCTGGGAGCCTCGGTGTTCGCAGTGCTTGCGGCCGCGGGCAGTGGCGAGACCGAGGTGGACGCCGTCGCCGTGGAGAGGGGCGAGATCGTGGACCGCGCACTCGCGGTCGGACGCATCGAACCGCTCGTCGAAGTGAGCGTGAAGTCACAACTCGCGGGCGTCGTGCGCCGGATGTTCAAGGAGCCCGGCCAATACGTCCGGCAGGGTGAGCCTCTGCTCGAAGTCCAGCCCAACCCGACGCCGATCGAGCTGGTCGAGGCGCGTCGCAACATCGAACTGCGCGAAATCGAGTTGCAGCAACTCGAGAGGCGCCGCGATCGGCTGGCTGCGTTGCGCGACCAGGACCTCGCGTCGCAAGAGCAGTTCGAGGACGCCGAATACTCGCTCAGCGAAGTCTCGCTCCAGCTCCAGATCGCGCGCGAGCGCCTCGCCCTGCTCTCGGAAGGCCGCGTGACCATCGGAGACGAGGCCGTGGAGACGGTCATCCAAAGCCCCATCCAGGGCTTCATCCTCGAGAAAATGGTGGAAATCGGAGATCCGGTGGTCCCGCTCACGACGTTCCAGGAAGGGACCGTCCTGATGACGATGGCCGAGATGGACGAACTGCTCTTTCGCGGCACGGTCGATGAAATCGATGTGGGCCGGCTGGCGGAGGGAATGCCGGTCGAGGTCACGATCGGGGCGCTTCCCGACACGCGCGTCGAGGGGCGGCTGACGAGGATTTCCCTCACGGGACGCGACGAGGAGAACGCCACCATCTTTCCGGTCGAGATCGCGGTCCTGCCCGAAGAGGGCACCTTGCTGAGAGCGGGCTATTCGGCCAACGCCCAGGTGATCATCGAGCGCCGCTCGGACATCCTGATCATCCCGGAGCGCGTGGTCAGGTTTGAGGAGGAGGGAGCCTTCGTGACGGTTCGCCTGGGGCCCGACGAGACCGAGGAGCGCGAGATCAGGACGGGTCTCAGCGACGGGATCAGCGTCGAGGTACTGGACGGCCTGACGGAGGGCGAGCGCGTCATGGAGCCCCCGCGGCGCGAGATCACGTAGGGCCGCAGGCAGAGGAGACGCCGTGAGGCTCGTCGACGCTGTCCGGCAACTGTGGTCGGACCTTTCCGCCCAGCGTCTGCGCACGGTCCTGACCATACTCGGGATCACCTGGGGCACCGTGGCGGTGGTCGTGCTGCTCGCTTTCTCGGTCGGGCTCGAACGGCAGACGATCAAACGGTTTCACGGGCTCGGCGACCGGATCGTCGTGCTCTTCGGCGGGCGCACCACGCTCGCCCACGCGGGGTTCAGGGAGGGGCGAACCATCCGGCTGCGCGAAGAGGATGCCCGGATCCTGGCCCGCCAGATCCCCGACATCACGATGATCAGCCCGGAGTACTCGACGCGCGAGGCCCCCGTCCGCCGCGGCCGGAACGGAGTGAATCCCAATATCACCGGCATCCATCCCGTGTATGGCGAGATGCGGAACATCATCCCGCTGCCCGGCGGCCGATTCATCAACGAGCGGGATCAGGAAGAGCGCCGCCGCGTCGTATTCCTCGGCGACGAGGTCGCTCGCGTCCTGTTCGGCGACGCGGACCCCGTTGGCGAACAGGTCAGGATCGGGGATTCGCCATTCACCGTCATCGGCGTGCTCCAGCCCAAGATCCAGAACAGCTCCTACAACTCCCGCGACGAGGACCGGGTGTTCATTCCGGCGAGCACGCACGCGGCTCTTTTCGGCTCGCGCTTCGTCTCGAACCTGGTCTACCGGACGGCGGACGCCTCGCGCACCGCGG
>JAPPHB010000112.1 GCA_028821195.1 Gammaproteobacteria bacterium
GACTCCTTCCCCAACGGGTCTACCGGGGCGCGCTCGGGGGCCTCCGGCGCTTCTTTCCGCTCGGGCTGCCCATCGCGCTGGACACGGAGCGCGCGGTCTTCGTCTACGCCGAACCGGGTTACGAGACCGCGACGGCGATCCGCTCGTGGGGCGCGAAGCACGGCGATCTCTGGAAGGGGCTCTGGGACCTCGGCCTCAAGATCGAGGTGGTGGCGGTCGTCCGGAGATGGAAGGAGTACGGGAGGACGAGCCGGGTGCTGGCCAACTGGTCGCGGTATCCGCGCCCGTCCGAAATCGACGAGGAGACCCGGCGCGACCTCGCCCGGATCGAGCAGGCCATCCTCGCGGGAGATGTCCGCACGCTCGACGAATACGGTGGCCTGAACGCCGCCTTGAAGCACGCCATCGCCCTTGAGAACCGGGCGCGCAGGCGGGCGGGCCGGGGGCTGACCGAGAGCGTCAAGACATGGAGTTCGGACCGGCTGGCGGGGGCTCGAATCTGGTGGGAGTCCTGATGTGCTGGGCCGTACCGGAGGTGTGCAAGAGACACAGGGGGTCGATGCACATTTTGGCGCTCCGGTGATGCGCACCGCCCGTCCTGCATATCCGGTGGCGCGGCAACGTCTTGCGGCTTCGCCGCGCGGCCGGCCGGGGCGCGGGAGCCGCTTGGGGCTTGGTGGGGAGCGACCCCAGGGGCACAGGTGCCCGGTTCGGGCGCGGGGCCGTGCGCGTTTTCACACGCTCGTCCCCGCCCCCTTCTGGGGTCGCTCCCCCAAGAATTATCCCTGCGGGAAGGCTCAACTCCACGCGGTCGGCGTTCGCGGACGACGGAGCCGGGCGGTGACCGGCGGCGGTCGCCGCTGCCCCGCCGACTTGCCGGATCGGATGTCTTCTCTGGCTGAGGAGCCGGCGCGGTGACGGCCAGCCGGATCCGGCGTGCGGGCGCGTTTGTCGTCCTCGGTGTTGCGGCGCTGCTCCTGATCCTCTTGGTGTCGTCCTCCGACCGGCAGGCGGTTCTGGACGACCGGGCGTCGGTCGAGCGCGAAGTCGTCGCGGCACTCCCTCCCGGCACGGGCGCATTGATCGAGCGGTTGCGGCGAACCAACCTGCTCAACGCGGACGAGATCCACGACCGGCTCGGTCTTGAGAGCGCGTCCCCCACGCGCGGCTTTCTGACGAAGAACCCGTACGAGCCGCCGTACCGCGAATCCTGTCCGGCCTTGGCCGACCTCCGGTATCCGCTCCCCCCGCACCCACAGAGCTACGAGTGGGACGAGGCGGCGGGGACGTTCTCCTTCAGAGGGCAGGAGCCGGTCCTCGAATGGTACTCCTCGCTGGCGTCCGACACCGAGGTGTGCGCCGTCCGGTTCGCCGATTCCGCGCGCGTGGACTACCGGCTCCGCACCTTCCCCGACGCGGAGAGCGCGGTCGCGGAGGGTCATGTCGTCACCCACCGCCGCCACTGCGGCACCTGTTCGTCGCTGCGGGATCTCGCGGCCTACATGGTGAGACCGGATCTCACTTCGCCCGCGAGAACATGCGCGAGAAGGCTGACGGCCGGGGGTGTCAAGCGGTGCCTCATGGAGGAGATCGGCCTGTCGGAGCGCTGCGCCGAGACGTGGACGTACAACGTGCTGCATACGAGGCGGCGCTGTGCCGGGGCCTGCATCCGGCATCACGGCCTGTGGAACGTGTTGACGAACGACATGGACGGCGCGCGCACGGACGAGGGCGGCAACCTGAATCCCTGTCTGGCCTGCGACGAACACGCCTCCGGCCCGGGCTTCCGGTTCGCGGCGGGCCGCACGCGGCGCTCCTCGGGACTGGTGTCGGCGATTCCCCGGACGGCGGGCGAGATGTACGCGGTCGATCACTGGCGCTACTTCAGGTAACGGACAGAGCCACCCCGAACGGCGGGGGCATCGGAGGCCCGGCGACATTGACCCTGCTCGACCGTCCGTTGAGTATTCCTAGCTGAATGCAATCGAACGGCTTCCGACTCATCCGCGTTCCGCCGGACGCGGATCTGCCTCCAGAAAGGGTAACGAACATGGGCAGCTTGCATGATGCCGTCATGCAGTACGTGGAACGGGAAATGAAGAAGGACCCCGGCGTGAAGAACGCAACCCTGTTCGCCGGTGCCTGCGAGATCGACGAGTCGGTCGGGGAACTCAGGCCGCAACAATTCCACGCCAGGTATCGGCTGCCGGTGACACGGCGGATGGCGGAGGAGCGGCAGCCCGCGCGGCAAGCGAAGGCGAACCGGGCACTCGACCCCACGTCCTTGGAATCCGGGGACGGTGCCGCCGTCATGGAGTACGTGGAGCGGACGCTTGAGGCGAACCCCGGAATCG
>JAPPHB010000021.1 GCA_028821195.1 Gammaproteobacteria bacterium
AACCGGGACATTTTCCATGCCGATAACCGGGACATTTTCCGTGCCGATTGACACGTCCTGCTTATCCGCTGGCGCGGGAACGTCTTGCAGCTTCGCCGCGCGCCCGGCCGGGGCGCGGGAGCCGCTTGGGGCTTGGTGGGGAGCGACCCCAGGGGCACAGGTGCCCGGTTCGGGCGCGGGGCCGTGCGCGTTTTCACACGCTCGTCCCCGCCCCCTTCTGGGGTCGCTCCCCATCGAATCATCCTTGCAGGAAGGCCGTTCCGCGCCGCTCCGAGGCGGCGGAGCACCCGTTCACCGACCGGCGGGCCGTCGGGTGGTAGGGCATGGCCGAGCAAGCGCCTCGGAACCCGCCCGTGGCCTTCCCGCATGGGACTGCTGGACCGGGAGCGACCCTAGGCGAGGGGTGGGATGGCCGTGCACATCCCAACCACCGCCGTGGCGTGAGAGGTATGCCGAACACGTGGGTCGCTCCCGTCAACGGGCGCAAGCGCCCGCTCGGCACCGTCCGCCCCGGAGGCGGCGGCACAAACGCATTTGCACCAGCAACTTGCGTCATCGGTGACGTGTCACATCCGAGCGCGTTTCTCGTGCACAACGACCCCGATGTCGATGTGCATTTCCGGATCGGCAACGGGCCACGTCCACGGCCGGTCAAATTCCGCCTCCGGCGAAGCGGCTCGAACGCCATACCGAATGGCCGTCGATCGTTCCTCCGGGGAGGCCCGATCGGAGCAGTTCCTTCATCTCGCCGATCCGCTGGAGACAGGCTTGGAAGCCGCCCATCGCTTCGACCGCCGCGTCGTCCATGCCGAGGATCGCATTCTCGATGCGCGTGATCTCGCGCCGGGCTGCAACGGCGGTTCCGGGCGATTGGACGGGACGCGCGTCCGCGTCCGCATTGGTCCAGTTCCCGAGGATCGTCCGCGCCCGCTCAAGCGGCCTCCGGGCGCACGCGACCCCGACGACCTCGACCGACAGGCCCAGTTCCCTCAGCGCCTCCCAGAGCTTCAGGTGCCGGTCCCGCCACGAACGGAGCGCGGTCGAGGTGTCCCAGCCGGGATCGGCGTGGACGAACACCGCGCGGCGGGAGTCCAGCGCCACGGGCATCCCGCGCGGGAAGTAGCGCCGCGCGCCCCCGGCGGCACCCCGATAGACCCGGACGGGCATGGCTGGGCGCCCGATGTCGAGCGCCTCGAACGCGGCGACTTTCTCGTCCTCGGTGGGGAGCCAGGACTGGTCCGGATGGTTGATCACGTAGTCGAACGAGAGCAGGCGGCGCATGGCCACCTCCGTCGCGGTGATCCTCCGTAGACGGATGCCTTCGGCCCCGAGCGCCCGGTAGATGCCGCGCGCGCAGATCCGGCAGACCTTCAGGTCTCCGACCACATCCTCGGCGGCGAGCCTTCTCCGTACGAGGAACTGCACGAACCGGAGCGTCTTGAAGCGGTCCATGCCGAACCAGTCCGAGAGCTGCGAGCGGGTGAACACGCCGCCATGCAGGCTCGCCAGCGCGATCCACTCGGCGCGGTGTCCCGTCAGGCCGAACGGCTCCAGCGCTTTCTCGCGCCCTTTCAGATGGTCGATCAACGCGACGGCCGTTGGCCGGAGGCTTCGCGGTACATGAGAGTTTCCGCTCCCGCAGTAGGACGGATTCCGTGGTGGGTATTCGGTGCTGGTGAAGGTGTCGCCGCCAACAGGAATCGGGAGAGCGCCTTCGGCGGCGTCAAGCCGCAGCTGCGGGCAATCGTCCCGAGCCGTCCGGTGCGGTCCCGGACGCGAACCGGCTTCCGGCAGCCGCGCCTCCATCGCTTCTCGGAGAGCCCGAGTTGTTCCGGTGCAGTTCGAGGCGTGAACGGCGCGGGTGCGGCACTGGTCAAGCCGCCTCGGTCCAGCGAGATTGCGTTGCGCAGATCGTGCAGTCCATCGAGAGAGGAATCGAACGATGGCACGCACGAAACGAAGTCGGCGCTCGTACGGCGCCGGCGAATGGGGCCGGAACCGGGTCCGGATCTTCCCGGACCCGAAGACCGGCAACTTCCAGATTGAGTGGCGCGAGAACGGTCGAAGGCTCACCCGGTCGCTGGGTCACCGCGATTGGGGGAGGGCGAAGAGGCAAGCGGACGAGTTCGCTGCCGGGTTCGCCGGACCCGAGATCGCGGGCAAGGCGGAAGCCGAGCAGGAGCCGCTCACACTGGAGAGGCTCTTTGACATCTACGGTGAGGAGGTGACGCCCACCAAGGGCGAGTGCTCCCGGCAATACGACCGAGTTGCATTGGCGATGTTCCTCCGGT
>JAPPHB010000106.1 GCA_028821195.1 Gammaproteobacteria bacterium
GAACCGGGACATTTTCCATGCCGATAACCGGGACATTTTCCGTGCCGATTGACACATGGAATCCGCTCGCGATTTTCCCGCCGATCATCCTGGTTTTCCCGCTTTCGGAGCACGGTCCAGCAGCGTCCAGCCCAAGGGCAGGAGTGGCGGATCGTGCAGCCCTGATTGAACTTACGCGATCTCCTGCCGTAATTTGAGCCTCGGACGTTCCGCATACCCCGTGTATAACACGAAGGCTGACGAGGGGTGGCTACGCCCCCCCTTCGATCCCCCCAGAAACGCGCGCGCGGCGAGGGTCGCGGGACCGAGCCTTCGGTCGCTCAGGCCGGACTTGGATCGGCTGGCGCGATTCGGGCTCGAACGACGTAGTTCACGTCGAACTCGTCCGTAACGATCAGCCATGCCGAGTCGGCCCGCACAGCCGGGGCGACTCGGTCCCATAGGTTGAGGCCCGTTCCCAAGCTCGCCGTTCCGAGATGGCCGCCCTCCCCCGAGTAGACATCGAACAGAACTCCGCCGTCCGCTGACGGGGTGCGCACCCACAGGTTGCCCTCGGCCGACTGGAAGATGGCCTCGACGGCGGGCTTGACGTTGGGAATCCGGGACCAGTCCCACTGGCTTGTCACACCCCTGGCCGCGAGCATTTCGCGCATCGCGGCGATCACCGAGTCGCGTTCGACCTCCGTCACGGGGACGGCAGGTCTGCGGGTTTCGACGACGAGAATCGTATCCCCGCCCGGTTCCCACCGCGACAGGCGGTATGCGGGATCGCCGTCGCGCGTGGACCACATGCCGCCCCGCGAATCGATGTGCCTGACCTCGCCCGCGAAGAACGGGATCCCGTACATCATGTAGCCACGGTCCAGCGCTTGGTAGAACGTGCCGGGTTGCCTCTCGGGATCGTACTCTTCGTCCTCCGGTTCATCGCTGGGCAACGGAATCGAGTCCACCAGCGTCATCGTCAGATCGTAGACGCGAATCTGTCTCCGTGTCCCGTCCCACCATGGCCGGTGGATCAGGCTCCCATCCACTATCGCGCCATTCCACACCCAGCCGTAATTGCCGTCGTCGAACGGAAAGGACTCGACGAAGCCGTCCTCGGGATCGAAGACCGACATGCGTCCGTTGCGCCCGTCCGGGACCCAGATGCGTCCGTTGGGGCCAAGCATGAGACCGTTCGCGTCCGCGAACTCGCCGGGCCCCTGCCCCCTGCGGCCATGGGTCGCTACATGAGCGCCATCGGGGCCGAAGACACGCAGTTCCTGAACTTGGGAATCCAAGACGGCGAAGCCCCCGCCGTCCAGCGCCACGAGGCCCTTCAGATAGGCGAACGCGTCCGGTCCGGTGCCGTCGAGGGTGCCGATGCGGAGTTCCTCGACCAGCGTCCAAGCCGGAGAAGCGTTTGCCGGCGGGGTATTCGTGACCTGGACCGTGCCGGAAGGCAGTGTGTCACGCAGCGTGGTCCAGTCGCTCCGGGACTCGGAGTTCCCGCAACCGGTCAACGCCACCCACGCCCCGGCGATCAGTATCGCTTGCGTTCGTTCGTACATCGTTCAACTCCGTCTTGCCATCAGCGCCACTGGCGGGGGCCACCTCGCGTCGCTGGCCGTGCCCAAGGTCGGACCTGCCACGCCTTCTCGCCACGCAGATGGTGCCACAACGCGGACCGGCCCATATTCCAATTTGGTTGCGCATGGCAGCCCTCAACAGAGGGAAGACCCTCAACCTCGTGAGGGGAAGATCCCCCCCGAAGGGACGGCGCTCGGCCACGGGCGCACCCGCGACGGGGGTCGGGAGGCGGTGTTCCCTGATCGTCCGATGCCTTGGCAGCGGCCGCGAAACGCGGGGGTTCTAAGGGGGGGCACAGCGTCCCCCTTGCCAGCCTCCGTGTTCAACACGGAGTCGGCTGGCTTCCGACCACTAACGGTCGTCAAGCCAGCCCCTCATCTCGCCCGCCACATCACTCAGGCTTACTCAGGGCCTCACGCGCCGAAGCCTCAAGCCCACGTCGTTCCGCAGGCTGTCGTTCGTGCACGTCAGTCCTCCCCTGATCAGATCAATGTCGCCGTCCGGTGAGAGGCCGCCGGTGAACGAGCAATCCGCGGTGGCTTCGCGATACCCAAGCTGGAAGTCCAAGCCCACCTCGTCGGCTAGTCGGGCCCCGAGCATCAGGCACTGCGACCCGCCTTGGACGTCGCCACTAAGGGTATCAGCGTGCTGAACGTTGTCGAGGTGGTAGAGGTAGTCGGTGACGTAGGTCCCCCGCAGTTGGATCAGGCCCGGGGGCATGGGCTGTTCCATGAGCTCGAACCGCCACCAGGTGCCGGGAGTGTCGTGACCCTCCCATGTGCCTTCGAGCGAGACCGGCAGGCAGTCGTTGCTGAAGTCGTCCGTCTCTTCGCAGGCCACCACGGTCAGGGAGACGGCGGGTAGCAGCGCCCACGGTAAGCAGGTTCTCGCCTTCATGTGTCCAGTGTACCGCCCACCTCCGTAGCGGGACAACCAATTCCGGCCCCGCTGGGTCCACGGATCGTCTATCACCGCCCACGAGTACCCTCGGCTGGCCTTCCCGCGGATGGGTCCAGCCGTCGCGCGAGTGGCTCAACGGTGACACCGACGAAGGGTGGATGGATCGCCTCGATAAGGGTGCCGACCGATGGTTCCTTTACGGCCTGACCTAGTGGTTATCCTCCCAGAGGGTACTAGGGCGTCGATCTACATCCCGGTCAGGAAACACGAACTGATAAGGGGACAAGAGTTATCGCATATGATCTAAAGCTATGAATATCAATAGCTTATAAAATTAAACGCCCATCGAGCCATGTATTCGCCCAGCCGACGATCCGATACTTACCGGCGGCAACGGGCTCACAGCCTCTCTGGGACGCCCTTCCGGCCGCCAGGAGAACTCCCGCATCGCCGGAGTCCGGATTGGCTCGAAAGCACGACGAGACCTACAAACTCATCTTCTCCCAGAGAGCGGCGGTCGAAGAACTCGTCCGCAACTTCGCGGGCAAGCGGCTGGGCGACGAACTCGACTTCGATTCACTGGAACCCCTCCCGACCGATCGCATCAGCGGCGGCCTGGTCCAACGCCGATCGGATTTGCTCTGGAAGGTGCGCTTTCGGGGCGACTGCCTGTACCTGCTGATCCTCCTGGAGTTTCAGTCGGAGAACGACCGCTTCATGGCGCTCCGCATCCTCACGTACACCTGCCTCACCTACGAGGAGTTGATCCGCCGGGGAGAGGTCAAGCCGGGCAACGAGCTGCCGCCCCTGCTGCCGGTCGCCGTCTACAACGGCCGGTCGCGCTGGCGGGCCCCCGCGGACGTCGCCGAACTCATCGCCCCGGTGAAGAAGCCGCTGGCGCAGTATCTGCCGAGCTTCAGGTATCTCGTGCTGGACTTGCAGCGGATCGGCGAGAAGGACCCCGAGTCGCGGGACCTGGTGACCTCGCTCGGGATAATGGAGCGCGAACCCACGCCGGAGAACCTGCAGCGGGTCAAGCAGGGCTTGATCCGTCGGTTTCGAGGGCCGGAGTTCGCCGAGTTACACCAGGCGCTCGACTCGTGGGTAGCGGGGGCTGCGGAGGCGTGGCAGATTTCCAAAGCGGACTTGGCGGGGATGATGTCGTTCAAGGAGGACGAAGATATGTACGAAAGAGCGAAGGAGTTGAGGGACCGGGTCCACCGCGACGGGGTGCGGCAGGGCCTGGAGCAGGGCCGCATCAGGGAGCGGGCGCTTATGGTGCGGCGTTTCGCGACCATGAAATTCGGGGCGGAGACGGGCGAGCGGCTGACGCGGATGCTGGAAGACATGGCGGATGCAGATCGGATCGACGAGGTCGTCGCTGCGATCATCGATTGTGACAGCGGAGCGGAGTTGTTTGCCCGCGTGCGTGCGTAGCTACAGCTCCCGCGTCGTTCATCATATTCTCCCGCATGAGACATCGACCAACGGCCGCATCGTCACTCGAGTTGCAAGCCGCAGCCCCTCCGCGTAGCGGCAAGCCCCGGTCCGCACCCACGCTCCCCCGCCTCCTCGCCGCTGCCTTCGTCCTGCTGGTCCCAGCCGCGTGTTCACCCGGCGGGGACGACGCCGCCTTCCCAAGCCGCCCCATCGAGATCGTCTCCTGGGCCACCCCCGGCGGCCCCTCGGACCTCCTCTCGCGGGCGTTGGCCGATGCCGCGCCGCCGCACTTCGGCGGGCAGCGCGTGACCGTGATGACCCGGCAGGGCGGGGCTGGGGCCGCCGGCATGCAGTACATGCAAGGGCGCGCGGGGGACCCCCATGTGCTCGGCGTGTTCACAGCGAGTGGGACGGTGAACATGGCGACCGGGCGGATCCCGTTTGCCCCGGAGGACTTCACGCCCATCCTCCGCATCCAGATCGATCCCTTCCTCGTCGCGGTGCGGGACGACAGCCCTTTCCGCACGCTGGGAGACCTGTTCGAGGCCGCGCACGCCCGGCCCGGCGAGGTGTCGGTGTCCGGGTTCGGCGCGGCGTCGGCCCATTTCCTCGGCTTCGCCCGGCTGCGGGCGGCGGCGGGAGATCCGGATGTCCGCTGGATCGCCTACGAGGGGTCGGCGGACGCGGTGGTCGCGGCGCTCGGCGGCCACACGGACGCGGCGCACACGAACTACAACATCGTGCGCGAGCACCTGCGCGCGGGGACGATGCGCGTGCTGGGGACCGCGATGCCCGTCGAGGCGCTCCCGGACACTCCGAGCTACGCGGACCAGGGGTACGACCTCCAGCCCGTCCACTGGCGTGGCGTGGTGGGCCCGCCCGGGCTCGACCCTGCGACGCGCGCGGACATCCGCGCCCGCCTCATGGCCGCGATCGACGATCCCGGGTTCCGGGAGTACATGGAGCGCGCCGCCCTCGAGTTCGCGACGATGGAGGATGCGGACGCGTTCGGGGCCTGGATGGCGGAGGAAGTCACGACGAGCCGGGACCTGCTGCAGCGGCTTGGATTTCTGGATGGGTAGCCGCTCCGCGCGCGGAAGCCCGTCGCGACGCCTTCTGACGGAGACGGGGCTGCTCGCCGCCATAGGAGCCGCGGTCCTGCTGGACTCGCGCGGCTATCCCCCGTCGCTGACCGAGGGCGCGCCGGGCCCGGCCTTCTTCCCCCGGCTGCTCGCGGCGCTCCTCATCGCCTGCTCCGTCTGGCTCGCGATCCGGTCCTGGCGTGGCGCGAGGGAGAGAGGGGCGGGCGGCGGATCTGACTCGGGATCTGCCGGCGCGTCCGCCGACGAATCCGGCGCCGGACGTTCCCGCGGAAACGTTTCCTCGGCTTCTGCCGCGGGCTCGGAAGCCGGCAATCGAACCCCGCACCTCGGCGTCTGGATCGCCGTCGGGTGGATCGCCGCCTTCCTCCTCATCTGGCCGCGGCTCGGCACCGTCCTCTCGGTGCCGCTCCTGGTCGTCGGCCTCATGTGGCTGACGGGCGAGCGTTCGTGGCGGACGATGGTCTCGGTGCCGCTCGCCTTCGCCGGGTTCATCTACCTGGTATTCATGGTCCTGCTCGGCGTGCCTCTGCCGGCCGGGTTCTGACCGGGCGACGCGAGGCGTGACGGCCTTCCTCGACGGTCTCCTGACGGCGCTCCAGCCGGGGAACCTCGCCGCGCTGCTGGCGGGCAGCCTGCTCGGGGTGTTCGCGGGGGCGATGCCGGGGCTGAGTTCGACGGTGGGCCTCGCGCTCGTCCTCCCGGTGACCTTCGCGCTCGATCCGACGCCGGCGCTCCTGATGATGGTCTCGATCTACATGGCGGCGGAGTACGGGGGATCCATCACCGCGATCGCGATCGGGGTCCCGGGCAGCTCGCCCGCGCTCGCGACGACCTTCGACGGATACGCCATGACGCGCCGGGGCGAGGCGGGGCGCGCGCTGGGGATCTCCCTCTTCTCGTCCATGAGCGGGGGGCTCCTGGGAACGATTCTCCTCGTGCTGGCGCTCGGGCCGCTCTCGCGGGCGGCGATCGCCTTCGGGCCGGCGGAGTACTTCGGGCTCGGCGTGTTCGGCCTCTCCATCGTCGCGAACCTCGTGGGGCGCGATCCTCTGAAGGGGATCATCAGCGCGCTGCTGGGACTCGTTTTCTTCATCGTCGGGCTGGACGTGCTCACGGGAGCGCCGCGGCTCACGCTGGGCACGAACATGCTCATGGACGGGCTCGGGCTGGTGCCGATGCTGATCGGCTTCTTCGCCATCGCCGAGGCGCTGAAGGCGGCGGCAGGCGGGCGCAAGGCGACGGCGCCCGGGACCGGCATCACTGGGGCGCTGCCCAAGGCCCGCGAACTGTTCGGGCTCTGGCGCACGATTCTGCGCGGGTCGGCGATCGGCGGGGTGATCGGGGCCATCCCCGGCGCCGGGGCGACGATCGCGTCGATCGTGGCGTGGAACGAGGAACGGCGCGTCTCGAAGGACCGGGAGCGGTTCGGGACGGGGGTGCCGGCCGGCATCGCGGCGCCCGAAGCGGCGAACAACTCCTGCGTGGGCGCCGCCATGATCCCCCTCCTCGCGCTCGGGATTCCTGGTTCGGCCAGCGCCGCCGTGCTGCTCGGCGGCCTCACCGTCCAGGGCGTCGCGCCGGGCCCGCTGCTGATGGCCGAGCGCGCCGAACTGGTCTACGCGCTGTACGCCGGGTTCCTGGTGGCGGTGCTGCTCATGCTGGCCGTTGGCCGCCTCGGGATCCCGCTGTGGACGCGCGTCGTGCGGCTGCGCCCGTCGATCTTGATGCCGCTGGTCGTCGCCATCTCGCTCGTGGGGGTCTTCGCCCTGCGCGGGAACGCAGCCGACGCCTGGGTGGCCCTCTTCTTCGGGGTCGTCGGCTTCGCCATGCTGCGCGCCGGGTATCCGCTGGCGCCAGCCGTGCTCGGCCTCATCCTCGGTCCCATGATCGAGACCAACTATCGGCGGGCCCTCACGCTGTCTTCGGGCTCGCACACGATCTTCCTCGAGAGTCCGATCGGTCTGGTGCTGCTCGCGCTGGCGGTGGTCAGCTTCGCGGCCCCGGCGGTCAGGAACCGTCTCGTTTCCGGAAAACGACAGGCAAAGGAGCAAGAGTGAGCGCGACACGCGCGGTCATCGACTTCATCCTCGAAACGAACATCGCGGACTTCCCGGAGCGGCTGCTGAGCGAGGGTCGGCGCTGCGTGCTGGACGGCACGGGCGTGATCCTCGCCGGGTCCACGGATGCCTGCTCCCGCATCGTGCAGGACCAGATCGCGGCGCAGGGAGGGCATGCCGAGGCGACCATCTTCGGGCTGCCGGACACCCGTGCCCCGGCCCCGCTCGCGGCGCGCGCCAACGGCACGGCGGGCCACGCGATGGACTTCGACGACACGCAGCTCTCGAACGCCCCCGACCGCATCTTCGGGCTCCTCACGCACCCCACGGTGGCGCCGCTGTCGGCGGGCTACGCGATGGCGGAACGGGTCGGAGCCACCGGCGGCGAATTCCTGGAGGCGTTCCTCATCGGCTTCGAGGTGGAGTGCAAGATCGCCGAGGCGATCGATCCCCGGCACTACCGGGAAGGCTTCCACTCGACCGCGACGATCGGCACGCTCGGGGCCTGCGCGACGGCCGCCAAACTGGCCGGGCTGGAGGCCGAAGAGCTCGCCATGGCGCTCGGTATCGCGGCGAGCCTCTCGTCGGGGATCCGGCTCGGCTTCGGCACCATGACCAAGCCGCTCCACGCCGGGCGCGCCGCCGAGAACGGCATCGTGGCGGTCGAACTCGCGGCGCGCGGCTTCACGGCCGGAAACGACGCGCTGGAGGCGCCCTGGGGCTTCTTCCGCGTGTTCGGCGGCGGCTTCGAGCCCGAACGGCTGATCGGCGCCCTCGGCGCGCCCTACACCCTGCTCGACCCCGGCGTGTCCGTGAAACCCTTCCCCTCGGGAAGCCTCGGCCACCCGAGCATGGCCGCCATGCTCGAACTCGTAACCGAGCACGACCTCGCGCCGGACGACATCGCCGGCATCACCTTCCGCGCCGGCCACAACATCCTGAAACCGCTCAGGTATCCCGTCCCCACCAACGAGCTGGAGGCCAAGTTCTGCATCCCCTTCGTCCTCTCGAGCATCGTCCTCCGGCGCCGGGCCGGAATCCGCGAGTTCCACGACGACTTCGTCCTCTCCGAGGAGGCGGCGGACATGATGCGCCGGGTGACGGTCCGGTTCGACGAGGCCATCGACGCGCGCGGCTACGACCGCATGCGCAGCGCCATCGACGTCCACCTCCGTGACGGCACCGAACTCCACACCGAGGCCGACACCTATCCCGGCGGCCCGGAGCGGCCCCTGAGCCGGGAGGAACTGCACGCGAAGTTCCGCGACTGCGCGAGCCTCGTGATGGACGATGTGGGCATTGGTGGGGCGCTGGAAACGCTCGAGCGCGTGGACGAGCTGGGGGACATCGGGGAGTTGGTGCGTACTACCGTTCACGCCTCCGGTACTGGCCCATGAAACCCAGATCCATGACGGCTACGCCAAGCTCTGAATCGATGGTGAAGGTCGCGAACGAACTCCGATCCATCTGGCCGTCTCCGCCGTCGAAATAGAGACGGAACACGTCGTCGTTCCAGTGCTCCATGTCGCCGGAGAAGGTGCCCGGCTCTCCGAAGTGCAGCCTTAGCCACCCGTCCTGCGCGAGCACGACCTCGGCGTGGCCGGCTCCGAGCGGGTCTGCATAACTGCCCACGTATTCGGCGAGGGGCAAAGTGGGCAGGGTTCCCGGAACGCGGGCCGAATCCTGCGCCGCGAGGGTGCTGTCGATCTGTTCGACGATCGCGGTCTTGTGGGCCATGGACTCCCGGTGCCAGTCTCGCGGCTCGCGGTCGAGTAGGCGGGCGAATACCCACGCGCTGATTTCGTGGTGCGGGTGGAACCATGCGTCTCCGTTCGCCAGGACCACGACGCCCGCGGAGATGTCCGGAAGCAGCGCCACATACGCCGGAAAACCGAGGATGCCGCCGCCGTGGGACAGGTACGGGTGGCCCTCGAAGGTGGTGCGACTCCACCCCAGAGCGTAGGTGCCGCTGCTGGTGTCGTCCGCGAAGAGGAAGGTGGCGCCGCTCGCTACCTGGGGGGCGTGCATCTCCTCCACCGTCGCCTCCCGGAGCACGGGGCGGTCGCCGAACTTCCCCCGCGCGAGGTGCATGCGGACCCAGTTCGCCATCTCTGCGGCGCTGGACACCACGCTTCCCGCCGCCTGCATGCTGTCGAACGACTGCCAGGCCAGGACCCTGCGCATCCCCTCGCGATCGGCGCCGTGCGGCATCGCGACATTCCTGCCCGGCGCGTCGGCAATCCCCACCGTGCCCGCAGGTGCCGTGCCCCAGAAGGTGGGCGCCACGAATGGCTCCTCCCACACTTCGTAGGGGCTGGCCGCGCTGTTGTGCATCTCCATGGGCCGAAAGAGACGCTCCCGGACCCATTCGCCCCACGTCCTGCCGGTCACGGCCTCCACCACCAGCCCCGCCACCCCGTAGCCCTGGTTGCTGTAACGAAAACTCTCCCTGAGCGGGGCCTGGTTATCGAGGTGTCGAACTCGCTCCGCTGCTGCCCGCGCGTCCATGATCGCCAGCGTGGGAAAGGCGTCGCCCGGCATGCCCGACTGGTGGGACAGCAGATCGCGAATCGTCATCTCACGTGTGACCTCCGGGTCCTTCACCCGGAACCACGGCAGGTGCTCGACCACCGGATCGTCCCAGTGGACCATCCCGTCGTCCACGAGGGCGCCGATCGCCGCGGCCGCGAATGACTTGGAGACGGAACCGACCTGGAAGAGGGTGTGGGCGTCGACCGGGTCTTCCCGTCCCAGCTCTTTGACCCCGAACCCCTCGGCGAAGACGACTTCGTCTTCGTGCACCACGGCAACCGCCAGCCCAGGCAGGTCCCAGTCCGCCATGGACGCCTGGATGTAGTCGGAAAGGCCGGCAAGTCGGCCGCCGGCAGGGTCCTCTGCGACATCGCGGCACGCGATCCCGCCAAGCGTGATCGCCAGGCCGACTCCCAGCAACACGCGACCGCGTAGACCTCCTCGAAGTCGGGTTCGATCAACCATGTCGGGTGGCCTCACGTGCGGGTCTGTCTGGCGGGCCGGGATCTGCAGAATCACGCCTGTTGGTGGCGGTGCAATCGCCGATCATCCTGTAGTCAGACGCCCTGACCGCTGCGCTCGGTTGTCCGACAGGCCGACCAGGGGGCTGACCCCAGGCAGATGGACTGCCCCTCGACAAGCCGTCTGGACGGAGCGATTCGCGCACGTACCTACCGAAAAAAGCAGAGGTCCTCCGAAGGGCCGGCCGCTCGCGCTATCAGGGCCGCCTTGGCACCGGTACGTTATCGTGCAGGGGCTCGCACGCGCTGTGGGCGAAGCACCTTACCCAGAGCAACCCAAGACGCCACGATATGATTGCGCCCAAGAGCCATATGGCGAAGGAGGCCATACCATGACGGACTGGCACGAGTGCCAGGCCGTCGAGCAGACCCCGGGCAGGGTGAGCGGAGCTTGGGTCTTCTCCGGCACGCGGATTCCACTTTTCGCGCTCTACGAGAACCTTGCCGCGGGCGCCACCGTCGGCGAGTTCGTCGAGTGGTTTCCGGGGGTCGAGGAACGGCAGGTCAGAGCGGTGCTTGAGCACGAGGCGAAGACGCTGAGAACGGCGTTGGCCCGTTGAAGCTGCTGTTCGACCAAGGCACGCCCGCGCCGTTGCGGAGATTCCTGTCCGGACACTTTGCGCCATCGGCGCCTACGACCGAGTCAGCCTCCAGAACCTGAACAATGCGAGCCACTGGTCGAAGGTGAGGCCGCGGGGTGGTCCGGAAGGATCGAACCTGAGATCCCGGCTCAGGCGGTAGACCTGCGTTCGCGTGAATTCGGGTCGCAGGCACCGCCTGATCGAGCGGCCGTCGCGACCGAAGCAGCTCTGGATGAAGCGCCGGTAGTCCACCGCCTGGAATCGGCCCACAAGCGGTCTTGTTCGGCGGGCGAGCCAGAGCGCGACGGCGTCGACCCCAGGAGGGGGATCGAAGTCGGTACGGCGAAAGCGCCGCGCGATCTCGATCTGCCACCACGGCTTGAGTAGCAGCGAGGACAGGGTCTCTCGGGAATGGGGCGTACCCGCAAACCGCTCCGCCGCTTCACGTTGGACCACGAGATAGGCGTCCTGCGGTCGAGAATCGGCCTGGACAAGCCGCCGGACGATTGCAGCAGTCCGATTGAACGGAATGTTCCCCAGGACCTTGTAGGGGACATCGGGTAGCCGAAACCGGAGGAAGTCGGACCGGACAATCGTGACACGGGTGTCACTCCGGAAACGCGTACGAAGCGCCTCGGATAGTGCTCCGTCGAACTCTACGGCAACGACCTCACGGCATCGACGCGCCAGTTCTCGAGTGAGAATACCACGGCCCGGCCCGATCTCGACAACCAGGTCCTTGTGTGAGAGGGGAGCCTGGGCGATCAGGCTAGCGGCAAGCGCCCTGCTCCGAAGGAAGTGCTGTGAGAGGTCCGCACGCCTGGGTGTCCGATGCCTGGACACGACGAACCAACACGAACGTAGACATGTACTCTCCGGCGGTGCACGAGCAAGATCGAGAGCCTTCGCACACTACGGTGGTGCATCAGGCGTTCCTCCGCAACCGATTCCGGCGCGGCTGATTAGCGTGATACTCGACCTTCAGTCTCGCATGGTGTCGCCGAGGGATCTCAGAACCGCGGGCTTGAGAAGCCTCCACCGGTCTCGATGTCGACGACGATGGAGCCGATCAGGTTCCCAATTGCCTTCTCCCCGCGACGCAACGCGTAACGATACAACCCGCGCCAGCCCAACGTCGTCAGCCCGCCGACCGCCGCTCCACCAGCCAGGAAGCCCAATACCGCCGCACCGGCCGCGATACTCCCGAGCCCGAGGGCGGCGGCTACGCCCGCGCCCGCAAAGCCGCCACCGACACCGCTCAACGACGCGGCCAACCCCGACAAGCCGCCCCCGACCCACATATTGACCTTGTGGCTGTGGATCAGGCTCGCGCGCACCGTCAACTCGGTCGCGGGGGGATCCCTATCCAGGCGCCGGAGGCTGAAAAGCAACTGCTTGAGGTCGACCCAGGCCATCTCGTAGGCGAAGGACCGATCTCCCGGGGTTGCCGAGTAGGAGTATGCGGGCACCTTGAAAACCAGTACGCCTCCGTCGAGCGGATCGCCTCCGTGTTGATCGATAAGGCTCAGGCGGAACGGGCTCTCCGGGAGGATTCGCTGCATGGCGTGGTAGACCTCCTCCGCCGGTGCGTGGATCACCCGGGAGACCTCCAGCGCAAGCGGCGGTTGGCCCAGGAAACGGGCTGCCATCCTTGATGGCCGGGCCTGGTCTCCTTCGGCGAGCGCCCGATTGCGAGCCTCCGCGAGCGCATGATCGACGAACGCCGGCGAGATTCCGGCTTCTTCGGCAGCGGCCCGGACATCCACAAGGCGGTACCCTTCCACCTCCGACGTGTCGGAGGGACGCCCTCGCGGAGCCAACTGCCGAGAACGCTCTTCGAGGCGACGAGCGGCGTCGGCCTGCAGCTCGGCGGCACGGTGCCAGAGCGCGCGTGCCTCCTCTTCGGAAATGCGGGTTTCGTCCTGGCTCATGGAACCATGGCAAAGGCTACCATTCGATCGACAGGACCGCGATGACGGTCGGAGCAGCCGCGTCGGATATCTCCTCTACGTAGATCGTATCGCGGTGCGGTGCATCCACGATCCTGCCAAGTCCTTCAACCGTTCCGCACTCCTGCACTCGGCCGTTGTCCAGAACGCACGTGAAGACGTGATGGACGACCGTGGCCAACTCCTCATCATGGCTTGTGTAGATCGACAGGAAGCGGTCGCGCCACACGTATGCCTCGGAGTGCATCGTCCAAGTCGATAGAAAGGCGAACATACCGGACTGCGACATACCCGCGAACGGCCGATCCTCAGGCGCTCTGTAGAACGGCGGTGCGTAGCTGAGGCTGGGCACCTCACCCTCGATCACCTGGAAGGTCGGCGAGATCGGCTGGGTGCAACTGATGGCGTCCGTAGTTGCAGTGAGATAGGAGTACTGCATCCGAGCGAGCACCCCGCCCTCCGCCTCGCTGATTGCAAAGCGGCCGTCTCTGGAGCACGAACTCGACACCCACTCACCCCCGTGGGTGAGCCGATGAGCGATGTGCCACTGGCCGGACTTCTCCTCCGCCGGGAAAGGCGTGATCACCGCAAGCCCCTCCGCATCTGCGATGATGTCTGTCGGACTGCCCGTCACCTGCAGGTCTCGAAGCTCGATGAAGGTCCCGTCGTGCCTGAACACTGAAACTCTTCGCCCAAGCGTCGGGTCGACTACGTAGACGGTATCATCGAAGACAGCCAGCGCCATCGGATCGCCGAACTCCCCCGGTCCACGACCCTGGCCCCCGAAGCTGTGCACGAAGGCTCCGTTCGACTCCCGGTATGCTGTTATGGTCCGGCCCATTCCATCGAGCACGAACAGCAGGGAGTCCGATCGCGCAACTTCCGTGATTGCGTTGACGAATCCGTTGCTATCCCGACCCAGGTCGATGGTCCTCGCGCGCCGAACCTGAAGCTCCCGTACGACAACGCCGGGCGGCAGGTCAATCTGGGGCAATGCGGCCATGGAGGATGCCGAGTCTTCGGAACCGCAACCACCCATGGCTATCACGAGACCGATGGTCGGCCACACCGCTTTTGCCATGCGACAGCGTGTTGACATGCTGGACCAACTCCCCCGAGAGGTTCTTGCACCCAGGTGCCTGGGGTTCCAGGTCGGACCCGTGGCGGTCCTCCCTTGTTCTCCGTTTCGAGATTCCGAGTTCCAGCCTGAAGCCGCCTGCGACGCCAGCGTCGTTGGGACGCGGCGGTGCTCGCACGGGGCCATGCCGCGCGGTAGTTTCCCGCCGGAAAACCACCACCGCCATCCGAAAGGCCGCCGCTCACCCCATGTTCGCCAACTACCTCGCCGGACGTATAGCCCAACTGGGGATCGTGCTGCTCCTGGTGTCGGTCGCGGTCTTCTCGATCATGCACGCCCTCCCCGGCGACCCCGTGCAGTTGATGCTCTCCGGCGCCGAGAGCGGATCGGTCACGCCGGAGCGGCAGGAGCAGCTGCGCGAGGAGATGGGGCTGAACGACCCGCTCTACGTGCAGTACGGGCGCTTCCTCCGGGGCGCGGTAACGGCCGATCTGGGAACCTCGGTGCGGCTTCGCGCACCCGTTCTCGACCTGATCCTCGACCGCCTGGGCTCGACGCTGGCCCTCAGCCTGGGCGGCATCCTCTTCGCGGTGATCATCGGGGTGACCACGGGCGTGATGGCGGCGCTCAAGCAGGGCTCGTGGATCGACGGGTTCAGCCGGGTGCTCGCCTACGCGGGGGTGTCTCTTCCGCTCTTCTGGCTCGGTCTTCTGCTGATCCTCGTGTTTGCGTTCTGGCTGCCGTGGTTCCCGCCGGCGGGCTCGGAGGGCCTCCGCTCGCTCGTGCTCCCGAGCCTGTCGCTGGGGCTTCTGTCCGCGGGGGTGATCGCGCGGCTGACGCGAGCCTCGCTGCTTGAGGTACTGGTCGAAGACTACGTGCGCGCGGCGTGGGCGAAGGGCCTGCCCAAGCGGATCGTGTATCTGCGGCACGCGCTCCGGAACGCCTTCCTCCCGGTTCTTACCATCCTCGGGCTCCAGTTTGGGGCCATGCTCGCGGGCGCGGTCGTGACGGAAACGGTCTTCAGCCGTCCCGGGCTGGGCCGCCTGGTGGTGAGCGCGATCCTATGGAAGGACTATCCGCTGGTGCAGGGGATCGTGCTGTTCATGGCCACGGCCTACGTCCTCGTGAACCTGCTCGTGGATCTGCTGGCGGCCTGGCTCGATCCGCGCATTCGGGACGCGACCCCGGCATGAGCATCCCGACCCAAACCCTGACCCCGGCATGACCATCGCGGGCCGCACCCTGACCCCGGGTTTCATCGCGGGGAGCTGCATCCTCGCGGGATGGGTGGTGCTGGCCATCTTCGCCGCCCTCGGCTCGCCGCATGATCCGCTCGTCACGGTCTCGGGGGCGCGAGAGGCCCCGTCCGCGGAGTTCTGGTTCGGCACGGACCGGCTCGGCAGGGACGTGTTCAGCCGCGTGATCTACGGCGCGCGGGTGTCGCTCATCCTCGGGTTCATCAGCGTCGTCATCGGCTCGGTGCTGGGCTCGGCGCTGGGGCTCGTGTCCGGCTACTACCGCGGCACGGTGGACACCGTGCTGATGCGCATGGTGGATGCGATGCTGGCCTTTCCCGGCATTCTCCTGGCCCTTGTCGTCATCGCGGCACTGGGTCCGAGCATCACTAACGTCATGGTCGCGGTCGGCGTGTCCACGATCCCGCGCTACGCGCGCCTGGTGCGGGGGACGGTGCTGACCGTGCGCGAGCAGGAGTACATCGACGCGGCCCGGCTCCTGGGCGTGCCCGACATTCGGATCATCCTGCGGCACGTGCTCCCGAATACTGCGATCCCGCTGCTCGTGCTCTCGACGCTCGAGTTCGGACACGCGATATCGGTGGGCGCAGGACTGAGCTTTCTGGGACTGGGCGCGCAGCCCCCGACGCCGGAGTGGGGGCTGATGGTCGCCGTGGGGCGGGACGTGCTGGGGCGGGCGTGGTGGATTTCGACGTTCCCAGGGCTCGCCATATTCACCGTGGTCATGGCCACGAATCTCCTGGGCGACAGCCTGCAGGAGATGCTGGACCCGAGGCTGAAGGGCCGGTGACGGTGAACGCCGGCACCTGCCGGGTGGAGTGCCATGCGGGCGTGGAGCGAGCCGGACAGGTGATCGCTTCATATGTTTCCAGTAGACACCAGTAGATCATCGGTAAGTCATCAGTAGACACCAGTACGAGAGAAGAGGAGAATCATCGACCGTGAGCGACAGGTGCGTAGGAGTCCAGATCGGGCCCGCGAGCTTCGTGGACGAGGGCGTGGACGCGGTGCTGGACACATTGCAACAGCGCGTGGGCGTGAATGTGGTCTTTCTGGGAACCGTGAGCTGGCTCGGGCTCAAGATCGGGCGCAGCATCTCGTGGAAGCTCGACGGATGGCCCGACCACGGCGTCCCCGAGCCGCTCGAGGTTCAGGGCGGGTCCTATCTCGCGCATCATCCCGAGTTCTACCGCAGCACCAGCGTCACCAACTTCCGCGCACCGGACGAGGCGATGCGCGGACGGGACATTCTGGAGATGGTCATCCCTGGCGCCCGGGAACGGGGGATGAAGGTGATCCCGGAGCTGATGGAGCCGCTCTTCAAGTATGCGGGCCACGGCTCGGCCAACACCGTGCAGATCCCCAACCTGGTGCAGCTCATGGAGGTGGACTACCTGGGGCGGATCAGCGGCGCGCCGTGCCTTGAGCATCCGGACTACCGGGGGTGGTGGCACGCGCTGATCGAGGATCACTGCCGGAGCTACGACATCGACGGCATCATGTGGTGCAACGAGCGCCGCAGCCCTCTGGACCAGCTCGTCACCGGGATGGCGCCCGGGTGTTTCTGCCCGCACTGCCTCGCGAGCATGGACCGGGCCGGGGTCGATGCCGAGGCCGCGCGACGGGCGTGCGCGGCGCTTCACGACTACTTCAGGAACGCGCGCGCGGGAGAGCGCTTCACGGATGGCGCGCTCATCACCGGGCTCCGGGTTCTCCTCGACAATCCCGAGTTCCTGCTGCTGGAGCGGCACTGGGTGGAGCGCAACAAGGACCTGGACCGCGAGCTGTACGGGCTCGTGAAGTGGTGCGATCCGGCGCTCGAGTTCG
The DNA here is from genome assembly GCA_028821195.1 of Gammaproteobacteria bacterium. Classification (GTDB taxonomy): domain Bacteria; phylum Gemmatimonadota; class Gemmatimonadetes; order Longimicrobiales; family Gaopeijiaceae; genus BD2-11. The sequence goes on from JAPPHB010000106.1 coordinate 16,814, forward strand.
GGCTCAACGTGTGGAACCGCAACCACTTCAACCCGTTCCGCAAGGCGCAGTGGCCGTGGGCCGAGACGAAGGACTACGCCGACTGGGTGAAGCCGATCACCTATCAGCATCAGTCGGGCGGCATCTACATCAACGAGATGACGCAGCTGCACGCGTCCCTCCTGCGCGATCTGGCGCCCGCGGAGCTGACCCCGATCATGTACCGGATTCTGGGACTCGACGAGGCGCCGTGGGATGAGCTGCTCGGTGTGGGCATGTCGCCCGCGAGCTATGTTGGCGGGCAGTGCCGGGACACGATCGAGGCGCTGGACGGCGAGCTTCCGGTGCTGATGGGCGTCGGCGTGGACGCGCCCCGCTCCAGCCCGGATCAGGCGGCCTGTACCCCCGAGATCGTCTACGAGAGCGTGCACGCGGCGTACGGGGCGGGAGCCGCCGGCGTCATCTACTCGCCCAACTACGCGAGCATGAAGCTCACCAACCTGGACGGCGGTGCCCGGGCTCTCGCGGAGCTGGGGATCTGAGGAGGAGAAACCATGCCCGAAGCACCAGCCTGGAAGTTCCAGCCGGTCCTGCAGGACCTGGCCCCGAGAGAGCCTGCGTCGGTGACGCTGCGGGGCCGGGTGATCACAGGGGTGGGGCGCGAGGTGATCGAAAACGGTCACGTGACCCTTGAGGACGGCGTGATCACCGCGGTCGGAGAAGGCGGCGGGCCCGCAGGGGATGGGCGCGCGGTGGTGGAAACCGGCGGGACCATCCTCGCCGGGCTGATCAACAGCCACGCCCACCTCGCCTGGGACGGCATCCACGACCTGGCCGCCCAATCGCTCGGAGACGCGCCCGAGATCAGCGCCTACAAGGCGGCCGCCAACATGCTCGCCTGCCTGCGCGCGGGGATCACCCTGGTGCGCGACCTGGGCATGAACCGGAGCGGGTCCTTCGCCAAGCAGGCGGTGGAACAGGGGGTGTTCGCGGGCCCGCGCCTGCTGATCGTCGCCGAGGCGATCGTCCAGACCGGCGGCCACACCTACTGGTGCTGCCGGGAGGCCACCGGCGCCGACGAGATGCGGCGCGCCGTCCGCGACCAGGTCAAGGACGGGGCCGACCTCATCAAGATCATGATGTGCCACGACCTCCTGGAGTTCACCGACGAGGAACTCGAGGCCATCGTCGACGAGACCCATCGCAGCAACCTTCCCATCACCGCCCACGCCACCTTCGACGCCTGCATCGAGCGGGCGGTCGACTTCGGCATCGACACGGTCGAGCACGGCGGCAGCATGTCCGACCGGACCATCGGCAAGCTGGTCGAGCGCGGGGTTCCCATCATCACCACCTTCTCGCCCGTCCTGCTCCAGTCGAAGCCCGAGATCGCGCGCAGGTACAACATCCCGGAGTGGAAGATCAGGGAGCGCCAGCGGCTCGTGGCCGACAAGAGCCGCTACGACGGGCTGCTGAGAGCCGCCCGCGCCGGGGTGCGCATCGTGTTCGGGACGGACGCGGGCAGCCCGGCGGTGCGGCACGGCGTGGTGGTACCTGAGATGGAGTTCATGATCGAGGTGGGCGTGGTCGCGGACAATCACGCGGCCATCATGAGCGCCACCCGCGAGGCCGCCATCATGAACCGGCTCGACGGCCGCATCGGCACCGTGGAGGAGGGCAAGGAAGCGGACGTCATCGTGGTGGACGGCAACCCGCTCGACGATCTCCGCGACCTGGAGCGCGTGCAGATGACATTCGTGCGCGGAAGCTGCCTGTACGCGCGGCCGCCGGTTGCCGCGGAGGCGGTTTGATGCGCGTTTGCTCCAATCACCGATCCACGGCGCGACTCCGATGATCCGGGCTGTCCGCGAATCCCATCTGGCCGCCCGCGCCGTCAGCGTGAAGTCCAGCTTCCGCACCCGCATGCTCGAGTTGTCCGCCGGCCTGGACGGCATCATCGCCCTCGGCCGGGGCGACCCCGACTTCGACACGCCACCGGACATCGTCGCGGCGGGGGCGGAAGCCCTGGCGGGCGGCTACACCCACTACACCGCTCCTCCAGGTCTCCCTGAACTGCGCGACGCCATCTCCCGCAAGCTCAAACGCGACAACGGTCTCGAGTATCCGGCCAACCGGATCATCGTCACCAACGGGGTCCAGGAGGCGCTCCTCATCTCCATCCTGGCGCTGGTCGATCCCGGCGACGAAGTCGTGCTCCAGGCGCCGCGCTTCAACGCTTTCGACTACATGGTCAACCTGGCCGGCGGCCGGGTGGTCGAGGTGCCGACCCTGGAGGAGGACGACTTTGCGCTCAGGGCCGACGCCATCCGCCACGCCCTGACGGAGCACTCGAAGCTCCTCGTCATCGCGAACCCGAACAATCCCACCGGCGGACTTACGCCGCGCGACGAGTTGGCGCGCATCGCGGCGCTCGCCGAGGAGCACGATCTCCTCGTCATCTCCGACGAGATCTACGAGAAGCTGATCTTCGGCGGGCGGGAGCATGTCAGTCTGGGCACCTTCGGCAACCTCCCCGACCGGACCGTCACCGTGAACGGCTTCTCCAAGGCGTACGCCATGACCGGGTGGCGCATCGGCTACCTGGCCGCGCCCGCGTGGTTCATGGAGCCCGCCGTCGAGATCAAGCACACGCTGAGCATCTGCACGCCCCCGGCCCTTCAGCGCGGAGCGCTCACGGCCCTGGAAGGGGGAGACGTGGCGGTCGCCTCGATGCTGGCCGAGTACGAGCGCCGGCTCGACCTCGTGCTCCGGAGCCTGGACGACATGGGGATCTCGTATGGCCGGCCGGGCGGCGGGATGTACGTATACGCCAACATCTCGAGCACCGGGCTCGACGCCGAGACGTTCTGCCTGGAGTTGTTGCGACGGGAGAAGGTGATGGTCTTCCCGGGGACCATGTTCGCGGATCCCGCCAACCGGCACATCCGCATCACGTTGCTGTCTCCCTATGCCTCCATGGAAGAAGCCCTGGGGCGGATGAAGCGTTTCGTCGAAAGGACGCGCCGGTCGTGAAGTCGGGATCGCTCCCGCCGTGGAGCTGCTCCCCGCGGGATGGGGCGCCGTGAAGGGCCCGACGGGAAGCGAAGGCGTGCGCATCCTCCTCGTGGGCGCGGGCGTCCGGGGCGCCAAATGGGCGCGCGTCATCGCCGAAGCACCGGACGCAACCCTGGCGGGCATCGTGGATCTTGACGAGGCACGTGCGCGGCGAGCCCGGGACGAGCACGCACCGGATACCCCGGTTGAACACGATTTCGCTTCGGCCCTCACCCGCGTCGCGACCGACGCCGTAGTCGTCGCCACCCCGCCGGACAGCCACCATGCTCTGGTGAGCCAGGCGTTCGCACGGGGCCTCGACGTCCTCTGCGAGAAGCCGCTCTCCGACGAGATGGACGAAGTCCTCGACCTCATCGCCAGGTCGGAGGAGGCCGGACGCCATCTCCTGGTCGGGATGAACTTCCGCTACCTACCGACCTCCCAGAGGATCCGCCATTACGCGCAGAGCGGTGAACTCGGCGACCTCAGCTACGGCCATTTCACCTACCACCGCCAGCGGGACGGCAACCGCCACGACCTGAACGACTACGTGATGACGATGGCGCATCCGATGCTGCTGGAGCAGAGCATCCATCACTTCGACCTGCTGCGCTACTGCTACGACGCCGAGGTCGAGTCGCTGGTGTGCGATACCTGGCGGCCGTCGTGGAGCACCTACGAGGACGACTGCTGCGTCTCCGTGCTTTTCCGCTTCGAGAACGGAGTTCGCGCGAACTACCTGGGCACCTGGACCGCGGCCTGGAATCGCATGGACTTCCGCTGGCGCACCGAGTTCGAGGGCGCGGCCCTGATTCAGCGCGAGCAGTTCGAGGACTTGGTTCGCGTCGATTTCGATCGGGGCCTGGGACTCCGAGGCAGCAACTTCAAGGGAGACGCCGAAGCGGAGACCCCGGTCCCGGAGCCGCTCGCGCCGTGCACGGCGTTCATCGACGACACGCGCGAGCTGCTGGCCGAGTTCCTGCGCGCCGTCCGCGGCGAAGCCGAGCCCGTGACCACCGCCCGCGATCATCTGAAGACGCTTCTCGTCGTTCAGGCCTGCATCGAGTCAGAGCAGAGAGGGGGATGGGTCGTGTTGCGTGAGATGGAGGAGCACTTCCGCGCGTCCGCGCCGCCTGTCAACACCAACACGGACGAGGGGCGCTCCGATGCCGATGCGGGCTCTGCTCGGCGACAGATCGCCGAGAATGTCGGGCGCTCCGATGAAGAAACGGGCTTCCCCTCATGACACCCGAGCCTCCCGGCGACGCACCCCGCGACCTGCTCAGGGTCCGTGGCTTGCACACGCAGTTCCTCTCCGACCGGGGCCTCGTCCATGCGGTCAACGACGTGAGCTTCTCCGTCCGCCGGGGCGAGGCGCTTGCCCTGGTGGGCGAAAGCGGGTGCGGCAAGACCGCCTCCATGCTCTCCGTGCTCCGCCTGCTGCCCCCGCACCGCACCCGCGTCCGCGCCGACGAGGTGAGCTTCAAGGGCCGGGACCTGCTGGGGCTCGACGATGAAGAAATGAGACGTGTGCGCGGACCCGAGATCGGGATGATCTTTCAGGACCCGCGCGCATCCCTCAATCCAGTGCTCACCATCGGCCGGCAGCTGACCGAGAGCCTGGAGATACATCTCGGCCTGGGGCGCCGCCCCGCCCGCGACCGCGCCATCGAGTTGCTCGGATCGGTAGGCATCCCGCGGCCCGCCTCCCGGTTCGACGACTACCCGCACCAGTTCTCCGGCGGCATGTGCCAGCGGGTCATGATCGCGATCGCGCTGGCCTGCGAGCCCAGCCTCCTCATCGCCGACGAGCCGACCACCGCGCTGGACGCCACCATCCAGGCTCAGATCCTGGACCTGGTCTCCGAACTGCGGGCGACGCGCGAGATGGCGATGATCTGGATCACCCACGACCTGAGCGTGGTCGCGAGTCTGGCCGACCGAGTCGCGGTGATGTACGGAGGGTCCATCGTGGAGACGGCCGCCGCGCCGCGCCTGTTCGACGCGCCGGCCCATCCCTACACGCAGGGACTTCTGGCCTCCCTGCCCGCGATCGCCGACGACGGCCAGGGGCGCCTGACTGCGATTCCGGGTCAGCCGCCGGACATGGCGCGGCTTCCGACCGGGTGCGCGTTTGCGGCGCGCTGCCCGCACGCCTTCGGCCGCTGCGGCGAGGAGCGGCCGCCCCTGCTGCCGGCTGAGAAGGAAGCGCGCGCCGCCTGTTGGTGGGACGGATGACTCCCCTCCTCGAAGTCGTGGACCTCAAGAAGCACTTCCCGGTGCGTCGGGGAATGATGCAGCGCCGGACCGGGTCGGTGCGCGCGGTCGATGGCGTCAGCTTCCGGCTGCGTCGCGGCGAGACGCTCGGCCTGGTGGGAGAGAGCGGCTGCGGCAAGACCACCGTCGCTCGCACCATCCTCCGGCTCACCGAACTCACGTCGGGGCGCATCGTTTTCGACGGCGTCGATCTCGCAGCCGTATCCCCGGCGGAGCTCCGCGCACTCCGTCCGCGCATGCAGATGATCTTTCAGGACACCTATTCGTCGCTGAATCCGCGCTTGAGCGTCGGTCGCTCCATCGCCGAGCCCCTGCTCGAGCACACGAGCATGAGCCGCGGGCAGCGACAGGACCGGGTCGGGGAACTCATGAGCGTCGTCGGGCTGGACTCGAAGCTCGCCGGACGCCTGCCGCACGAATTCTCGGGCGGCCAGCGCCAACGCGTCGGCATTGCGCGCGCCCTCGCTCTGAAGCCGGACCTGATCATCTGCGACGAGCCCATTTCGTCGCTCGACATCTCCATCCAGGCCCAGATCGTCAACCTTCTCGCTGACATTCAGCAAGAGTTCGGGCTGACCTATCTCTTCATCTCGCATGACCTGAGGATGGTCAAGCACCTGTGCGACCGGGTCGCGGTCATGAATGAAGGCAAGATCGTCGAGATGGCCTCGGCCGAGGCGCTCTTCCGCGAACCGGGACACCCGTATACGCGCGCGCTGCTGTCTTCGCTGCCAAGAAGGCCCGGACGGTCGTAACCGTGCCGCCGACAGGCATATCGCACGTCCGGAACTTCGGGGGAAACATTCGTTTCCGCCCGCGCAGTCGATACCTGCCCAGGGACGAAAAGGATGTGCTGCGCATCCTCGACGAGCACCGGAGCGGCACGGTCCGCGTTATCGGCGCGGGCCATTCCTGGAACGGAGGCATCGAGACATCCGATGCGCTCCTGGACCTGCGCCACCTTCGGCAGATACGCGTTCACGCCGATCGCGGCCGGGTCTCCGTGGGTGGAGGATGCCGCATCGCCGAAGTCTTGGCGCATCTCGCGCCCTGCGGGCTCACCCTCCCGTCCATCGGCCTGATCGCCCGGCAGTCCGTGGCAGGCGCGGTCGCCACAGGGACGCACGGGTCGGGAAGGCACTCGATGTCCCATTACGTCGAGTCCATGCGCATCGCCTGTTACGACGCAGACGGGGAGGCGGAGGTGCGCACCGTCGATTCCGGCCAGACCCTGCGGGCGGCCCGATGCTCCGTTGGGGCGCTTGGCGTCGTCGTCGAAGTCACCCTGAAGTGCGTGCCGCAATACTACGTTTGCGAACGATGCGTCTGGCGCCCGGATCTGGACGCCGTCCTGGACAACGAGTCGGCCGCGCCCCTGCAGCAGTTCTATCTCATGCCGCGCACCTGGGCGTATCTGGAGCACGAGCGGAGCGTGGCCTCGGACAATCGCCGGTCGGGCGCCGCCATGCTCTACCGGGCGTATTGGCTGGTCGTCATCGACGTCCTTCTTCATCTGGGCATCAAACTCACCGCCTCGCTGCTGCGAAGCCGGCGCCTGGTGGACGTTCTGTATCGGCATCTTCTGCCCGCCTGCATCTTCCCGAAGTGGCAGGTCACCGACCGTAGCGACCGCCAGCTCCTCATGCGCCACGACCTCTTTCATCATCTGGAGATGGAAGTCTTCGTGCCGCGCGACAAACTCAAGCCGGCGCTCGACTTTGTGTCGGAGGTGCTGCGGGTGGCCGACAACGCCGACTACGAGGCATCGGCCGGCGTGCACGACCGGATCCGGGCCCTGGACATGCGGGATTCCTTCGAGAGGATTCGGGGTTCGTACAGCCATCACTATCCAATCTGCGTCCGGCGCATCCGTCCCGACGATACGCTGATCTCGATGGCATCCTGCCACTGCAGGGAAGAGCAGGATTGGTACGCAATCAGCCTCATCACGTTCACGGATCCCCGGCTGTCCTTCCGGAATGTCGCTCGCTTCCTGGCTACGACCATGGCCCGATCACTGGGCGCCCGGCTGCATTGGGGGAAATGGTATCCGCTTGAGGCGGGACAGATCGAGGACAGCTGTCCGGGCCTCGCCCCTTTCCGGGCGATCAGCGCGCAGTTCGACTCGCGGGGCGTGTTCCGCAACCGGTTTATCGAGAAAACCATGTTCCGCACGCCTGACTATCATAGTCCACAATATTGAGGAAGGACAATAACTATGACTATAGATTATACGTTGACAACAATAATATTCCTAACAAATATCATAGTCATATCTATTCTGCTGGCCACCGTCGTCTGGTCCGTGGTCCGGCCGGATCGCCGAATCTGGCCGCCGCCGGGACGCGGCTCCTGGCAATATGCCCTGACGTGGATCGGGTGGTCTGCGGCCATTGCACTCAACGCGTGCCTGCTGTTTCTGGACTGGAACTCCTGGATCCTTGGTGGCGACCTGCGGTTTCTCCTCGGCATGCCTCTGGCTCTGCTGGGCGGCCTGTTGGCGTTATGGGGAATCGCCACGATCGGCTGGACGAACTCGACGGGCGGCAAGGACGGCTTCCTTCCCTCCGGCCCCTACCGGTTTACGCGCAACCCGCAATACGTCGGGGACACCGTCCTCTTCCTGGGGCTGAGCATCATCGCCAACTCGCAACTCCTCTGGATCACCCATGCGCTCCTGGCCCTGTGGTTCATCATCGCGCCCCTCAGCGAAGAGGTGTGGCTGAAGGAGCAATACGGGGAGGAGTACGAACGGTATCGACGTGAGGCGCCGCGATTCCTGTGAGTTCCAAAGGGAGTGTCGTCGGGCCCAACGCGTGATCCGCAAATGCCTTCCCATTGTGCAACGCCATCTCAGGCGAGAGCGATGCGGATCCATCACGAGGTTCTTGACAAATAAACCTGTCAAGGCGTTAATACCACCATGCTCGACGTTGCCGTCATCGAGGAGCCCGCCGCCGCGGTCGTTACCCTGGACCCTAAGCGGGCCCGGCTCCTCTCCGAACTGGTGGAGCCGGCCTCGGCGGCCGCGCTCGCAGCCCGCCTCGGGCTTCCCCGGCAGAAGGTCAACTACCACCTCCGGACGCTGGAGAAGCACGGGCTCGTGCGGGTCGCCGAAGAACGCCGGTGGGGCGGCCTGACCGAGCGCCTGCTGGTGGCGACCGCCCGGTCCTACGTGGTGAGTCCGGCGGCGCTCGGGCCGGTGGCGAGTGACCCGGAGCGGACGCGCGACCGGCTGTCGGCGAGCTACCTCATTGCGCTCGCCGCGCGCATCGTGCGCGAAGGAAGCGCGCTGCTGCGCCGTTCGGCCGAAACGGGAAAACGGCTCGCCACCCTTTCCATCGACACCGAGATCCGGTTCCGGTCTCCGAAAGCCCGCGCCCGGTTCAGCGAGGAGCTGGTCGCTGCGGTTTCCGAACTGGTCCGGCGCCATCACGACGATTCCGCGCCCGGCGGACGGCCTCACCGCCTGGTGGTCGTCGCCCATCCAGCGCCGGGGGATCCATCCGCCCAGGAGGCATCATGAGCATCAAGCACGATCCATCCGGCCGCCGTTCGATCCAGGCCGAGGCCGAGGTTCCCGGCTCCCCGGAGGAAGTCTGGGAGGCCATCGCCACCGGCTCCGGCATCTCGTCGTGGTTCTATCCGACGGATGTCGAGGAGCGGGTCGGCGGAACGCTCCGGTACCACACCGACTCGCAGATGGACCACGTCCCCGCGAAGGTGACCGGGTGGGACCCGCCGCACCATTTCCGCCACGAGGGCAAGGACTGCGGCGCGGACGGGCCGCCGACGGCCACCGAGTGGACCATCGAGGCGCGCGCCGGCGGCCGCTGCCTCGTCCGCGTGGTGCACAGCCTCTTCGCCAGCACCGACGACTGGGACGACCAGCTCAGGAACTTCGAAGCCGGCTGGCCGCAGGCCCTCGCCATCCTGGGGCTGTACCTCACCCACTTCAGGGGCCAGCGTGCCACGATCGTCCGAGCGTACGGCGAAATGGACGGGTCCGTGGAGGAGACCTGGAACGCGTTTTCCGGCGCGCTCGCCTCCGGCGGGCTCCCGCCCGGCGATTCATGGGCGCTCCCCGGATCGGGCAGCGGAGACCTCGCGGGCGTTCTCGCGGAGAATCGGCCCGGCGGGCGTCAGCCCTGCGTGCTGTTCCGGCTCGACCGGCCGGCTCCGGGAATCGCGGCGGCGTGTGCCTACAAGATCGCGGAGCGGGCGACCGTGGTGATCAGCATCTACCTCTACGGTGCCGACGGGCCGGCGGCGGCCGCGCGTGGCGAGGCCGCCTGGAAGGAGTGGATGGGCGCGCGCTTCGCATAGCCGTGCCCCGCGAAGACCGACCCGCCGCGCTGAAGGAGCTACCCACGCCGTGCCCGTAAACGCCCTCGCCCTCGTCCTGGCCGCAGGACTCCTGCACGCCTCGTGGAACCTGATCCTCAAGCGCTCCACCGAGCGGGTTCTGGTCGCGGCGTGGGCGATGCTGCTCGGTGCCGTCGTCTTCATCCCGACCCTGGTGCCGGCATGGCCGCCTCCCGCGGGGGTGTGGCCCTTCGTGGGCGCGAGCGCGGTCGTGTACGTGGCGTACTACGGGTGCCTGGCGCGGGCGTACGGAGACGGCGACTTCTCGCTGGTCTATCCGATCGCGCGCGGGACGGCCCCCGCGATGCTCGCCCTGTGGGCGGTGCTATTCCTGGGCGAGCGTCCGTCCCTGGGCGGAGTGCTCGGGATCGCGACGATCCTCTGCGGGCTGATCGTGCTCAGCGGGGCGCCGCTCTGGTCGCGGGTCGCCGGGGCGCGGGCGGGAGCGGGGAATGACGTCCGCCCCGGGTCCGATTCCTCCATCCGAACGCCCGCCAGACGTCGTTGGCGCCAGTTGCGCGCCCACGCGCGGGGCTCGGGATCCGCCTTCCTGGTCGCGTTCTTCATCTCCGTGTACTCCACCCTGGATGGTGCGGCGGTCCGGCAATGGCTCCCGTTGCCGTACCTCGTGCTCGTGTTCGGGATCTCCGGATTGGCGTTCGTGGGGATGCTGGCGGCCCGTGACGGCAAGCGGACGTTTCGGGTCCTGCGCACGCACTTCCGTCCCATCGCGATGATCGCCGTTATGACCCTGGTGGCCTACGCACTCGTTCTCCGGGCCTTCCAGATCGCCCCCATCAGCTACGCCGGAGCCGCGCGCGAGGTGGGCATCGTCTTCGGGGCGCTGGCGGGATGGCTCCTTCTGGGAGAGCGGTTCGGACGTATTCGCACCATCGGAGCCCTGCTCGTCTTCGCCGGCATCGGGTTGCTGGCGCTGGCCGGGTGACCTGCCTATTGTGGACGGCCCAACGCCAACGTCGGGTCACTTGGCGGCCTTCCCATCCCGCTCATTGAGCACTGGCTCACCACGCCGGAGTCGTTCCATGCACCATGCGCTGTTCAGCGGTACCGGCATCCTCCCCGGTCGGGCGGCAACATGAAGGAGGGCGACACCACGGCACCCGGGCCCCTCGCCAACGGCAACGGCCTCACCCTCAACCGGGCCGACTTCGAAGCCGCGTACCGGAACGTGGCGCCCTACGCCTACCGCACGCCCATGCTGACCAGCCGATCGCTGAGCGAGGAGTGCGGGCTGGACGTGCGCCTTAAGGCCGAACTCTTCCAGCGCGGCGGCTCCTACAAGCTGCGCGGGCCGCTGAACAAGATCGCCAGGCTGAGCGAGGAGGAGCGTGCCCGCGGCGTCATCTGTTCCTCGGCGGGAAACCACTCCCAGGGCGTGGCCCTCGCGGCGCGCCAGTACGGCGTGCGCGCGGTGGTGGTCATGGCCAAGAACGCCACCCGCTCCAAGATCGCCGCCACCGAAGGCTACGGGGCCCGCGTCGTCCTCCACGGCAACATCTGGGACGAGGCCAACGAGAAGGCGCTGGAACTCGTGGAAGCCGAGGGTCTGACCTACATCCACCCGTTCGACGACCCGGAGCTGATCGCGGGGCAGGGGACCCTCGGGCTCGAGATCATGGACCAGTTGCCGGAGACCGAACTGCTGATCGTGCCCATCGGAGGCGGCGGTCTCATCTCGGGCGTTTCGATGGCGGCAAAGTCCGTCAACCCGTCGGTCCGGATCATCGGAGTGGAGTCCGCCGGGGCCCCGGGGATGAAGCGAAGCGTCGAGGCGGGCGCAAGCGTGGTCCTCGACGAGGTTGACTGCCTGATCGACGGGCTCCGCGTCAAGAAGGTTGGCAACCACACCTGCTCCGTGGTCTCGCGCTTCGTCGACGAGATCGTCACCCTGCCGGACTCGCAGATCTTCGATGCGATGCTGTGGCTGATGACGCGGGCCAAGGTTGTGGTCGAGGGCGCCGCCGCAGCTCCGGTCGGAGCCCTGCTTCAGGGGCTCGTCGATGCGCCCGCGGGAACCCGCACCGTATGTGTGCTGAGCGGCGGCAACCTGGACGTGGAGGGGATGCGGGGGCGCTCCTGGAACTAGAACCCGTGGATCGAACGATCATGAGGCATGAGGTCGAGCCCATCGGGCGCCACGGTCATCGAGTCCTCCCCGCATTGTTCCTGATCTTCGGCGCGGCATGCGCCGGCGACGGCGGGCAGGGCGATGCTCCGTCCACGACCGTTCGGGACAGCGCGGGCATCGAGATCGTCGAATCCACGCGACCGCTCTGGTCGGACTCGGACGGGTGGCGCGTCGAGTCGGCGCCAGTCCTGGACCTGTCGGCGTCCGGCGCGGGGCCGAATCACGAGTTCTTCCAGGTTCGGGGCATGAGGCGGCTGAGCGACGGCTCGCTGGCGGTGGCCAACGGAGGCTCGAGCGAGGTCCGGCTGTACTCGGCGGAGGGCAGCCACATTGCTTCCCTGGGCGGTGAGGGGGATGGTCCCGGCGAGTTCCGCGCGATCGTGGGACTCGACAACGCCGGCGATTCCGTGATCGTCCTTGATGCCAATGGCCGCGTGACCTTCTTCGCGCCGGACCTGGCTTTGCTTGGGACCTACAGCGTTCCCTTGCCGTCCGGCGTGATCGCGGAATCAAACGCTGTGGTCCATCTCGCGAATGGCGAGATCGTCATCGAGACGCGTATCCGCTTCATGTTCGGGTATGAGGGCGAGAGCGCCATCCTCAGGCAGCCCGGCGGACTGTTCCGCGTCGACGCGGCCGGTGGGACGGTCGACAGCATCGGCGTGACGGCGGGCAACGAGGTCTTCATGCACCGTAACAGCGGTGGCGGGGCCTTCGCAGGTATTCCTCTCTTCTGGCGCGACGCCTTCGTGGCCGCGCACGCGGGGAGGATTCTCCTGGGAGACGCCGTCGACATGCAGGTCGAAGAGGTGACGGCCGACGGCGTGCCGGCTCGCATCCTTCGCATTCCCGGATACCCGCTGGAGCTGTCGCCGGACGTATTCGAGAGGGAGCGGGAGGCGCGCCTGCAGGAGAACCCCGACGAGATTCCGCCGATGATGCTGGAGTTCTTCCAGGATCTCCCTGTCCCCGACCGGCGGCCGGCCTACGCGGACATGAAGGTGGACCCGGCGGGAGCGGTCTGGCTGAGACCGTTCCTCGGGCCGAACGAAGGCGACGGCCCGGAAGCATGGCAGGTGCTGGGGCCCGATGGCGCGTGGCTGGGCGGCGTCGAGATTCCCGCCGACCTCTCGGTCATGGAAGTCGGGATGGACTTCGTGCTTGGCGTCTACCGGGACGAACTGGACGTCGAGCATCCGCGGATGCTGCGCCTGCACCGGGACTGAGAGGGCCCTACTCCCTCCACGGATACTCCGGCCGCCGCCGGTGCCAGTCCGTCTCGCGCTGATAGCCCATTCCCAGATCCAGCACGGCCTGATCGTCCATCGACGAGCCGCAGATCTGCAGCGAAAGCGGCAGCCCCTCCTCGTCGAATCCGCACGGGATGGCGAGCCCCGGAAGCCCCACCAGGTTGGCGATGTAGTTGAGGCGCGGTGTGCGCGCGCTCACGTCGTCCGGGGGCTCCCACTCGTTGCGCGCCGGGATGGGCCAGCCCTCGCTCACCTCGCGCATGGCGGCGCCGTTGGGCCAGGTGGGGGCGATGACCGCGTCGTAGCGAGAGAGGATGTCGTCGGTCTCGCGCACCAGTTGGTTGCGGATGCGCTGGGCCGTGAGATAGTCGGCGGCGGGAAGCATGCGCCCGGCCATCCAGCCCGCGCGCCGGTCCTCGTTGAACGAGAACATGTTGGCCGCGCTGCCGTCATCGAAGAGCGCCTTGAAGTTGGTGCCGCTCTCCACGGTGACGATGGTGGTGAAGAGGGCGCCGGTGGGCCGAAGGGGCAACTCCACATCCTCCAGCACCACGCCCATCTGCTCGAAGACGTCGAGCGCCTCCTGGAACACGCGCCGGGTCGTCTCCGAGCCCGAGAGCAGGAATTCGGGCCGGTGGACGCCCAGCCGCCGCCCGCGCATCGCGCCCGGATCCGCGCGGAAGACGAACGGGCGGTCGACGGTGCTGTTGTCGCGCGCGTCGTATCCGGCGATGTACTGGAGGATGTGACCGCAATCCTCCGCCGAGCGCCCGACGGGACCGATCTTGTCCAGGCTCCACGAGAGCGCCATGCAGCCAAAGCGGCTGACCCGTCCGAAGCTGGGCCGGAGCCCCGACGCGCCCACCGCGGAGGCCGGAAATACTATGGAGCCGCCCGTCTCCGTGCCGATTCCGAAGCCGATGAGGCCGGCTACCGCCGCCGACACCGTCCCGCTGGAAGAGCCGAAGCTGGTGCGGTCGAGCTTCCACGGATTGAGTGCCGAACTGGTGTTGCCGCCCGCGAACTCCCCGAGTGAGTTCTTCGCCATGAGCACCGCGCCGGCCCCTTCGAGCATGTCGATGACCGCTGCGTTGCGGTCCGGCACCCGGTCCCGGAAGATGCCCGAGCCCCACGTGGTGCGGATGCCGCGGGTGTCGAGCAGGTCCTTCACGCCGTAGGGGATCCCGTGCAGGATGCTGCGGCGATTCCCGGCGGCCAGCTCCCGGTCTGCGCGCTCGGCGGCCTCGAGGGCGTGGTCGCGCGCGATGGTGACCATGGTGGCCAGCTTGCCGTCGTGGTCGGTGCGGGGCTCGCTGGGCAGCTCGAAGGGGGGTACGTCCAGCTCCTCGGCGCGCGCGAGGTAGGCCTCGGTCAGCTCGACAGAGGTGATGGAGCCGTCGGCGAGCAGGTCGGCCAGTTCGCGGACCGTCAGGAAAAACGTCGATTCCTGCATGGCTCAGCCCCTCCAGAAGACGAGAAGGGGGGGCTCGTCGGGGTCGAGCGGGAACTCGCGCAGCGTCTGCTGCACGTTGACCATGTTGGCGATAGCCGCCTTCAGCCGCTCCAGCTCCGCGGCGTCTTCGTAGATGCCGCGCGGTCCCTGGTGATCGAGCAGCGTGTTGGCGGTCGCGGTCGAGACCTCGCCGGTCTCGGCCACTTCGGTGCAGGCCTGCGCCCACGCCAGCGCCATCGCGCTTGCGCCGGCGACTGCGGTGAACTTTCGGCGATCCATGGTCATGGACGGGCTCCTCGACATGGCTGTTAGGGACACCAGGGTGATCGCGGGATCCGGCGTCGCGACGTCACACGGCCGGCGTCCGCTCCGCGCCCCCTATTGTCATTCGCCGCAACCTACGGGGAGCCTCGCGGCATATCCAGCCCCGCGATTCCGATGTGTGGTGGTCCCGCGTCGCCCCATCGTTTGACGCGGGAATGAAGCCCGGGTAGGTTGCCGCCCGCGACGACCGCTGGATCACCGCTGCGCCACGGGGAAATGGATCGAAAGGCAGGAGAAAGTGGGGAGCGGCTCGACCGGGCTGCCCTCGAACGCGAGCAACTCCGCAAGCTGCGTGCCATGCTGGAGCCGGTCCTGCGGAGCAACGTGTTCTACCGGGAGAAGCTGGGCGCGGCCGGACTGGAGTCCGCCGCCGATCTGACCGGCATGGAGGCCTACCGTCACCTGCCGTTCACCACCAAGGGCGAATTGGCCGCGGACCAATCCCGCACGCCGCCTTACGGGACGCTGCCGACCTTTCCGCTGGAGCACTACGTACAGGAGCACCACACCTCGGGCACGACCGGACAGGGGCTGTGCTGGCTCGACGACGCCGAGAGCTGGGCATGGTTCGGGCGGTGCTGGGCGAACGTGTTCCGGGCCGCGGGCGTCACTGCGGCCGACCGCGTCTTCTTTCCCTTTTCCTTCGGCCCCTTCCTCGGGACATGGAGCGGCGTCGAGGGCGCGCGGCACCTCGGTTGCCTGATTCTGCCGGGCGGCGGCATGTCGGCGCGGGTCCGGGTCGACGCCATCACGGCCTGGCGGCCGACGGTTCTTGTTGCCACCCCGACACACGCCCTGCGCATGGCCGAGGTCGCTGCAGAGGCAGGGGTGGACCTGGCCGCCTCCGCGTTGCGGATCAGCATCCACGCCGGCGAACCGGGCGCGAGCCTGCCCGCGACGAGGACGCGGCTGGAGGACGCGTTCGGCGCCAGAGTGTTCGACCACGCGGGCGCCACCGAGGTGGGCGCGTGGGGGTTCCAGTGCGAGGCCAGGGAGGGCCTCCACCTCAACGAGAGCGACTTCATCTTCGAGGTGATCGATCCGGAGACGCGCGCCCCTTCGCGGAAAGGGGAGCTGGTCATCACCAACCTTGGCCGCGCGGGCATGCCTGTGATCCGCTACAGGACCGGCGACGTCGGGAGGCTGGAAACGGGGCCGTGTCGGTGCGGTAGCGGGTACCGTCGCCTGCAGGGCGGGGTGGAGGGCCGGCTGGACCAGAAACTGACCGTCCAGGGCGTGGCCTTTTATCCCGGCGCGGTTGAGAATGTCATTCGGAGCTTCGTCGAAGTCCGCGAGTTCGCCGTGGATGTCCGTGGGCGCGGCACCCGCGACGACATCGAGGTGCAGGTCGAACTCTGGACAGGTGACGCCGACCGCGTCCGGGCTCTCTTGGCTCGCGCCATGGGCGAAAGGATGGGGCTGCGGGCGGAGGTGTTCGCCGTGCCTGCGGGCACTCTTCCCAGGTTCCCGGTCAAGGCGCGCCGCTTCACGGACCATCGGGCGCACGACTAGCTCGCTCGCGTGCCGGACCCCTCCCGCCAACGCCGGCCGGAGGGCCTGTTTCGTGCGGCTCGCGGCGACGATTAGTCCGCTCGCTCGCCGCGTCCCTCCCGCTCCTTTTTGTATCCCCCGCCCCACTTGCGTGTCCCACGGATTAGTATATCATACTCATATCATGAGTAAGAGACTGCAGGTGGTGCTGTCCGAGGCGGAACTCGAGGAGATCCGCGACGCCGCGAAGCGGAATCGCGTCACCGTGTCCGCGTGGGTCCGGAGGACGTTGCGCGAAGCGCGGGAGCGAGAGCTGCGCGGGGGAGCGGCCGCGGTGCGGGAAGCCCGCCCGGAATACCACGCCCCCGAATCCGCCCACTACCCGTTCGTCAGCCTCGAAGTCAGGCTGCCCGAAGCCGATCTGGAGGCGGTCAGACAGCGCTACGGGCTTCGCAATTGGACCGCGGCCGTGAAGGAGGCGGTCCTGCGTCAGGCGATCGTGCCGATGACGAAGGAAGAGGCGCTTGCGATGCGTGGGGTCGGCTGGGACGGGGATCTGGACGAGATGCGCCGGGATCGCCCCCCTGACATCTGGTGATCGTCGACACGTCGGCGTGGGTCGAATACCTGCGGCGTACAGAGAGCGCCTTCGACCTGTTCCTGGATGACGCGGTCCGGGCGGGCCGACCCATCGCCACGCCAGCCTCGGTGGTGATGGAGTTGCTGGCGGGATGCCGAACGGAGCCCGAGGCGCGTCAGCTGCTCAAGTTGATCTCGCGCTTCGAAATCCTGATCCCGGATTCGCTGGGACACTTCCAGCAGGGCGCCCTCGTCTACCGCGCCTGCCGCCGCGCCGGCTCCACGATCCGTTCCATGGTTGATTGCATGGTCGCGGCGAGCGCCATCGACGAGGGCCGTCCGCTCCTGGCCCGCAACCGCGACTTCGAGAGCATCGCCCGCCACACGGAACTGGAGCTGGTGGAGCCGGAGACCGACTGCGAACGCTGACGGATCGCGCTCCCGCGCTCCAAGCGTCCTTTCGGGCCCTCGCCGGTTCGGGGAAACCCTCCTACCCAAACATCGCCTGCGGCAGGAACGTTGCGATCCCGGGCGCGAGCGCCAGCAGCACCAGCATCGCCAGCATCGCGAACCAGAACGGAATGATGCCGCGGAAGATCGCACCCATCGGAACGTCCGGGGCCACCACCTTGACCACGAACGTGTTCAGCCCGACGGGCGGCGAGATCAGCCCCATCTCCAGGGTGATGACGATCATCACGCCGAACCAGATCATGTCGACGCCCAGTGACGTGAGAATCGGCTGAACCAGCGGAATCGTCAGAACCAGGATCGCGAACCCGTCCAGGAAGGTGCCCAGCACGATGAACATCGCGAGCACGAGCGCCACCACCTGGGGCCCCGACCATCCCTGATCGCCCACCCAGCGCGCCATCGCGAACGGTGTTCCGGTAAAGCCCAGGAACACCTTGAAGACGTAGGCCCCGATCAGGATCAGGAAGACCGTGCCACAGGCGCGGAGGGTCGAAAGGACGAGTTCGCCGAGGGCATCGCGGGTGAGGGAACGACGCGCCAGCGCCGCGAGCAGGGCGAGAAACGCGCCCACGCCCGCGGCCTCCATCGCGGAGAAGACTCCGGCGTAGATGCCGCCGAGAGTCACGACGGCGAGGCCCAGGATCCAGTATGCCCCCGCAGGCGTGCGCCCTCGTTTCCCCGGCGCGTGCTCCGGCTCTCCCCGGGGCGCCCGCTCGGGATGCAGGGTTGCGATGATGACGACGGTCAGGACGAAGAGCGCCGCGAGCAGGATCCCGGGAAGCAATCCGGCCATGAAGAGGCGGCCGATGCTCTGCTCGGTGAGGATGCCGTACAGGACCAGCCCGGCCGAGGGCGGAATCAGGATGCCTAGGGTGCCACCCGCCGCTACGGCCCCGGCCGCGAGCGACTTGTCGTAGTTGAAGCGCCGCATCTCGGGCAGCGCGACGCGCCCCATGGTCAGGGCGGCGGCCAGCGACGAGCCGGACAGAGCCGAGAAGCCCGCGCACGCGACGATCGATGCCGCGGCCAGGCCGCCCCGGATGCGGGCCAGCCAGAGGTTGGCCGCGAGGTAAAGGTCCCGGCTCATCCCCGAGGCCACGGTCAGACTCCCCATCAGCATGAAGAGTGGGATGATGGTGAGCGCGGTCCGCGATGACACCGCGAACGTCTCGCCGGCGATGACGGCGAGCACCGCCTGGGGCCGGATCAGCGCGATGCCGGCTGCGCCCGCGATGAGCATGGAGAGCCCGACGGGTACGCGGATCAGCAGAAGGACGAAGAGGGCGACGACGCCGAGCAATGCGGCCGCGGACCCCTCCATCAGATGCCCCTGGCCCGGGAGTCGTCCTCCTCACGCGGGGGCCGCCGCCGAACCAGCCGGGACGCGAGCAACAGCGAGTACGTCGCCATGCATGCGCCAAGCGCGTAATAGAACGGCGTGTGGACGATGGCGATGGTGCCGGTGATCTCGCCGCACTCGATCCCGCAACTGCCGTTGGCGAAGAGGGCGACGGCCGTAACCGCAGTCGCCGCGGCCCCCAGGACCCGTGCGACCGCGTCGGTTGCCCGCGTGACGCGACGGCCCGCAAAGCGCTCGATGAGTTCCACGGACACGTGTGTCCCGTCCTGGGCCGCACAGACCACCGCGGCGGCCACGAGCACCGTAAGGCCCATGGAGGTGAGATCCTCCGCGCCCAGCAGGGGAGCGCCGAAGAGGTGGCGCGCGACGACCTCGACGACGGTCACGCCCAGGAGCAGGAGCAGCGCCACGCCCCCGGTGACGGCGAGCCCGGCAGTCAGCCACCGGCGAAGCGCCTCATGGACCCGACTGGGGTCCCGAACCGGGTCCTGGTCCGAGGGCGTCAATTGCCGCGGAAGAGATCGATGATCTCGGCGACCGTCGCGTCGCCGATCCTGCGGGAGAGCTGCGCCTGGTAGACGTCCGCGACCGCCTCCAGGAAACGCGCCTTCTCTTCCTCGGAGAGATCGATGAGTTCGACACCCGCGTCGCGGGCGATCTGGAGCCCGCGTGCCCCGGCGAGTTCGTACGCCTGCCCGCCCGACTCCGACAGCCAGGAGTCCGAGGCCTCATCCAGCCAGCTCTGCTCCTCCGCGGATAGGGACTCGTAGGCGCCGCGGTTCATCAGCAGCGAAAAAGGAGTCGCGGAGAGGGGCAGCCACGTGGTGAGGTATTCGGCCGGCTCCTGCAACTGATACGCGGAAATGCCCCCTGCGGTGATCACGACGCCGTCGATCACGCCCGTGTGCAGATTCTGCTGAATCTCCGAGACCGGCTGCATCACCGGGGTTGCTCCCAGTGCTTCGACAAAGGGCATTTCGATGCGCGACGAGACCCTGAGCTTGAGCCCCTGAAGGTCCTCCAGTCTTCGGACGGGCCTTTCGCGGGTGAGGAGCACGGGGGGAGTGGTGGACCACATCGCCAGCACCTTCGCCTCGTACTCCTGCTCGAGGACCGGGCCGGCGCGCTGCAGCGCGGCCGTGCACTCGATCGCGCTGCCGCAAACCCCCGGATAGGCGCTCAGCGTGGTCCTGGGGAAGGTCACGGCCGTGTACCCCGGGATCACCATGGCTACGTCCGCCACCCCCTCGAGCAGCATGGAATAGTATCTCCGGGGATCGGAGCCGAGGGCGCCCCCCATGTACTCCGTTGCCGTCAGCCTGCCTCCCGACACCTGCTCCAGTCGTTCCGAAAACGGGATCACGACCCCGGACCTGACGGTGCTGAGCGGCGGCACGAAGTGCGCGAGGACCAGCGACCTGCTCCCCGACGGGCCATCCGGGGAGGGCGAACAGGCGGAGACCACGAGAAGCAGGACAGGGATCAGCGCTGCGATACGAACCGGCTGAAGTCGACGTGAAGCAACACTCGAACGCATCAGCGCCGTCCCGCCGCCTGCCGATCAGGGGCAACCCTCAGGGTGACGATGTCCACGTTGCGAAACTGCTGGTGCCGGACGGACGAAGCCAGATGCCGGAGCAGCCGCAGCGAGATTTCCGTTTCCGCCGGTTCGGCCCGGGCCTCGTCCCCGAGCCACTCCAGCCGATCCTGGAGGTTGAGTTCTTCCTGTCCCGCAGCGGCCGCCTTGAATTGCAGCACGGCGTGCCCGGCCTCCCAGTACGCCGTGACCAGGAGGGCGCGCTGTCCGTGCGCCGGCTCGTCTCCCGGCGACCCGCCTGTGCCGTGGGGCTCCAGGAGCATCAGCAGCGTCTCCTCGCACGCGGCCTCCATGCGCTCCACCGACGCCTCCAGACCGGTGCGGCGGGCGAACCTGCGGATGAAATCGCCGATCCCGGGCAGTTCGGCCACGTCGAGCCGCCCGCTGAACCGAGCCACGCGCGGCATCGTCAGGACCGCAAGCAGGATGGCGATCGTGCCGCCCGCCGTCATTCCGTTGTCGAAGAGGCCGCCCGCGAAGTTCGCAAAGAAGTCCGGAAAGACAACGTCGAACTCGACGGCGATGCCGACCCAGACCGCGAGTCCGGCGATGAGGCCGTTTCGCGGATTGCTGCCGGTGCCGGAGACCACCTCGCGCATGCCGACCACGAAGAACGTGGCCATGATGACGGCCATCGCCGAGGCCACGACGGCGTCCGGCATCGCGACGATCACCGCGACCAGCTTGGGCAGGCAGGCCAGGGCGATCAGCGCGAGCCCGGCGATGACGCCCAGGCTGCGCGCGGCCACGCCGGTGGTCTCGATCGTAGCGATGGGCGTGGGATGCAGGGTGTTGGGGATCCCGCCTGTCAGGCCGGCCAGAATGTTGCCGCCGCCCTCGGCCGCCACCGCACCCTGTACGGAGCGAAAGTCCACGGCGCGCGCGCGGTGCCACGATACGCGCTGGGTGGCGACGGCGACCCCCACCGACTTGGTGGCCCCGACGAGCGCGATGAACAGGAAGGCCGGAAGAAGCGCCCAGAAGGCGGGGCTGAAACTCAGGTCCAGCCCGGGGGGACGGCCCGCCGGCAACCCGATCCAGGCTGCGTCAGCCACGAGCCCGACCTCGTAGATCCCGAAGAACCCGCCCACGACGGATCCGGCCGCGAGCCCGGCGGCGGGGGCCCAGAGACGAAGCCTGCCCGTGCCCTTCAGGTGGATCCCGGCGGCTGTCGCCACCGTCGCGCAGGCGCACAGCGGACCGGCCACGGCCGGGGCACCGGCCGGCAGGTCGTTCAGCATGCGGAAAAGGACGGGCATGACCGTGA
Source organism: Gammaproteobacteria bacterium (assembly GCA_028821195.1). GTDB lineage: Bacteria > Gemmatimonadota > Gemmatimonadetes > Longimicrobiales > Gaopeijiaceae > BD2-11. Next base: position 38,433 of record JAPPHB010000106.1, read on the forward strand.
CCGGCAGAAGCATGATCACCGTGCCCGTGACCACGGGGGTGAGGATGCGGTGCAGCAGGGCAAGGCGCTCGGAGAACGCCGCCTGCACCAGTCCCGACACCACCACCAGCGTCGCGAGCAACGATGGCCCGCCCTGAACCAGAGCCACGACGCACACGGCGATGAACGGCGAGGAGGCACCGTGGAGCATCTGGTAGCCGGCGCCGAGACGTCCCGGCCGGACCGCCTGCACCGCGGTCATGACGCCGCACGCCAGCATGCCGGCGAAGACCGCCCACAACAGGAATCCTTCCGCGTCGGCGGCCCGGAAGACGATGGTGGGCAGCAGCACCGCCGAGTTCAGGCTGAGAATGGCGAGCTGCAGTCCGAGCCCGAGACCGACCGGCCGCGCGACCGGGTCGGTGGCTTCGTAGCAGAGACCCTGGTCCGGTCTCATGGCAGCATGGTCCGCTTGATAAGCGCCGAGCTTCCCCCCATTCTCATGCGCGCGCCTCTCCCCGGGGGCGCATGCATCGCTTCGCCAGCTCTTCCGCCCCCATTCGCGGCCACTATAGCCAACGGGATTCCACCGTGCGAGCACTCCACATCGAACCCATTGCGGACTGGATCCAGGGCCTCTTCCAGCAGGCGGCGGACGAGGCCGGCGTCGAGGTGACGTGGGGCGGCGGGATGGATGAACGGGAATTGCGCGCGGCTGCGGCCGGCGCGGACGCCCTCGTGACCGCGAAGCGGCGCATTGGCGCGGACCTGATCGACGCGTCCCCGGGCCTTCGCCTGATTCAGGTGCAGGGGCGGGCGCCCTGGGCGGTGAATCGGGACGCCGCGACTGCGGCCGGAGTGCCGGTGTCGGTGCTCCCGCACCGGGGCGCGATCGCCGTCGCGGAGCAGACCGTCGCGCTGATGCTGGGCCTCTACCGCAAGCTGGTGCCCGGGCATATGGGCACCCGGGATGCGGAATACCTGGAACTCGGCGTCGAGCCCGTGCGCACCACGGAGCGCAAGATTGCCTTCAACTGGCTGCGCTACCCCGACGTCTGGCAGCTTCACGGCAGGACGCTCGGATTGGTCGGGCTGGGCGACATCGCGCTCGAGGTCGCGCGGCGCACGCGCGCGTTCGATATGGAAGTGGTCTACCACAAGCGCTCGCCTTTGCCGCGCGAGCACGAGGAGATGGTTGGGGCGCGGTCCGTGCCGCTCCGGGAGCTCCTCGCCGCGAGCGACGTGGTCAGCCTGCACGCGCCCCATACCGACCGGACGGAGCGCATGATCGACGCCGCGGCCCTCGCGCTCATGAAGCCCACGGCCATCCTGGTGAACACCGCGCGCGGCGGGCTGGTCGATGAAGATGCGCTCGCCGACGCCCTTCGGGACGGCCGCATCGCCGGGGCGGGGCTGGACGCCTTCCTGTACGAGCCGCTGCCCGAGGGCAGCCCGCTGGCCGATGCGCACAACGTGCTCCTGTCACCCCATGTGGGCGGCGGGACCGGCGGTGGGCAGCGGGGAATGATCGACGATGTGGTCGGCAATCTCGTCGCGGTGACCGAAGGCGGGGCGGTGCGGGGGCTGGTGAACGGTACCCATCCACAAACCTGAGTCCGGAGCCTCCATGCTGAGAGACCCGCTTCTGGTTGTCGCCTTCATGCTGGCCGTGGTGGCGTTCGCGCGCTGGCTGGAAGAGCGCTACGACGTCATCAAGAAGATCAGCTCCGCCGTAGTGTGCACCCTGCTCGGCATCACGTTCGCCAACGTCGGTGTGATCGAGCACACCGGCCCGGCACACGAAGCCGTGTTCACCTTCGCCATCCCCTACGCCATCGTGCTCGTCATCATGGGCACGCAGATGAGGGAATTGGCCCACGCGGGAAGACCCTTGCTGATCGCGTACCTGGCCGCGTGCGGGGGCAGCTTCGTTGGCGGGGCCGTGGCGGGCGCGACCATGGCGGGATGGGTCGGGCCGGAAACCTGGAAGCTCTCGGGGGCGTTCTCGGCCGCCTTCGCGGGCGGCGGGATGAACTTCGCCGCCGTCGGGCAGGGGCTTGAGGTGGAGCCGAGCACCTTCGCCGCCGCCGCACTGGCCGACAACATGTCGACGGTCCCCTACCTGCTGTTCCAGGTGTGGCTGGCGGGTGTTCTGGCGGCCATCTTCCTGCGCCGAAGCGGTGCGGGGCTGGCCACGGCGCCGGCCACCGACGCCGCGGAAAAGGCAGATCAGGAGGCGCAGGAAGAGGCGATGCGCCGCCGCTGGACCGACACCGACATCAGCATTACGGATTTCGCCATCCTGGGCGGCCTTCCCCTGGTCGCGCTCTGGCTGGCGCGGATCATCAGCGAAGCCTTCGCGGAGCGGCTTGCCGCCATGTCGGTGGGTTCACCCGGGTACGGACTCGTGGAGTTCTTCGGCGACGTGCCGGAAGTCCTCTGGCTCACGACGATTGCGCTCATCGTGGCGCAGCTTCCGTGGGTGAGGAAACTGCGCGGGGCGGAGGTGCTGTCCTACTTCGCCCTCCACATCTTCTTCATCGCGCTGGGCGCGGCCTCCGATCTGGCGACCATCGTCGACGCCGGCGTGCCCATCTTCAGCTTCATGATCGTCATCATCGGCATCCACGTCGTCGTCGCGTACGGGATCGGATGGCTCTTCCGCATCGACCTGGCCACCGTCTCGATCGCCAGCCAGGCCGCGATCGGCGGGCCGGGATCGGCCCTGGCCATCGGCATGGCGATGAAGTGGCATAAGCTCGTGGCCCCCGCGGTCATCGTGGGCATCTTCGGATACGCGCTAGGGAACTACCTTGGCTTCTTCTGCGCGCGGGTCGTGGATGCGCTTGTGGGTTAGTGCCGGGATCGGGTCCGCCGATCCGGGACCGGTGGCCCGCATCCCCTCGAACCGACGTGCGCGCACCTTTCGATAGGGCATGCTCGCATCCAGCGTTCCAGGTCCGCCAGGCATCGCGGGCATCGACGTCCTCGTGACGGGAGCCGGCCGAGGTCTGGGTCGCGGCATCGCGCAGGCGATGGCTGCGGCGGGCGCGCGCGTGTGGCTGGTGTCGGAGGTCCGGGAGGAGCTTGAGTGGACTGCGTCCGACATCCGTGCGGCGGGGGGCGAGCCCCACATTCTCGTCACCGATCTCGGGCGCGACGATGCACGAAAGGGACTGGTGCGCACCCTCTGCGAGCAGGCCCCGCGGTTGCGGGTGATCGTCAACAACGCCGGAGTGCTGGAACGCGAGCCGGTCGCTTCAGTGGACGCCGCCCACTGGCGGCGCATCATGAGCGTGAACCTGGAAGCCCCGGTGTTCCTGACGCGGGATCTACTGCCGCTCCTGGGGGACGAGGGCGGATCCATAGTCAACGTCTCCTCGCGCGCCGGGACCGCTGCCTTCGCACGCCAGGCGGCATATTGCGCGTCCAAATTCGGCATGGAGGCATTTACGCGATGCCTCGCGCTGGAGCTGGCGGGGTCGCGCGTCAGCGCCAACACGGTGACGCCGGGGCTCTCGATCAAGCCGACCTCCCTGACGCAAAGGGACGCGGAAAGCGCGGATGCGGCTACGCGCACAGGATGGCGGGATCCCGTTAGACTGGGGCCCGCGTTCCTCTTTCTCGCCGGGCTGCGCGGACAGGTCAGCGGCTGTCGCTTCGACGCCTGGACATTGACGCAGGCGCTGGAGCAATGGGGCACGCGGGGAGTGATGAACCGCATTCACGAAATCGCCGAATACACGCCGGAGGCTGTCGGATGACCGAACCAGGTAACGGAAGCGGGCCCGAGGGAACTGCAGGGGCCGCCATGGAGGCAGCCGTCTCCCAACGGGCTGGGACCGCGGTGAAGTCCTTCGCGAGCATCGAGTCGGCTCAGCGGCGGGCACCTACGCGGGCAGGCCCTAGCGAGGGACTTCTCGCCGGCCTGCGCCATCACCTGCTGGCCGGGGAAACCCACTATCCGGACCGCCCCGGAATGGGGGAGCTGCGCCGGCGCGTGGGCGAAGCCCTGCCCGACGTGGGCTTCCCCGTCCGCGAACCCGACGGCGTGCTCATTACCCAGGGAGAAGGGGAGTCGCTCTTCGCGACCATCCTGGGCCTCGGCGGGGGAGAGCGGGCCGCGATCGTCGCACGACCCGGAAGTCGGCATCAGCGCCTGCTCGACTGGATGCAGGTGCGCGTGATCGAACCCGGCACCGATGCTGCGTCCGAGACCGAGGCAGCATTTCGCCTGATCGAGTACGAGCGGGGGGCGGCGGTCCCGGAAAATGGGAGGGCGGCCGGCACGCCGGGTCTCACCCAGGTACATGCCATCGGTGACCGCCTCTTCGGCGGCCCGGGCGAGGCTGCCGCCGCCCCCGCCGACGCCATCGTGATCGGCTCGCTGGACGGTCTCGAGGGAATGCACCCGTTCTCGCTCGGCTTTGTCGCGGCGCCGGTGGACGTACGGCCGCGAATCGCGAAGTGGAAGCAGGCGTCGTCGATCTGCTCTCCGGCTCCGTCGCAGCGCGCCGCCTTGTGGGCATTGGGGATACGGCCATGAGCGCCCCGATGAAGTCCCGGGAACGCGCGGGCTCCGCTTCGCTGCGCAAGGGGGAGGCGGCCACCTCGCTTCGTTACAAGATGATGGCGCTCGCGCGCGAAAGAGAGAATGTCATCTCGCTGGGGCGCGGCGATCCGGATCTGCACACCCAGCCGGCGATCGTGGAGGACGGCCTGGCTCGTTTCGCCGAAGCGGCGGGCGCGGAGATGGCCGCAGGGGACGGAGGACCGGTGCGTGGCCTGCTCCCGCTGCGCGAGGGCATCGCCCGCCGGTACGCCCGGGAGAAGGGCGTGGACATCGATCCCGCCACGGAAATCGCCATCACCAACGGCGCCCAGGAGGGGCTGTTCCTGGCCATGCTGGCGCTCGTCGACCCGGGCGACCGGGTCGCCTGCCAGGACCCGCGCTACAGCTCGTACGACCAGGCGATCGGGACCGCGGGCGGCGACATCGTGCCCGTCCCAACCGGAGGCGATCGGCCCTTCGAGCTCGGGGCCGCCGAACTGAGACAACACGCGCGCGGGTGCAAGCTGCTCGTCTTCGTGAATCCTTCGAACCCGACCGGATCCTGCGTCGGCCCGCAAGGCGTCCGCGATCTGGCACGGGCCGCGGGCGACCTCGACATGGTGGTGGTGTCCGACGAGATCTACGAGGACGTGGTCTTCCGCGAGGAGCCCTTCCTGTCGCTGCTCGCCGCGGATGGCGCCCGCGGGCGCACCGTGGTCCTTTCGGGATTCTCGAAGGCCTACGCGATGACCGGCTTCCGGGTCGGCTACCTGATTGGCCCGCCGGCTTTCATCGACGCGGTGGAGGCCATCAAGAGCACGACGTCGGGCCCGTGTCCGGCATTCTCGCAGTACACAGCCCTGGCCGCCCTTGAGGCCGATCCGGACCCGCGTCCGGAGTACCTGGCGCGGTATCGGCGGCGGCGCCAGGCGCTGATCGACGGCTTCGCGGACCTGGGCGTCCCGCACGGTCCCCACGGGGGAGGCCTGTTCATGTGGGCCGACGTTTCGCGCTTCGGAATGGACGCCGAGAACTTCTGCTACCGCCTCCTGGACGAGGCGGGCGTTCTGATGTTCCCCGGGGCCTCCTTCGGCGCGAGATGGCGCAACTGGGTCCGGGTTTCGCTCCTGTGTCCCGAGGCGCGCATCCTCGAGTCGATGGAGCGCATACGGAAGTTCGCCAGCAGCCTGTAGGATGGCTGGATGGAAGCCTGGCTTCTGGTGGGGAACCGGCAACCCCGTGTGGCGTAGTCCCGGTTCGGCGGCTACGCTGTGCGAGCCCGCCGGCATCTGCACGCGAACCGGTACCAGGAGGATCCATGACCCTGCGAATCAACGACGAAGCACCCGATTTCACCGCCGAGACCACCGAGGGCACCATCCGCTTCCACGACTGGATCGGGGACGGATGGGCGATCCTGTTTTCCCATCCGAAAGACTTCACGCCCGTCTGCACCACCGAACTGGGCACCGTGGCCGCGCTCAAGGACGAATTCACGCGCCGCAACTGCAAGATCATGGGCATCAGCGTCGACGGCGTCGGCGACCATCACGCCTGGTCGGACGACATCGCGTCGTTCGGCGGGCACGCCATCAACTATCCGCTGGTGGGCGACCCGGAGCTGAGCGTGGTCAAGCTCTATGACATGCTTCCGGCCGATGCGGGCGACACCTGCAAGGGACGGACTCCGGCCGACAACGCCACGGCACGCTCGGTCTTCATCATCGGACCCGACAAGAAGATCAGGGCCACGCTCACCTATCCCATGAGCACGGGCCGGAACTTCGCCGAGATCCTGAGGCTTCTGGATTCCTGCCAGCTCACCGCCAACAAGCAGGTGGCCACCCCGGCCAACTGGGAGCACGGCGAGGACGTGATCATCCTCCCCACAGTGTCCAACGAGGACGCGGAGGCGAAATATCCGGACGGCTGGGAGCAGCCGCTTCCCTACATCCGCATCGTACCGCAGCCCGAGTAGCGATACCCGGGTCATCGCAAGAGGCATTCACCGGCCCCCGGGCTCGCGCACATCAGGAAACGCGCGGGTCCGGGGGTCATGAGCACATGGGAGCGCCCGTGAGCGAACTGCTGATCGCCGGCGGCACCGTTGTAACGGCCGACCGCATGGAGCCGGCCGACGTCCTGATCCGCGACGGGCGGATTGCCGATGTCGGACAGGACCTGACCACCGAAGGCGAGGTCCTGGACGCGACCGGCCACTGGGTCATGCCCGGAGGCATCGACACCCACACCCACCTGGCCCACCCCATCGACCGGCTGGGGATCACTACCGCCGACGACTTCTTTACCGGCACGGTCGCGGGAGCGTGCGGGGGCGTCACCACCATCATCGACTTCTCGCTGCAGCGGCGGGGCGAGACGTTGGCGCTGGCGCGTGATCGGCGCCTGGGCGAAATCGCGCCCGACGCCGTCATCGACTATGGCTTTCACACCATCGTCACGGATGTCCGCGACGATGTCATCGCGGAAGTGCCGGAGCTGATCGAGGGAGGATTCCCGTCGTTCAAGGTCTACATGACGTACGGCGACAAGATCGTCAACGACGACGGGCTGTTGCGGCTGCTGGAAGCGACCGGCGCCAACGGCGGGCTGGTCTACGCCCACTGCGAAAACGACTGTGCGGTCACATACCTGATCAACCAGCACCTCAGCGACGGCAAGACCGGTCCCGCCTACCACGCCCCCAGCCGCCCCCCGGTGGTGGAGGCGGAAGCGACCCATCGGGCCATCATGCTGGCCGGGGTTGTTGATGCGCCCCTGTGCATCGCGCACGTCACCTCGTCAGGTGCGGCGGGTCACGTGGCCGCCGCCCGCGAGCGCGGCGAACCGGTTGTGGCCGAGACCTGCCCGCAGTACCTGGTGCTCGACGAGACGGTCTACGACCCCTGCGGCGGGTTCGAGGTCGCCAAGTTCGTGTGCAGCCCCCCGATGCGGGCCGCCGAGCACCGCGACGCCCTCTGGAGCGCTCTGGCGGACGGATCCATCCAGCAGGTGTCCTCCGACCACGCCCCCTTCCGCTACCACGACCAGAAGACCACCGGGCGCGACAACTTCACCCGCATTCCCAACGGCCTGCCGGGGATCGAGACCCGCCTCCCGCTGGTGTTCGCCGGCGGCGTGTCGACCGGCCTGATCTCGCCCCAGCGCTTCGTCGAACTCGCCTCCACCAATCCGGCGCGCATCTTCGGAATGTACCCGCGCAAGGGCACGCTGGACGCCGGAGCCGACGCGGACGTCATCGTCGTGGACCCGGAGGCGGAGACGGAAATCGACGCCGCCAGGCTCCACTCCGCCGTCGACTACAGTCCCTTCCAGGGGATGCGGGTGAGCGGCTTCCCGACCTGGACGCTTTCGCGGGGTGAAGTCATCGTCGATCGCGGGGAGCCCGTCGCGGAGCGGGGCAGGGGACGCCTGGCCGAGCGCGGGCGGATTGATCCGGCGGCGCTGCCGTGAGCGTGCCGAAGTCGCGGGCGTGTTCCGCCCCGTGAAGTCCGAGCCGGGTTCGGAGACTGTTCCGTGAACCTGGACGGTATCCGCGCGCAATTCCCGATCCTCCATCGCCGCAACTACCTGAATTCCTGCTCGCTGGGCGCCCTCTCGACCCGTGCCGAGGAGCGCCTGCAGGACTTTCTGGACCGCTGGCACGACATGGGCGCCTCGGCATGGTACGAGCACTGGTGGGGGCTGCTGGCGGAGTTGCGGCGGCGCGTGGTGGCCCTCTTCGCGGCCCCCGCGGGGACGGTCGGGCTCATGCCCTCCACCTCCGCGTGCCTCGCGGTCATCTCCGAGAGCCTCGACTGGTCGAAGCGCAACCGCATCGTCACCACCGAGCTCGACTTTCCCACGCTCCTGTACCAGTGGAAGGTGCGCCCCGGGGTGGAGATGGTCGTGCTGGAGAGTCCGGACGGCGTCCGGGTCGACCCGCAGCAGTTCGAGGACGCCGTCGACGAGCGCACGCTGGCCATCGCCACCAGCCATGTCTTCTTTACGACCGGCGCAATCCTCGATCTGAAGTCGATCGCAGAGATCGCGCACCGGGCCGGTGCATATTGCCTCGTCGACGGCTATCAGGGCGCGGGCCAGATTCCCGTGAATCTCCCCGCGACCGGCGTGGACTTCTATACTGCCGGCCCGCTCAAGTGGCTATGCGGAGGCCCGGGGCTCGCGTATCTCTACGTGCGCGACGACCTGATCCCGGCCCTCGAACCGAGAATCACCAGCTGGTTCGCCACAGAGGACCAGTTCCGCTTCAACCCCGGCGAGTTCCGCTATCATGCGGATGCGCGCCGCTTCGAACTCGGAACCCCGGCTCTGGCCACGGTTCACACCGCACTCGGCGGTCAGGATATCATCGAGGAACTGGGCGTCGAGGCGATTCGGGCGCGCAACGTGATGCTGGCGGAACGACTGATCGAAGGCTGCCTGGTCGCCGGTCTCTCGCCCCGAGTCGCGCGCGGCCCGGATGACCGCTCCGCGATCGTCCCGGTTCGTCATCCAGCGCCTGCGGACGCGGTCAAGCAGCTCGCCGGCCGCGGAATCATCGTGGACAGCCGTCCGGGCGTGGTTCGGGCGAGCCCGCACTTCTACAACACCGCGGAGGAAGCTGACGAATTCGTGAGTGCGCTCAGGAAGACCGTGTGACGGCGCGACGAACGAACCTCGTCGACGCGCCATAGCCGTTGCCTTCATTGTGCGCTCGGGTCCAACCAGCTCGCTTCAGTTGACGTCCGATGAGCCGGTTGAAGAACCCGTGACCAACGAGCACCACGCGGCCGCCCTCGGTCGCGGAATCCGCAAGTCTCTCGGCAGCACGCCGAGCTCGCGCCCTGGCCATGGCGTAGCTTTCGACCTGTTGGTGAAGTCCCAGCATCCAAAGGCTGCGCGCAATTGCAACGGCGACGGAATATGGCAATGACAAGCCGGGGACAGGTATCCTGGCCGGCAATTCCGCTTCGCGATAGAGCGGGTCGCCCGTGGTTTCCTCGATATGCGGGAAGAACAGCCTGGCCGACTCGATGGAGCGCCGCGAGTTGCTTGTCAGGATTCTGCACTCCCCCCCTTTCGCGTCACTACAATAGGTCTTCGTCTTTCGCGTGCGCGGATCCGTGTGACGGTGATCGATCCCTGCGCTCTCATACGCGGCAAGAAAGTCACGCATGTCGGACGTCCGGACTCGGGCCCGGGTGTCAAAGCGGGGTCGGGCGTGCCGGATCAACAGTATCTCATCCGATAGCATTCGGCTTCTCCGGCAAAGCCGGGAGGATTGGCGCTCCGTCGAGCCTCGGATCAGCCGCTTCCTACCCCAGCAGGTCGTCCCGCACCTCGTCGATGATGCCGTAGAAGCAGCACCATTCGCCCTCAATCACCGCGGGACGCGAGCGCAGGCCGAACACCACGCCCTCCTGCGGGGCCACGACTGCAGCGCACTCATCGCCGTAAAGATCGAAGACCCGCCCCAGCGGCGTTCCCGCCGGGATCGACGTCTCGAAAGGCACGTTCGGCTCCCCGACCCACATCCCGGAGGCCGGAGCCAGCAGCGCCTGCTGGTGCCCCATGCGCCACCTGGCGGCATGGCGCGCCTCGCCCTCGAGCATGCTGTAGTGGCACATCACGTTGCGGTAGCTGGCCGCCAGGTCCTCGGCCACGGCATGGAAGTCGGAGGTGAGGGTGCGGCAATTGCCCCCCAGCTCGATCGTGATCCCGGCCTTGCCCAACTCGGCGATCTTCGAGGAGGGATTGGCGCCGCCCACGCCGCTGCGGAACACCAGGTCCCATTGCGGCCCCATCGCCGCTGCGAGCTCGAAGCTGGGCGGGTTGTCGGAGGCGAAGATCATGTGCGCGAGGTAGGAGTGCTCTCCCCCCGAATGCACAGCGATCTGGAGGTCGCAGGTGTCCTTCATGGCCTGCCAGTGCGCCCACGCCGCCCGTTCGGTCGGATAGCCATCGGCCCGCCCCGGATAGATGCGGTTCATGTCGTATGAGAAGGTGTCGAGCGGGTCACCGCGCTTGCCTGCCTCGAACGCGGGCACGTTCATCGCCGGAACCCCGACCACCGTCCCGCTCACCTCAGTGGCATCGAGCGTCGCGAACAGCTTGAAGATCGAGAGCGCGCCCTCCGGCTCGTCCCCGTGGGTGGCGCCGTTGATCCAGAGGATCGGGCCGTCGGATGCGCCCCGGCATATCAGGATGGGAATCTCGCGCGCGACCGCGGCCACGTCCGATCCGACCGGTATCGCGCCCCGGGTGATCGTCCCGGGAGCCGCCTCCGCGCTCCCGATCACCAGCGTTTCGTTACTCATGTACGCTCCAGTGAGAATGGCACCCCCAGCTCTTCGGCCAGCGCCCGCAGCCGCACCACCGTCTTCGGATCCATCGGGATGCCGTGCTTCAGTCGATGCCGCGCCCGCTCCTGTTCCGCCTGCCCGGGCAGCTGAACCGGTTTGTCCGGATCGATCGGCGATGCGCCGAGCACATCCGCGATCAGCCGCTCGAGCCTGTCCTCGAACTCCCCTCGCTCCATGAACGCCTCGATGTCGATGGCGATCATGGTATGGGCCACATCGTAGTTCTCGTCGTCCTGGAATACCTGCGCCCCGAAGAGCGACCCCGTCAGCACGCCCGTGAGAATGTCTGTGATGAGGCTGAGGCCGTAGCCCTTGTAGTCGCCAATGGGGAGCAGGGGGCCCTTCATGGCCGTGTGGGGGTCCGTGGTGCGCGCGCCCGCGGGCGTGAGCGCCCAGTGGTCCGGCATCGGCAGCCTCGCGCGCCTCAGCCAGCGCATCATCCCCTTGCCGGACTGTGTCAGCGCCATATCCAGCACGATGGGGTCCCGCCCGCCGGCCCTCGGAACCGCCATGCCCCAGGGGTTCGTGCCCAGGATCGGCCGGGTCGCGCCCCATGGAGCCATCTCTGCGCCCGCGTTCGTCATCGAAATCCCGATCAGGCCAGCGTCCGCCGCACGCTTGGCGTGGAAGCCGGCGATCCCGAAGTGGTTGCTGTGCCGCACCCCGACCATCGCCACCCCTGCCTGCCGCGCCATCTCCACGGCCCGGTCCATGGCCCGACGCCCGGCGACGTATCCGAGTCCCTTGTTGGCATCGAGGAGTGCTGCGGCGGACCGCTCCCGCACCCAGGTCATCGGCGCATCGGGGAGAATCCCCCCGTTGCGCATGCGCCTCGCGTAGCGAAACAGCTTCTCAAGTCCCTGGTGCTGTCCCGGATGCCACCAGAGCGACGCCGTCACGACCCCGTCGGCGTTGATGCGGGCTTCCTCGTCGCTCGCCCCCAGCGCCCGCAACACGTCTTCAGCGAATCCGCGCACCGAGAGCTCGCGAAAGCGCTCGACCGCGACCCGTTCGTCCAGGTGGTAGGTGATGGCAGTGCTCCCCGGTCCGCGGCTCGGCTACTCCCCGAACCCCCAGCTGTGGGCGTGGGGCTGGATCAGCTCCGCCGTCATCCCGGGCAGTTGATCGGGATAGACGAAGGCCTCGTAGCCATCGTTGGCGTCGAAGATGGTGTCCTGGAAGAAGGGGATCCCGCGCTCGCGCAGCCCCGCGACATCTCCGTCGATGTCGCTCGTCTGGAGCGCAATGTGGTCCAGCCCCTCGCCCCGTGAGTTGAGGAAGCGGTTCACGCGCGACTCCGGGTCCCAGTTCTGCACCAGGTGCAGCCAGCACTGGTTGGGGAAGAGGATGCGGGCATCGAGCTGCTTTCCCTTGCCCTGGTCGTTGCGGTAATCCTGGGCGACGAGCCCGAAGTAGCGCTCGAAGCGTTCGCACGCGTCCGCTAGGTCGTGCACGCACAGCCCGATGTGCTGCAGGCGGAAGAGTTCCATCGAGTCGCTCACGGGCTCGCCCACGGCTTCCGGCGGATAGTACCAGCTCCTGTCGTGCGACTGAATGAGTTCGATGGTGAGGCCGGGCAGCCTGTCCGGGTAGACGAAGGCCTCGTAGCCGTCGTTGGCGTCGAGGATGCGGTCCTCCCATACGCCCACGCCGATCTCGCGGAGATGGGCGACATCGGCTTCGATATCGTCCGTTTCCAGGCAGATGTGCTCCAGCCCCTCGCCCTTCTCGCGGAGAAACCGGTTCACGCGCGACTCCGGATTCCAGTTCTGGACGAGGTGCAGCCAGCACTCGTTGCCGAGCAGGATGCGGGCGTCGAGCTGCATGCCCTTGCCCTGGTCGTCCCGGTAATCGCGCGCCTTGAGCCCGAGAACGCGCTCGAAGCGCGCGCAGGCGTCCTCGAGATCACGCACCACCATGCCGATGTGCTGGACCCGCAGGATCATCGCCCCGCCCCCACGGGATCGTTGCGGTACACCCGGCCCGCGCGCATCACGAAGACCACCCGCCCGAGCGCCCCGATGTCCGCGGACGGATCGCCCGCCACCGCGATCAGGTCGGCCTCGTATCCGGGTTCCACCGCCCCCAGCGACCCGCCCAGCCCGAGCGACTCCGCCGCCAGGCTGGTGGCCGAGACGACCGCCGCCATCGGGTCCTGGCCGCCCTCCTCGACGCGGTAGACCAGCTCCCGCCAGTTGTTGCCGTGCGCCCCCGCCACGGCGTCGGTGCCGAAAACGATGTCGAGACCCTCGACGGTCAGCGCCTCCCGGAAGGTGGCCAGCGCCACCGGCACGGCTGCGCGCATCTGCGCGAACCCCTCTTCCGTGTAGTTGCCGATGCCCAGGTATCGCTCCGCGTTGGCGAAATAGTTGTCAAAGATGACGTGGATGTGCGGGTCGTAGTAGAGCCCGCGCTCGGCGAGCAGCTCGAGGGTGGCGCGGTCCAGCAGCGCTCCGTGTTCGATCTGCGAGCATCCCGCCCGCGCCGCGCGGCTCGCGCTCTCGGGTCCGTGGGCGTGCACCACCGTGCGCAGGCCGTGCTCGCTCGCCCGGCCGCAGGCGGCGTCGAGCTGCTCCTGGCTGAGCGTGGGCCCGCCGCCCACCCGGATGCTCTCCGAGGCGAAGATCTTGATCACGTCCGCGCCCGCGGCCGCCATCTCGTCGACGTGGGCCCGCATCCCGGCCGGCCCGCCGGTTCCGGCGCTGATCGGCCGGATGGACGTCAGGATGCGCGGCCCCGGGAGCATTCCTCCCGCGACCGCATTGCGGACCGGGATGTCCTCCGGTCCGCCGACGCTCTGGACGGTGGTGACCCCGCTATGGAGCATCTTCCACGCGTTCTCGGCCGCGTAGAGCGCCTGATCCTCGGGGCTGTCGGTCGATTCCGCGGTGTGCAACCGCCCGGTCTCGCGGTCGAAGTGCCACCCCAGGTGCACGTGCGTGTCGATCAGGCCGGGCAGCACGGTCGCCCCGGACAGGTCGTAGACGGTGGCCCCGGTTGTGCTGCCCGCCTCGGCCACCGCCTCGACGCGGCCGTCACGCACCACCACCTCCCGTCCGTCCATGGTCCCGCCGCGCCCGTCCAGCACCCGGTCGGCGCGCAGCACGACCACGCCCTCTTCCTCGCCGCCGCCGCCCGGCGGCCCCCCGGCCGCGTCGCCCTGGCCGCTCTCCGGCGCGCCGCCGCCGCAGCCCGCCAGCAGCCACGCGACCGTCCCGATCCGCCATGCCGGCGCCCGCCCGCCAGTGTCGCGTCGAATCGTCGTCATCGGTCGCCGCATCGGCCGCATCCGGCCGCCCTCGAGTGCTGGACTGGTTTCATCGCTCATCGCTCCATCACGGGAATTCGCCACGGCCCGCGCCAACTCGGTTGCGCACCCGCCGGGTCCCGATCCGCTCCCCTCACCGCTTCCAACGATCCCCGCTTGCCGCCATCTTTCGCCCGGCAAGATGCAACGTTACCCGAGGGGACGCGAGTCAGGGGACGGGACCGGTGGCGCACGACAAAGGAAAGAAGCGAATCTCCGGCGCCAGCCTCAGGCACGCATTCCATGAGATCATCTGGCCGCGGCGCAAGCTGGTTCTGTTCGGCCTCGTCCTCATCCTGATGAACCGCCTGGCCGGGCTCGTCCTTCCCATCGCCACGCGCCCCCTCATCGACGACGTGATCGCCACCGGCGACCTGCCCGGCCTGTTCCGGCTCCTCGGCGCGGTGGCGCTGGCGGTGGTCGTGCAGGCGGCCACCTCGTACACGCTGACCATGAGGTTGAGCGTGGAAGCGCAGCATCTCATCGCCGATCTGCGCACGCAGGTGCAGCGGCACGTCCTGAGCCTGCCCGTGCGCGTCTTCGACAACACGCGCTCGGGGGACCTGGTGTCGCGCATCATGGAGGACGTGAGAGGCGTGCGGAACCTCGTCGGCACCGGCCTGGTGCAGCTCGTAGGCGGGGTGATCACCGCCGTGGCGGGCTTTGCGTACCTGCTCAGCATCTCTCCCACGATGACGCTGCTGACCGTGGGGCCGCTCGCGGCCTTCGCCTTCATCTCCACGAAGGCCTTCCGCACGCTGCGGCCCGCGTTTCGCGAACGCGGCAAGATCCGCGCTGAGGTCACGGGCCGCCTCACCGAGTCGCTCGGCGGCATCCGCGTTATCAAGGGCTTCCACGCCGTGAAGGCCGAGGGGACGATCTTTCGCGACGGCGTTCTGCGCATCTTCCGCAACATCAGGAAGACCCTCACCACGTCCAGCCTGGTGACCAGCGCGGGCACGTTCTTCATGGGGATGGCGGGGGTGCTGGTGATGGGGTACGGCGGGTGGCTCATCGTTCAGGGCCAGCTCACGGTTGGCGAGCTCTTCTCCTTCACCTTCCTGCTGGGCTTTCTGATCGCGCCCGTGATCCAGATGGCCAACATCGGCACCCAGATGACGGAGGCCTTCGCCGGTCTCGACCGCACCGCCGAACTGCTCTCCTGGCCGACGGAGGACGACGATCCGAAGCGGGTCGCGCAAATGCCGGCCATCCGGGGCCGGCTGCGCTTCGAGGATGTCCACTTCCGGTATGAGGAAGACAAGCCCGTGCTGCGGGGCATCAGCTTCGACGTGGAACCCGGCACCGTGGTGGCGCTGGTGGGGAGCTCGGGATCCGGCAAGTCCACCATGGCCAGCCTGGCCGCTTCCTTCCTGACGCCCGACGAGGGCCGCGTGCTGGTTGACGATGTCGACCTGAGCGAGGTGCGGCTGCCGAGCTACCGCAAACAGCTGGGGCTGGTGCTCCAGGACGACTTCCTCTTCGATGGCACCATCAGCGAGAACCTGCTCTTCGCGCGCCCGGACGCGAGTCGGGATGATGTGCGGCATGCCGCCGGGCAGGCGTTCGTCACCGAGTTCAGCGACCGCTTCCCGGAGGGACTCGACACGGTCATCGGCGAACGCGGGGTCAAGCTCTCGGGCGGCCAGCGCCAGCGGGTCACCATCGCCCGCGCGATTCTCGCCAACCCGCGTCTCCTTTTTCTCGACGAGGCGACCTCCAGCCTGGACACCGAGAGCGAAGCCCTCATCCAGGCGTCCCTCGCCCAGCTTCTGCGGGGACGCACCACGCTGGTAATCGCGCACCGGCTGTCGACCATTCGGCGCGCCGATCTCATCCTGGTTCTGGAGGAGGGCCGCATCGTCGAACGTGGCCGGCACGAAGATCTCATCTCGCGCCGGGGACGCTACCACGAACTCTACACGGTCCAGGCGAGGATTTGAGAGCGGTATGAGACTTGCGTTTCCGGTGCATTGCCTGAAAACTGATGTTAGCCCCGACGGGTGTCCGAAGCATGTGGCCGGAGGCATTATGTCGCTTCCAGAAGGCGTTTTGTCGTTTTCCCGGGAACCTGTCCGTAACTCCTGGGTGTGCAATCCAAACATCGCGACCCGAAGTTGCCGTCTTGCGGCAGGTCGGAGTCGCTGAGTCGCATTGATTACGTCCCGTTTTCATTCATCAGGAGGGTCTTCCGAATGAGCTTGCCCGCAAGTAACTCGAATCGATTCCTCAAGCTGGCCGCGTTCATGCTCTTGTTCGCGGCGCTACCCGCAGCGGCACACGCCCAGGGCTCCCTCGAGGGCACGGTGCGCGACGCCGCTACCAACCAGGGAGTCGTCGGCGCGCAGGTGTTCATCTCCGCGCTGAACATCGGCAGCCTGACCGGCAACGACGGCTCCTTCAGCATCGGTGGTGTTCCCGCCGGGTCGCACATCGTCGAGATCCAGCTGATTGGCTACGCCGCCGAACGGCAGGAGGTGACCATCACGGACGGGCAGGCGACGCAACTGGACGTGATCCTGAGCGAGGAGGCCATCACGCTCGGGGGCATCGTCGCCATCGGAACGCGGGCGCGGCCGCGCACCGTGACCGAGTCCGCGGTGCCCATCGACGTAATCCCCAACGCGGAGATCGTCAACCAGGGCGACAACGACTTTGCCAACCTGCTCCGCAACGTGGTGCCGTCGTTCAACGTGAACATCCAGCCCATCAGCGACGCGGCCACCTTCGCCCGTCCGGCCAACCTGCGCGGCCTCGCGCCCGACCACACGCTGATTCTGTTGAACGGCAAGCGGCGCCACCGCACGGCGGTCATCACCTGGTACGGCAACGGCCTGGCAGACGGATCGCAGGGCCCGGACATCGCGATGATTCCGGGGTTGGCGCTGGAGCAGGCCGAGGTGTTGCGCGACGGCGCGGCGGCCCAGTACGGCTCCGACGCCATCGCGGGGGTGATGAACTTCATCCTCAAGAACGACCGTTCCGGCGGCGCCATCGAGATCAAGACGGGCGGAAACATGATGTCGCGGACCGGGGCGCGCTTCGAGGACGGCACGATCCCCGGGGACGGTGAGATGTACAGCATCGCGGGCAACTTCGGCCTGCCGCTCGGGGAGAACGGCTTCCTCAACCTGACCGGCGAATACGGCAACGCCAACCCCACCGACCGCAGCTCGCAGCGCCGGGACGCGGTAGGGTTGGTCGTCCACGAGGGCAACACCAGCGTGCGCACGCCCGCGCAGATCTGGGGCTCCCCCCAGGTCAGCGACGAACTCAAGATCTGGGCGAACACCGGCTACCTGTTCAGCGACGCCCTCTCGTTCTACGGACACGCCAACTACGTGAGCAAGCAGGTTGAGGGCGGGTTCTACTTCCGGAACCCCGGCACCCGCAGCGGCGTGTTCGCCACCTCCGGCTGCCCGCGCTATTTCGGCGACCAGCCATGCGATCCGGAATGGGAGCGGTCCATCCTTCTGGTCGGAGACCTGCTCGAGGCCCAGGGCGGCATGATGGGCGCGGCCGGTTGCCCCAGGGTGCTGGTCGACCCCGCCAGCGGGACCATCAGGGACCGTGAGGCGTTCGACCAGGTCATGGCCAACCCCAACTGCTTCACCTTCCGCAAGATCTTCCCCGGAGGCTTCACGCCTCAGTTCGGCGCCTACGTGCTCGACGGCTCCGCAGTGGCGGGCCTCAGGGGCACCAGCGGGCGCCTGGACTGGGACGGCAGCGTGGCCTGGGGCAAGTCCAACATGGACTTCTACATGTACAACACGGTCAACGCCTCCCTCGGGCCGGACCAGCCCTGCAGCGCCGAGGGCACCTCGGTCGCGGTTCCGGACCAGCCCTGCACGCCGTACTTCAACCCGGGCATCTACGACCAGCAGGAAGTCAACCTGAACTTCGACGTCTCCTACGCGGTGAACGAGCGCGTGAACCTCGCGGGCGGCGCCGAATGGAGGAACGAGCGTTTCGAGATCGTCCCGGGCGACCAGGCTTCCTGGACCGAGGGACCGCTCGCCAGCCAGGGCTTCACTCCGGGGTCGAACGGGTTCACCGGCTTCGGTCCGCTGACCGAGGGTGTGTGGAACCGGAGCAACGTGGCGACCTACGGCGACCTGGAGATCCGGGAGCCGGAAGGTGCGTGGACCTTCGGCCTGGCGGCCCGCTACGAGAACTTCTCGGACTTCGGCAGCACGCTGAACGGCAAGATCTCCGCCCGCACCAGGGTCTCTGAGGGCTTCGCCCTTCGCGCTAGCGCGAGCACGGGGTTCCGCGCCCCCACGCCGGGGCAGTCCAACGCGTTCAACATCTCCACGATCTACGACCCGGTCATCATGGACCTGACCAACAACGGCACCATCCCCTCCACCTCCGATCTGGCCGTGGAGTACGGGGGCGAACCGCTGGTGCCGGAGACCTCGGTCAACCTGGCCGTGGGCGCCGTGGTCGAGAGCGGCAACTTCAACATGTCGTTCGACGCCTATCAGATCAGCATGTCCGACCGGCTGACCTTCACGCAGGACTTCAGCCTCAGTCCCATGGACATCGACCGCCTGCTCGCCGAAGGCATCATCCGCCCGGGCGGCGTGCTCGCCAGATTCCGCTTCTTCATCAACGACTTCTCGACGCGCAGCCAGGGCATCGACTGGGTGGCCGCGTACCGGGTGGCGGGCGGCGACGGTTCCGGCACCACCTTCAGCACCGCCTGGAACGTCAACCGCACCACCGTGACCGAGTTCAATCCGCAGACGCTGAGCTCGGGCCGAATCCGCATTCTGGAGGAGGGACTGCCGAATCTGCGCGCCAACGTCTCGGTGAACCACAACTTCGCCAGCGGCATGCGCCTCCTGGTGCGGGCCAGCCACTGGGGCGGCTACTACGATGGCGAGCAGCCCTACTACGAGAGCGACTCCAGCAACACGATCGACTACCCGTCCCGCGTCCTCTTCGACGTGGAGGGGGCCTATTCCCTCAGCGACAACTGGATGCTGACGGTGGGATCCCAGAACGTCCTCAACACGAAGCCTCAGGAATACCCGGGCGCGGCGGACGGCGTCGGCAACCGGTTCGGCCAGTTCACGCCCTTCGGCTTCAACGGGGCCTTCGTCTACACCAAGCTGGGGTACACGTGGTAACGCGCAGCTGACCCGCCGCGGGCGGAAGCAGCATCACAAGGCCCCGGAAGGTTGCACGGCGACCTTCCGGGGCCGTTCTTTGCAGGGTGATGTCTCTGTCCAGGCCCATCGCCCGCCTCCCGGCCATCGCGCTGCTCGCCGTCTCCGGCTGCGTTTCGTCTTCGGTGCTGGAACTGTATCGGACCGGCGAAACCGCCTGCTACGATCGCTCGCTCGAGCCCCAGACGGCCGTCGTCGATTCCCACCTTCACTTCCGTCCCTTCGGGGGTCCGGAGATCCCGTTCGAGGAACTCGTCGAGTACCTGGAGGAGACGGGTGTGCTGTTCGCCAACGTCTACGGGATCGGCCAGACGCTTCCGGACTTCTCGTCCTGCACCTACTACCTGGACTGTCCGGGCACACCGTTGACGCCGTCGCCGCAAAACGATGTCGCCAACGCAGCCGGGTACCTGGCAAGCCCATCCCCGCGCGTGCATCTCACGATGTCGATGACGTTTCCCGATCTGGCGCGCCCCGCCACCATCCTCCCTGAAATGCGGCGCCTGGAGGAGGAATACCCGGACGTCTTCTCGTGGATGGGCGAAGTCAACCTGGCGAAGCAGGCCGTGTTCGCGAACGGCCGGCGGCCGGTTCCGCGGGAGGTGCTGGACGATTGGGCGCCGTTCATGGCGGCGCTCCGGGACCGGGACATGCCGCTTGCGATCCACTCCGACCTGGGCAACGACGAAGATCCGACCCTCTATCTTCCGCTGATGGAGGAGGCGCTCGGCCTGTATCCGGACAATGACATCGTGTGGGTGCACATGGGCCTCTCGCGCGAGCTGACGCGGATGGCCCCGGCCGAGCACATCGCGATCATGGAGTCGATGCTGGACCGCCATCCCCGCCTGATGCTCGATATCTCCTGGCGGGTCCTGGACGACGCCTACTTCTCGGATCCGGAGGCGAGGGCACCCTACGTGCGGTTTCTGAACGAGTACTCGGAGCGCGTTCTTCCGGGGACGGACTTTCTGGCCTCCAGGGACAAGGACTTCGAGGTCTACCGCACCGAGCTGGAAGTCACCAGCCGAATCCTGCGCTACCTGGACGACACTGCTTTCCGCAACATCGCGCTCGGCCGGAACTACTTCCGCCTGCTTGGGCTGGACTACACGGCGCCGAGGATTTGCGCGGGGGCCTGAGAGCGCCCCGGAACGGCGGCAGCGGCGCCCGGCGGGGTTGCCTCTACAGCCGGGCCCGTATCTCCCACAGGTCCGGAAACACCGGCTTGTTGAGCGTCGTGGCCAGATAACGGGATCCCGCGGATCCGCCGGTTCCGGGCTTATGGCCGATGGTCCGCTGCACCATCTTCATGTGGCGGTAGCGCCATTCCTGCAGCCCCTCGTCCAGGTCCACCAGGCGCTCGCACACCTGTGCGTTGCGGGCGTCCCCGCGATAGATGCGGACCAGGACGTCCTGCATGGCCTCGTCCGTCACCACCGGTCGCGTCACGTCCCGCTCCAGGCTTGTGCCCGGAACGTCGTATCCCTCCGTGGCCAGGTAGCGGAGGAAGCAGTCCCACAACGTGGGCGCGCTCCAGCGGCGCTCCAGATCCAGCCGCGCGCGGCTCCCCGGTTCGAAGCGCTTCATGGTGGCCCGGTGCTTCCAGCCGAGACAGTATTCGAGGGCGCGGAACTGGTCGGACTGGAAGCCGCTCGCGGTGTCGAGATGGTCGCGGAAGGTCAGGAACTCGACGGGGCTCATTGTCTCGAGGATATCGAGCTGCGCGACCAGCACCTTGAGGATGGTGAGGATGCGCTTGAGCGTATGCTGGGCCCGGGGCGCGTCTCCTTCTCCGAGCAGGCGACAGCAGTAGTCCATCTCGTGGAGAAGCACCTTGAACCACAGCTCGTAGACCTGGTGGATGACGATGAACAGCATCTCGTCGTGTTCGACGTCGTCCCTCGGCTTCTGGAGCCGTAGCAGCTCATCCAGCCTGAGGTAGCGCTCGTAGTTGACGGCTTCCGGGTTGCGGGTCACTCGCTGAGCCTCGGGGGTTCCTCCAGGTAGCCCTCCTCGATGAGAATGGCCTCGATCTCATGCCAGACGGCGAGCTGGCTGTCGTGGGCGCCGTCATGTTCCAGCGCCACCTCGGAGATGCGCCCTTCCCATTCGTTGACGAGATAGAGCGCGTCCAGGACCTCGTCGTCCTCTTCCGACTCCGCGGCGCCGTGCGCCTCCAGAACCAGAAGCACGTCCGCGGGGGTGACATGATAGGCAAAGCTCAGGTCGCACCTCCCGCGGATCGTGCCTCCGGCAGGCCCTCAGTCGGCCGCCGTGATCGTGGCCCTCAGCAGACGCCCCTCGGGAAGGATCCGGTGACAGCCCGGTTAATCTAAAGCGACGGGCCGGACTCCGCTTCCCCGCGGGCGCGGATCGTCCCGAATACGCATGCGGTCGGCTGACATGCGGTATTGGGTCCCGCGGAGTCCTGTTTCCCGCTGGTCCGGTGCCTATCTGCGCCCGGCGTTCCTCTCCGACGCGATGCGCTCGACCCGTTCCGCCAGCCGCGCATCCCCCAGCGACTCTGCGACGCGCTCGAAGCCGGGGGTCGCGCCACTCCAGCGGAGTTCCTCGAGGTCATCAAACAGTCCGGCGTCGTCCCGGAGCGTGGCCAGATCCCGGAACAGCAGCGCATTCCGCCATCCGGCCCGGAGGTTCTCCTGCAGGCGGGCGGCGCCCCGCACGGCAACGCCCCACGGGAGGCTTCGGAGCGGGATGGCCTCCAGGTGCCCGTAATGCGCGAGCACCGCGGAGGTCGACTTGGCGCCCCAGCCCGGAATGCCCGGGAATCCGTCCGCGCTGTCGCCCACGAGCGCCAGGTAGTCGGGGATGGAGGCCGGCCGCACTCCGAACTTGTCCACCACCCCGTCTTCGTCGCGCAGCGCGCGCTGGCGCCGGTCGAACTGGACGATGCGCGTCCCCGAGACGCACTGGCTGAGGTCCTTGTCGGGCGTGCAGATGAAGACCCGCTCGACGGACGGGTCTGCGCCCGCCAGCCGCGCCGCGGAGGCAAGCCCGTCGTCGGCTTCCAGCTCGACCATCGGCCACACCGCGACCCCCATCGCCGCCAGCGCGCCTTCAAAGGGGTGGAACTGTGCCCGGACCGCGGGATCGATGCCTGCCGAGCTCTTGTAGCCCGGCCACAGATCGTTTCGGAAGGACTCGATGACGTGATCCGTGGCGACCCCGATATGCGTCGCGCCCGCCTCCAGCATCCCCAGCAGCGAGTGCAGCACGCCAACGAGGGCGCCCACCTCGCGGCCCGCCCGGTCTTCCCGCGACGGGACCGCGTAGAAGTGGCGGAACAGCTCGTAGGTGCCGTCGATGAGGTGGACGTTCACGGGCAGGCGGATGTTCGGGTGTTCACGGGCGGGCGGATGTTCGGGGGCCGGGCCGGACGATCGTGACGGAGGAAACCATGTGGGCTGGACGGTCCAGTGCGCAAACACGCCGCGAGCGTCGAAGCGGGCGCCCTTGATACACACCGGTCACCGATTGACACGCGATTCGGCGGGCAGCCTTTTTGACGAAGGGACTCCGATGCCAAAGCGCCCTGGTGTGCGGCAGCATCCCCCGATGTGCGGCATCGCCCGATCATTAGAGGAGGTATCGACATGCATGCTCCCGCCCCCCGGACCATTCTCGCCGCGGCATGGCTGGCCATCGCCGGCCTTGCCCTTCCTGGTGAGACGCGCGCCCAGGTGCCGCCGCAACGCACCACCGCCTTCGTCAACGCGAACGTCGTGCCCATGGACCGCGAGGGCATGCTCACCGATCATACGGTCGTGGTCTCCAATGGGCGCATCGTGGACATGGGCCCGTCGGCATCGGTCGACCCGCCCGCCGGCGTCATGGTCATCGACGCCGCCGGCAAGTATCTCATGCCCGGCCTCGCAGAGATGCACGGGCACATGCCCGGCGGCAACATCGAGGAAACGGTGATGTTCCTCTACGTGGCCAACGGCGTCACCACCGTGCGCGGCATGCTGGGGCAGGACGGGCATCTGGCATTGCGCGAGCGGGCCAACGCCGGGGAGATCGTCGCGCCGACACTCTACATGGCCGGCCCGAGCTTCAATGACGGGAGCGTAAACTCCCCCGCGGAGGCGGAGCAGCAGGTACGTCGGCAGAAGCGTGAGGGTTGGGATCTGCTGAAGATCCATCCCGGACCCACGCTCGACGAATACAACGCCATGGCGGTCACGGCTCAGGAGGTGGGGATCCGCTTCGCCGGACATGTGCCGGCCGATGTGGGGCTCGAGCATGCCATCCTCATGGGCCAGGAGACCTTCGACCACCTCGACGGCTACATCGAGTTCCTGGACGCCTTCGAGGGCGAGGTCGATGAGGACCGGCTCGAATACATCGTGCAACTGACCCGAGACGCGGGCGCCTGGGTTGTCCCCACCATGGTCCTCTGGGAGGTAGGCATCATCGGCCGGGGCGACGCCGCCGAAATGGCGCGCTACCCGGAGATGCGCTACTGGCCCGGATTCCAGGTGGAGGGTTGGGAAGGCCGGCAGCGGGCCGCGGCGTCCCGGACCAGCCCCGAGCGGGCGGCGCAGTGGACGGCGAACCGCAACCGCGTGTTGAAGGCTCTGTCGGATGGCGGCGCGGGCATTCTCCTGGGCACCGACTCGCCCCAGATCTTCAGCGTGCCGGGCTTCTCGATCCATCGCGAGCTGAAGGCGATGGCGGAGGTGGGGATGTCGGCCTGGGAGATCCTGCTCAGCGGGACCCGCAACGTGGGCGAGTACTTCCAGGGGAGGGACTCGTTCGGCACGGTGGCGGTTGGCCGGCGCGCGGATCTCCTGCTGCTGAACGCGAATCCGCTGTCCGACGTGGCCAACGTGGCCGATCGAGCAGGCGTCATGTTCCGCGGCCGCTGGCTGGCCGAAGAGGAAATCCAGAGACGGCTGGAGGAGATCGCGGATGAGATGGGGAACTGAGCCGAGGGATCGGCGCCGGATGTTGCGCAGAGCCAGTACGTCGTCGGGTCATCTGTCAACAATGAAAACGGCTTACGCCACCGCCGCGCTGCTCGCAACGTTTCTTGTTGCGCGCCCGGCGATCGCCCAGGGCGTCGACGCCGACGCGTGGAACGCCGCCATCTCCCGCTTTGAGCAGAAGATGGAGGCGCAGGTGGCGGCCGACGATGTCGGCGGGGTCAGCGCCGCCGTTGCGAGGGGCAGCGACGTTGTATGGGCGCGCGCCTTCGGTTGGGCCGACCGCGACCGCCGCATCCCGGCCGGTGTGGGCTCCATCTACCGGACCGGTTCCATCTCCAAGACCGTCACCGCCGTGGCGATGATGCGGGCGGTGGAGCGGGGCTACATCGATCTCGACCAGCCGCTGAGCGAGGTCTTTCCCGCCACCACCCGCTTCCCCGGGGCGATGGCGGGCGCTCCGGCGCCCACCGTACGTCAGTTCGCAAGCCACACTTCCGGGCTGGTGCGCGAGCCGGACTGGGACATCGCCGCCTCCGGGCCCATCGGAATCTGGCAGGAGCGCGTCGTGGCCTCGATTCCGCTGAGCCGCTTCCAGAGCGCGCCGGGAGCGGAGTACTCCTATTCCAACATCGGCTACGGCACGCTGGGGCTGGCCGTGGCGAGAGCCGCGGGGCGGCCGTTCATGGAGTTCGTCGAAGAGGACGTCTTCAAGCCGCTGGGCATGACCAGTTCCACCTTCGTCATCGGACCCGAGCTCGCGTCCCGGCTGACCGTCGGCTACGTGAACCGCGGGGACGGAAACCCGGATCCGGAGCAGCCGACCCGCGAGCATGCCGGCCGCGGCTACAAGGTGCCCAACGGTGGCGTCTACTCTACCGTCGGTGACCTGGCCCGCTTCATGGGCGCGCTGCAGGGGAGGGCTTCGCCCGCCATCCTGTCCGAAGAAAGCATCGCTGAGATGAGCCGGGTTCAGACGCCGGAGGATCCCGACAACGGCTATGGCCTCGGCGTGATGATCCGCACCACGGACGACGGAGCCCGGCTCATCGGTCACTCGGGTTCGGTGGCCGGCTACAACGCCTACATGCTCTTCGAGCCGGAGTCGGGGCTGGGCGTGGTCCTGCTGCGCAACTACAACCAGGGCGAGGCCAGCCTGGGCGCGGCGGGGCAGGAACTCCTTGTGGAGCTGCTGGGGGCGCTGCGCTGAGTCAGCCCGCGTCGAACAGGCGCATCTGACCGCCCCGCTCGGGCCTGCGGAACCCATCGGTCGCCAGCTCGTACGATCGGCGCTTCAGACCGAGCTTGCGGCAACTGACCCGGAAGAGGTTGCCCAGATGCTCGGCGAAGGGGCCTCTTCCGCGCCCGCGCCGCCCGAAACGGGAGTCGTAGAGCCTTCCGCCGTGCACCTCCCTGAGCCGCCCGAGTACCTTGTTGCGCCGGTCGGGGAAGTGCTGCTCAAGCCATTCGGCGAACAGTTCCTTTACTCCGAGAGGTAGCCGCAGCAGCATCATGCCGGCGTAGGAAGCGCCCGCCTCGCGCGCCGCAGCGAGAATCTCCGGTAGCTCGTGGTCGTTCAGCCCCGGGATCAGCGGGGCCACATTGACCCCCACGGGGACTCCGGCGTCCGCCAGTGCCCGCACCGCTGCCAGCCTGCGGGCGGGAATCGAGGTTCTCGGTTCCATCACCCGGCGGAGATCCTTGCGCAGCGTCGTGATCGACAGCGTGACCATCGCCGTCCCGTGCTCCGCCATGCGGGAGAGGATGTCAATGTCCCTCGCCACCAGGTGGTTCTTCGTGACGATCGACACGGGATGCCGAGATTCAAGCAGCACCTCCAGGCACGCGCGCGTGATCCGCAGCCGGCGCTCCACCGGCTGGTAGGGGTCGGTGACGCCGCTGAGCGCGAGCGTCTGAGGCTTCCAGGCGCGCGCGGACAACGCCCTCTTCACCAGCTCCGGGGCATCCGGCTTGACCATGATCCGGCTCTCGAAGTCGAGCCCCGCGGAGAACCCCAGGTACTCGTGGGTGGGCCTGGCGTAGCAGTAGCTGCACCCGTGCTCGCAGCCGCGGTACGGATTCAGGCTGACCGAGAAGCCCAGGTCCGGACTCGAATTGTGGGAGATGACGCTGCGTGACCGGTCGATGAAGAAGTGGGTCTTCCGGGGCTGGGCTCCGCTGCTCTCGCCTTCCACCTCCGCTTCGGGCTCCAGATGAAGCCGCTGGAAGCGGTTGGGCAGGTCGTGCGAGGCTCCGCGGCCTCGGACAGGCAATCGCATTGGGGATGGCGGGTCCATGAGGATTTCGGGAGCCAGGACGCTGCCACGGGCCCCCCGATGAGGCTCGGGGTTGATTGTTCGGTATTTATTCGTTAACATGACCGGCCGTAGTCGCGCAAGGGTGGTGCGGATCCGGTCGGCACAGACTGTCCGGCGCGCCTGCACACGCGATACGTTCCATTTCATGGATGCGCTGCCAAGCTGGTCGGCCCTTGGACTACGAAGGAATCCCTGCACAGGACCCGACGAGGCGGCGGCCCGAGCCCCGCCCTGGGGGCGGTTTGCTGTAGCTAGATCTTCCCGATCCACCCCTACAACGGAGGTTGGTATGACGAGTTATGCCGTGAGCCGCAGAGGGGCGGCTCTGGTCGCCGTCGCAGCGGGTCTTCTTCTGTTGCCTGCATCGGCTGCGGCCATGCAGGCACAGGGCATCGTGACCGGTGTGGTCACGGATGAGGACACGCAGCGGCCCCTGGTGGGAGTTCAGGTCTACGTTCCGGACAGTCAACTCGGAACCGTTACCAACCAGGACGGCCGCTATCTTCTTAACCTTCCCCTGGGCGAACACCTCCTGAGGGCGGAGCAGATCGGGTACGCCTCCGTCGAACAGACGGTTACCGTGGCGGCCGACCAGGCTGCGGCGGTCGACTTCGCGCTGGCTACCGTGGCGCTCGATCTGGAAGAGATCGTCGTTTCGGTCGACGCCGTTGCAGCTCGGCGCATGGAATTCGGCACTGACATCGAGCGGTTCGACGCGGCCGCCGAAGTTGAGAGGGCTGCTGTTGCGAGCATGTCGGACCTGCTCACCGGCAGGGCCGCCGGGGTCGACGTGCAAATGGCCTCGGGTCCCGTCGGAACCGCATCCCGCATCCGCGTGAGGGGTGTAACCAGCCTCACCCAGGGCGCGAACCCGATCATCATCATCGACGGCATCCGGACCAACAACCAGACCGACCTGGGGCCCGAGTCCATCGACTGGACGGAAGGCCGCACGGTGTCGCGCCTCGATGACCTGAACCCCAACGACATCGCCAGCGTGCAGGTCATCAAGGGGCCCACTGCTACCGCTCTGTACGGAGCCGGCGCCGCCTCGGGCGTGATCCTGATCGAGACGCGCAGGGGCGCGGCCGCGCAGCATCGCGTGACGATCAACTCCGAATTCGGCTTCGTTGAGGACGTTTCCCACTACTGGGACAAGTGGTACAACTTCACCAGGCACATGGGGATCACCAGCGCCAGCGATCCGGTCGCGCAGCAGTGGAACGCGATCACCAACGACGTGACCGGCGATGTCTGGGGCTACAACAACTCCATGACCAACCCGCTGACCAGTCCGCTGCAGAGGGGCCCCTTCTCCAACACGACGTTGAGCGTGAGCGGTGGCAGCCAGGATGTCCAGTACTTCGTCTCCGGGCGCTGGAACGATGCCGATGGTCCGTATCCGGTCAACAACCTGCAGCAGGCTTCCATGCGCGCGAACGTCACCGCGCGGACGAGCGAGGCGTTCGAGGTGTCGCTCAATACCAACTATATCGAATCCGACGTTCAGTTCCCCGAGTCGTCCAGAAGCTTCCGGGGATACTCGACAAACGCGGGCGCCGGGGCGCCCATAAACTCCTTCGGGGTTCGCCCGGACGGGAGCCGCGGAGACTGCCTGGGGACGCTGGCCAGAGGCGCGGACCCGTCGACCTGCGAGCTCCGCCAGGGGAACCTGATTTCCAACTTCGACAACCTGAACACGGTGTTCGGTGGCCAGAAAACGGGTCGCTTCGTGGGGAGCGCGACGCTTCGCTGGAGCCCGCTGGACTGGCTCACCAACCGGGCCGTAGTGGGGGTGGACCACTCCCAGATGAAGGACATCAACGAATTCCCCCTCGACGAGAACCGTCCATTCGGTGTTCTCTCGGCGGGGTATCTGCGTGACCAGCGCACGACGGACATCAATCGGACGTTCGAGTACACGGGCACCGTGACGGCCGATGTGACGCCCGATCTCGCCTCAACGACCACCGTGGGCGGTCAGTATTTCGGACAGCGGGCGGAGCTGGTGGCCTGCATCGGGGAGGGCGGCTTCGCCAGCCCGACGGCGACCGCCTGCGACGCCGCGTTGATCCGGACCGGCTTCTCCAACCTGGTCGAGCGGGTCGAGGTGGGCGCGTACGCACAGCAGCGCTTCGGTTACCGGAGCTATCTGTTCGCGACCGGCGGAATCCGCTTCGACGACAACAGCGCGTTCGGCGTGGAGCAGGGCGGAATCTGGTCACCCAGCCTCAACGCCTCCGCGGTCCTGAGCGACATGCCCTTCTGGAACTACGAGACCATCAACAGCCTGCGTCTCCGGTTTGCCTGGGGCACCGCCGCACAGGCTCCCCCACCCTCCGCGGCCATCCAGCGACTGCTTCCGGTGA
Source organism: Gammaproteobacteria bacterium (assembly GCA_028821195.1). Lineage (GTDB taxonomy): Bacteria > Gemmatimonadota > Gemmatimonadetes > Longimicrobiales > Gaopeijiaceae > BD2-11. Next base: position 67,446 of record JAPPHB010000106.1, read on the forward strand.
GCCTGGAGGTGGGTGGCAATCAGGTGGCGGGCGTCTCGGCGGCCTATCCGGGCAATCCGGAGTTGAGCGCCGAGAGGAAGTCGGAAATGGAGGTCGGAGTGGACATGGGGCTGCTGGAGGATCGGCTCGCGCTGAAACTGACCTATTTCCAGCAGAGGACCACCGACGCCATCGTCACCCGCTTCCTCTCTCCCTCCCTCGGTTTCCGCGGAGAACAGTGGGTGAACGTCGGCGAGCTTGAGAACAAGGGGATCGAGCTGTCCATCGGGGCACAGTTGATCAACACGCCCGACTTCTCCTGGGATCTGGACTTCCGAGTTTCCACGCAGGATCCCATCGTCACCGATCTCGGCGATACGCCTCCCCTCTTCCTGGGCTCGAACCGGGGCGCCTTCATCGAGGGTTTCCCCCCGGGCGCCTACTATGGTCCGGTGGTTCAGAGCGCCCAGCGCGATGCCTCGGGCCGGATCGTCGACGGGAGCGTGGTCATCGCGGATGGCGACATGAGCGGAGAGAACTCCTATCTGGGGAGCCCGCAGGCGGGCGACTTCGAGAACCTTTCGACGACGCTCTCCTTCTTCGGCGGCAGACTCAGGCTCTCGTCGCTCTTCGACCGCAAGGGCGATGTCCAGAAGCACAACAGCTCCGACAACTTCCATGTGACCTTCGGCCGCGACCATGCCGCGACCTGGCACTATGCCTTCCGCGAGTACAGGATGACCCCGGAGCAGCAGGCGGGCATGGAAAAGGCCGTGGCCGGGGAGGGGGGCAAATGGAAGACATTCGTCTTTGTCGAGGACGGAGGCTTCATCCGCTGGCGTGAACTCACGCTCTCCTACGACATCCCTTCCACCTACCTCGAGTTCATCAGCGCCTCCTCTGCGACCTTGTCGATCGGCGGAAGAAACCTGTTGACCTGGACCAACTACACCGGGCTGGATCCCGAGACGATCACCCCCGGTGGCAGAACTGCATATCCTGCGAACGAAGAGTTCTACGGCGAGGGCCAGGTAAGGCGCTTCCTCGCACGCGTTCAATTGGCCTTCTGAGGTCGGGAAATGCGACGACGACATGAATCCAGGAAACCGGAAATATGGAGAGCCAGACTATGAAGAATCATCCTGATTACGGGAGAGTCCGGCGGAAGCGAGCGGGGCTCGTCGCGCGACTTCCTGTGATGGCGCTGGCCGTCACTGTGACTCCGGCCTGCGAGGGCCTGCTGGAGGTCGCGCCGGATCCCCACTACGTGGACGCGAGCCTCAACCCGGCGCAGCTGTCCGAGACGATGGTGGGCGCCCTGGTGGACCTGAACTTCGCGTACGACGTGTGGATGTACGAGACCAACATGTTCTCGGGCGGCATGGTGGCCTTGGGCCTGCTGCGTTACACGCAGTCCCTCAGGCAGCAGGACCGGGGTGGGGGCCAGGCCGGAGGACTCACGGGAGGTGGCCGCGACCGGCGGGGTCCGGGGGTCGCCTACTACGCATTCCTGCAACAGGCGATCGCGTCGTCCCACGCGGCGCAGGAGCGGATTCTCGCCGGAGAGTTCGAGACGATTTCCAATCCGTCGAGCTCCGCTGAATTCGCGAGAGTGTCGGTATACAACGGATTCGGACTGGTGTGGCTGGCGGACTTCTACTGCGAGTTCGTCCTCTACGGGGAAGGTCCGGTCCATTCGTCGCGCAGGGGCTACGAGATGGCGGCGGAGCAGTTCGAGGCCGCCCTGGCAGCCTCGGGGGCGGAAGAAGAGGTCCGCCTTGCGGCCACGGCGGGACTGGCGCGGGTGAACAGGCTCCTGGGCAACGACGCCCAGGCCGTGCAGTACGCGTCACAGGTGCCGGCTGACTTCGAGTTCCACGCGACCTACTCGACCAACACTTTCGAGCAGACCAACCGGATCTGGTTCCGCACATGGGGATTCGGCGAGCACTCGGTCTCCCCCGCATTCCTGAGTCTGACCATCGACGATACCGGGATGCCCGACCCGAGGACGGCGACCGTCCACAACCCGGTCCCGCCTCGCGGCGACTTCTTCGATGTCCACGCGCCTGTGAAGGTGCCTTCGGGATCATCTCCGCTGATCATCACCTCCGGCGTCGAGATGCAGTACATCCTCGCGGAGGCCGCACTCGGCATGATGAACTACGATCGCGCCGTGGCGATCATCAACGAAGTCCGGGCCATGCGCGGCGTCGACGTGCAGTGGACGCCGATGGACATGATGAGCGCCGCCGAAATCGCCACCAAGCTCGTCGACGAGCGCCGCAGGACCATGCTCTTCGAGGGGACGCTGATGGGCGACACGCGCATGTACAAGGACAGGTTCGGGCTCGATCTCTTCCACACCCAGGTGCCGCAGGGGATTGAGGTTGGCAACGAGACCTGCCGGGCGCTGCCGCAACGGGAAATCGACAACATCCCGGGCCTGCAGGTGACCGGAGAATGACCGACAGCGGGGCGACCCGAGAACGTTTCAGTGACCAGGTGATCGCAAGGTTGGACCAATTGTGCCTGCGACGGCGCAGGCGCACGGAACCACAGCACGGAGAAGCAAACATGAAGCGAAGAGACTTCTGCAAGGGAATCTCGGTCCAGGCCGCGGCCGCGGCCGCACTCCCGAGCGCCCTGCTCGCGCACGACAACGTGCGCATCAAGGAGGTGGACACGGACCGGACCATGGATCAGGCCGCCGACCTGGTGGACCTGTTCACGGCCCACATGAGACTCAACGCGCTCGCCGAGGGTGAGACCTTCCTCTTCTATTCCACTCCCGGCTTCGAACGCCCCGAATACGTGGAAGCCTCCCTGGCGGCAGCGAAGGGGTTGGGGGCCAACGCCTTCTCGCTGGTGGCGACGTCCGGGTCGACGGCCCAGTCGAATACCGACCGCGACATCGCACCGGCCGATTTGCTGGAAGAGACGTTCAAGGCGGCCGACCTGGTCTACGGGCAGATCCCGCTGTACACGGACGCCCACAACGCCGCCCTGGCGGCGGGCACACGCACGCTCATGTGCCAGCAGGAGGTCGAAACCCTGCGCCGGATGTTCCCGGACCAGGCTGTGATCGATCGCACCTACGCCGGCGCGGAGCGCATGTGGAACGCAAGCGAGATTCGCGTCACCGACGAGTTCGGCAGCGATTTCACCCTGCAGAAGGCTGGACGCAAGGGCCACGGCCAGGTTGGCGTGGCGGCCGACCGCGGGCGCTGGGACCACTGGCCGTCGGGGCTGGTGGCGTGCGGTCCCCATGAGGATCAGTCGGAGGGCGTGTACGTCGTGAGGCCCGGCGATGTCATCCTCAGCCTTCAGCACCGCTGCCAGGACGAGGTTCGCATCACCATGGAAGCGGGGCGCCTCGTCCGCATCGAGGGCGGTTACGACGCCCAGATGATCCGCGAGCGTCTGGAGCTGTTCGAGGACTACGTGGATCCCGACGGGAATCTGGCCGATCCGTTCCGCATCGCCCACGCGGGCTGGGGCACCGAGCACCGCGCGCAGTGGCACGTGATGGGAATGGACTCGGAGAGCATGTACGGGAGCGTCATGGTCTCCATCGGCCGCAACATGTTCGATTCGGCGGACCGCTATGCCGGCCTGGGCGGTGTGAACTACACGCCCGTGCACATCGATATCTGCTGCCGGAACAAGCGGTTCTACCTGGACGGCGACCTCATCGTCGATAGCGACAACACCATAGTGCCGGCGGATCTGGCCTAGGCCCGGCGGAAATCACCGGGAGGAATGCGCGGTTCCGGCATGATCAGGGAACGGCGCATTCCTTCCGACAAGAGCGCGGAGCTGGCGAAGGTCCTCGAAGCCCTGATCGACTTCGACCAGGTTGACAGGGTCGTCGAGGTCGGCTGTGGGAGAGGCAGGCTGGCCATTCGCATGGGCGGTCTCGTCGGTGGCCGCGGGCATGTACTGGGGCTCGATACGAGCAAGGAGGTACTGGGTTTGGCGGCGCGGGAAGCCCGTGCCGCGGGCGTTTCCAACGTGGATTTCGGCGTCGGGGATGCCCGCAGTCTGCGCCTCCGGGACGGAGAGGCGGACCTGGCCGTTTGTAGCAGTCTCCTCTGTTCCGTCAGGGAAGTGGATGCGGTCGTCCGGGAGATGCTGCGAATCACCCGCAGGGGTGGCGTGATCGCCATCGCCGAACCAGCAGGAGAACAGAGATGTCACGATCCCGACAGCACGCGATTCACCTACCTGTCGGACAAGTTGAACGGGGCGTTCCTCCGTGGATGGAAGCGCAGAGGCGTGGATCAGCACATCGGGCTCAGGGTTCCCGATATCCTTCTGCGCCACGGCGTGGAGGAGATCGCGGCGGAGGTCGTCAGCCAGGTTTTTCTGCTGAGCGATCCTCGGAGAACGCTTGAAGATGTCGAGGGCCAGTTGAAGACCGAATCAACCCGCCTTCCGGAGTCGACCATGGCGCTGGTTGGCCGCGGAGGCATGAAACGCAAGGAAGTCGAGCAGCATCAAGCCATGGCCCGCCGAAGGCTCGCCGGCTTCGAGTCCGGCCCGGGCGGGGTTCGCCGAAGTGGATACGTCCGCGTGACATCGCCGCTACTGGTCTGCGCAGGGAGGGTGCCCGAATGAAAGACGCCGCACGAGTTGCAAGGGTGGGTCTGATACCATGCCTGTTGTGGGTGGCCGGCGCCTGTGCCCCGGCGGATCCGGGGGCGAATCCTACCGCCCGGGACATGCCCGGGACGCGTACCCTGAGCCAGCAGGAGGTCATCGACCTGCTCGTCGGTTCCTGCATTCAGGCGACCCGGGGATGCAATGCTGCCAACTACATCGAGACCGTGACCGCAGCCATGGAGGAGGGAGCGGAATTCCGCATCATTTCGGCCGACGACCTTCCCGACGACTGGATGGCGGTGGGAACGGCGGCCGTGGGTGGGGGCGGGGCCTGGGAGCATGTGATCGAGAGAACGCAGGAGCAGGGACTCGAACTTGTCGAAGGCACCAACGCCAGGTCGGTCGAGCTTCTGGCCGATCACATGGGTGTGGAGTTCAACGCCGTTCTGCGGCTCGAATCCGCGGGCGCGACGCGCTCCGCCCTCCTGCTGGCCGCCGAGATGGGCCTTCCGCTGGTGGACGCCTGTCTGTCGGTGCGGGCCCGCCCGGAGATCCAGCAGCAGATTCCGTGGCTGGTCGGGATTCCCTCGACCCCTTCCGCGCTGGTAACGCGCTGGGGTGACCAGGTGGTCATCGAAGGCGTGGACGACTACCGGGCGGAGGACCTCGCGCGCGGCGTGGCCGTGAGCAGCGGAGGGGGCGCCGCCATCGCCATGAACCCCATGACCGCCGACGAAGTGAGGCGCGGCACCATCAAGGGAGCCCTCACCGAGGCCATCGAGTTCGGCCGCACGGTGCGCGAGGCCCGCGAGCAAGGGAACGACCCGGTCGCCGCCCTGGTCGAGTTGACCGGGGGATACAAGCTGTTCCAGGGCATCGTCACCAGATCCGACCAGCGAGGTGACCGCGGCTTCAGCTGGACGGACGCAGAGCTGGCGGGGGTGGACGAATTCGAGGGTCACACCTACGAGATTTTCGTCAAGAACGAGAACATCGTCTCGTGGCTCGATGGCGAGCTCGATGCGATTTCCCCGGACTACATCTTCAACCTCGATCCAGAAACCGGGCATGCAATCACCGGTGGGGGATTGGGCGGATATCCAATGGGAATGGAGGTGGCGATGGTGGGCGTCCGCGGCCACGATGAGTGGCTGACGCCGGCAGGCATCGACATCATCGGTCCGCGCCACTTCGGATTCGATTTCGACTATGTGCCGATAGCCGAGTTGCAGGCCGGTCGGCCCCCGTTCAACTGAGAGCGGAGGCATACACCCGTCCGACCCAACGCTTGGAAGCAAGCAGTAAACCATCCAGCAGGAGGAGGTAGGAAATGAAACGTCGGAAATTCGTCAAGGTCGTGGGGGCCGCGGGGGCAGGATCCTCGCTGCTGGCCGTTCCCGCGTCCGCCGACCCACTGGTATCCACCACGGATGACCTGAACGCGCGTCCCGAGCCGCCCTCGCCGCTTGTGGCCCACTGCAAGCGGATTCTCGAACAGAATCTGCTGAGGGAGAACGAGACCTTCATCGTGGCCACGCCCATGGTCTTCGACCACGACTACCTGCTGGCGCTGCTCACGGCAGCAGGCGAGATCGGCGCGAGCGGAGCCCACATCTCGGTCTTCCCGAGAATCAACAGCAACGGTGAGTTCGAGAGTGCGCTGAGCAGGTGGCACTGGGACGCGTACGCCCAGGCGGACCTCCTCATCACGTCGAATCTGGGGAACGATATCGGCCTTCCGGGCGCGTCCACGGCGTACGGCGACAAGGTGGGTGACCACCCCTACCGCACGGACTTCGAGGCGATCAACCGGCCGGGCCACAAGACCCGGTGGCTTGCCCTCGGTTACGATCTGGCGCGCCAGCAGCGGTACTTCCCGACCGCGGAGCGGCGGGACCGCACGCTTCGGGGCGCCCAGTTGCTGGACGAGACCCGGGGCGAACTCCGGGTCGTGAGCGACGCCGGATCGGACTGGCGGTGCTCGATGGAGGGACGTCCGGGCCATGCTCAGTACGGCATCGCCGACATGGCCGGCCGCTGGGACAACTTCGGCTATGGCTGCGTGGCGTGCGGGCCAAACGAGGACAGCGCGGAAGGGGTGCTGGTCCTGCAACCCGGTGACATCATCACCGATCTGCATCCCCAGGTCCTTGAGGAGAGCGTTACCCTCCGCTTCGAGGGCGGCTATGTCACCAGCGTCGAGGGAGGCAGGCGTGCGGCCGAGTTCGAGGCGCTTCTCGCGACTTACAACGATCGTGAAGCCTACGGCATCAGCCATTTCGGGTGGGGGACGCACGAGAACACCGAGCTGGCGGAGCCCGCCGACGTCGGCCATTACCACCACAACAAGGAGGGCAGCCTGCTCTATTCGCTCGGGATGAACTTCGGGCACGGACTCGGGGGAGCCGGGGCAGGGTATTCCGGGCTCGGCTACTCGTCCCGCATCGCGCCCAACCACACCCACTTCGCCATGTTCGGGTGCGACGTGTACGTAGCGGGAGACCGGCATATTGAAGCCGGAAGAGTGTCGCCCGAGGCAGGCGGAAGCATGTAGTTTCGCGTCTCCGGCCGCGGTCGTATGGTGTAGCGTCCGCGGCGGGAGGACAGATGCTGCGGTTCTCGCAGGCGTGACAGTTCGGCGACGCCGGTGTTCACACCCTCAGGCTCCGTCGCGGGGCCGCCGGTGTGGCCCGGCGTCGTTGATGAAGCCAGCCAGGCAGACACCAAGGAGGTACCGGTCAGATGAAGCAACTGCGTTGTCGAAGTTTCCGTATCCCGGCCTGGCTGCTGGCGAGCCTGGTCCTGCCGCAGGCGATGGCCGCGCAGACGGGATCCGGCACCATCGCACTGGTGGGCGGGATGCTCCTGGACGGGTACGAGACCGCTCCCATCCATCACGCGGCGGTCGTCATCGAGGGCAACCGCATCGTCGCCGTGGGACCGGCCAGCCAGATCGACATTCCCGCCGGGGCCGAGGTCATCGATACCGAGGGCATGACAATGCTTCCCGGCCTCGTCGATCTCCACGTTCACCTGATGATCCTCGGTCACGGGGAGTACGCGGAGTGGTGGCCGATCCTCGATGGAGCCAGGGAAGAGATGATGGCCATCTCGGCCAGGCAGCTGTTGATGGCGGGTGTCACCACGGCCGTGGATCTGGGCGCCCCGCTCGAGATCCTGAACGTGCGCGACGACATCAACGAAGGCCGGCTTCCAGGGCCTCGGATGCTGGTCAGCGGGCCCTGGGTCACCCGCGTGGGACAGCAATTCCCGCCCTGGTTCCAGCGTCGCATCACCTCTCCCGAGGAAGCTGCCGAACAGACGGACGACCTCATCGATGCGGGGGTCGACCTGATCAAGATCTGGGCCGGGATGAGCGAGGAAGACATGCGAGCGGTCGTCGAGACCGCGCACCGGCGGGGCATCGAAGTCCACACCCACCTTTATGCGCCCGAGGACATGTGGGCGGCGATCAGGGCCGGAACGGACGTCATCCAGCACGCCGGATCGGGCGGCAACCCACCCTATTCCGACGACCTCATCGCGGAGATCGCGCACCGGGGGATCCCCATTGTCCAGACCATCGCTCATCGGATCTGGGTCTATCCCGCAACCCTGGAGTTCCCGGAACGGCTGCAGGACGCCCGGCTCAAGGAGGATCTGCCGCCCGACCTGTACCGGGAGTTTCAGCGCTCGTTCGAGGACTTCCACAGGAACTCGTACTTCCGCACCACACCCCGTCAGATTCGCAACTCCGAGATCGCCGCCCGCCAGTTCATCGAAGGCGGCGCCGTCATCGCCATGGGCACCGATTCGGGGTCTCCCATGAACTTCCACACGGAAGCCGCGTGGAGGGAGATTTCGGCACTCGTGGACTCCGGCATGAGCCCGCTGGCCGCAATCTCCGCGTCGACCAAAACGGGCGCCGAAGTCATGGGCCTGGGCAGAGATCTGGGAACCATCGAACCCGGCAAGCTGGCTGACATTATCGTGGTGGAAGGTAATCCGCTCTTCGATATCAACGTGCTGGGATACGTCCGGATGGTTGTCAAGGACGGCGTAAGATACAAGTAATCGTTTGTCGCCAGGGGTCGTGGATCCGTCCTGGGTATCGCCCTGGTACGGCCTGGGATCTGCGGGCGAGACAAGTTTCAAGGGAGGGAAAGAATGATGAGCGGACGACAGTTGCTGGCGGCAGGTCTCCTGTTGGGCCTCGTGCTTCAGGGGGCGCCCGACGCCCTCGGGGCGCAATCCTCGAACCGGCTGGCCATCGTGGGCGGCTACCTGATCGACGGGCAGGAAGGCGTACCCATTCAGAACTCGGTGGTGCTGGTGGAAGGCGACCGCATCACGCATGTCGGGACGGTATCCGATACGGAGATCCCCGCCGGTGCCAGGGTCATCGATGCCAACGGGCTCACGGTCATGCCGGGGCTCAACGAGGCGCACGCGCACTTGTTCATCGTGGGCCACGGCATCTACGACGAGTACTTTCCGCGCTACATGGGCCGCTGGAGTGAGATCATGGAGATCGCGGCGCATCAGCTGCTGATGGCCGGGATCACCTCGGCGCGCGATCTCGGCGCTCCGCTGGAGGACGCCCTGTACATCCGCGACGAGATCAATGCCGGCCGCATGGTTGGCCCCCGCCTGTTCGTGTCGGGCCCGTTCCTGCAGAAGAGCCTTCCGGCCGCGCGGGGCACAAGCTACGACTCCCAGGTCCAGGCCTTCTTCCGCTGGACCGTGGACGGAGCCGAGGACGCCCGTCGAAAGGCCCGACAGCTCGTGGACGCCGGGGTCGACCTTCTGAAGGTCATTCAGCTGAGCCAGCTGACCCGCGAGGAGCGGATGGCGATCAGTGAAGTTGCCCGGGAGGCGGGGCTCCATATCGCTGTGCACGCCAGCACGGTGGAGGAGGTGGGGCAGGCCGCCGAGATGGGAGCCAACTCCATCGAACACATGGGGGGACGTCCGTATCCGCTCTATCCCGAGGAAACCATCCGGCTGATGGCTGACAACAACATCGTGGCCTCGGTGACCTCCATGGTCAGCAAGGTCTACGACATCACCACCGAGTATCCCGAGCGGCTGGACAATCCGCAACTCGCAGCCGACCTTCCGCCGGACATATACGAGGATGTGCGCAGGTCGCTCGACTTCTTCAGCAGGCTGAACTACTTCTCGGGAGCCAAGGACTCGAACGCCCACCACCCGGCCAAGGTGAGGCAGCTGTACGAGAACGGGATTCGCCTCGTGATCGGCACCGATTCGGGTACACCCATGAACTTCCACTACGAGTCCACCTGGCAGGAGATGGACCTGTTCGTACGGTACGGCATCCCGCCGATGAAGGTCATCAGCATGGCGACCAAGTTCCCGGCGCTGCTGTACCGGGCGTTCGACGATCTCGGCACGATAGAGCCGGGCAAGCTCGCGGACATCATCGTCGTGAACGGGAATCCCCTGAGAAACATGGCCGCGCTCGAGCAGAACAACGTGATCCACGTTATCAAGGGTGGTGTCGAGTACAAAGGCCCCGGCATCGAAACGACGCGGCCCGTCTCCGATGCCGACGCGCGGCGGGACTGATCAACCGGCCGCGCTACGCGTTGCCGCCGTCCGCGTCCATCGCAATGATGTCGTCCCGAACAGGGGGAGGCTGGTCATGAAGGGCTATCTGCGAGCGTGCGCGCTCCTGGGCATGGGGACCGTGGCTCTGGTTTCGAGCTTTCCCTGCTCGCTCGAGGGCCAAGCTCCCGGCCAGCTCGCCATAGTGGGTGGCATGCTGATCGATGGTCAGGAGGGAGTCCCGATCCAGAACTCGGTCATTCTCGTGGAGGGAGACCGCATCACTCACGTCGGAACCGTTTCGGACACCGGGATTCCGCCGGGCGCGCGAGTGATCGACGCGAACGGGCTGACGGTGATGCCCGGGCTCAACGAGGCTCACGCCCATCTCATCGTCGTGGGCCATGGAGTCTACGACGAGTACTTCCCGCGCTACATGGGCCGCTGGCGGGAGATCATGGAAATCTCGGCCCGCCAGTTGCTGATGGCCGGGGTAACCACGGCACGGGACCTGGGGGCACCGCTGGAAGACGCGATCTGGGTGCGCGACGAGATCAACTCGGGCCGTATGGTCGGCCCGCGGCTCTTCGTCTCCGGACCGTTTCTGCAAAAGAGCCTGCCGGTTCCTCGGGGCACGGGCTACGACTACCGGACACAGGCGTTTGTTCGCTGGACAGTGGACGGCCCGGAGGACGCCACCAGAAAGGCGCGCCAGCTCATCGATGCCGGAGTGGACGTCATCAAGGTCATCCAACTGGGCCAACTCACGCGGGCAGAACGGATGGCCATCGCCGGCGAGGCCCACCGGGCCGGCTTGCACATGGCCGTGCACGCGGGATCGGTCGGGGAAGTGCGCGCGGCGGCCGAAATGGGAGTGGGCTCCATCGAGCACATGGGAGGGGGCAGGAACCCCCTCTACCCGGAGGAATCGCTGCGTCTCATCGCGGAGAACCGAATCGTGGCGTCGGTCACTTCTCTGGTGAGCAAGGTCTACGACATCACCACCGAATACCCGGAAAGACTGGACAACCAGCAGCTGAAGTCCGATCTGCCCTCGGACATCTACGAGGATGTCCGGGGTTCGCTGGACCATTTCAGCAGGCTCAACTACTTCTCCGGAGCCAAGGACGCCAACCGGCATCATCCCGCCAAGGTGAGGCAACTGTACGAGAACGGGGTCCGCCTGGTGATCGGCACGGACTCGGGCACCCCCATGAACTTCCATTACGAGTCCACCTGGCAGGAGATGGACCTGTTCGTCCGCTACGGTATCCCGCCGATCAAGGTCATCAGCATGGCGACCCGCTACCCGGCGCTGCTGTACAGTGAGTTCGACGACCTCGGCACCATCGAACCGGATAAGCTGGCCGACATCATCGTGGTGAACGGGAACCCGCTTCGTAACATGAGTGCGCTGCAACAGAACAACGTGATCCACGTCATCAAGGGAGGCGTTCAGTACAAGGGCCCGGGAATCGACCCCACGCGTCCGGTGTCCGACGCCACCCCCCGGAGGGACCATCCGACCAGCGCCGACTGCGCAGTCGATGCGCGTAGCTGCACGCGCGCGCAAAGTCGCCCGTGAGCCGCTCAGGTCATCCTGAACCGGCGGTGATCACAATCAAGGAGAGGACCATGGTGAAGCAGGGAATCGTATTCAATCGGCGTAAGAGGGAAGGAGCCCGGGCGGCCCGGATCGGGATGTTGGTGGCACTGGTGCTGACGGCGGTGTGGGCCACCGCTCCACCGGGCCTCGAAGCCCAGCGGGTCACCCGGCCCGACAGCACTGAAGTAACTGCCGTCGTGGCCGGGCGCCTCATCGATGGCGTGGATGGGAGTGTGCGTGAGAACGTCACCATTCTCGTACGCGGCACCCGCCTGGAGGCCGTCGGTGACAACGTTTCGGTTCCCTCGGGTGCGACCCGCATCGATCTGTCGGATCACACCGTCATGCCGGGGTTCATCGACCTGCACACCCACATGACCAGCGGAAGTGGCAGCCGTGATAGCCGCCTGCGCCGTTGGCCGGGGCACCTTGCCATCGTGGGTGTCATGAATGCGCGCATAACGCTTGAGGCCGGTTTCACGACCGTGCGCAATGTGGGTGCCGACAACTTCGCCGACGTGGCGTTGCGTGACGCAATCAACGAAGGCCTGGTGCCGGGGCCGCGGATGTACACGGCCGTGTACTCTCTCGGGATCACCGGGGGACACTGCGACAGCAACGGCTATCGTCCCGATGTCTTCGACGAGCCGGGAATCGAGCAAGGCATCGCCCAGGGGATCGAGCGCGTGCGCGAGGCCGTGAACTACCAGATCAAGTACGGCGCCGACGTTATCAAGTTCTGCGCCACGGGCGGCGTGTTGTCCGAAGGAGACGCGGTTGGTGTGCAACAGTATACGGACGAGGAGATGGTCGTCCTGGTTCAGACCGCCAACATGGCCGAGCGCACGGTAGCCGCCCACGCACACGGCCTGGAAGGGATCAAGGCAGCCGTTCGCGCCGGCGTTACCTCCATCGAGCACGGGTCCATGCTGGACGACGAGACGGTCCGGCTGATGGCCGAACACGGCACCTACCTGGTACCCACCATGATGGCCTTCGAAGATGTTCGCGAGCGGGCGCTGGCGGGAACCCTCACCGGTCTGCCTGGCCTGAAGGCGCTGGAGATCTATCCCTATTTCCGGGAGTCGATCCAGCTGGCGATCCGGGAAGGCTTAAACATCGGCTTCGGCACGGACGCCGGCGTCTTCCCGCACGGCGAGAACGCGGGGGAGTTCCGCCTGCTGGTGGACGCGGGCATGTCACCGGCGGACGCGATCCTCGCCGCCACCCGTGAAGCAGCGAAGGTGTTGCATCGCACGAACGAACTCGGCAGCGTGGAGGCGGGCAAGGTCGCGGATCTGGTGGCCGTTCGCGGAGATCCGCTGGAGGACATCGATCTGCTGCGGAACATCGACTTCGTCATGAAGGACGGCGTGGTCTACAAGCAGGACGGACGCGGCGCGCGACGTCCCGCGACCGATGGAGGAGGCTGCTAGAGAGGGGCCCTGTCCGGCAGCCCGACACAATTCACAATCTGACGGGGAAAGGTGGGACCATGACGACCAATCGACGCGACTTCCTCCGCATGTCGGCGCTCGCAGGCGGCGGGCTGAGCCTCGGCTTGGCGTACCCGGCCTCGCTCAACGGGCATGGGCTCGAAGCGGTCCGGCTGCCGCGCAGGGCTTCCCGGATCCTCCTCCTCGGAGGCACCGGGTTCATCGGTCCCTGGCAGGTGAACCGCATCCTGTCGCAGGGCCACGAGCTCACCCTGTTCAACCGCGGGCGCAGCCAGCCGCGCATGTTCCAGGACCGGTTCGCCGGCCTGGAGAATCTCATCGGCGACCGGGACGGCGACCTTTCGTCCCTGGAGGGCAACCGCACCTGGGACGTCGTCATCGACAACTCCGGCTACACGCCCGACCAGGTTCGCGCCACCGTCCGCCTGCTGGTGGACCGGACGGATCAGTATCTGTTCATCTCCACGCAGGCCGCCTACATGTCGCGGGTGGAGATCGGCATCGACGAGGATGCCCCGGTGGGGCAGGCGGACCTGCCGATGGAGGAATGGGAAGGCTACGGGCCGATGAAGGCGCTGGCGGAACAGGAGCTTCAGGCCGCCTTCGGGGATCGCTGCACCATCGTTCGCCCCGGCCTGGTGGCCGGCCCCGGAGACCGCAGCGACCGCTTCACCTACTGGTGCGCGCGCATGGACCGGGGCGGCGAAGTGCTCGCTCCCAACACCCCCATGGATCCCGTCCAGTACATCGACGTGCGCGACTTGGCCGAGTTCATGGTGCATCTGCTGGAACAGGAAACGAGAGGGGTCTACAACGTGATCGGACCGGAGGGCGACCTGCACATGGAGGAGTTCCTGTACGGGATCAAGGCGGTGACGTCGACGCCCTCGAGCCTCACGTTCGTGACCCTCGACTTCCTGCGGGAGCAGGGCGTCCGCCCATGGAGCGACCTGCCGGTCTGGCAGCCGCCCGTGGGACCGACCGCGGGCTTCGCGCGGATGAGCCGAGCCCGCGGCATGGCTGCCGGCCTGCGCTATCGGCCGCTCGCGGTCACCGCGGCCGAAACGCTCGAGTGGTGGAAGGAGCTTCCCGAGGAGGATCGGATGACGATGGGCGCCGGACTGGCTCCGGAGCGCGAAGCCGAGGTGCTCGCGGTCTGGCGCCGGAGGTCCGGCTAGCGGGCGCGCGCCGAACTCTCGCGATGCCTCGACGCGCCCGCGCCGGCCTGCGCGTTCACGCGTAAGAAGCTACCGGCCGCGAGAGACGTACAGCCGGCCGGGAATTCCTTGCGTGGCATCGGGCCGCCGGTTACGGTGCCGATGCATGCGCCCCGGTCACGCCCTGACCGCAGTCCCGCAAAATCCCGGAGGAATCGATGACCCGGTTTGTGAAGCTGTTCGCCCTCGGCCTGCTCCTTCTCCCGAACGCGGTCGACGCGCAGCAGGCTCCCCGGCCCGGGAGCGGCGGAAACCCGATCGACCCCGACGCTGCTAGGCCGATCGCCGCACTGGAGTCGGTGTGGATCGAGGAACTCACCTTCATGGAGGTGCGCGACGCGATCCGCTCCGGAAAGACCACCGTCATCGTGCCCACGGGAGGGGTTGAGGAGAACGGCCCCTACCTGGCCGGCGGCAAGCACAACTACATCCTGCAGCAAACCGCCGAGGCGGTTGCGCGCAAGCTGGGCAACGCCCTGATCGCCCCGATCATCAAGTACGTGCCCGAGGGCGAGATCGACCTGGAACCCGGCACCATCCGCTATCCGGGCACCATCGGGGTCAGAGTCGAGACCTTCAAGGCCGTGCTCACCGACGTTTCCACCGCCCTGCGGGCCAACGGCTTCGAACACATCGTCCTGATCGGCGACAGCGGAGGCAACCAGCAACCGCAGGTGGAGGTCGCGGAGGAGCTCTCGGCCAAGTGGACCGACGGCAAGACCGGCATCCACCACATCCCCGAGTACTACAACTGGGTGGACCGCCAGCAGTGGCTGCGCGAAAGGGGCATCAACGAGGTGATGCAGGACCCCGGCCTGCACGACGAGTTCAGCGCCACCTCCATCATGATGCTCACGGATCCCACCACGGTACGAATGGAGCAGCGCATCCGCGCGGGACATTTCTCCATCAACGGCGTCGACCTGGCGCCCATACCCCGCACCCTGGCCCTCGGAAGCGAGCTCGTGGACTGGATCGCCGATCTCACCGTGGCCGCCATCCACGAGGCGACCGGGGAGACCGACGGAAGCTGATGTTCGCCGGCTCGGCCTCGGCCGGACCGGTACCCACAGACACGCGTTCGCAGATCCCCGCGGACATGCGTTCGCAAGCCAGGCGGAAGGGAATACCACCCCTCTAAAGGAGACCTTCATGGAGTCGCGCACCGCCACCCGAATCTTCGCAACCGGCATCGCCCTGATGCTCGCCGTTTACGCGCCGCCGCTGGAGGCGCAGGAGCTCCACTCGGGAGAATTCCGGGCCGGAGAGTCCGCCATCGTGCACCACAATCTCATGGTGCCGATGCGGGACGGGACGCTCCTCTCGACGGACGTGTATCGTCCGGCCGCGCCGGGGCGCCATCCCGCGCTGCTGATTCGCGACCCCTACGACAACGGGTCGGACGCAGCCTCCTGGGAGGAAGGCCTGCTCTGGGCGGAACGCGGATACGTCTATGTCCACCAGAACGTGCGAGGTCGCTTCGACTCCGAAGGGAGCTGGTATCCCTACCTGGCGGAAGCCAACGACAGCCACGACACCCAGAACTGGATCGGCCGGCAGGCGTGGTCGGACGGGCAGGTGGGCACCCACGGCAACTCCTACCTCGCCACCACGCAGTGGAAGGGCGCCGAGTTCAGGTCGCCCTACCTGAAGGCGATGGCCCCCCGGGTGACCCCCTTCAACTACTACTTCGACACGGCTTATCCGGGCGGCGCGCTCGCGCTCGGCTCGCGCATCGGCTGGGCCTCGGGGATGGGCGGGCGCACCGGCCAGGCGGGCAACCCCGACTGGGACCAGGTGCTCTGGACCATGCCGCTGCTGGAGATGGGCGCGGCGACGGGGCAGGACAATCCCTGGTGGCGCGACTTCGTGATGCATCCGACCTACGACGCCTACTGGGAAGTGCTGGACTCGGAGGCGCGCCTGGAAGATTTCGCCGCGGCCTCGCTCAATATCGGCGGTTGGTACGACGTCTTCCTGGACGGAACCCTGGTCAGCTACACCGGCATGGTCGAGAAGGGGCGCACCGAGTACGCGCGCGAGAACCAGAAGCTGCTCATCGGTCCCTGGCCCCACGCCAGCGTGCCCAACTTCGTGTACGACGGGATCGACTTCGGGCCGGACGCCACCGTCGACTTCGACAGCCTGCACGTGAAGTGGTTCGATGCCCTGCTTAAGGGCGTCGACAACGGCTATCTGGACGAGCCGCCGGTGCGGATCTTCATCATGGGCGAGAACGTCTGGCGCTCCGAGAACGAGTGGCCCATCGCCCGCACCCAGTACACGAACTACTACTTCCACAGCGGGGGCAATGCGAACGGCTCCTCGGGCGACGGCACCCTGAGCACGGACATGCCGGGAGCGTCCGATCCGGCCGACGAGTTCGTGTACGACCCCATGGAGCCGGTGCCGACACGCGGCGGCAACCTCATGTTCGGCCCCACACCTCCCGGGCCCTTCGACCGCGCGGACATCGCGGAGCGCGACGACATTCTGGTGTTCACCACGCCGCCCCTCGAGGAGGCGGTGGAGGTCACGGGTCCGATCACGGCCACCGTGTACGCGTCGAGTTCCGCGACCGACACCGACTTCACGGCGATGCTGGTCGACGTCCATCCGGACGGAAAGGAAATCAACATCGCGGACGGCATCCTGCGGGCACGGTATCACAGCAACCCGGACTTCACGGACTTCGAGCTGCTGGAACCGGGGACGGTGTACGAGTTCAACATCGACCTGTGGGCGACCAGCAACCTCTTCAGGGAAGGCCACCAGATCCGGGTCGAGATCTCGAGCAGCAACTTCCCCAAGTACGACCGCAACCCGAACACCGGCGGCCCGGTCCACCTCGAAACGGAGGTCCAGACCGCCAATCAGACCGTCTACCACAACGCCCGGTATCCGTCGCACATCACGCTGCCGATCATTCCCCGGTAGGGGGGCCAGCGCCGGCATCACCGCGCTTGCCAGCGGGAAGCCCCGGGGCGTAGGTTGAGGCGGTGTCATGTCCGGGACCCGTGTGTCCCGGCGGCACCAGTGCGTCCCCTCGCAGCGGCCTGCAGGCGGAGGTGTTTGTGAGAGTTCTCCTTCCGGGAATCTCGCTCCTGGGCATGGTCCTCTTCGTGGGCCATGACGGAGCGCGCGCACCGACGTTCGCAGGGGAGGCCCGTGACGCCGCTCCCGCATTCGCGACAAACCATCGTCCGGACGCCTCACGGGGTCCGTACGCCCGCCCCGGCACGCCCCCGTCCGAAGCGCTCAACGCCGTCGTTCGCCAGTACTGCTTCGTCTGCCACAACGACGCCATGATGACCGGCAACATGACGGTCCAGAGTTTCGACGTGACCGCCGCCTGGGAGGACTGGGAGACGGCGGAGCGCATGATCGCGAAGCTGCGCACCGGGATGATGCCTCCGCCCGGAATACCCCGTCCCGGCGGGGACACGCTGCTCACGCTCGTCGAGACGCTCGAGCAGACGATCGACGACTATGCGGCCGCCAATCCCAACCCGGGCAACCGCAGCTTCCAGCGGCTCAACCGCGCGGAGTACGAGCAGGCCGTCCAGGATCTCTTCGGCATCACCGTCGACGCCAGCCAGTGGCTTCCCCCGGATCTCTATCTTGGGAACTTCGACCACATGGCGGTCTCGCAGCCGCTGTCGCCCACGCTCCTCAACTCGTACCTGAACGCCGCCAACGACGTCAGCCGCCTGGTGCTGGGCCATCCCGGCGCGACCTCGGACTCCAAGACCTACCTCGTCTCGACCTACCAGTCCCAGCACGAGTGGGACCATGTGGAGGGCGCGCCCTACGGCACCCGCGGCGGCATCGTGGTCGATCACCATTTCCCCGCCGACGGCGAGTACGTCTTCGAGATGTCGTTCTGGGCGGGGGACCATGAGCGCTTCGCCGAAATGGACATCTCCATCGACGGGGAGCGGGTCGCCCTGGTTCCGGTGGAGGAGCTGCGCCGGGACGCGGACTTCGGGCCGAACTGGAATCAGTTCACCGACCCCATCTTCGTCAGCGCGGGCCAGCGTCGGGTCGCGGCGGCGTTCATCAGGAAGCAGGACGGGCCCTACGCCGATCTGCAGGAGCCCTTCGGCTGGTCC
This sequence comes from Gammaproteobacteria bacterium, assembly GCA_028821195.1. Lineage (GTDB taxonomy): Bacteria > Gemmatimonadota > Gemmatimonadetes > Longimicrobiales > Gaopeijiaceae > BD2-11. Next base: position 85,990 of record JAPPHB010000106.1, read on the forward strand.
AACGCTGGCGTCCGGTTCCGCATCGGGACGGGGTTCGTTGTCCTCACCCACCTGAGAGACCTGAGCATCCGCGGGCCCCTGGATCCGCAGGGCGTATCCGAGACCCCGAGCCGGCAGCGGATCTTCACCTGCCGGCCGACGTCGTCCGAGGCCGAACGGTCCTGTGCGCGGGAGATCGCCGCCAGGCTCGCCCGGCAGGCCTATCGCCGGCCGCTCACCGATTCCGATCTAGCCGGCCTGATGTCGTTCTACGACGTGGGGGCCGCCGAGGGGGGATTCGAAACCGGCGTGCGCACCGTCCTGGAGGCGATCCTGGCAAGCCCGCACTTCGTGTTCCGGATCGAGGAAGCCCCGGAGAACGAGCTCGATGCCGGCGGCAGCTACCTCATCAGCGACCTCGCCCTCGCCTCCAGGCTGTCCTACTTCCTCTGGGGAACGCAGCCGGACGACGAACTGGTTTCGCTCGCGAGCGGTGACCGGCTCTCGGATCCGCGCGTCCTGGAACAACAGGTCCGCCGCATGCTGGCCGATCCGCGCTCCGAGAGCCTCGCCACCCGTTTCGCCACGCAATGGCTCAGGCTTCAGGATCTCGAAAGGGTGCAGCCGGACGCCTTCTGGTTCCCGCACTTCAACGAGCAGCTCAAGGCCGCCATGCGGCGCGAGACCGAGCTGTTCTTCGATCACCTGGTTCGCGAGGACCGGAGCCTGCTGGAACTCTACGGCGCCGACTACAGCTTCATGAACCAGCGCCTGGCGGAGCACTACGGCATCAGGGGCGTGGTCGGGGAGAACTTCCGCCGCGTCGACTATCCCGAGGGAATGCTGCGCCAGGGGTTGCTGGGGCACGGCAGCGTGCTGATGTCTACGTCGATGGGCACGCGGACCTCTCCGGTGCTGCGCGGCAAGTGGGTGATGGAGGTGCTGCTGGACGCGCCGCCCCCGCCGCCTCCCCCCGACGTGCCCGCTCTGGAAGAGACGGAGGACGAAGGGGAGGGCCGGCTGCTCACCACGCGCGAGCGGCTGGAGATCCATCGGCGGAACCCGGTGTGCGCCGCCTGCCATCAGTTCATGGATCCCATCGGGGTGGCGCTGGAGAACTTCGGCGTAACCGGGGAATGGCGGATACGCGAGAGCGGATCCCCTCTCGACGCCCGGGGCCAGCTCTACGACGGCACCGATCTCACCAACTCGGTGCAGCTCGCGGACGCGCTCCTGGAGCGCCCGATCCCGCTTGTGCGCACCTTCACCATGAACCTGCTGGCGTACGCCCTCGGGCGTCGCGTCGAGTACTACGACGGGCCGACCATACGCGCCATCGCGCGGGAGGCCGAGAGCAACGACTACAGAATCTCATCCTTCGTCCTCGGCGTCGTGCAGAGCGATGCCTTCCGCAGCAGGCAGGACATCGGGGCTGCGGCCACGGACGGGGTCGAGCGCGGACATGACGATTGAGTACATGCCACGGGGCTCGTGCCCCGGGGCGCCACGATAGAGCAGAGGGAGCACGACGATGACGACCAGTTTCATCACGGGCGCGCACATTCCCCGCCGCACCTTCGTGCGCGGGATGGGAGCCACGGTGGCACTGCCCCTCCTGGACGCGATGATGCCGGCCGGACCGGGCCGCTGGGGACGCGCGGCGGCCGCGCTCGAGGACCGCACCCGCCTGGTGTGCATCGAGGAGGTGCACGGGGTGCCGGGGTGCAGCGAGTGGGGCGCGAGCCAGCATTTGTTCGCACCCGAGACGATCGGGCGAAACTTCCGCATGACGGATGCGAACGTGCTCAAGCCGCTCGAACGCTTTCAGGACTACCTCACCATCATCAGCAACACCGACGTGCGCATGGCCGAGGCCTACGAGCCCAACGAGATCGGCGGCGACCATTTCCGGTCGACGGCGGTCTTCCTTACCCAGTGCCATCCCAAGCAGACGCAGGGATCGGACATCTACGTGGGCGTCTCCCTCGACCAGTTGCAGGCACGCCGGTTCGGGCAGGACACCGCGCTCCCGTCGCTGCAGCTCTGCATCGAGAACCTGGGGCAGGGCGGCGGCTGCTGGTACAACTACCATTGCGCATACACGGACGCGATCAGTTGGGCGTCGCCGACCGAGCCGCTGCCGATGATCCGCGATCCGCGCGCTGCGTTCGATCTTCTTTTCGGCGCCGGCGGAAGCAACGAGGAGCGGGCGGTCCGCAGGCGTACCAACCAGAGCATCCTCGACTGGATTGTGGACGAGGTTGCGACGCTCCGGGCCCGGGTGGGTACCGAGGACCGGAACCGGCTGGACCGGTACCTGGACAACGTGCGCGAGGTGGAGCGCCGCATTCAGAAGGTGGAGGAGTTCAACTCGAGCGGCGAGCAGCGGGAGCTGCCGGAGGCCCCGGCGGGCGTGCCCGATTCCTTCGCCGAGCACATGGAGCTGATGTTCGACCTGCAGGTACTGGCCTTCCAGACCGACATGACGCGGGTCGTGTCCTTCAAGATGGGCCGCGACGCCTCGAACCGGATTCACCCGGAAAGCGGCACCACCACGCCGTTCCATCCGGCCTCGCACCACGGCAACAGCGAAGAGGCCATCCTGGACTTCAACCAGATCGCGCAGTACCGCATGAGCCCGCTGCCGTACTTCCTGGAGAAGCTGCAGGCGAGCATGGAGGGAGACGCGAACCTGCTCGACAAGTCGGTGATCGTGTGGGGTTCGCCGATGGCCGACGGCAACGTCCACAACCACCGGCGCTGCCCGCTCATCCTGATGGGCCACGGCAACGGCCTGCTTGAGGGCGACGTCCACCTGAAGGCCCCGGACGGCACCCCCATGGCGAACGTCTTCCTCAGCCTGCTGCACAGGCTGGGGCACGAGGACATGGACAGCTTCGGCGACAGCACGGGCGAGTTCGCGCTGGGGTATCCCGGCGCCGCCGTGGCCGCGGCGCAGTCGTCGAGCCGATAGGGGCGTGCTCGTGAACCCCACCGCCGCCCTGGCGATTATCGCCCTGGCGCTTGCCGGTCCGGCCGCGAGGGGTCCCGTAGCCGATGCGGCCATGCGGGGCGACCTCGAGGCCGTTCGCGCGCTGCTGGAGCAGGGGGCCGATGCCAACGAGGCCCAGGGCGACGGAATGACCGCCCTCCACTGGGCCGCGCGTAACGGCGACGTCGAGATGGCGCGGCTGCTCGTCACCGCCGGAGCCAACGTCGAGGCGGGAACCCGGATCGGGCGCTATACCCCTCTCCACCTCGCGAGCCGTGCCGGAGGCGCCGGGGTCGTGGAGGCGCTGCTCGCGGCGGGAGCCGGCGTGCACGCCACGACCACCAACAGCGGGGTGACCGCGCTCCATCTGGCCGCCGAGTCGGGGAGCCGGGAAGCGATACGGCTGCTGGCCGATGCCGGCGCCGACCTGAACGCCCGCGAACGGGAGTGGAAGCAGACCCCGCTGATCTTCGCGGCCGCCCGGAACCGGGCGCAGGCCATCCGCACGCTTCTCGAACTGGGAGCGGATGTTTCGCTGTCCGAGTCGGTGGTAGAGGATGTCGATCGGCGGGCGGCCGTGGATGTCGCCGCGCAGCACAGGCTGTATGAGGTGCTGGCCCAGTTCCGCCCCGACTGGCTGGAGAACGACCCGCGCGCGGACCCCTGGGGACCGGTCGACGAGGGCGAGCGCCCCACGCCCGGCCAGGTGGCGGTGGCCATCGAGGCCGCGCGCGAAGTGCAGCGCAGGGGCGATGTGCTGATCCTGGACGGCGAGGTGCAGGGCATCTCGCCGATATCGACCAACCCCCCGCCGGGCCAGCCGGCCCTGGTAGGCAAGTGGGGCGGCCTCACCCCGCTTCTGCACGCGGCACGCGCCGGGCACTTGGAGGCCGTGGACGCGCTTCTGGACGGGGGCGCGGACATCGACCAGACCAGCGGAGACGGAACCAGCGCGCTGCTGATCGCCATGTTGAACGGGCGCTTCGACCTGGGGCTCCATCTCCTCGAGCGCGGAGGCGATCCCAACGTCGCCAGCGACCCGGGCGCGACGCCCCTGTTCGCCGTGATCAACGTGCAGTGGGCCGGCACCTCCTTCTATCCTCAGCCGCGCGCCCACGAGGCCCAGCAGGCCGACTACCTCCACGTGATGGAAGAGTTGCTGCTCGCGGGAGCGGATCCCGACGCGCGGCTCAGCAGGGACCTGTGGTGGGCCCACCAGCGTCTCGTCAGCGCGAACCTCGAGGGAACCACGCCCTTCTTCCGCGCCGCGCTCGGTGTCGACGTCGCCGCGATGAAGCTGCTGGTGGCCTACGGGGCGGACCCGGGCATCCCCAGCCGGAAGCCGGCGGGCGCGGAGGTTGCACCGGTGGCTGCGGACTACTCGGCCGCCGTGGACGAAAGCGGCATTCCGCCCGTTCCTCCCGGAGGCGCCGCCATGTATCCCATCCACGCCGCCACGGGCGTGGGCTACGACCAGCGCGCCGCGAACGAACACCGGTACGTGCCGGGCGGATGGCTCCCGGCCGTGAGGTATCTCGTCGAGGAGCTGGGCGCCGACGTGAACGCCCGGGATCTGGACGCCCGCACGCCGCTCCACAACGCCGCTTCACGCGGTGACAACGAAGTCATCCTCTACCTGATCGAGCGCGGCGCCGACGTGCATGCGGTGACGCGACTCGGCCAGACGACCGTCGACATGGCCAACAGTCCGAGCTACAATGTCCGCCCTTTTCCGGCGACGATCGCTCTGCTCGAGCGCCTGGGCGCCATCAACAACGAGAACTGCGCCATGTGTTAGTTCGGAGGCCGAGGGCTGTGCGCCCGAGGACCTCACAGAACCCGGGGAATCCAGGGCGGATTCCCGGGAGCAGGATCGATGCCGTTCCCCCAAGCAGGAGGTGGAAGCATGAAAATCCTTCGTAAGGTCTTCACCTTAACCGGCGCCGTCTGCGCCATGGCCATGATTGCCGCTCCGTTGTCCGCCCAGACCGGCACCGTCACCGGCTCGGTCCAGGAGGTGGGCACCGGGCTGCCGCTGGCGGGTGCGCAGGTGAGCATCGCCGCCGAGGGCGTCGGCAACGTCACCAATGCCAACGGCCGTTTCGTCCTGCTGGGCATTCCGGCCGGCAACCACGTTCTGGAGATCCGCTACATCGGTTACGGGACCGAGACCCGGGACGTCACCGTGGTCGCCGATGAGACCGTGAACCTGGACATCCAGATGGAATCCGAGGCGATCGCCCTGGACGAGGTGATCGTGACCGGCACCGGAGTCGTCACCGAACGGCGGCGGCTGGGCCAGACCGTCGAGACGCTGGGCGCCGAAACCATCAATTCCGCGCCCGTGTCCAACATCACCGAGGCGCTCTCGGGGCGTGTCGCCGGGATGGTGCCCGGGATCGCTCCCAACGTGGGGACCTCGAGCCAGATCCTCCTGCGCGGAGCGGTCAGCCTCACGCAGCGGAGCGCCCCGCTCATCTACGTCGACGGAGTGCGCATCGACTCCAACTACAGCAAGGTGGGCGGCGCCCGCCAGGCCACCTCGCTCGACCGGCTGAACCCCAACGACATCGAGCGCATCGAGATCATCAAGGGCGCGGCGGCGGCGACCCTCTACGGCACCGAGGCCTCGAGCGGGGTGATCCAGATCATCACCAAGCGCGGGAGCGCCGGCGATCCGGTGTGGACCTTCGGGACCGGCTTCGACGGCACGAGGATTCCGGAAGCCCGCCTGAAGGGAGTCTGGGGCTACAACTTCGACACCAAGCAGTTGCAGACCCTCGGCAAGCCCGTCCTCGACTACCTCGGCGGCTGGGGTTCGGTCATGGACTTCAACGCGGACGTGCGGGGCGGGACCTCCACCGTGCAGTATTTCGCCTCCGGCCGTCTCCGCGACGAGGTCGGGCAGATGGGCCGCGAGTACCGCGACTTCCAGGGAACCATGGACGCCAACCTGCGCGCCAATCTCACGGTGCAGGCGACCGAGAGGCTCGGCATTCGCGTGGACATGAACACGGTCTTCAGCGACCGGCGCCAGCCCGGACAGAACGGGCTCAACTGGGGCAGCGGATACCTCTGGGGCTTCTTCCTGGCGACGCCCCGGAATCCGGCGCCGCGCTTCCCGTATGGCGGGCGCTACGGCGTCAACGCCTACGAGATCGCGTGGCCGCCGCCCCATGGGTACAACGGCCCGCTCTCTCCGAGCGAGCACTTCCTGCCGCTGGACAGCGACCCCATCGCCAGCGTGACGTCCAACCAGGACGAGCAGCGCGTGACGCTCAGCGGGGCCCTGACCTACGACTGGGGCAACGGCATTCGCTCCGAGCTCATCATGGGCCGGGACCGGATGACCGAGGAGTACATCGAGCACGTCAACAAGGGCCTCAACATCTATCACGAGCAGGGCGAGCGGCTGGTGCGCACCTCCGAGCGCACGGCTACGACGCTGGACTTCAAGACGTCCTGGAGCCGCGATTTCAGCGAGAACCTGACCTCCACCCTGCTGGTGGGCGGCCAGAGCTTCTGGGAGGAGGAGTGGTTCAGGACGCTGGGGGTTCGGGACTTTCCGCTGCGCCAGCTCGCGACCCTGCCGGCCGGATCGCAGCTCCTGCCGCCGAACGAGACCTTCCAGGAGGTCATCAACGCCGGCGTGTACGCCCAGGAGGAAGTCGGGCTGTGGAACCGTCTCTTCCTGAACGCCGGTCTGCGCGTGGACGGCAACTCGGCCTTCGGTGAGAACTTCGCCTTCCAGGTGTACCCCAAGGGCGGTGCGTCCTGGGTCGTGTCGGAGCATGACTTCTGGCCGTTCCAGAGCTGGGACCAGTTCCGGGTGCGGGCGGCGCTGGGCGCGGCGGGGCTGCAGCCCGGCGCGTTCGACGCCACCCAGACGTGGGTGCCCGGCATCGGCGTGGACAACCTCTCCATCGTGAGAACCGGCAACCCCGGAAACCCGGACCTGAAGCCCGAGCGCACCCTGGAGTGGGAATTCGGGACCGAGTTCGGCTTCCTCGATGGCCGGGTGGGGCTGGACGTGGTGTACTACAACGCGACCACCAGCGACGCGCTCCTGCCCGTGCCGTCCGCGGCGTCGACCGGATTCCTCCAGCCGGTGGTTTCCAACGTCGGCAAGATCCGCAACCAGGGGTTCGAATCTTCGCTGGACGTGACCTGGGTCCGGCGTCCCAGCCTGAGATGGTCGACCACCTTCCAGGTGGCCCTGAACGACTCCGAGATCCTCGACATGGGCGGCGTGCCTCCCTACCGGGTTCACATCCAGGGCGGTACCAGCGCCGGCCGGTATTATCCCACGATGAAGGAAGGGTTCACTCCCGGCGCGTGGATCGCTCCGGTGCCCGATCCCAGCAACCCCTACACCGTAGCGGTGCCCATCGAGCAGCTCACGAGGCTGAACCAGATCACGCCCAACAAGCTCAAGAATGCCGCGGGCGGCGATTCGCTGGAATACGTGGGACGCCCCATCCCGCTCTGGACGGGGAGCTTCCTCACGTCGCTCGACCTCCCCGGCGGCCTGAGCGTCAACGCCACCTTCACCGGGGCGTACGACTATCACATGTTCTCGGAGGTGTCGGTCATTCAGGATGCCTTTACCCGGAATTCACCGCGCGTGGCCGAATTCGAGGCCATCCTGGACGATCCGAACACCTCGGTGGCGGAACGCCAGCGGGTCGCGGAGAACTTCGGCAACCAGCATCCCTCGATGATCTCCAGCTACCTCTTCAGGGCCGATTTCCTGCGCTTCGCCGACCTCTCCTTCAACTACAACGTCCCGGAGAGCTTCGTGACTTCGCTCGCGGGCATGAATTCCCTGGTGGTCAGGCTGTCGGCGACCAACCTGTTCCTCTGGAACAAGTGCCCCGTGGACGTCTGCATGTCTGATCCCCTGACCCCCTATCACGGAATTCCCGATGCCCGGGCCGGTGGACCCTATAACGCATTCGGCATGAACTCCGACTACGGTCAGCCGCCGAGCCCCAGACGCTACGGCATTCGCTTCCAGGCGACGTTCTAGGATGCGGGTGTGCGATGGGTATCGAATCGATCGCCAATGGCGATGAGCGGATTTCTGAAGCAAGGGAGATAGTCATGCGGATGCGCATATTGAGATTGGGAGCATTGTCATTCACCGTACTGATCGCAGCGGGATGTGGTGACCTGTTCAGCGTCGACAACCCGGGAAGCCTCACGCTTGCCGACCTGGAGGACCCGAACCTGGTTCCGGCGCTGGCCGCCACGCCCGAGGGCGTGGTCTGCGACGCATATGACGGCACGGTCGCGGCCAACGCCCTGCAGTCCGACGATGTAACGTTCATATCGAGCTTCACATTCACCGAACTCCACATGTGGGGTCACATGGAGGGGTTCAACACGACCCAGAACGCGGTCTGGAACTCTCTGTCGTCCGCCCGATGGATCGCAGAGGAGGCCATCAGGAGGTTGCAGGAGTCGAACCCGGCGGACACAACCATCGTGCGCGGCATCTTCTGGGAAGCCTTCGCGCGCATCACTCTGGCCGATCACTTCAAGGAGGTGCCCTTCAACGGCGAGGCGCCGCTGGCGCCCGATGTCGTGCTCGAGCAGACGCTTTCCGCGCTCGACCAGGTGGCGCAGACGAGCAACCCGGACCTGCGGGCGGCGGCCCTCGCCACCAAGGCCCGGGTCCACAGGTCGCTCTTCTTCGAGCGCGGCAGAGACATGTCCCAGGTGGCGGCCGCCATGCAGGCGGCCGAGGCGGCGCTCGCGGTCAAGCCCGACTTCTACTTCGCGTGCCGCTACCAGCAACCGGGCTCGCTGAACAGCCTCAACACGTACCACCAGTCGATCACGGGCGTGATCATCGATCCGCGCAACGTGGCCATCGAGGACCCGGTGACCGGCATGGTGGATCCGCGCGTGGGGACGCGCGTCGGTCCGCCCGAGCTCCGTGCGCCGCCGCCCCATACGGGCGACGTGCACCGGTTCTTCAAGTATCAGGGGCTCGACGCGGATCTTCCCGTCAGCCGCTGGCAGGAGGCGCGGCTGATTCTGGCGGAGGGCCACCTGTTGGCAGGCAACTACCAGGAGGCGGTCAACCAGATCAACATGGTGCGCGCCAACTGGGATCTGCCGCCGTTCATGAGCATGGACATTGCCGAAGTCCACCAACAGATCATCTACGAGCGCAGACTCGAGTTCATGATCGAAGGGCGGCGGCTCCAGGACCACCGCTACTACGACATCAAGCCGTGGCAGTGGGACGAGGTGACGAAGCAGCTGGGGACAAACCGGCGCTGGCCCGTCTCATCCGAAGAGATCGCCGGCAACCCCCACTACCAGGGCGGTAGCTGACATCGCCGCCGACCCCCGGCGTACCCGCGAGCGGCAGCAGCCGTTCAGGGTGCGCCGGGGGTCGCGCGTGACCTAACACAGGCGTGGCCTGCGCCCGGCCGGGCGTATTAGCTGCGAACTAGGGGAAGCGCAGCCGTACGAAGGGTTCCTGGGGGCCGTCCGTCGGCGGTGTGGTGGGTGCGCCTTCGCTGCCCCGGACGATGTTGACGATCGCCCAGACGACCGCCGACCCCGCGACCGCGACGACGCCACCCACGAGAAACCCCGTGCGGGTGCGGTCGACCTCGCGCACGTCGATGCCGACGACGTTGGCGGGATCCACGACCAGGCGCTGGCGCAGCCCCGGGTCGACGCGCGCGCCCGTGGGCGCGAGCACGGTGGACACCAGCACTTCGGGTTCCCACTGGAGCAGTTCTCCGGTGACCTCGGCGGCACCCGCCCCCGTCATCTCCTCGAGCTGCGCGGCGCCCTCCTCGGAGAGGCGCAGGCGGACGTCGGTGCCGGGCGGGACCGTCCCCAGCTGGGCCGGCACCCATCGGGCGCAGCCGGATGCCGTCAACAGAAGAGCCAGAATCAGACCGGCGCGTGTCATGTTGGTCTCCGGTCAGGGAATGCGAATGCGCACGAAGGGCTCGCTGGGCGCGTTGGGAGGGGGATTGGTTGCCGCCGTGCCGCCGCCGGCCAGTTGCGACACCACCCACACGATGGCCGAACCTGCCACCACGGCGACGCCGCCGACGAAGAGTCCGGTGCGTGTGCGGTCCAGTTCCCTGACATCCACCCCGAGAATGTCCTCCTGGTCCACCACGAAGCGCTGGCGCAGACTGCTGCTGTTTGCACCTGCTCCGGCAGCTTGGAGCGCGGCCGAGACCATCACTTCGCTGTCCCACTGCAGCAGCTGTCCGGAGACGTCGGACCGGCGCGTCCCGGTCAATTCCTCCAACTGCGCGGCACCCTCGTCCGACAGCCGCAGACGAACGTCGGTGCCGACCGGAACATCGCCGACCCGGGCCGGAACCCATCGAGCGCAGCCCGAGACCAGGATCACGAGCGCCATCAACAGACTCGAACGTACCATTTTCCGACTCCGGTCAGATCCATGACTGCATGATCGCGGGCTGCCCGCCGCGCGCGGCCGGCAACCCGCCCAAGTTATTCCGGCGCCGGAATTCAGGGCAACCGCGTCTCGGGCATGCGCCGCTGCGACGACGATTCATGCCAGACCCGTGCCATCGGCAGGAGATCGTCCATGGGCGGCACTCAGTACACGTCCAGGTCCGCCGCCGACACCACGCGCCCGGTGTACCCGGCCTCGCGTACTTCGCGGATGAGGTCCTCGTCGGTGGCGGAGCGGTAGAGCTGGTGGTAGAGCACCAGCAGCCCGGGACGGGCCTCCATCGCCAGCGCGGCCACCTCGGCGGTCGAGGTGTGCGCCGCCGCGTGGTAGATCTGGTTGCGGTGCCGGTCGTAGAAGTCCCGCGAGTACACCTCGTGGACGAGCACGTCGCAGCCGTTGCAAGCCTCGACCAGCGAGGGACTGGGGCGGGCGTCCCCCGAGATGACGATGGTGCGGTCCGGGGTGACAAAGCGGTATCCGAAGGAGACGGGCCAGCTGGTGTGCTGGACGGGGATGGCGTCCACGCGCACGGTGCCGTCGTCGTAGACCGTTCCCGCCTCGATCTCCCGCGTCAGGGCGCGGTAGTTGTGGGCTGTGCGGCCCTCGAGGCCGAAGAGGCGCATGTGGACGTCCTCGACCCATGCCTCCTCGATCTTCGTGGTCATGCGCAGCGTACCGGGTGGTCCGTACACTTCGACGGGCATGTTTCGGCCGTTCTGCCAGGGGGTGAACATCAGGTCCGGGAGCCCGACCGTGTGATCGCTGTGCAGGTGCGTGATGAAGACCCGCTTGAGGTTCGATGGCGCCAGGGCGGCGATGCCGTTCCGGGCCGCCGCGGCCGCCCGCCGCACGACCCCCGCTCCGGCGTCCACCAGGTAGGACTCCTCTCCGACCACCACCGCGACCGAGGGCCCGAACCGATCCGGGTCGGCGATGGGCGTTCCGGTTCCGAGAATCACAAGCCGGGTCGCGGGTTCCTGGGCCCGAACGGCGGTTGAACCCGGGAGGATGACGGCCGCGGACAGAGACGCCAGCAACGGCGCCGCCAGGAGGGCCCGGAGGGTCGCGGGTACGCGCAGATAACGGTTCATGGTGGGTCGCCCGCCTGCATGGGGAAGGGTTGGACGGGATAGCGCCCGTCGCCGCTCGAGGCCCGGCTCACAGGTCCGGTGCCGGCGGCGCGCGCCGACCATGACGGTAGCCGGTGGCACGTCGCGGCGCACCTTCCCCACTGGCGCCCCGCCGTCCGCAGCATCGATCTTTCGGCATGCCCGAACTTCCCGAAGTCTGCCTGTACGTGAACGCGCTCGACGCCCGCATCACCGGACAGCCGATCGAGCGCGTCCGGCTGCGCTCGCCGTCACTGCTCAAGACCTTCGATCCCCCGGTGTCGGAACTCGTAGGCAAACGCGTGCGCGCCATCGGGCGCATCGGCAAGCGCATCGCGCTGCACCTGGACGGCGACCTGCACGCCGTCATCCACCTCATGATCGCGGGGCGCTTCCAGTGGCGGGACGCCGGGGCACGCCTGCCCGGGAAGCGCGCGGCTGGAGCCCTGGACTTCCCCAACGGCACTCTGATCCTGACCGAGGCCAGCACGAAGAAGAGGATGTCGATGTGGGTGGTGCACGGGGACCAGGCCCTGCGGCGGCTCGACCCCGGAGGCGTCGAACCCCTGGAGGTCGACTTCCCCGGGTTTCGGGCCGCGCTCGTGCGCGAGAACCGCACCCTCAAGCGGGCGCTCACCGATCCCCGGATCCTGAGCGGCATCGGCAATGCGCACTCCGACGAGATTCTGCTCGCGGCGGGCCTCTCGCCGGTGCGCCTCACGCGCCGGCTGTCGACCGGAGAACTCCGCCGCCTGTACGAAGCCACCCGGACCTCGCTGCGCGCATGGACCGAGCGTCTGCAGGCCGAGGCGGGCGGGGGCTTCCCGAAAAAGGTCACCGCGTTCCATCCGGCGATGGCCGCCCACGGGAAGTTCGGCAAACCCTGTCCGCGGTGCGGCACCCCGATTCAGCGCATCGTCTACGCCAGCCGAGAGACGAACTATTGCCCGGAATGTCAGACCGGGGGCAAGCTCTTGGCCGACCGGGCGCTGTCCAGGCTCCTGGGTCGGGACTGGCCGCGCACGCTGGAGGAGCTGGAGGCGATACGGACGCCGGACACGGCATGAGGAGGGGCGCAGGGATGTCGGAACGGGACATCGCGGGGTGTTAGAACGCATTGATTTCCCGGACTCGGATGGGCGGGCGGACGAATTCCCGTTCACCATCCCGGCCCTGCAGGGCCTCGAGGCCCTGGACGTCGCGACTCCCGTAACGCTCCTGGTGGGAGAGAACGGCTCGGGCAAGTCGACCGTGCTCGAGGCTCTTGCGGCGGCGACCGGGCTGCCCACGGTCGGCAGCAGGAGTGCGGATCGGGATCCCACGCTGGCGCCGCAGCGCCGCCTGGCGAAGATGCTCAGGCTCGCGTGGAACAAACGCACACACCGCGGCTTCTTCCTGCGCGCCGAAGACTTCTTCGGCTTCGCGCGCCACATGGCCCGGCTGAGGATCGAGTTTCAGCAGGAGCTCGCCGAGGTCGACGAGCGGTTCCGCGAGCACTCCCCGCTGGCCCGGACACTCGCGCGCGGTCCCGCCGCGGGCTCCATCGCGGCCATCGAGCGCAAATATGGGGCGGACCTGGACGCCAACTCCCATGGCGAAGGCTTTCTGAAGCTCTTTCGCGAGCGCTTCGTCCCCGGAGGGCTCTATCTCCTGGACGAACCTGAGGCCGCGCTCTCTCCCCAGAGCCAGCTCGGCTTCATGACCATGATGCGCGACATGATCGACCAGGACTCGCAGTTCCTGATCGCCACCCACTCGCCCATCCTGATGGCCGTGCCCGGGGCGCGGATCTACGACTTCGACGGGCGGCCCGTTCGCGAAGTGGCCTTCGAGGAGATCGAAGCCGTGAGCCTGACCCGCGATTTCCTCAATGCTCCAGAACGCTTCCTCCGCCATCTCTGGAGCTGATCCCGCCAGCGCGCGCGCCTCCCGCATGGTTGGGTGGCGCGGAGGTGCGGCTTGATATTTAGGCACGCCTAACTTATTCATTAGGCAAGCCTACAAACCCCGTGCAACCGGTCTCCCTCACCGGTCGCTTCGCTGGGATTCCTCGGATATGATCGATCCCGGATTCGCACTTCTCGTCTTCGCCGTGGCGGTGGTGTTCGCCGCTGTCCTGGTGTGGCCGCGCAGGGGGCTTCTGGCGCGGGTCCTCGGCGCCGCGCGCATGACAGAGCGCGTGCGAATCGAAGACGCGCTCAAGCACCTTTTCAACTGCGAGTACCTGGCCCTTCCTTCCACGCTCGAAAGCCTCGCGGGAGGACTCGGAATGCGCCGCGGCCGCGCCGGGCGCCTGGTGGCCCGCCTTTGCGAACAGGGGCTCGCGGAGGCGCGCGGCACGGCTGTCTCGCTGACGGGGCCGGGCCGGTCCTATGCTCTCCGGGTGGTGCGAACCCACAGGCTGTGGGAGCGCTATCTGGCGGACCGCACCGGCGTGGCGGAGGCCGACTGGCACGCCCAGGCGGAGGTGTGGGAGCACCGCATGTCGGAGGCGGAAACGGATGCTCTCGCGGCGCGCCTGGGTCATCCCCGTTTCGACCCTCACGGCGATCCCATTCCGACCGCCCGCGGTGAGGTGCCGCCCCGCACCGGGGTCGCACTGATGCAGTTGCGCCCGGGAGCGGGCGCCCGCATCGTCCATCTGGAGGACGAACCGCGCGAGATCTACCTGGGATTGCTGGTGGAGGGGCTCTCCCCGGGTATGGAGATCCGGATCGTGGATGTCTCGCCGAGGGGGGTCAGGTTTCTCCTTTGGGGCAGGGAGCACCTGCTCGATCCGGTGGCGGCGGCGAGCGTGACCGTGGAGCCGGCGGAGGACCTGGTGGTGCCGTCCTCACCGCCCAGGACGCTCGCCGAGCTGGCGCTCGGCGAGACCGGCGTCGTGGACCGCATCGCGCCCGCCTGCCAGGGTCCCGCGCGGCGCCGCCTGCTGGATCTGGGCGTCGTTCCCGGCACGCCCGTGCGCGCGACCCTGCGCGGGGCGCGCGGCGACCCCACCGCCTACCAGATCCGCGGCGCGACCATCGCGCTCAGGAGGGAGCAGGCCTCCCGGGTGGAGATCGCGCCCGCGGCTGAACGAGCGGCCCCGCAGGAATCGCCACCGGCACCGTCGGCACCGCCCGGCAGCCGCGAAGCGGGGTCGCCGTGATCGCGCGCGCGCGCCGCCGGAGGGGGTGTGGAACGGACCACGAGCCCCGCCTGGTCAAGCTGGGCATCCATCCCGGCCGGTGGGACTACCTGGTCGCCCTGGCAGGCAACCCCAATACCGGCAAGAGCACCGTGTTCAACGCGCTCACCGGGCTCCGCCAGCACACCGGCAACTGGCCGGGGAAGACGGTCGTGCGCTCCGAGGGCGCCTTCCTGCACGACGAACACCGGGTGAAGGTGGTCGACCTCCCGGGGACCTACTCCCTGCAGGCCGGCAGCACCGACGAAGAAGTGGCGCGCGACTTCATCCTGTTTGGCCGCCCGGACGTGACCGTGGTCGTGGTGGACGCGACCCGCCTCGAACGCAACCTCAACCTGGCCCTCCAGATCCTGGAGATCACTTCCCGGGTGGTGGTTTGCCTGAACCTGGTCGACGAGGCGCGCCGGCACGGCATCGCGGTCGACGAGACGAAGCTGGCGCGCGAACTGGGCGTGCCCGTGGTCGCCACGGTGGCCCGGCGCGGGGAGGGCATCGACGAACTGATGCGCGCGGTCCACGACATGGCGACCGGCGGTCCGGCCACGGCGCCCTTGAGGGCCGCCACCCACACACCCGAAGTGGAGCAGGCGGTCTCCGCGCTCGCGCCCACCATCGAGGCAGCCTTCCCCGGACTCCCCAACGCCCGCTGGGTGGCGCTCCGCCTGCTCAACGCGGACGAGCGCGTGCAGGAGGCGGTGCATACCGGCGACATCGGCGGCACGGGCACGAAAGGGGCCGCGCGCGAGGAGGTCCTGGAGCTGGCCTCCCAGCTACGCTGGAAGCTCCCGACGGACTTCCACGACGCCCTCGTGACCGCCTTCTACCGCGAATCGGAGCGCATTGCCCGGGCCGCGGAAGTCCGGGGGCTGCGCCGCATGGGCCTCGATCTGGACCGCACTCTCGACCGCGCCCTCACCAGCCGCTGGACCGGATTCCCGGTCATGCTGCTCATCCTCACGGTGGTGTTCTGGCTCACCATCGCAGGGGCCAACGTCCCCTCCTCGCTGCTCGCCACCCTGCTCGTCGACCAGGTCCATCCCTGGCTGGCCGGAGCGGGCTCCGCGCTCTCCATGCCGTGGTGGCTGTCGGGGTTTCTCTTCGACGGGGTCTATCTGGCCACCGCGTGGGTGGTGAGCGTCATGCTCCCGCCCATGGCGATCTTCTTTCCGCTCTTCACGCTCCTGGAGGACTTCGGCTACCTGCCGCGCGTGGCCTTCAACCTCGACGGGCTCTTCCGCCGGGTGGGCGCCCACGGCAAGCAGGCGCTCACCATGAGCATGGGTTTCGGCTGCAACGCCGCGGGCGTGGTGGCCGCGCGCATCATCGACAGCCCGCGCGAACGCCTGCTGGCCATCGTCACCAACAACTTCTCGCTCTGCAACGGCCGCTGGCCCACGCAGATCCTGATCGCGACCATCTTCATCGGCGCCGTCGCGCCCGCGCACCTGGCCGGCCTGGTCTCGGCGACGGCCGTCGTCGGGGTGGCCGTGCTGGGCATCCTCTTCATGTTCGCGACCTCCTGGCTGCTCTCGAAGACCCTGCTGCGCGGCGAAGCCTCCACCTTCAGCCTGGAGCTGCCCCCCTACCGGCCCCCACGCATCCTGCAGACGCTCTACACCTCGCTCATCGACCGGACCCTGATCGTGCTCTGGCGCGCGATCGTATTCGCCATGCCCGCCGGCGCGGTGATCTGGCTCACGTCCAACATCGTCGTGGGCGACGGGAGCCTGGCCGAGCACTTCGTGACCTGGTCGAATCCGCTCGGTGTGCTGCTGGGGCTCAACGGGGTGATCCTGCTGGCCTACCTGGTCGCGATCCCCGCCAACGAGATCGTCATCCCCACGATCCTCATGCTCACGGTCATGACCGCGGGCATCGCCGGCGCCGGCGAGGGGGCGGGGGTCATGTTCGAGCTGAGTTCGGCCACGGACGTGGGCACCCTGCTGGCGGCAGGCGGATGGACGCTGCTCACCGGCGTCTGTCTCATGCTCTTCAGCCTGCTGCACAATCCCTGCTCCACCACCCTGTACACCATCTACAAGGAGACCGGGAGCGTGAAGTGGACCACGGTCTCGGCCCTGGCGCCGCTGGGGATCGGCTTCGTGGTGTGCTTCCTGGTGGCCCAGGCCTGGAGGCTGGTGGCGGGCGCCTGACCGCGGCTGCGGCCAACCCGTCCCTCAGACGTCGAATTCCGCAACCACGGGGGCGTGGTCCGAGGGTTTTTCCGAGAAGGGTCCCTTCTTGCGCGCCTCACGGTCCACAAAGGCGTCGGTCGAGCGCTCGGCGAGGCTCTCGGTGGCGTAGATGTGGTCGATGCGCAGACCGTTGTTGCGCGGGAAGGCGAGTCTCTGGTACGCCCACCAGGTGTAGATCGACCCCTCGGGGTTGTGTCGTTCGAACACATCGCCGAGCCCCCAATCGCGGATGCGCTCGAGGGCGCCTCGTGCCGCGTAGTGGCACAGGACGCTGTCCTTCCAGTCCTCCAGCTGGTTCACGTCGCGGTCCCGCGGCGCGACGTTGAAGTCGCCGGCCAGCACCAGCGCCTCGGAGGGGGAGGCGGTCTGCTCCAGATGTTCCCGCAGCCGGCGCAGCCAGTCCAGCTTGTAGCCGTACTTGTCTGTCCCCACGCGCGCGCCGTTGGGGACGTAGGCCGAGAGCACCCGGACGCCGTCTACCGTGGCCGCCGCCAGCCGCGCCTGCGGGTCGCGGTCGGCGGGCCCCATGCCCACCTCGATGTCGCGCGCCGGGGCGCGGCTCAGGATGGCCACGCCGTTGTAGGTCCGCTGCCCGTACACCGCGGCGTGATAGCCCAGCTCCTCGACCGCCTCCAGCGGGAACGCTGCGTCCGCCACCTTCAGCTCCTGGAGGCACAGGACGTCGGGCCGATGCAGGCGCAGCCAGGTCAGCACGCGCTCGCGGCGGGCGTTGATGGAGTTGACGTTCCAGGTCGCGATCTTCATCGGACACGAACATAACGTCGGCTCGCCTCCCACCCCAGCATGCAGCGCTTGCGCGCGGGGCCTCCGCCGTAGTTCCCCGACTCGCCGGTGGCGCGAATCACGCGATGGCAGGGGATGAGGAAGGAGACCGGGTTGCTGCCCACCGCGTTGCCCGTCGCGCGCGCTGCCCGCGCGCTGCAGACCTCCGCGGCGAGGCGTCCGTAGGTCGTGACCCCGCCGGTGGGGACGCGCAGCAGGGCGCGCCACACGGCGAGCTGGAAGTTGGTCCCGCGCACATGCACCGTCAGCGGGCCGGCGTCCGGATCGAACGGCGCCGAGAAGATGGTCTCCGCGATCGAGCCGGCCCGCGAGTCATCGACTTCCAGCAGGGCCCGCCCCCAGGTGCGGCGGAGTCCCCGCTTCTCGGCCTCCACATCCCGGGCACCTGCGAACGAGAGCCGGCACACGCCCCGGCGCGTCCACGCGACGAAGACGGGCCCGAACGGGGAATCTCCCGTTCCGAAGCCGATCCGCAGCCCGGCGCCCCGGCTCCGGTACTCGCCCGGCGTTGCAGCCTCCACCGCCACGAAGTGATCGTGCAGCCTTCCCGGGCCGGACAACCCGCTTCCGTACGCCGCCGAGAGAACCGATTCGGCGTTGTCGAGCAACTTCCTGGCGTGCCGGACGGTCAGGAACTCCAGAAAGCGTTTCGGCGTGACCCCGGCCCACCGGGAGAACAGCCGATGCAGATGACTCGGGCTGAGCCCGACGTGCGCCGCCACCTCCGCGAGGTCCGGCTGGCGCGCGCGATGGCTGTCGAGGTAGCGGATGGCGGACTCGATGCGGTCGTAGTCGGTCATGTTCACCTGTTGCTCCGGAAGGGGTGGCTGGGCCGCGCGTTCGCCCTAAGCTGGCGCTTCCGTCCCTCGAAATCGACCCGATCCTTGCCACGGTGACCGGCCTCGAAGCGGGCCTGCGTCCGAACGTTGCCCGAGTAGTGCCGATCACGCGATGATTATCGTTGCACGCGTGTCCGTGCGGAGTCGGGAACTGCAGGTGGCGGCGTTCCCGGTGACGTCCCTCGCCAACGCATGAGAAAGATCATGAACGCCCCCGCATTCATCCACGGACTGCTCGTCACGGCCGGGATGCTTCTCGGTCCCGCCATCCTGCCGGCACAGGCGCCGGCGCCCGACAGCCCGCTCCCGGCCGATCCCGTGGTCACGGTGGGCGAACTCGCGAACGGACTTCGATACTACGTGCGCGAGAACGCCACGCCCGAGAACCGCGCCGAGTTTCGCCTGGTCGTGAACGCCGGCTCCATTCTGGAGGACGAAGACCAGCTCGGTCTGGCCCACTTCACCGAACACATGGCCTTCAACGGCACCGAGAACTTCGAGAAGCAGGAACTGGTCGACTATCTGGAATCGATCGGGATGCAGTTCGGTCCCCACATCAACGCCTATACCAGCTTCGACGAGACGGTCTACATGCTGCGCGTCCCCATGGACGATCCGGAAGTGCTGGAGACGGCGTTCCAGATCCTCCAGGACTGGGCGCGCGGCGTGGTCTTCGACCCGGAGGAAGTGGACAGGGAGCGTGGGGTGGTGATCGAGGAGTGGCGGCTCGGGCGGGGGGCGCAGGCGCGGATGTTCGATGCCCAGCTCCCCATCCTCTTCGAGGGCTCCCTCTATGCCGACCGCCTGCCCATCGGGAAGACGGAGGTGCTGGAGACGGCTCCCGCGTCGGTGCTCGAGCGGTTCTACCGTGACTGGTACCGGCCCGACCTCATGGCGGTGGTGGCCGTGGGGGACTTCGACCGGGAAGCCATCGAAGGCATGATCCGCAGCGGGTTCGAGGGCCTTGCGCCGCCCGCGAATCCCCGCCTGCGCGCGACGCTGGAGGTGCCTTTCGACCACCCGCCGCGGGTGGCCATCGCGACCGACGTCGAGGCGTTGCAGTCGCAGGTGTCGGTGCTGTACAAGAGGCCGGTGGCCGCCAGGGGCACCGTGGCCGCCTTCCGCCGCGGCATCACCGAGAGCCTGTATGAGGGCATGATGGCGGCGCGCCTCGAGGAGCTGACGCAGCAGGCCGACCCGCCCTTCCTCATCGCCTTCCCGGCCGGAGGCAGCTTCGTGCGCGCGCTGGACATGTACCAGCTCCTCGCACTGGTGCCGGACGGCGGGCTCGAGCGCGGACTGGACGCGCTGCTCACGGAGGCCGAGCGCGTCCGGCGCCACGGCTTCACCGCGACGGAGTTCGAACGCCGCAAGGCCGAGGTCACGCGCGCCTTCGAGCGCCGTTTCGCGGAGCGTGAGAACCAGGAGTCCGCCAGTCTGGCGGGCCGCTACGTCCAGGCGTTCCTGACCGGCGCCGCCTTCACCAGCCCTGAGGACGAGCTGGAGCTGGCGAACGCGCTTCTGCCCGCAATCACGCTGGGGGAGGTGAACGGCCTGGCCGAGGAGTGGCTGCAGGAGCGGGGACGCGTGGTCATGGCCAATGCGCCCGAGAAGCCGGACCTGGAGGTGCCTACGGAAGAGGCCATCCAGGGCGTGTTCGCATCCGTGGTGAGCCGGGAGATCGAGCCCTGGGAGGACACGGCGGTCGACGCGCCGCTGGTGGCCGCGATTCCCGATGGATCCCCGGTGGTCGACGAAGAAGTGGTGGAGGAGGTGGGGGTGACCGTGTGGACCCTCGAGAACGGCGTGCGCGTGGTCCTCAAGCCCACCGACTTCCGGGACGACGAGATCCTCTTTGCGGCCACCAGCCCCGGGGGCACCTCGCTGGTTCCCGACGAGGAGTTCGCGGGCATCCGCATGGCTTCTGCGGTGGTGGTGGAGGGCGGCGTCGGCGAATTCGACAAGCTCGCCCTGGACAAGAAGTTGGCGGGCCTGGACGTGCGCGTGTCGGCGAGCGTGGGCTCGCTGACCGAGGGCATCGGCGGCAGCGCTTCGCCGCGCGACATCGAGACCGCCTTCCAGCTCATCTACCAGCGCTTCATGGCCCCGAGGAAGGACGAAACCGCGTTCGCGGCCTACAAGATGCTGCTGTCCGGCATCTTCGCCAACCGGGGGGCCAGTCCCGCCGCGGCGCTCGGCGACACCGTGTCGCTGATCCTGACGCAGGGGCATCCCAGGGCGCTCCCGCCGGACGACGAGATGATCGAGCGCCTGGATCTGGACGCCTCCTTCGCCTTCTATCAGGATCGATTCGCCGACGCCGGCGACTTCGTCTTCTTCTTCGTGGGCGCGTTCGACCCGGACGAGATGCGGCCGCTGGTGGAGACCTGGCTGGGCGGACTCCCGAGCCTGGGACGAGTGGAGACCTGGCGGGACGTGGGGATCGATCCCCCCGAGGGCGTGATCGAGAGGGAGGTGCGCAAGGGACTCGAGCCCCAGAGCCAGACCCGGATCGTCTTCGCGGGGGACGCCGAGTTCTCGCGCGAGGAGGAGATGGCGCTCGCCGCGCTCGCCGATGTGCTGGACATCCGCCTTCGCGAGCTGCTGCGCGAGGATCTGGGCGGAACCTACGGGGTGGGCGTAAGCAGTTCCCTGTCGACCCGCCCGGACGAGGAATATTCGGTGCGCATCAGCTTCGGGTCGGCCCCGGAGCGGGCCGAGGAGCTGGCGGCCGTGGTGTTCGAGGAGATCGACCGCATCCAGCTGGAAGGGCCCGATGCGGAAACCGTGGAGAAGGTGCGCGAGACCCAGCGCCGCAACAGGGAGACCCAGCTGGAGCAGAACCGCTACTGGCTGGGCCGCCTCCAGCGCCTCCACCAGCTCGGCGTGGACTACGGCTACGCGACCTCATACGAGTTCATCGAGGGATGGACGGCGGACCACGTGCAGGAGGCCGCGCTCCGGTACCTGCGTGACGATCGGTTCGTGAGGGTCGTGCTGTACCCGGAGAACCCCGTGCCCTGAGGCTCTACCCGGCGAGCAGGGTCAGCGCGACCGCGGTCACCAGGGCCACCGTCACGTTGTCGTCCACCGGGATGGGCGCCCGCTCCGCCGCCGCGGCCACCAGGCCGACGGCAACCGCGGGCCCGGGTCCGGTGAACGGCAGCACGCACGCCGTCGCAACCGCCCAGAATACGGCGGACCCGAGCAGCGACGGCTGTCCGGGCTCCGCGCGGCCCCAGAGCCGGCCGCACACGCTGGCGCACGGATCGGCCAGCGCGACCACCAGGATGCTGGGGATCCAGACCCGGTTCGGAAACACCAGCATCACCGCGGCGGCGCCGATCACGTACCAGGTCGACGACGCCCACTTGCCGGACTCCCGCGGCGAGGCGAGGTGGCGGAAGACCCGGAAGAACTTGCGGTTGAGGTCGGGTCTCCGGAGGCGCAGGACATCCGTCCCGACTGCCACCGCGATGATCGCGCCCAGACCCACCGAGAGCGCCAGTGGCGGCAGGAAGTCCAGCCAGATGAGCCCGATCAGCCCCAGGCCGCAGCCGGCGTGCACGACCCGCCGCCACGGCTGCAGGCCGCGTGTCTGCTGCACCAGTTTCTCCAGGGCCGGGTCCATTTTCCGGGAATCTGCGGCCTCGACTGAGGGTGGGCGGGATTCGCGTACGCGAAACATATCCGCATTGCTACACGTCGGATGTCGGAATTGCCAAGCCGCTCGCTACCTCAAGCCTCTTGCCGACCGTTCGCTTCTTCGTAAGATGGAAGGCGCCGCGCACACCTCGCCAGGAATCCAATCATGATGGCAGCGCTGAGAGCTTACGACGAGCGCATGCTGGATGTCATCACGGCTCGCCGGAAACGGTGGCTGGACATCTTCATGCGCGGGGTCACGCATGCGGGCGACTGGCCGTCGATGGTGGGCATCACGCTGATCCTCAGCTTCGGCTTCCCGTCCGGACTGCGCCGGGTGGGGTTCGAATGCATGGCCGTGCTTACGGTGTCGCACCTGGCGGTGCAATTGATGAAGCGCACCATCAATCGGGCAAGGCCGAAGCTGCGTCCGACGGGACTGTTCGTCCTGGAACCCCCCGACCGCTTCAGCTTCCCCTCGGGCCACGCCACCGCCGGGCTGGCGGTCGCCATCCCGCTCTACGTCGCGCTCCCCGCGCTGGCGGCCTTTACCGTTCTCGGCCTGGGGCTGGCCATCGGCGTGTCGCGCGCCTACCTGGGCGTGCACTATCCGGGCGACGTGCTCATGGGCTGGGTGACGGCTATCGTCACCGCGCTGATCGTTTGACCGGAAGCCTGTCGATCCAGCCTGGCAGCCGCCCGACCCGAGTCGGCTTCGCCTAGCCAGGCCCGGCGGGGCGGTCGCCCGGTGCCGGCATCCGGTAGCCCACCCTTCGTTCGTTGATGATGTAGGCCGGCCGAGCCCCGTCCTCGCCCAGTTTGTCGCGCAGCCTCTTCACGACGGCGTGCACCAGCCTCGGGTTGACGGAGCCCCGATAGCGGGTGCCCCAGGCGAGGCGCAGAAGCGCGCGGTAGGTGAGCACTCGGCCGGGGTTGGTCGAGAGCACGCGCAGCAGCTCGTACTCGGTGGCTGTCAGCTCCAGCGGCTCGCCGCCGAGGGTCACTCGGCGCGTATCATAGTCGATGGCCAGCTCTCGGAGCACGAAGGATTCGGGCTCGGCGCGCCTGCGCAACGCCGCCCGGATCCTCGCCGTCAACTCGGTCGCCGAGAACGGCTTGACGATGTAGTCGGCGGCCCCGGCTTCGAAGGCCTTCGCGATCGTTTCGTCCCGCCCGTAGGCGGAGATGAAGATGACCGGCAGGTCGGCCAGGTCCGGAACCTGTTCCATCAGCTTGATGCCGTCAGTCCCCGGAAACATCAGATCGAGCAGGACGAGGTGGGGCCGCTCCGCGCGAATGATGCTCGACAGTTCCCGCGGCTCGCCCGTCTCGAGCACGGCGTACCCTGCCGTGGTGAGCGCATCGCTGACAAAGAGCAGCGCCTGCGGGTCGTCGTCCACCACCAGGATGCGCGTCGCCTGCCCGTCTCGGTGGGGGCGTTGCCGCGCGTAGGACTCCGGCGCCGTCACGTCGCCGCCGGCCTCCGCGGCGATGGGGAGGGTGAACGTGAAGCGGGCGCCCTGGTCCTCGCCGTCGCTCTCCGCCCAGATGCGCCCGCCGTGGGCCTCCACCAGCCCCTTGCAGATGGCGAGGCCCAGACCCGTCGCCGCGCCACGCCTTCCGTCGCCCGCACCGGCCCGCCGGGAGAACAATCGCGCGAGCCGTTCGGGCGGAATGCCCTTGCCATTGTCCGAGACCGAGATCGCGACGTGCACGCCGTCCCGCCGGGCGCTCACCTCTATCGGGGACGATGCCTGAGAGTGTCTTGCCGCATTGGAGAGGAGGTTGCCCAGGACCTGCACGACGCGCTGCCGGTCCACCAGCACGCTCGGTAGACCCGGAGGCACGTCGACGCGCACGCCATGCGGGGCGCCGGCGCTCAGGAACGTGTTCCTCGCCCGGTCGATCAGCGCCGCGACATCGGAGGCTTCGGACCAGATCGACAGGGTGCCCGTCGCGATCCGCCCCGCATCGAGCAGGTCGCCCATGAGGACACTCATGTTGTCGGCCTGCTCGTCGATGATCCGGAAGAACTGCAGCATTTCGGTGGAAGAGAAGCGCGTGGAGGCCGCGAGCACCGTGGTTGACGAGCCCTTGATGGCGGCCAGCGGCGTGCGCAACTCGTGTGTCACGATCCCCAGGAACTTCGCGCGCGCACGCTGCTCCTCGCGGAAGGTGCGGGCATTGGCGATCGCCGTCGCTGCCTGCGACGCCAGCAGCACGATAACCTCCTCGTCCTCGCGGGTGAACTCGCGGTGCCCGTCCTTGCCGACAAGAAAGACACTGCCGGCGTAGACGCCCCGATGACGGATCGGCGTGGCCTGCAGCGTTCTGGATGGAATGGCGATGGGCAGGAAACCGGACGACCGGAGCCAGGTCGGCAGATCCCCGATCCGCACCGCACCCGGAAGGCCGCGGAAATGCTCGAAGACCCGGAGCGCATCTTCCCACTCCTCGAGCTGCCGCAACTGCTCCTCCGTCAGGCCGGAGACGACCCAGAGTCCGGGTTCGCCCGCGTCGTCGACGGTGGCGATCAGCCCATGGCGGGCACCGGTCAGGGCGCGAGCGCTGTCGACGACTTCCTGCAGGACAGTCTCAAGGTCCAGGCTCGCATTGATGCGCAGGATCGCGTTGCAGAGTTGCGAGACGCGCTCCTCGATTCTCAGCGCGTCCGGGTGCCCTGTCACCGGCCCATCCCCCCGGAGCTCGTCCGTCGTCCCGTCCCCGGATACAACCGTTGCATCACCAAAACATCGCAAACCCGACTCAAGATATCATCCAATCCTCATATAAGAACCAGTCCGGACGTGTCCTCATTTCGTAATATCACTTATAAATATCACTAATCGACCTCAAAATATGACTGACAAATCACATGTTATCGGCTACCTTGAATGACGAGCTTGCGGTAAGCATGGGGGTGCTGTGTCCAGGCTATGGCTCCATTTGGCTACCGGAGGCGCGTGTTCGGGTGACGCGGCGAGGCAGGTACCATGAACCCACCGGATCTGTTCGAGCGCGTCGTCGTGTCGCTGCAGGAGGCGGCGCTCGGCAAGGCGCGCTGGTCGGAGGCGGCGCTGCTGATCAACGAGATCAGCGGGACGAGGGGTGGCGCCCTGGCGTTTGCCGACGGCCGCACCCAGGCTGATGCACACTTCCTGTTCATGCAGCTGTGCCACGACGGCGAACGCCGCGAGGACCTCGAGAGGGAGTACTTCAGGGAGTATTGGGAACGCGACGAGAGCATTCCCCGCGTCGGCCGTCTGGCGGACGGAGTGCTGGTGCCCACCGCCGAACTGTACACCGACCGGGAGAAGAAGAAGTCGCCGGCGTACACCGAGGCGAGGCGCAGGACCGGGATGCAGAACGGCCTCAACGTGCGGTTGGATGGGCCGGGCGGATCGAACATCGTCCTGAGTCTCGCGGACTCCCGGGAACCGGGAGGCTGGAGTTCGGCTCAGCTCGCCGTGGTCCGGCGCCTGCTCCCGCACGTGCGGCAGTTCGTGCGAGTTCGCAAGACGCTGACCGATGCCGGAGCGCTGGGACGCTCGCTCTTCGCGTTGCTCGACGAGAGCCGCTGCAGCGTCATCCAGCTCGACCGGAACGCGCGAATCATCGCGGCGAACGACCGGGCCTGCCGCTTGCTGCGAGAGACAAGAGAGCTGTCGGACCGGGAAGGGTTCCTGAGCGCCACTACGCCTCGCGACAACGGCGAGTTGCAGCAATTGCTGGCTCAGGCGCTGCCGCGGCTCGGCGGCCCGGGATCATCCGGGTCAATGACCATCAGGCGTTTGTCATCCCGCACCAATCTGGTCGTGCACGTCACCCCCGTGGCGGTGCGCCAGCGGGACTTCCGCGCCGGACACGTCGCCGCGCTCGTCCTGGTCGTCGACCCGGAACGTCGGCCCAGCATCGACGTCCGCCTCGTGCAAGCCGCGCTCGACCTGACCCCGGCCGAGAGCCGGCTGGCGGTCATGGTGGCCGCCGGGCAACACGCACGTGACATCGCCGCGCGCACGGGACGCAGCGAAGGCACGGTGCGCTGGCACATACAGAACATCTTCCGCAAACAGGGCATCTCGGGTCAGGCCGACCTTGTGCGGCGGGTGTTGTCGCTGGAGGGCTTTCCGGACTTCAGCCCCTGACGCCGGACCCGGGCAGGCGTCGTGGCGATCGTGTTCCAGCCTTGCATGTCCCTCGCACCCCGCTGATTCGTTCCGGCCTTCGCAGACGACTACAGAGCTTTCGGCCTTCGCGTCCGCGATTCGCGTTTCATTGACCGGCTCCCCGGTCTCCGCGCGCGTCGGGGTTTGCCGGTCCCCGGTTTCGGCGGGCCTCGCCGTACCTTCAGTCGGCGGCCGTGCCACTCCGCCTTGTATTCGAGCTGGCGCAGCAGTTCGCTGCTCGCGCCCTCCACTTCGATCTCGCGGGCGTCGAGCACGACCCCGGTGGTGGTCTTGTGCTGCAGGTCGCCCCGGCGGTTCCTCACCTTGCGCGCCTGGTTGCGCAGGAGGGCAAGGGCGCGCTTGCGGCCTTCGGACCCGAACTCGCATCGCTCCAGTCGCCGCTCGAGCCTCGCCAGGCGGCGTCGCGCGTTCCTGAGCGTCCTGCCCTCGCGGACCACGTGGACGGAGCCGCCGTCGGCCGACACCGTGATCTCGTTGCCCTTCTGGCGCACCGCCGCCTTGTGCGTCCTCGGTTCCACCCGAGTGAGCGGCGCGCACTCGAACAGGCACGATAGCATCCAGCGGTTTCCCGCATCCAGCCACGCCCGCCCGGAGAGCAGACCACGCGTCTTGCGTCCGCGTGGCCCGGAGAGCCTCTCCCCGGGCAGTTTCCCGCCCTTCCAGCGCACCCAGCCGAACCTGGGCAACCGCACCCGATTGTGCTCGAAACGAATGCCCTGGTTGCTCAGGTAGATGCCGGGCTCCTGGCCAAACCTCTTGATCTGGGGGAAGCCTCTTTGCCCGCGTCGGCCGGGCTTGGTGAACCAGTTGCGAAAGGCCTGGTCGAGATCGCTGGCGACGCGGTAAGTCGCGCTGGCGGGGGATCTCCGGTGTTCCGGCTTCCGTTTCCACTCGCGCGCGATGGCGCGCATCTCGCTCAGCGACAGGCGCCGCCCGACCTCCCCGTACCTGAGCTGGGAGGCTGCGAGCAATTCGTTCGCGAGCTCGCGCAGGCCTTTCCTGCAATGGAGCAGCGCCGAGTCCTGCGCCGGGCTCGGGTAGAGCCTGCAGCGCCAGCCGACGTAGCGCCGCGTGGCTGGTGCGTCCACGGTCACGTCGCCCGCGCGCCGGGTGCCGGCGCGGAAACCGGATCGTGCGGCCCCGATCCGTTGGCGGAGCGGGGCTCCCACACGGAGTCGACCCACTCATTGAATCGCCCGACGACCCGTTCCGGATCCCTGGCCGCCGCCGCGAGCGTGCATCCGGCCATCCGCGCGACGTTGATTTCCAGCGTGCGGCGCCGCAGTCCCACCTGGTCGGCGACCGCCTCCCAGTCGGCCCCGGCGCGAGCGCGAACGGCCCAGAGCAGGACAGCCCAGTTCATGAACTCCTTCAGGCGGCACCGGAGCGGCGGGTCCTCTCTCCAGTACTGGCGCAGTGTCGACGCCGCCAGGTTGACCTGGCCCGCCAGCCGGCGAACTGAACTCGCCGGCACGAAGCTCGTGGCGTCGTCGTCGTGCAGGCCGCAAACCCGTCTGATCGCCTCCCTCACGGACGGTCTGAAGGACGGATCGGAGAGCAGCCTCGAGCCGAGACCGTGCATCGGATCCCCGGCACGGGGGCGGAGTGCGCAACGGCCACGGACCGGGAGATCCTCGAGATGCTCCACGACGCGACGGGCGGGCGCAACTGGATCGACTCGAGGAACTGGCTCACCGACGCGCCGCTCGCGAAGTGGCGCGGAGTCGAGGTGGACGACCAGGGCAGGGTTGTCGAGCTGCACCTTTGGGACAACGGGCTGGCGGGCCGACTGCCGCCCGAATTCGGCGATCTGGTTCACTTGGAGTACCTGCGCTTGAGCGACAACGCGCTCACGGGCGCGATTCCGCCGGAACTGAGCGGCCTGTCTGAACTCGCGCACCTGGCGCTCGATGGCAACGGCCTCTCCGGCCAGCTCCCGCCCGAACTCGGCAGCCTCCCGGCGCTCGAGGAGCTACGCGTCGAGAACAACGACTTGGCAGGCCCGCTGCCACCGGAACTCGGCGGCCTCGCGAGCCTGCGCGGGCTGGCGCTCACGGGCAACCGCCGGCTGGCAGGCCCGCTCCCCGCCGAACTGATGTCGCTCGGTCGGCTCGAGCGGCTCCTGGCTGGGGACACGGGGCTGTGCATGCCCGCGGATCCCGCCTTCGCGGCCTGGCTCGATCGGATCCACACGCGCCGCGTTGCGCCCTGCACCGAACGGGAAGCGCCGGCGGCGTACCTGGTGCAGGCGGTGCAGTCGCGCGCGTTTCCGGTCCCGCTGGTCGCAGGCAAGCCGGCGCTTTTGCGCGTGTTCCCGACAGCGGCGCGGGCTGCAGGAGTCGGCGTGCCGCCGGTTCGGGCCCGATTCTTTGTCGACGGCCGGGAGACGCACGTGGAGTACGTTCCGGGCAAACCCGAAGCGATCCCGACAGGGGTCGACGAG
>JAPPHB010000079.1 GCA_028821195.1 Gammaproteobacteria bacterium
TCCATGTCGATTTCGTCCCAACGCGCCCCGCGCGCCTCTCCGGGCCGAACCGCCGCCAGCACGATCAACTCAACGCATGGAACCGCCGAAGGGTGCGTGTCGGTCGTCCGGCGAACCGTGCGAAGCGCAGCCCCGACCTCCGCGTGCGGGAGCGCGCGGTGGTGGCTCGTGGTGTTCCCGTTCACCTTGGGCAACGCCTCGACCGCCCGGTCGACCGGGTTGTCCGGGCGGTAGTTCCGACCGATACACCAGCGAAACACGGCGGCGATCCGGTGCCGGGCCTTCCGCGCGGCGGCGGGCTTCGAGTTCCAGATCGGCGACAGGCAGCGCAGCACGTCCGCGCTCTCGATCCGGTCCACCCGCTTGTCGAGGAGCGGGGCGGCATGGAGGCGGAAGGTGGACTCCCACTGCTCGGGAAGCGGGCTCCCATCCTTCCACGCCTCGCGGTGAAGCTCGATGGTCCGCTCGGCGGCCTCGGCGAAGGTCGGGACGCCGCGTCCGCGCGGGTCCTGGCCCAAGAGGACGCCCCGGCTGTTGTCCAGCGCCTTCTGGCGGGCCTCGGCAAGCGTCACCTCGGGATACGGCCCGAGTCCGATCGAGGTGAGCCGCCCCTCGATCCTGACGCGCTGACGCCATGTCTTGGTGATCCGGCCATCCAATGTCCGGTGAACCCGGAGGCTCAGCCCGCGCCCGCCACGCCCGTCGCCGTAGACGCCGGGCCGGTTGACCGTCCGCACGAAGGCGGCGGAGAGTGTTCTCGGTCGCTTCGCCATGGTGCTTCCTTCCTTGTGGTGTATCACTCATTGCAGCACTACACCGGGAAGAATACACGGGATCGGGATGGACGGCAAGGGACGATCAGAGGGAGTATATCCTACTGAACACGTTGTACAGTAACGTGTTATGCCCTGCTAAGTAGACCCTAGTGGACTACTCGGGAAGATGCCTGCCGAGTTCCGGCGGAATCGCGCCCGTCAATTGGGCAAAGCGCAGATTAAGTTGCACGACCCGGCCGGACGCATCCGTGTCGACGCCATACCAGTCCCCAAGCGGGGCGTCGGTCAGCCAGTTCGAGTTAAAGATCCAGTTCGGACCGTCCGTCGCGTTGTAGAGCGCCACCAGAGCATCCCGGTCGCCGCCGCCGCCTGCCTCCACCGTGACGCCGAACGTCTGAACGGCCGAGAGGCCGCCCGGGTCGGTCGCCGTGACCGAGATCATCGCGGTACCCGCCGCCACTCCCGCCACCGTGACCGTGCGGCCGGAGACACGGACCGTGGCCACGCTCGTTCTCGACGAACTCGCCGTGTACGTCAGCGCGTCCCCGTCAGGATCCCTGAAATACGACGACGCGTTCACGTTCTCGCTCGAACCCGCCGTCACGGTCATGGCCGGTATCGTGCCCACGGTCCGGGGCGCCCGGTTCCCCCCACCGCCGCCCGAGGCTTCGCCCGTCACTTCTACCCAGTCGAAGAGCGAGGTGCTGTTGCGGGCGCCCACATTCTTCAGCGGGATTCCGTCCACAGCCCCGACTGTTTCATCGAACGGACTGTTGGCCGGGGCGCCTAATGGTCCCATCTCCTCGGCGATTCCGATGGCCTGTCCATTCAGCGACGCCGAGCTGGAGGCGCCCTCATTCACCAACCAGATACTCTCTACGCTCGTAAACGCCGGTACAAACCTGTTGGTCGCGGGAAGAGTCAAGTTGATCAGTTGAGTGTCTCCCGCTGACACGACAAGCGTCCTGTCCTCGAATCCAACAGCGATATTCGTAAACTCGCCCGCGCCGGTTCGAACGGCGCTCGAGTGGCCGATCAGATCGCCGAATACCCGCCAGTCGTTACTCCCCGCGTCAAAGAACCACATCGTGTAGTTGTAGCTCTGGATCGTCCCCAGTGTCATGGCGAGAACCGGATAGTCAGCGTTGCCCGTGAGCCACCACACACCCACCAATTGGCCGGCTGCCTCGGAACCCACTCGCGCCCGGATCGTCCAATCCGTAAGCGGCGACTCAAGCTGCCGTTCGGCAATGCCGACAAGTGTGCTGGTGGTACGCATCAGCCGCAGGGTGCCATCTGCCACGGAAGCATTGGCGTTCCTGACCTCCCAGTCACCCAGGCTCGCGCTCGAGTCGAAGTCGTCGCGGACTCCGTCTCCACCGCCGCCATCCCGCACGGTCACTCCGAATCGCTGCGTCCCTGTCAGACCGCCCGGATCGCGCGCCGTCACCGTCACCGTCGCCGAGCCCGCCGCCACACCCGTGATCCGCACGCTGCTCCCGGACACCGAGACCGAAACGACCGCAGGCGCCGAGGACGTAGCCGCGTATATGAGCGCATCACCGTCCGGATCCCGGAAGTACGGCGACACGTCCACCGGCGCCGCCTGGCCCGTCACCACCGACTGGCTCGGGATTGTACCCACCGCCTCCGGCGCCCGGTTCGGCATCTCCACCGTCACCTGGAACCTCTGCGCGGCCGTGAGTCCGTCGGGATCGCGCGCCGTCACCGTCACTGTCGCGGTCCCGGCGGCGACACCGCTGACCGTCACCGCGCTTCCGGACACGGAGACCGAAACGACCGCAGGCGCTGAGGACGTGGCCGCGTAGGTGAGCGCATCCCCGTCCGGGTCCCTGAAGTACGACGACACGTCCACCGGCGCCGCCTGGCCCGTCACTACCGACTGGCTCGGGATCGTCCCCACCGCTTCCGGCGCACGGTTCGGCGTCTCCACCGTCACCTGGAAGGCCTGCGCGGCCGCGAGCCCGTCGGGATCGCGCGCCGTCACCGTCACTGTCGCGGTCCCGGCGGCGACACCGCTGACCGTCACCGCGCTTCCGGACACGGAGACCGAAACGACCGCAGGCGCTGAGGACGTGGCCGCGTAGGTGAGCGCATCCCCGTCCGGGTCCCTGAAGTACGACGACACGTCCACCGGCGCCGCCTGGCCCGTCGCCACCGACTGGCTCGGGATCGTACTCACCGCCTCCGGCGCGCGGTTCGGCGTCTCTACCGTCACGCGGAATCCCTGCGCGGCCGTCAGACCGTCCGGGTCCCGCGCCGTCACCGTCACGGTCGCCGTACCCGCTGCCACCGCCGAGACCGTGACCCGCGCGCCGGACACCGCCACCGCGGCCACCGCTGCGTTGCTCGACGCGGCCGTGTACGTCAGCGCGTCACCGTCCGGGTCTCGGAAGTTCGACGACACGTCCACCGACCGTGACGACCCGGCGTTGACCGTCTGGTTCGGGATCGTACCCACTGCCTCCGGCGCCCGGTTCGGCGTCTCCACGGTCACCTGGAAGCCCTGCGCGACCGTGAGTCCGTCGGGGTCGCGCGCCGTCACCGTCACCGTCGCGGTCCCGGCGGCGACGCCGCTGACCGTCAGCGCGCTTCCGGACACCGAGACCGAAACGACCGCAGGCGCCGAGGACGCGGCCGTGTAGGTGAGTGCATCCCCGTCCGGATCCCGGAAGTACGCCGACACGTTCACCGGCGACGACGACGACCCCGTGTCGATCGTCTGGCTCGGGATCGTACCCACCGCTTCCGGCGCCCGGTTCGGCGTCTCCACCGTCACCTGGAAGGCCTGCGCGGCCGCGAGCCCGTCCGGATCGCGCGCCGTCACCGTCACCGTCGCAGTCCCGTCCGCCACGCCCACCATCGTCAGGGTACTGCCGGACAGCGATATGGAGACCACTGCGGCGGAGGACGATGCGGCCGTGTACGTCAGGGCATCGCCGTCCGGGTCCCGGAAGTAGGACGATACGTTCAGCGCCTCCGTCGATCCGGTCGCCACCGCGTGGCTCGGGATCGTACCCACCGCCTCCGGCGCCCGGTTCGGCGTCTCCACCGTCACCTGGAAGCCCTGCGCGGCGGTGAGCCCGTCGGGGTCGCGCGCCGTCACCGTCACCGTCGCGGTCCCGTCCGCCACTCCCACCATCGTCAGAGTACTGCCCGACAGCGACACGGAGACGATCCCGGCGGCCGACGATTCGACAGTATACGTGAGCGCGCCGCCATCGGGATCGCGGAAGTAGGTCGACACTTCCAGCGTGGCCGACTGCCCCGTCGAAATCGCCTGATTCGGTATCGTCCCCACCTGCACGGGAGCCACCGGCGGTGGAGGTGGGGGTGGGGGTGGCGGCGCCGGAGGCATGGGTCCGTCTCCTCCGCAGGAGAGAGTCATTCCGCCGATAAGCACGAGTAGCGGACCCAGCATGAGTCGATGCCGAAGCTTCGCAGCCCCGGCACGCGTTCCTGACGGCGCCATGTCGTTTCCTAGTCCCATTCCCTGGCCCGATGCGCGTGCGGCCAGGCGATCCGAGTGTTGTCGAGGATGTCGTCGATGATGTCTCTGATCAGTCTTCCGTAGTGCGGCTGAGGACCCTTGTTGAAGAGGACGACGTAGTTGATCCCGTCCCAGCGCTGTCGAGCGACCGATGACGTTCCGGGAAGGCTGCCTGTGTGGTTCCACCGCCAACGGATCGGCTCGGGACGGCGGCGACGCGTGCCGATGTCGTCGCCGGCGACCTGGTAGACATCGAGGAACCGCAGGATCGGCGCAGTCGACGCGACCAGCCGGCCCTGCGCGACGCGGGCCTCGTGGTCCCAGCCCCCTTCCGGCCAGCGGACCCGCGGGCCATCGGGATCGAACACGTTGCGCGTGCGCCAGTCGCCGTAGTCGTACCACGGTTCCCGGTCGCTCCGGTCCTGCGGAAAGGTCCGCCCCAGGATGACATCGCCGTCGTGGACGCCGAGCGGCGACAGCACCCTTTCGAAGAGCAGGCTCAGGTAGTTCGTGCCGGAGACCTCTTCGATGATGAGGCCGAGCACCAGATACCCGATGTTGGAATAACTCCGCTCGGAGCCGGGATCGAACTCGAGGGGCTGGCCCAGGATGTACCGCACCGTGTTGAGTCGCCCGGGCGGGCTCGGCACCGACATCGCCTCCGCAATCGCGATTTCGCGATACGTGAGGTCGCCCGCGATGCTCCGGTCCCACCCACCCCGGTGCGCGAGCAGGTGCCGGACCGTGATCTCGGCGAGCCGTGCGTCCCCAAGGGCGGCGAAGGGCTCGATGTCCAGCAGTCCGCCCCCGGTCTGCCCGAGGTCGAAGACGAAGGCGTCAAGATCCAGCGCCCCCTCGCGGGCAAGCTCGTGGACCGCCGCCGCCGTGAACGGCTTCGTCACGCTCGCGAGGCGCATCATCGCGTCCTCCGGAAGCGGTATCGTCCGCTCCCGGTCCTTCCAGCCGAACACCCGCTCATAGACGATGACGCCGTCCTTCATCAGGCCGATGGCCGCGGCGCCGATGTCGTGCTCGCCGGTGAAAGCGACCATAAGCGAGTCGAGCAGAGGCTCCAGCAACTCACTGGGAGGGATCACCCTCAGCACGGCGTCACCCGTCGCCTCGCCTGCCGATGCAGTGATCGTCGCCGTCCCGCTGCGCACGGCCGTCACCAGCCCTGCGGCGTCCACGGTGGCTACCGCGGCATCGCTCGACGACCACTCGAACTCCGCGCCCGTAACCGGGTGGCCGTTCGCGTCGGAAGCCTCGGCCGTAAGGCGCAGCGTGTCGCCTGCCACGACCGAGTCCGCGGGCGGCGGCATCACGGCCACCGCACTCGCCCGCTGCGCCACGGTCACGGTGGCCGTCCCGGAGGCCGAGCCCGCCGTGGCGGAAACGGTCGCCGTCCCGTTCCCCGCCGCCGTCACCAGGCCCGTCGAGTTCACGGTCGCCACGGCAGCCGCGCCGCTCGCCCACGTCACCGAGGCCCCGGTCATTGCCTGTCCGTTCTGGTCGTTCACTTGCGCGCGGAACTGGACGGTCGCGCCGAGCGAGGCCAGTTCGGCCGTGGCGGGACTCACGACGACCGTCGTGGGCCGTGGAGGAGGCGAGGCCGGGGGCGGGGCCGGATCCGTGGCGCCGCCGGCACAGGCGGCCAGCCACGTGGCGCCCGCAACCGCGATGGCCGCGACCGAGGCGCGGGAATCAAGCGTCACCGGGAGACTCCCGAGCAGCGTCACGGCGGAGCCGCCACCCAGCGTTTCAACCTGACTTCTCTCCTGACAGCTATAGGCTGTTGATTCTCCAGCGGTTCGTGCCCGTGATTCGACTGGCCGAGAAGCTGTTGAGCGTGATCCCCGAACCGGCGCAGATCGAGCCCCCGAGACAGGCGGTCCCATCGCTGCGGACTTCGAACACGGCACCGCCGGAGAGCGAGCACTGCTGGCCCGGCCCGAGCTCCTGGTTGACCGCGCAGGCCGCCACGTTCGTTGCCGGCGGCTCCTCCGGCGGCGGCTCGGTGGGTTCCATGAAGCTCTCTTCGCCGCCGCCGCAGGCCAATGCCGTGAGGACTACCAGCAGGCTCAGTCTGTTCGGCATTACTTCCTCCCTTCTCGTTCGGACGGACCGTCCGCGTCGACAGGGACGAAGATGTGCAGCACACGGTGGGACCGGTGTCCCCCTTTTTGTGGACACCGGGAGAATCGTCGCACGGAGGTGCGGTCGACCGCCGCGCGGAGTCCCGCTCAGCGCCGGGATCCCGTCAGGGCTTCCAGCGACATGATCCTCCGCACGAGATCGGTCTGCTTGCGAACCGATAGCTTGCGGTAGGTTCGCCGGACATGCGTGCGCACGGTGCTTTCTGCGCAACCCAACTCCGCCGCGATGCCGGCGATCGTCCGGCCGGCCGCCAGGTCCACCGCGACGCGACTCTCCGCCGGCGACAGGCCCAGGACCTTGGCGGCGAACGCCGGATCGATCCGAGGTCGCGCCGCCGGATCGACGAGCAGCACGAGCGCGGCGACGTCGCCTTCACGACGGTCGGCACTCTCCGTTCGCACGGGGCAGACCTCGAGGACCAACGGTGTGCGGGTCTTCGTGCGCGTGATCTTCATCGATCCCCCGGCGGCCTGGGAGCCGTGCGGGGGCAGGGCCGTAGCCAGCCGGCGCTGCAGTTCCGCGTTCTCCGCCGGCATTCCGGCGGCCAACACGCCCCCCGCGTCCCGGAGCCCGTCGCGTTCCAGCAGGATCTTCCGCGCTCGGTCGTTCGCTTCCAGGATCCGTCCGCGACGGTCCAACTGAATGAACCCGGACCTTCCATTCTCGAGCAGCGCGCTGAGCGACGCACTCAGAGCCCCGGCCTGGGCCATCGCGTGGCGCGCGCGCGCGAACTGGCGCAGGTGAGGCGCGAGACGCTTGATGGTGCGGATCTGACCGTGGCCCCAGCTCCCGCCCTCGGTAGAGTTGCCCAGGGACAGGACGACCGCGCCCCCCTCCAGCCCGTCCAGCCCCACATAAAGGCCATGCTGTGTTCCGTATGTACACCGGAATTCGTTGTACACGACGGAAGTCTTCTTTTCCTGTTGCGTATAGAGATCCGATCTGTAGGCCAACTCTCCGTCGCGGAGTCCGTGGAGCCGCGGAATCGCTTCATCGCACCGGTAGTAGTCGCGAAAATAAAGTTCCTCCATGTCGTCGCGGCGTTCCGGACCTACGAAGAACCGACTCAGGAGGACCTCGGGATTGGCCGGCGGACTCGGATTCGCATACGACAGGCTATGGCCATTCGCCCCGATCACTTCGTTGATCGAGGCCGCCGCCATGACCCACTTGTCATCCGTCAGCGCCGCTTCGTACAGCAACATCAACGTGCGATCGAACGCGTCCTGCGTGGCCATGCACCGTACTCCCGAAAACGCCTCGCTTCTTCGGCTGCCGGTCGGCCCGGAATCGTCTGCATGAGTCGCATCGGCATCAGGAGCTCATTCAGCACTGACGAGTGGGGCAGACGGCAACATACCCCCCAAATTTGGGGGTGCTCGGCTCGGATTGTCCAACGCGCAGGGAGCTGTCCTTGCAAATCACGCGTCTCCTCGGCGGGCGCGCACCAGCGCAACGAGGGCGAAGGCGGCGGCGGAGATGATGAGGCCGATGAGCGTGCGGTCGAGAAGGGCGGGCGCGTCGGCCGGGGCGAAGATGTGGACGGCGCCCAGCGCCGCGAGGCCGGCCCCGATCGCGGCCAGGGCCTCGGGTACGCCGGCGCGCCGCGAGTGCAGACCGGCGGCCACCGGAACGAACAGGCTCACGCTCAGGATCGAGTAGAAGATCGTGAGCGAGGCGATCACGCTCTCAAGCCAGAGCGCGAGCAGCACGGCGAGCGTCCCGCCCGCGATGGCGGCGCCTCGCGCCACCCGCAGTACGTCCCTGCTCGGCGCTTCGGGTTTCAGGAATCCCTTG
This sequence comes from Gammaproteobacteria bacterium, assembly GCA_028821195.1. Lineage (GTDB taxonomy): Bacteria > Gemmatimonadota > Gemmatimonadetes > Longimicrobiales > Gaopeijiaceae > BD2-11. The sequence goes on from JAPPHB010000079.1 coordinate 8,242, forward strand.
TAAAGGTCCTTCGAGAGAGAGGTCGAGAGCATGAACAGGCCGGCGTCGGCCGAACTCACCTCGGCCGAGAACACCGCGGCGAGCCCCAGCAGCCCCAGCGCGGGCGGCAGCGCGGTGGCCAGGAGCATGGGCAGGGCCTGCTCGCGGCTGGCGAGCGCGGGGTCGTAGACGCGGGCGATCATGCCGAGCAGCGTCGGCGCGAAGGCGAACAGGATGAGCCCGACGCCGGCAGCGAGGAGTCCGATCCGGATCGCCCGGGGACCCGTCGCTCCGTAGGCCTTCTGCACCAGCCCCGGGGAGATGATGAAGGCGGGCGCGAGGAGGGCGATGTAGACCCACCCGGACCCGCCGCCCTGCCACAGATTCAGGTAGTCCGGCGACGTGCGCGCGGCGGTGGCCTCGACGGCGGCCCAGCCGCCGATGTCGGAGAGCGCCCACGGGATCGCGACCGCGAACCCTGCGAGCAGCACGATGAGCTGGACGAGGTTGACCCAGGCCGACGCCACCAGGCCGCCGGCGCTGAAGTAGACGATGACGACGATCCCGCCCACGAGCGCGCCGATCCAGCGCGGGGTTCCGGCGACGACCGAGACGATTTCGGCCATGGCGATGAGCTGCCCGGACACGATGGTGAGGGTGGCGAACCAGAGCAGGACGGCGATCAGCAGCCGCACGGAGCGGCCGTAGCGCAGATCCAGGTAGTCGCCCATGGTGAGGAGCCCGTGGCGCGCGGCCACCTTCCAGATGCGCGGCCCGACCCAGAGGGCCAGCAGGATTGTCCCGATGCCGGCCGAGCCGACCCACCACCACGCGCTGAGCCCGTCCCGGTAGCCGAGTCCCGCCGCGCCCACCGTCGTGCCCGCCCCCAGGTTGGCGGCCAGCACGGTGGCGAAGAGCAGCACCGGCCCGAGCTTCCGGTCCGCCACGAAAAAGCTCCCCGCCCGCCCAACCCGCCGCCCGATCCACGCCCCCAGCGCAACGAGCCCCGCAGCGTACGCGAGGAGCACCCACAGACCGGTACTCACGGAGTCGCCGGCGACGCACTCACCGGGCGCCGTTCCGAGGATCGAGTTCGAAGCGGAGCACGGGGGATCAGCCGCGGGTGTCGGCCAGGTCGGATACGGAGGGGAGGCCGGGGAGGCCGGTGGCGGTGCGGACGGCGCGCAGGATCGCCTCGGCGACCATGTCCGCGGCGAGCGCGCCGATCCGCGCCAGGCCTGCGTCGTCCGTGTGCGTGCCGGTGGCGAGACCGAACAGGGTGTCGCCGTCGCTCGGCGTGTGGGCCGGATAGATGGCCCGGGCGAGTCCGTCGTGCGCCATCTGTGCGATCTTCGTGATCTCGGCTTTCGTGAGAGTCGCGTTCGTCGCCACGACGCCGATGGTCGTGTTCTCGACGGAACCGTTGCCGTCCGGCGCGTCGTCCGGAGGCCGCACCGCGCCTTCCCGGAGCAGCGCGCGGGCGTCCGCGAAGCCCGTCCCGTCCTCGGTGCGGACGCCGGCCACGACCTGCCCCGTGGCCGGATCGATCACGTCGCCGACCGCATTGACCGCCACGACCGCCGCCACGGTGAGGCCGTCCTCGAGGGTGATCGAGGCGGTGCCGATCCCGCCCTTCATTGCGCGGCCCCGGCCGCGGAGCTTCCCGACCGTCGCCCCGGCCCCCGCGCCGATGCTGCCCTCGGCGGGCGCCGCCGTGCTCGCCGCGCGGGCGGCCTCGTAACCGCACTCCGACCCCGGCCGAACAGACCCCCCGCCGATGCCGAGATCGAACAGGATCGCGGCCGCCACGATCGGGACGACATGGTCCCCGGCCCGGTATCCGATCCCGCGCTCCTCGAGATACCGGACCACGCCCGACGCCGCGTCGAGGCCGAACGCGCTCCCGCCCGAGAGCACGATGGCGTGGGCTTCCTGCACGCTGTTCACCGGATCGAGGAGGGCGATCTCCCGCGTCCCCGGCGCCCCGCCCCGTACGTCGACCCCCGCCACGGCGCCGTCCTCGGCGAGAACGACCGTACAGCCCGTGGGCCGCTCCTCCAGCGTGAAGTGACCCAGCGCGAGTCCCTCGACCGCCGTGATGCCGCCCCCCGCCGAATCCGCTGTCTCCTGCGCCACACACCCTCCCGCCGCGAGAAATCCGCCCACCACCCCGGCCGCCGCGAGCGCGACGCCCCGCGCCACGGACGGCCCGGCAGACTCCGGTCTCAGTCTCATCCGCACCGCCATCGCACCGCCATGCTATCCGGCGAACTCGTACACGAGGCTCTCCCCGGGCAGACCCTCGACTCGCAGCACGACCGTGCCGGGTCCGGGTCCGTAGAACTGCCGGTAGCGCGTTCTGACCAGGTCGAGATCGAAGACGCGGGTGTCGGTCACCCAGCGCTCGCAGGCATCGCCGTTCGCCTCGTGGACGAGTTCCGCCGGAAGCTGCACCGGATCCGATTCCAGGAACGTCTCCGAGATCACCAGCGTGAAGATGTGCCTGCGGCAACCGCCCGAGTACCCCACCTCGACGGTCAACCCGTGTCCGTCCACCGAGGCCGAGTTCGCGACATAGGGATCGTCCCCCCAGTCGCCGTCCCCCGACAGAACCACGTTGTTGTCCGGCACATCCGGCCCCAGCCCCGACTCGCCGCACCCCGGCACGACAAGGAGTCCGAGCAGTAGCGGAGCCGAGACCCTCGCCCGAACAGAAAAAGCCGAGAAACCTGCAGTCGAAAGTGTCATGTGAGCAATGTAGCACCGCCCCCCCGGCGGCGGATCGGCCACGGCCGGTAATTCCCTACTCGCCGGCGGAGCGGGGCAGAACACAAGTGCTTGCAAGCATGATCAGCCAGGACCAACTTCTTCGTGTCGACAACCTGCTTCGAGGAGTGGAACCCCCGCCGACGAAACGAGACCTTCGGAAGTCTTCGAGAGGTACTTCGGGACCGAGTACGGGGTCGAGTTGCCTGAGCCTTCTCGCTACGGATACAAGCCGGTCGTGTTCGAGGACGAGTGCGGCGGTGAAGCTTCAGGCAGCCCTTCGGCAGCCCGTGGCCGCAGCCGTTAACCGCGGAGTTCGGGGCGGTTGCGGTAGTCTTCGAGGGCCTCGGGGTTGGCGAGGGCCTCGACGTTCTTCACGGACTCTCCCAGTACCACGGCTCGCACGGCGAGTTCCGAGATCTTGGCGCTCTTCGTGCGCGGGATGTCCGCCACCTCCAGTATCCGCGCCGGGACGTGGCGGGGCGAGGCGTTCTCCCGGATCTCCCTCCGGATCCGCGCCTCCAGATCCTCGTCCAGACTCCGCCCTTCCGCGAGCCGCACGAAGAGTACGACGCGCGTGTCGTTCTCCCACGGCTGCCCGATGACGATGGATTCGAGAATCTCCGGCAGCCGGTCCACCAGCCGGTAGATCTCCGCCGTCCCGATCCGGACGCCGCCCGCGTTCAGCGTCGCGTCGGAGCGGCCGTAGATCACCGCGCCGCCGTGCTCCGTCCACTCCATCCAGTCGCCGTGTCGCCACACGTTGGGATACATGTCGAAGTACGCCGCGTGGAAGCGGCTCCCGTCGTCGTCTCCCCAGAACCCCGTCGGCACCGACGGGAAGGGCGACTTGCAGACGAGTTCCCCCTTCCCCGCCGGCATCGACCGCCCCTCTTCATCCCACACGTCCACGTCCATGCCCAGCGACGGCGCCTGGATCTCGCCCCGCCACACGGGAAGGAGCGGGTGTCCCACCACGAACCCCGCGCACAGATCCGTCCCGCCCGAGATCGAGGCGAGGTGGACGTCGGGCTTCACGTCCCGGTACACGTAGTCGAACCCCTCCGGGACGAGGGGAGACCCGGTGGAGAGCATCGTCCGCACCGAGGAGAGGTCGTGCGTCTCCCGCGGCCGGAAGCCCGCCTTCCCGAGCGCGTCGATGAACTTCGCGGACACGCCGAGCTGGGTCATGCGCACCTCGTCCGCGTAGTCGAACAGGACGTGCGGCCCGGGATGGAAGGGCGACCCGTCGTACAGGACCGCCGTCGCCTCGCTCGCCAGCGCCGACGACAGCCAGTTCCACATCATCCACCCGCACGTGGTGTAGTAGAAGGCGCGGTCGCCCGGCCGGATGTCCGCGTGCAGCCGGTGCTCCTTCAAGTGCGTGAGGAGGATGCCGCCCGCTCCGTGGACGATGCACTTCGGGACCCCGGTCGTGCCCGAGGAGAAGAGGATGTAGAGGGGATGGTCGAACGGAAGCCGGCGGAACTCGATCTCCCCCGGGCTCCACGGAGCGATGAAGTCGTCGAACCGGACGGCGTGGGGGATCGCCGAGAGGTCCGGATCCGGCTCGGTGTGGGGGACGATGATCACGCGCTCCACCGAGGGGAGACGCCGCACGATCTCGGGCAGACGGTCGAGGCTCGAGTAGCGCTTTCCCTGCCAGAAGTAGCCGTCGGCCGCGAGGAGGACGCGCGGTTCGATCTGCCCGAAGCGGTCGAGCACGCCCTGCACGCCGAAGTCGGGCGAGGCGGTCGAGATCGTGGCGCCGAGGCTCGCCGACGCGAGCATGTACACGATGGACTCGGGCATGTTCGGCACGTAGCCGGCCACGCGGTCGCCCGGCTCGATGCCGAGCGCGTCCAGCGCCTGGGCCAGGCGCGACGTCGTGTCGTACAGTTGCGCCCACGTGAGGTCGCGGCGCACGCGGTCCTCCGCCCGGAAGAGGAGCGCCGGCCCGTCGTCGCGGCGGCGGAGCAGGTTCTCCGCGTAGTTCAGCCGCGCGTCCGGGTACCAGCGCGCCCCCGGCAGGCGGTCGAAGTCGACGACCACGCGCTCGCCCCGCTCTCCGATGACGCCGCAGAAGTCCCACACCGCGTTCCAGAACGCCTCCGGCTCGCGGATCGACCAGCGCCACAGCGCGTCCGGAGAATCGGCACCCGCCCCGCACGTCTCGTTCGCGTAGCGCGTGAAGCGCGCCATGTTCGTCGTCGCCGCGAAAGCGGGATCCGGCGCCCACAGCGGACGTTCCGTGCCCGTCGCGCCCGGCTGGCTTCCGGCCCGCGACCCCGTCATGCCCGTTCCTCCGACACCCACCAGTACCGGAAGGCGGGGGGCATGAGCTGCGCGAGCAGCCACGCGAAGAAGACCAGCGACAGCGTGCCGAAGACCGCGAACCCGATCCCGCTCCAGGCGGACACCCAGTCCGGCGGCACGTAAGTCTCGCCCGGCGCGTGCACCGCCCGCGTCACGCCGACGGCCGTCCCCGCCACGTGCAGCCAGAGCACGAGCGCCGCCACCGAGAGGTTCAGCCCGATGAGACTCCAGCGCATGGCCGGCGTGTGGAGCGTGTCCCAGGCGTCCTCTCCCTCGCGGGCCTGGAAGTGCTCGCTCAGGATCCAGATCGCCGCCCCCAGCAGGATCATCGTGTCGATGCCGATCATCGCCCCCATCGCGTGTCCCGTGACGACGTACGTCCCGTGAATCACCGCGTTCAGCGGCGGGATGGAGATGAGGATCGCGCCGAACAGGATCGCGCACGTCCACCACTTCGCCGCCGCGAACGAGCGGCGGGCCGCGCAGAACGCCGGGTCGCTCGGGGTCCGGAGCGCCCGCCACAGGTCGAACATGGCCCGCGCGAGCACGATGATCTCCATCATGCTCACGACGAAGGCGATCCACTTCACGGACTCCCGCCCCGGGAGATGATAGGTGTGGTGCGCGAAGTTCGTGAACGAGTTGAGCAGTCCCACCGCGAACAGCATGTACGCGGTCGTCGAGCGCCCGTAGGAGGGATCCCCCGAGATCCGCTCGCCCAGGTAGATCACCGAGCCGTACACGAAGAGGTTGAAGCTGCCGACGAGGGTGCCCGTCGCCTTCCACTGGATCCGCATGTCCTGCACCGGATCCCCGAAGATCCCCGGGACCAGCCACATGTGCTGTTCCACGAAGGTGACGATGAAGAAGAGCATCCCCACGCCCCACATCGTCACGTAGACGGGCCGCTCCCAGAACCGCTTCCCGGCGAGGCGGAAGAAGTTCCCCGCGTAGCAGATCCAGCCCGCGAGGATGAGGACGGAGAAGAAGGGGTGGAAGCCGACGTACTCGCGGCCCGATCCGATGCCGAGGGCCAGCGTCAGGAGGATCCCGAGGCCGGCGGCCGCCCAGGTCAGGACCTGGACCCGGAGGCGCCAGCGGTCGCCCAGCGTCGGAGGCCCTTCGTCCTGGAGGAAGCGGTACACGACGGCCACGCCGCCCAGGAAGACCCACGCCGAGGCGAACACCGTGTGGATCGGACGCAACTGCCGCAGGTCGAGGCCCACCTGCTGGAACCACGGCGCGAGCGACGGCACCGAGTAGAACGCGGCGAGGATGCCGCCCAAGAGCGTGATCGCGATCGCGATGAGCCCGCCGCGGATGAAGGTCAGCACGGCGAACTGGTGCGCGGGGTGGCCGGCCGCGAAGGGCTTCACGGGTACTCCCACCACGGCAGCGCCCCCCAGTCGAGGCGGCGGTCCGCGGCCAGCGCCTGCGTCGCCGCCTCCAGTTGCTCGCGGTTGGCCGCCAGGAACTCGAGGAACGCGGTGAGCGCGGCCCGGTCGGCGTCGTCGAGCGGCGGCACGGGGGGCGGCATGCCCAGCAGGGGACGGCCCTCCGCGAGCACCCGGTCGAGCGAGTCCGCCGCGAGCGACCCGGCCGCGAGCGACAGGTCCGGCGCCCCCACCGGCGAGTCGCGGAACGGGAAGTGGCACGCGCTGCACGGCCGGATGCGGTAGGCCTCGAACCCGGCCGCGACCTCGGCCAGGTCCTGATCCGTCCCGCCGTCCGGTCCCGCACCGCCAACCGGTCCCGTCCCACCGGGCGCTCCGGCCCCGAGCGCCGCCTCGACCGCGCGCTCGAACGCCGCCTGCGCCCCCGCGCCTTCCCCCGGCGTCCCCATCCGCAGTTCGCCGCGGCCGATCTCCGGCCGGTCCATCTCCCGCAGGAAGGCCGCCATCGCCGCCGTCTCCCCGTCGCTGAACCCGAGCGGCGGCATCTGCCCGCTCCCCACCGTCAACAAAGAAACGAGCCGGGTCGAATCAACCCGGCTCGCGGCGTGCGTCAGATCCGGCCCGAGGAATCCCCCCTGACCGTAGAACTGGTGACAGGTTTGACAGGCATACGCCTGCCAGAGCGCACGCCCCTCGCGCGCCGCCGTCGACAGCGGCTCGCTGCGCACGTCCGAGTACACCAGCCCCGTCTGGACTCCAAAGGAGAGCACCAGCACGGCCAACAGCAGCTTTTTCCGAGCCGGCGTGAACATGGGAAGCGGTTGCGGGGGCTGAAGTCGCGATGTCTCGAACCCGCGGATGATCTTCGCGCGGGGCGGCAGTCGTCAAGGACGCGGCACAGCCCCTCGCCGCGGGGGTACGCACCACAACCCGGTCAAATGGAGGCCACGATGCTGCTCAGGCGGCCTCCCCCCACCCCGTCACCTCACCTCGGTCGGCAGTCTTCGTACCACGACGCTCGCCACTTCGAACTCGTCAAACTCGATATACGCGGCCAGTCCGTTCGGGCCGAAGGCGTCGGGCATCTTCGTGGCACCGGTCCGATAGGTGCCGACGTACTCGCCGTCCGCAGTCAACACGTCTATGGGGCCGTCTTCCAGTAGATCGTCGTCGCCTCGGCGCATGACCCAGATCCGTCCCTCCCAAGTGGCGGAAAGCGCCTGGATCACCGGGATCTCGGGGTAGAAGCGGGGCTCGCCGAGCGAGAAGGAGTAGGAACCCCCACCCGACGCGCTCCGCTGCAACCCTGCCTCTCTCTTCCGGTTGAACTCCGCTTCGATCCCCGGGGACACGCGTTCGGGGCGGAGCGGCCGTGTGATCGTCCGAAGCAGCGCGCCGCCGTCCGCGGCGGTTAAATGCAGCGCATATGTCGAAGAGTCGGAGTAGACAATGTCACCGGTCGGGAGCACGCCCACCAAGAGTTCCGGTTCGAAAACGAGAGGCGCAGCGGAGCCGCGTAAGGCATCGGCAAGACTCGTCGACCCGCCGTCTGGATTCGCGATGGTTATTGTTGGGAGGCTCGCCGCGCGGTCATCGTCCCTCGGCTCATGCTCAGGCCGCCAGGCCCGGACCAGCGTTTCGGCCCCGACCTCCTCACCGCCGATGTCGTGTCGGTCGATGGGGCGGTAAGCGGATGGCCACGCCAAACCGCCCAGGCTCGATACGAGCCACGTCCTTCCTTCCATCGAATACACCGCCCCGCCGCGGGGGTCCGCGTGTATTTCGGGGAGGGCGGCCACACCAACGCTCGAGACGGCCCCTCCACTCTCGTTGCCGCGCGGGGTCCCCATCCCACCGCGAACCATGCGGAGGAACTGACCCGAAGCGTCGAAGAGGTGGTAGGCCCGGTGCCCCAGGTCAGCCACGATCGTGGTTCCGTCGCGCAACACCGCGTAGCTCGCGGGGCTTCTGAATTCGCCCGGTCCTTCTCCCGCGGAGCCGAAGTGCCGCAGGAACCCGCCCGTGGAGTCAAAGACCACGATGCGCAGATCCGCACTCGACCCAGGGCCTGCGGAATCGAACACGTAGAGGTTGCCGTCAGCATCAAAGGCCACCTTGGGGATGTTCGCGAACATCTCCCATTCCTCGCCAATCGGAACTCCGACGCGGAAGACGTGTGCGAAGTCGGGTTCCAACCACTGGTCCCGGCCGGGCAGTTCGACCACTTCCTGGGCGGCTGCGGTCGGAACCTCTGCGAGGGCGAGGGTCACGAGGGAAAGGAAGATCCGGCGACCGCCGTGGACGGCGATCTGAGGTCCGAGTTCCACCATCGGGGCTATCTCTCCGCCCCGCGAGCGGAGCGCTGTTCGGCTTGCATGCTCAGTCCCCACCCGTCAGGCGGCATCCGCCCCAACGTCGTGATGTAGTATGGACCCGCGGACGTTTCCGGAATCGTGTCCAGGAGGCTCCAGGCGCGATCTTCAGTGGGCTGGACGAACAAGACCCCTGTGCCGGGAAAATTCTCGGCCCGTTCGGCTACAGCCCAAAAACTGTCGTTCTCCGATAGCGGCCCTTCCGCTTCATCGTCGTAGCCGACAACCACCACCAGACGCCGAAGTCGGGGCTCGTCCTCGCCGCCGGCGCTCTGACTGACTTCATGGGTCCAGCTGATCTCTTCAGCCCGGATCACGGGCGCCGAGGGTAGGCTCCACTCAAGCCGACCCGTCTCGGCATCGTAGGCGGGCCCCCGCCCGAGTCCCCCGTTGTCGGACCTGGACGGATCACCGAGAGGCTCGTCCATGCGAGGGACTTCCAGCGCAGTCGGTGAGGCCCGCTCGCTGCAATGGACGAGACCGAGAGCCAGAAGTACGGTGAGGCCGCAGCGCAGGCCCAGGCGAAGTAGCGGGGACAGGTGGGTCGCGGGCTCGTGGTTGATGATCCTTCGGAGTCTTCCCTCGAGCCGTCGCGTCCGGTGGCCGCAGTTGGCGGCGCTGGCGAATGCGGGCAGAGGAGGCGCCGGCTTCGTGCGGACAACGTCGATAGCCCGCACGAGGGCCCGGGCGTAAGCGCGTGGGGCGCAGCCGAGGGCGCGCACCACCAGAGCGTCGCAGCAGACCTCTCCCGCGGCACGGAGCCGCCGTCTCGCCCACCACGCGACCGGGTTCCACCAGAACGCGGTGCACGCGAGCCACTCGAGCCAGCGGACGAGATGATCGCGCCGCCGGACGTGAGCCAGTTCATGCGCGATGATCCAGCGCATTTCGGTCGGTTTCAGGCTCTGGAGCAGGGCGATGGGGACAAGGACGCGAACGGCGCCCCCGCTCCAGTATGCCATGGGAGAGATGACCGCATCCGTCGTACGGATCACGGGCACTCTCGCGAGGCCCAGGGTGCGTGCGATCTCCACCGCCATCCGCTGCAGCTGCGGCGGGGCCGGCCATGAGGCACCTCTCAGAGAGCGGTGGAAGCTGCGCATCTGTGTGACTGTCCGAACGAGCAACATGGACGCGCCCAGGAGCCAGACGACGACGAGTCCCAAGCCCCCGTACTCGACAAACCATCCTCTCGCGACCACTCCACCCGTGGCGACCGACGGGGTGTCATCCCAAGTCATGGTGACCGAAGGCGCAGCAGCCGGGAAGGCGGCGTCTGCGGAAACCGCAGCGGGCGGCTCGGGCGGCAGCATCGGGAGGGCGATGAGGGGCGGGATGAGCAGCGCCGCGAGCAGGGTGAGGCAGAGCGCGTGACACAGGCGCGGCCGCCCGTTGCCGCGCGCGGCGAGCCACACGGCGGCGCCGAGCACGATCGAGATCGCGAGCTTGCTGCCGGCGACCTGCAGGGCGAGGTCCGTCATGATCCGTCCTCCAGCAGCCGGCGCAGGCGTTCCATGTCCGCGTCGGAGAGCTTCCGCTCCTCCACCAGGTGCGTGATCATCGGGACGAACGAGCCACCGGTGACCTGGTCCGCCAGGGCTTCCAGGCGGCCGGCGGCGTAGGCTTCGCGGCTAACGAGCGGCGTGAAGAGGTGGGCCGCGCGGTTGCGGTCGCGATGGACGAAGCCCTTGTCTTCGAGCCGCTGCAGCAGCCGCTGGATCGTTCCGTGCATCGAGTTGGCGGCGTCCGGGTAGAGGTGTTCGCGCAGCAGGCGCGCGGTTTGAGCGCCCTTCTGCCAGAGGCGCTCCATGACCGCGAGTTCGGCGTTCGCAAGCTTCGGTACCGTCATCGGCAAATGGTCTCCGTTGCGGTAAACAACGACACGCTGTCGTAGTATGCGACAGGGTGTCGTACACGTCAAGCGAGGGAGGGTTCCCTGGCGTTCCCGCGGGAACGTTTCGTCCGGCCAGTCACCCAAGTGCCGGGTTCGGACGTTCCCGCGGGGCTGTATTCCACAGAACGCTCGCATCGTGTAGGAAGGTCTCACAGCATCCATAAGTTACCTGCTTCTATTGACTTGTCGCGGAGTACCGGTGGCGCCGTCATCCCGGACGAGCTAGCTCCGTCCCCTTGCATCTCCCACCATGTGGTGTGTATTATGGTGGGTATGACGCTCCCGCGACGACCCCCGAAACGCAAGCCGCGAGGCAGGCACCCCCACAACGCGCTCTCGCCCGCCTTCGTCCGCCACGTTGGCGAGGCCGGACGGTACTGCGACGGGAACGGCCTGTACCTCGATGTCCGCCCCTCCGGGAGCCGGGGCTGGATCCAGCGCCTCACGATCCGGGGCCGCCGCACCGAACTCGGGCTCGGCGGATACCCCCTTGTTTCGCTCAAGGAGGCCCGGGAGAAGGCGTTCCTCAACCGGAAGCTTGCCCGCGAGGGCGGCGATCCGCTCTCCGAGAAGCGGCGGGCCGAGTCGATGCCCACCTTTATCGAGACGGCCCAGAAGGTCTGGAGGCAGCTTCGCCCGGGCTGGCGCTCGGACCGGCACGCTCAGGTCTGGATGAACAGCCTGGAGCGCCACGTCTTCCCCCGCATCGGGGAGATGCCGGTCTCGGAGGTGACGAGCGCCGACGTGATCGGGATACTTGCTCCCATGTGGCACGAGAAGCCGGCCTTGGCAAGGAAGCTGCGCCAGCGCATGCGGGCGGTCATGGAGTGGGCCGTGGCCATGGGTCTCAGGCCGGACAACCCGTGCGACCGGGTCGGTCCGGTGCTCGGGGTGCAGGGGAACCGCACGCAGCACCTTCGGGCGCTGCCGCACGGCGAGGTTGCGTCGGCGATCCGGACGGTCGGGGCGTCGGGCGGCCGTCCGGTCGTGAAGCTGGCCTTCGAGTTCCTCGTGCTCACGGCGACGCGCTCGAACGAGGTCCGCGGGGCGGCGTGGAGGGAGATCGACGTCGAGGAGGCGGTGTGGACCATCCCGGCCCCGCGCACGAAGGGGAACCGCGAGCACCGGGTTCCGCTCAGCGGGCGGGCGCTCGCGATCCTCGACGAGGCGCGGCGGATCGGGCGGGGCGGCGCGCTCGTGTTCCCGGGCGTGCGCGGCAGACCGCTCGGGCGCACGGCCGTCTGGCACCTGCTCAAGGCCTGCGGGGTCGAGGCGGTGCCGCACGGGTTCCGGTCGAGCTTCCGGGACTGGGCGGCGGAGGAGACGGACCATCCGCGCGAGGTGGCCGAGGCGGCGCTCGCGCACAAGGTCCGCAATCAGGTCGAGGCGGCCTACCGCCGCACGGACCTGTTCGAGCGCAGGCGACGGCTCATGGCCGACTGGGCGGCCTATCTGGCCGGTTGAGGACCGCTCATGGAACCACTCTTCTCCCCGGAGAAGCGTGCGTTGGCCTTCCCGCGAGGGATTGCTTGTAGGGAGCGATCCGCCGGGAGGGTGGGGATGGCCGTGCACATCCCGACCCTCCCCGATGCCATACCGGGCTTCGAAACAGGCGGGTCCTCCCGGCCACGGCCCGGAGAGCCGGATCGGCAGCGGCAATCCGCAGATCGTGGCTCAACCCCAAGCCGTCCGGCGACTTGCGGAATCCGCGTTCCGTACACTTGGGCGGCGTTTCCCTGCACACGCGCCTAGATGTCAAATGCGCACCTCCGGATCGGCAACGAACTCCGCCCAACGGCGATTTCGGCGCAACTCGACGAGCCGGGTCGAGGCAACCGCCGCTCAGCGTCGGCGCCGGCGATCGATGCCGTGCGCGCCGAGCGCCTTGCGATCGCCCTTCGAGCCCGGTCGCAAGGCGGTGACGGCCGATGCTGCCAAGTCCCGCCCCCGCGGGCCGATCCTGTAGAGCTGCCTTCCGCCTCGATCCGTCGGCCGCGCCAATCCCGCATTGACGAGAGACTGGATCGCCCGTCCCGCCCGCACCGTCCGGCACCGGAGCAGCCGCCGTACGCCGGCCACGCCGAATGGCGAACCGTCGGCGAACTCGAACAGCACCCGCTTGGCGTCGTCCGTCATGCGCCTTCACCCGAGCCGCGCTCCCGGGCGGCGAGCCGCTCGGCCTCGTCCGCCGCAGACTTGACCGAGCGGAACCCCGGTCCCGCCCGGTCGGTGCCCGTCGAGACCTCACGGGAGGAGGGCACCACGTACCACCGATCCGCGCGGTCGTCCTCGCCGTCCATGTAGTGGCCGCGTTCGAGACGATACCCGACCGACTCGGCGCGGAACCGGTGCGCCCGCAGAATGACGCCTTCGTCGAACTTGTTCATCGGCTGTCCCTCCGCGTTCAAGAGAGCGCCCGCGAAGAGGCCGGGTCAATGGCATGTTGCGGATCGCGGCCTCCGGGCGTCGGCCCACGGCGAACCGGACGAGCCCGGCGAATCTCCCTTCCTAAGGGGATCGTAAAGAAAGGTGTAGGGGATTATTCTTCCGAACTGCTGATCGGACACGACTCTATTTCGGTGCCATCGGGCGGAAAATTGATGATGACTGCGCCATCGTAACCCGTGGTCCGCAGGTACGCCCGTGTCTGTGCCTTGTGCGACGCGCTAATGCGGGTACCGGCCTTTAGTTCGACGGCCAACCGGTAGCCATCCAGTTCAATATCGAAATCGAGCCGCTGAAGCCCAATGGCGCGATCGCGATACATGATCTCGACGTTGCGCTCAATGCTGTACCGAAAACCCTCGACATCGGCCACCGTGTCCCTGAACTCGACCGCCATCGCCTTCTCGTACACCGATTCGGGATAGCCGCCGCCCAAGACGCTGTACACCGTCTCAGCCGCCACTACCGCAAGATCATGTGCTTCGCTCACGAACCCTCTCCTGTTGGTTTGTTGGTCCCTTGACCCGAGTGAACAAGAGCCGCCCCAGCGCCTGCGGCGTAGCGCCCTCGACACCCGGCGCTTCGGATGGCACGGCCATACTTCGCCTGAAGCTCGTCCTTCGTCGGCGCCGGCTCGCGAGACTCTTACTTCTTCTTGTTCAATCCGACTCCGTGATTCATTAACTTGGTAGGGTGGAAAGGCGAAAGGAAGGTGACCCACATGCTCGTGAATGGGAGGCTGACCCGAATCGGTGTCACGCTGCTGACCGCGTTGGCGGCATCCGCGACGGCGAGCGCGGGATTCGCTCAGGAGGTCATCGAACTTCCGGGCGAGGACCGCTGGCTGGAGACCGACTTCGAGGAGGTCTACCGTGTCGGTGCCGTTCTTGGCGAGGCGTGGCAGGAGTTCGGCACGATCGGCCGCGTGGGGTTCGACGAGGCCGGGAACCTCCATGTGTTGGACCGGCTCGCCGCCCGGGTCGTCGTCGTGAACCCGCAGGGAGACTTCGTTCGCGAATTCGGTCGCAGAGGCGAGGGTCCGGGCGAGTTCCAGTCGCCCCTGGACATGGTGGTTACGCGCGACGGCAGGGTCATCGTCGCGGACATGGGACATCGCACCTACCACATCTTCGCTCCCACCGGGGACCTCGACCGCACGGTACGCATGGCACGCGTCACGATGGTCCGGAAAATGGACGCCGAGGTCGGTGGAGAGTCTCTCATCAGGGGTGCGGAAGTGCTTGGCTCTGCGTATCGGGCCGTGCCGGGCGAAACCACGATCGCCTTCCCCGACCCGCGTACGATCGAACGGATCCTCCTCACTGGGGACGAGGCAGCGGTGGAGACCGCGGTCGAGGTCTGGGGCCCTGCCTACACCAAGCCGAGGGAACGCCTGCTCGGCGGGGGGCCGCGGAAGATCGTCAGCCGTGGCCCCCGGAGAGGGTTCGAGCCGGAGCTCTTCACGGGTGTCCTCCCCGGTCGTCGGATCGCTTTCTCGGACTCTTCCGCGTACACGATCAAGATAGCGGACCGGGATGGCCGGATCAGTTCGACGCTGACGCGGCCCTTCGCGCCCGAGCCCGTTACGGAATCCGTGATGCAGGCGGAGAGGGACCGCAGGTTGGGGGATCTTGAGGATCGCCCCGAACGTTCGGTCCGCCCGTCGTCCGGTGGCGGACTGGTGGTATCCGGGGGTGGCGGGCCCCGTGCGCGCGAGCGGATCGAAACGCTTGAGTTCGCCGGAGAGGTTCCCGTCGTGCGAGACCTGCGTACGAGTTGGAACGGCCGCATCTGGGTTCTGCGGCGGGGCGACGAGCCTGTCAGCGACGGGCCCATCGACATCCTTGCCGCGGATGGCCGCTACCTCGGCAGCTACCGCACCGGGGCGACGCCGCTCCCCGACGCGTTCGGACCGGGTGGGCTGGCGGCCTTCATCGAACGGGACGAACTCGATGTCCAGACGGTGGTCGTGAAACGACTCCCGCGTGCAGTCAACTGACTCCTCACTCCCTTCCGGCGGAGGAGCCCATGCAGATGACCATCGGAGCCGGCTCGGCTTGGCGCACCGGTTTGTTCGAGCGTCGGCGACGGCTCATGCCCGACTGGGAGAGCGTATCTCGCGGGCCGGAGAGCGGTGTCGGCGGCCGCACGCTAAAGCCTCTGGGCTACGTGCTCAGCCACTCGCATCCATCCTCCG
>JAPPHB010000097.1 GCA_028821195.1 Gammaproteobacteria bacterium
CGTCGGCCGCAACCACGTTGCCGACCACCGCCGAGGAGCGGATGTATTCTCCGGCACGGATTAGTTGTAACTTGCCAAATCACCGCATGATACGAGTGTACGTCGGGTCCTGTTATCATTATGGCTATGCGCCATGAACACCTCTCCCACGGGTCACCGCACGTAGTTCGCCCATGCTTCCATCACCTCTCGCCGCCGCTCGAAGAGGTCGGATCGGAGGTATGCGCCCTCGACGCCCTTGACGGCATGCGCAAGCGCGGATTCGGCAACCTCGCGGGGTACGCCGTGCTCGGCGCACCAGTCGCGGAACGAGGAACGGAAGCCGTGCGGAACGGCTCCGATCTCAAGGCGTCGACAGAGCTGGGAGAGCGTGTTGCCGGTCAGCACGCGACCGGCCGGGGAGGGGAAGGCCAGGTGGGATCCGTTGCATCGCCGGCACGCTTGGGCGAGCACTTCGAGAGCACGTGAAGACAACGGCACCCGATGCTCGCGTCCCGTCTTCATGCGGTCGCCGGGCACGGTCCATGTAGCGGCCCTTGTGTTGATGTCGGCCCACCTCGCACTCCGAACCTCGCCCGATCTGGACGCGGTCAGAACGAGAAACTCGAATGCCAGTTTCGTCATGGGTTGTGACATGCCTGCACGCACTCTGGCCAGCGCTTGCGCCACCTCGGCGTGAGGCAGTGCGCGATGGTGGACTACTCGAACCCCGTTCTTGGGAAGTGCCGCTGCGATGGTGTCTCCAGCCGGGTTCCCTTCCCGGTACTCCCTCGCGACGGCCCACCTCATCACCGCCGAAATCCTGTTGCGGATCCGCGTCGCCGTCACTCGCTTCTCGTTCCAGATCGGCAGCAGGACGGCCATCACGTCCGTCGTCGTGATCTTGTTCACGGGCTTGTGCCCGATCTTCGGGTAGACGTAGTCGCGCAGGCTCGCCCTCCACTGTTGCTCGGAGTCGCCGCCCGGCTTCCAGTTTGCCCTGTGGATCGCGATCACCTTCTCGGCGGCTCGCGCGAACGTCGGTATGCCGTCGCTCCTGGGGTCCATCCCCCGCGCCAGCGCTCGCCGATTTTCAAGCGCCTTGGCCCTCGCCTCCTTCAACGTCACGACCGGGTACGCGCCCAGCCCCATGTTCACGGCCCGGCCGTTGATGTAGAGGCGCTGCGCCCACGTCCTGCTGATCCGTCCGGTCGATGTCGGCTTGACCAGCAGCGACAGCCCGTAGCCTCCGCGTCCGTCCCCGTACCGGCCCGGCCGCCGGACCGTCCTGACGAAACCCGCGTTGAGCTTGCTCGGTCGCTCCATCCTGATATCCTGTCCGTTATCATGTCCTCGGGATTTGCGGCTTGGGTTGAGGTTGTTTTTGACGCGCGCCACCTCCCGCGCACGCCCACGCTCGACCTCGGCTTGCGACACCGTGCGAGGACCGGAGGGGTCAACCGGAGTCTCTTGTCAGGTTGTACATCACGACCCGTTCCACCCCCACGTCGTCGCGGTGCAGGGCGAGCAGGTAGGCAGCTCCGAATTCGAGCGGCGTCAATTCCGGACCGGGCCGGAAGTGGCAGTAGAAATCCCCGTCCGCCCGAAAGGCCACCCAGGACGGTTCCTCACCGGGCCTCGCGTAGCGCTTCAGCCACAAGTGCCCGTCGCGCCCGATCATGAGATCCGATGCGGTCGGAAAAGCGTCGGCAACGGGTCGATTGTCGCTGATGGCGGCGTCGTGCCCCGCGCTCCAGCCGGGGCTTCCGGGACCGCCATGCCGGGCGATGTAGTCCTCGTGAGCCGCCTGCACATGTACGCGGGTCACCGCGCGGTCCGGATCCGCCCAGCGTATGATGCGGCGCAGTCGAAACGATCCATCCAAGATCCGAACTTCCGGTTCGCGCGCGGTAGTCATCGCGACTGTGGACGAGCGGGCGGCCACCAGAGAAGACGCCTCGAAAAGCGGCTCGACGAAACCAGCGAATCCCGGCAGCGAACCGAGACGCTTTCCCGGCAGGGTCGCCAGCGTATCCAGAACACCACCATCGGGGTCATGGGCGATCACCAAATAGTTCACCGGATTGGCGAAATCGCCAGCCGTTCCACCAGTCGCCTGCGTCACGTTCACGGAGGAACCCCCGTCCAGCACACCGCCAGGAGGGATGAGCGTGTGCAGAGTAAAGTCCTCCGGAGCCATGGAGCGGACGAATCTTCCGTCCGCGGAAAAGATGTTGAAGCGCCAAGGGAGGTAGTCGCCTGCCCAGAGGGTGTCACCCGGCAGAACCCAGAGGAGCCAAGAGCTTCTGAATTCACCGGGTCCTTCGCCACGCCCCCCCATGGAAACGAGGTGCGCACCGGTCTCGGCGAACACGCGGACTTCCCGGCTGGAGCCGTCCACGACCGCGATGGCGCCGTCGGAGAGGCGGGCGGCGGCACGCACCTGAAAGAATATGTGGGGAGCATCCCCTTCGCGTTCGCCGATCGAGAGGATCGGCTCATCGCCAATTGCGCAGTGAGCCTCCGTGGCCCACGGATCGCTCGTGACGATTTGGATGCCGGCGCTGTCGGCCACCATGGTCGAGGAGCGGCCGGCGAGCATGCCGTCGCCGCAGGCCGCAATGGCCACGATTGCCATGCCCGTGGCGCCACGGATGGAGTCGGGGAACGGGTCGATCCTGAACACAGATCCTTCCAGCGCTCGGGTGAAGTGGAGACGCGGGGTTGAGGCCGTTGTCGGCCTCGCGGAGCAAGGGGGGTGCGGGTGGCCATGGAGCAGCGGAGAAGCTACTTGGCGGGCGAGCTTTGAGACAAGCCGACGGTCCTGGCGTCGGCACGGCACCTGCGCCATCCTGGCGCAGGACAGCGTCCTGTTCGAAGGCGGCGCGGGCGGGACGGTGCGGCGATACCTGCTGCAAGCGTTCGACGTGCGCACCCTTCTCCGGCTCCCGACCGGGATCTTCCAAGCCCAGGGGGTGAAGGCGAACATCCTGTTCTTTGACGCGAAACCGGCGCGAAAGAAGCCGTGGACCGAGCGGCTGTGGGTTTACGACCTGCGCATGAACAAGCACTTCACCCCGAAATGAAGCCGCTCCGGCGCGCGGACCTGAACGACTTCGTGACATGCTAGCCGGGCGAGCGCCGCAGGAGGGAGTCGACGCGGCGCCCCGAAGACGAGGGTGGCCGCTGGCGGGTCTTCGAGTACGAAGAACTGGCGAAGCGCGAAAAGCTGAATCTGGATCTTCTGTGGCTCAGGGACAGGGCCTTGGAGGACGGCGAGAAGCTACCGGAACCGGAGGTGTTGGCCGCCGGGATCGTCGAGGATCTGCACGCCGCGCCCGGAAGCCTTCCAAGCCATCGCCGCGGAAGCTTGAGCCGTCGGTTGAGCCGGCATGAGGTGCTGAAGGGCGGGATGAGTCGGCCCGCCTCATATATGGGCCGTCAGAATACCCCGGCACCTGAACGGAATTGCTTCCCGGACCTGCCGCGAGGTCGGCGGTGGCGGTTCTACACGCCGCTGGCGGCGGCGTCCGACGGCTCTGACACGTTCTGACACAACCTGACACGTTCTGACACAATGAGGCGTTTCCGCCCGGTTGACTTGCCCGCGGGCTGTCAGTCAGCGTCCAAGCATGGAGACGCCGAAACACCAGTTCGACACGCGGGTCCGCACATCCCCGATGGACACCTCCGCACCGTCTTCCACGGCATTCGCTGTGAAGCTCCGACCCGAACCGTGCGGACGGTTCGGACCCCGGAAGCGCTCGACATGGGGCGTGATCGGCCTCCGCTGCCTTCGGCGCCAGGCTGGATTGAAACCCATGAGGGATGAGACTCGTAGGATGCCGCCCTTCGGGTCACCGAAGAGTGAAGGGCGGCACGACCAAGCATCGAGGCGAAGCACCGGAGGAGTCGCAAGTAGTCAGGTTGATCCACCCCAAGGCGGCCCCGCCCGCGTCCATCGACATCGGCACTGGTGGTGTCTTTCGCCGCTCCGGCTTCCCGGATGCCATTGCTGGCCTCCGTCCCGCCGCCAGTCCCGCTTCGTGAGGTACGTCTGAACGGGTTCCCTGGAGCGCTCGCGGAGGTGCATCGCCACCGCATCAACTCGTTGCCCCGTGGCAACGTGGGAAACGGCCAGTTTGCCACTCGTTTGCGTGCCCTGCCAACACCGTTGTTTGGCTTGGCCTGCGTGTTGGCGGTGACGGAGCAGTTCGAGGTCTCGCCGAGGAGCGTCCCACGGTGTCAGTGTGTTCCTGGTCGCGGCGGTTCCCCGAGCCATGAAGGCTCGGAAGAGGGGACCTGACGATGATCGCCCACCTCAATGGACGCGACCGGGCGCTCGAACCCTTCGGGCTCACGGGCCGCCGGGCCGAGTGGATCGCGCTGGCGAGCCTTCACGGCGGCGTGTTCACCCGCGCCCAGCTTTCGGACTGGCTCGGGGCCAGCCGCTTCAAGGTGCTCCGGCTCGTGCAGGCCCTGACGGAGCGGAGGCTGGTGGCCGAGGAGACGGTCGGGGGCCTGAAGGTCTGCCGGGTCTGCGCGCGCGGCGTCTACCGCGCGCTCGGTGCCGAGGATGTCCGCTTCCGCAGGATCACCTCGACCGAGGTGGTCGTTCGCCGCCTGCTCTCGTTCGACTACGTCATCGAGCATCCGGGTCTGCCCTGGCTGCCGACCGAGTCGGAGAAGGTCGGCGCGTTCGAGGCGCTCGGCATCGACCGTGCCCTGATGCCCTTCCGGGTCTACCGGGGCGCGGCCAGGGGCGCGCGGCGCTACTTCCCGCGCGGGATGCCCGTGGCTCTGGACCCCCGCCGCGCCGTGTTCGTCCACGCCGATCCCGGCTACGACACCTCGACGGCGCTCCACTCGTGGCGGGACCGGCACCGGAGGCTCTGGGAGGCGCTGAGGGAGGACGGCTTGTCGGTCGAGGCCGTCGGGGTCGCGTGCGCCCGGAGACCGCTTGACCGGGCGCGGACGATCCTCGGGAACTGGACCAGTGCGGGCACGGCCCCGCGTCCCGTGCATCCGCCCGGGACCGTCGCCGCGGCGCGGCGCGAGGTCGCGCGCATCGAGGGCGCCATCCTCGGCATGGACGACGAGGCGGTTGCGGAAATGGGCGGCTTTCAGGCCTGCCTCCGCCGGATCGCCGAGATGCGGGAACTGCTCCGTTCGGCGCGTCCCGAGGGCACGATCGACGCCCATTCGGTGTGGCGTTCGAGCCGCCTTGCGGGAGTCCGGGTTTGAGCACCGTTCGGGGGAGCCCGTTGCCGATCCGGAGGTGCGAAAACGACATCGGAGTGCTTGTGCAGGAGAATCGCGCCCGGGCGTGCGGAACGCGGGTTCCGCAAGTCGCCGTACGGCTTGGTGTTGGGCCACGGCCCGCGGATCGCCGGTGCCGATCCGGGTCTCCGGGCCGTGGACGGGAGCGACCCGGCCCTTCGGTATGCCCGGTGCGGCATAGGGGCGGTTCGGCATGTGCACGCCCATGCCGCCCGCCCCGCCGGGTCGCTCCCGTACCAACGATCCCTCCGGGAAGGGTATCTCGCCGATGAAGAACTCGACCGTCGCCGTCATCGGAGCCGCCATCGGAACGGCGGGCGCCCACGCGCTCGAACTGCCGTTCCCCGGCCCCGGCGACAACCTCTATCTCGACCTGATCGCCCAGAACGATCCGGCCATCCACACCGCGATCCGCCTCTGGTACTACGCCGCGCCCGGCGTCGCGGTGATCCTTGCGGGCTCGGTCGTTCTCTCCGCCTGGCGGGTCTGGTTCCAGCCCCTCTTCAGGTTCCGGCGGCGCGGCAGGCTGCCGGAGTGGCCCACCTCGCCGAACGGGGATGCGCCGTCGCTCGTGATCGGCGAGACGCACCATCCGACCGTCGCGCGAGAGAGCGAGCGGCCGTCCTGGCTCGTCATCCCCGAGAAGGGGCTCTATACCGGCGTGCTCGTGGTCGGGGCCGTCGGCACCGGCAAGACCAGCGGCTGCATGTATCCCTTCGCCCACCAGCTTCTCTCCTGGCGGGCGGACGATCCCCGCAAGCGCGCGGGCGCGCTCGTGCTCGAAGTCAAAGGAGACTTCTGCCATCAGGTTCGGAGCATTCTCGACGAGGCCGGACGCGGCGGCGACTACCTCGAAATCGGGCTCGGCGGCTCGTGGCAGTGGAACCCGCTCGACGACCCGCTCCTCGACTCCTACTCGCTGGCCTACGGCGTCGCGTCCCTCATCAACCAGCTCTTCGGCAAGAGCCGTGAACCGTTTTGGCAACAGGCGTACACGAACCTCGTCCGGTGGATCATCGAGCTTCACCGGCTCCTGCCGGGCGGCTGGGTCACGCTCCGGGACATCTACCGCTGCACCGTGGACGCGGAGCTCCTTGGGCGGAGGATCGGCGAGGCCCGGAAGCTGGCCGACCGGCTCCGTCCGCTCCGCGCCGTCATCTCGCAGGAGGACATGATCGCCCACCCGCAGGCGTTGGAGAAGTGGGCGTGGGAACGCGTGCCCGGCACCGGCAACGTGCGGTGCCGTCTCGTCCCGGAACTCGAAAGCCAACTCGACGAACTCGGCGTCGGCTACAAGACGGAAGAGGCCGGAGGAGGTGCGGGCCGGGAGGTCGTCGAACAGGTCGAGGCCATCGCGCGGTGGTACGACAAGGACTGGATGGCGCTGGACGCCAAGCTCCGCACCTCGATCGTCGAGGGCATCAGCGTGTTTCTGTCGCTCTTCGACCAGCCGGAGGTCGCTGGCGTGTTCTGCCCGCCGTCGCCCACCGAATCCGCGCCCGCCGAGAACCACGATGCCAGCAGCAACGGCCAACCCGTGCCGGGCTTGCGCCGGAGGCTGCCGCCGCTCGCGCAGCTGATCGACCAAGGCAGGGTTCTCGCCCTGAACATGCCGGCCGGAGCGAATCCGGCGCTTGCCCGCGCCATCGGCGTCCTGCTCAAGAACGCTTGGATGCAGGCGCTGCTCCGCCGTCCGGCCGAGGCCGCGCGCCGTCCCGGCCGCTACATGCGGCCCGCCGTGTTCATTTGCGACGAGTACCAAGCGTTTGCAACCGTGGGCCAGGACGACCCTTCGGGCGACGAGAAGGCGTTCGCGCTCACGCGGCAGTGCCGGTGCATCCCCATCGTCGCCACGCAGTCGCTCTCCTCGCTCCGCTCGGTGCTTCCTTCCGGGGAGGCATGGCGCACACTCGTCCAGACCCTCCGCACCCGGATCTTCCTGTCCCTGTCCGACGAAGCGTCGGCCCGGATCGCGTCGGAGATGTGCGGCAGCGTCATGAAGACGCGGGCATCCTACACGTTCACCGAGACCACGGGCAGGCCCGAGTTCTCGCTCCTGTCGGGCCGCGCCGGGGGCGGACGCGGCTCCATCGGCGCGAGCAAGTCGTTCCGCCAACAGAGGGAGCCGGTGTTCACGCCCCGCGAGTTCGGGCTGCTCGCCAACTACCAGGCGGTCTGCCTCCCCTACGACGGCGTGAAATCGCTTCCGGCCACCCGCGTCTACCTGAAGCCCAACTACCTGCCCAGGGAGACGGGCTACTGGCGGCTCCGCGAGAAGGGCCGGATATGAGGTCCGCGACGAACCCGCCCGCTGGGGCGCGAGCCGGTCGGGCGATAGCGACTGGCGGACGAGCCGCTTCCCCGCGAGCTTTCGGGCAGGCGGATCGTGCAGTCCATCGAATCGAGAGGAATCGAACGATGGCACGCACGAAACGAGACCGGCGCTCTTACAGCGCCGGAGAATGGGGCCGGAACCGGGTCAGGGTCTTTCCGGATCCGAAGACCGGCCTGCTTCAGATCGAGTGGCGGGAGAACGGGCGCAGACTGAGCCGGTCCCTGAAGCACCGGGATTGGGCTCGCGCGAAGCGGCAGGCCGACGAGGCCGCCGCGGGCTTCGCGGTCCGCGAGCCCAACGGCAAGGCCGAAGCCGAGCCCGAGCCGCTCACCTTGGAGCGGCTTTTTGAAATGTACGGTGACGAGGTGACGCCCACGAAGGGCGAGAGGACCCGGCGGCGCGACAGGGTCGCGTCCGCGATGTTCCTCGACTTCTTCGGCGGGGACCGGAGACCCGCAACGCTTTCGCAGCGCGATTGGGACCGGTTCATCCGAGCGCGGAGAGCGGGCAGGGCCGGCCGCTCGGGCCAGCCCGTCGGCAACCGGACCGTCGCATGGGACCTCACGTTCCTGACGGCGGTGCTCAACTGGGCCGCGAGGTCCCGGGACGAGGAAGGGAGGCTCCTCCTCGACTCCAACCCGCTGAAGGGTCTCCGGAAGCCCGTCGAGAAGAACCCCAACCGGGTCGTCCTCACCGAGGGCGAGTACCGGGCGCTGCTCGGGGTTTCCCGGAAAGTCGGGTGGCGCTTCCGCGTCGCACTCGTGCTGGCGCACGAGACCGGGCACAGGATCGGAGCCATCCGCAAGCTCAGGTGGCCCGACATCGACTTCGAGGACAAGACCATCCGGTGGAGGGCGGAGCACGAGAAGACGGGGTACGAACACACCACCCCATTGACCACCGAGGCGCTCGCCGTCTTGGAGGAAGCGCGGGGGATCGGCCGTGGAACGAAGAACGGCCCGGTGCTCCCTTCGTCGAGCGATGCCACGAAGAGCACGAACCGCGTTTCCGCCTTTCTGTGGTGGAAGAAGGCCCAGAACCTCGCGGGACTGGAGCCGAAGCCGGGCCGGGGCTGGCACTCGCTGAGGCGCAAGTTCGCCACGGACCTGATGGCGCTGCCGCTCAAGGTGCTTTGTGAGCTTGGCGGCTGGAAGAATCCCCAGACGGTTCTGCGCTGCTATCAGCAGGCCGACGCGGGACAGCTTAGGAAGGCTCTGGAGAGTCGCCCGAGGGCTCGCACCTGAAATCCCAATCGGAGGGAGTCAAACGGAGGGAACCGGGCCGGAGAATCCTGTAACTGCAACGAGCACAACGCGATGTAAATCTGCGTTAGTGTGCGGGGTAGGCAAAGTCTGGCGAATCGCGCTCCGCGGCGGGGCCGCGCTACACCGCGACTGTCAGCCTCGCCTTGTAGCCCGCCGCTGGATTGCCGGTCATCTCGGCCATCTGCTGCGCCACACCGTCCCTGAAGACGCTGTCCCGCGAGAGCGAAACGCGCCGCTTGGTGCGAGCACTCGGCTCATACCCCTCCACCGCGTACACTTCGTCGCAGGCAGTTTCCGGAAACGCGAGCTGCGAGGTCGCGATCCTGTTCCGCTCGTCCGTCGCGTCGGCGAGGCTGGGGAATACCTCGAAGTGGATGTGCGGCCACCGGCCCCGGTAGCAGCCCGGGAAAATCGTCGTAAACGACAGCTCCCCATCCGAGTCACTTTCCTGGACGCCGCGCAGGTAGTTCTGCTCGGTGACGCCACGGTTATACAGCGAATAGCGCCCCTCGCGGTCGCAGTGCCACACGTAGACAGCCAGCCCGGCAGCGGGCGCGCAACCGTTCTGGAGGTCGACCAGCTGCAGGTTCACGGTCAGGGGCACACCCGGCGCCACTGCCGACAGGCCCGCGAAGCTGGGACGGATGTCCGAGCGAACCACACCCGCCTCGCTCAGGACATCGGGTCCGTTCGACCCGTCGCCAGGGAAGGGACCCGCAGTCTCCTCGGGGATTCGTTCACACGTGCCGTCGACCCCCGCGCTTCCGGACACATCGCCCGTGCGCCCGAACAGATACAGCGCGCCCATGCCTCCCGCGGCAAGCCTGAGCACGTCCCGACGCTTCATCGCCGAGCCCGTGAGCTTCAAGTCCTCGTGCAGTCCGCCGTAGTCGTTGTGCTTCATGGATGTTCACTCTGCGTTCGTGGGGGAAGCCGTTCGCTGGCAATGACCGGCCGTGCCTGCAGACGGGACCGGGCGCTTCAGGAATCTGTTGGCGGGGTCCCTCAGCCCCCCCCGTCCAGCAGCTCGAAGATCCGCTGCACCGTGACCGGCGGCACCCCCGCCCCCGCGATCTGCGGGTAGTTGTCCGCGTGGTCCGACATGTCGATGCGCGCCGCGGCCTCTTCGTACGACAGCCCTTGCGCATGCAGCACGGCGGCCTGGGCCTGCAGGTCCCTCATGTACTCCTGCTGGTAGGTGATCCGCTCCCTGTCCTGGAACGGGTTGCCGTGGCCGGGGAGGATCCAGTCGAAATCCAGTGACTTCAGGTGCTCCAGGGTGTCGTCCCACTCGTCCAGGTAGCCGTCGCCCATGTAGGGCAGACCGGGCAGCAGCAGATCGCCGGTGATGAGCACGCGCTCACGGGGAAGGTGCACCACCACGTCGCCGCCGGTATGCCCGCGTCCGAAGAAGAGCAACCGGATCTCCCGGTCCCCACGAAACAGCGTCATGCGCTCGGACAGCGTGGTGTTGGGCCCCATCGGTTCGACCGCTTCCTGGCCTGCCAGGTAGTTGCGCATATACGCCAGCCGGCCCTCCAGCCCGGCGCGCTCCTCCTCCGTCTCCGCGGCTGCGACCTGCGCCTCGAGCGCGGCCACCTGATCCGGTAATCCGCCCACGAACGTCTGGTAGGACCGCCCCATGGAACCCCCGTTCTCCAGCATCTCGCGGGTGACTTCGTGGCCGATAACGTGCACCTCGGGCGGGTAGATCCGGTTGCCGTGCGCATGGTCGAAGTGGTAGTGGGTGTTGACCACGTAGCGGACGGGCTTGTCGGTCAGCGCCTCGATCTCGTCAACCACCGCCCGGGCGGCCGCGGGCGAAATGTGCGACTCGACCAGAAGCACGTCCTCCTCGTTCACGATGACCGCACCGTGCGATCCGACTGCAAGACTGCCGGTGCCGCGGGCGTGGTACACGCCGGGCACCACCTCTTCGAATTCGAAGGCGGGGCCCTCGAAATCGTACCCGGGCGGTGGTGCGGCCTCATCCGGCGTCCGGGAGGATTGATCGGCGGGCTCGCAGGCGACGAGCAGGAACAGGGCGGCGAGCGCGGGTGCAGTGGCGATTCTCATGGCGCAAACTCGGAACTCGAAGGGATGTCCGGCGGCTGCCTTACACTTGCGGGCGCATCCGTGAGGGGCAAGATGGATGAGTGGGATCGATCTGTCCGATCCCCGAATCCTCCACATGTGTCCTGTGCCTGCCGAACCGCATGCCCACAGCCAGAGCTTCCGACGGAACCGCGATCCACTTCGAGACGCGGGGGGACCCCACGCGTCCCACCGTCTTCATGGGGCCGCACTTCTACGCCTCGTTCCGCAACGACATGATCGAGGGCTTCGAGGATCCGACGCAGGCGTGGATCGACGCACTTCAGCGGGACTTCCATCTGCTATTGGCGGACTATCCGAGGGGAGTCGGCAAGACGCCCAATGCACTGGGCCTCGCCTATACTCCCGAAATGGCCGCGGAAGAGGTCTGCCTGGTCGCGGACGCGGCCGGCGTGGACCGGTTCGGGTGGGTCGGCTACAGCTACGGGGGTGCCATGGGGACCCAACTGGCATGCCGAACGGACCGGGTATCGGCCTTCGCTTGCGGGGGTTTCCCGCCGCTCAACGCGCCCTTCGAGCGCATGGTCGAGATCACCACGGACATGGCCGACAATCCGCCACCCGAGTGGCCGGACATGGGTGATGAGGTGCGCTATCAGTCGGTCGGCTTCTACCGTCCGCTGCTTGAATGGCCGGAGGGCGAGGAAGTTGCGAAGCTGACGATCCCGCGCATGGTGTTCATGGGGACCGAGGACAACGGGGACGGCGTGCCCGAGCGGTACCTGACCCCGCTGGCCGACTATCTCCGGGAAGCCGAGGGCGATCTCCGGGACCTGGGTTGGCAAGTCAAGTGGCTGGAAGGGAGGAACCACCTCACCGCGATCGCTCCCGAGGTGGCACTCCCTGTCGTACGGGCGTTTTTCCGAGAGGTGCTGACATGAGCCGAAGTTCTCGCCGCGAACGTGTTGTGCGGGTGGCCGCGATGGCCACCGCCGTCCTCCTCGCTTCCTGTACGCCCGCCGGCGCGCCGTCCGGCACCGACGACGACCGTCCGAGGGTCTCGTCCGAGCCCGTCGAACTCTTCGACGGCCGCGTCATTCCAGGCATGCCCGAACTGCTCGGTATGCGCGCGCAGTACGAGCTGCGGCTTGAATGGCTTGCCGAGAAGCGCGCTCTCCTGCTCGACCAGATGCGCACCCACGGGATCGAGATGTGGATCGTGGTCAGCGAGGAGTTCCACCAGGACCCGGCGCTGTACTACGTGGCCCCGCCACTCCAGTACGCGCGCCGGCGCGACGTCATGGTGTTCGTCGACGCGGGCGAGGACGGACTGGCCGCCTATTCAGACTACTGGCGTCCCACTGCGGACTACCGGCGGTTCTTCGAGCCGTTGCCGGCGGCGCGCAACGCGCGGGGCATCCAGGACACGCCAACCGGCCTGCGAGTGCTCTGGGAACGCTACGGGCCGGCCACGATCGGGCTCGCCATCGGCGGCAACCGGGGCCACGACAGCAGCCTCACCCACGACTCCTACCGGTTCCTTGCGGACGCGCTGGGCCCGGAGGCGGAGTCGCGTTTCGTCTCGGCGGCTCCGCTCATCGAGGACGTCTTCGACACCCGTCTCGCAGGCGAGCTGGAGCACTACCGGCAGTTGGTGCTGGCCACGGACGTCATCGCCCAGACCGCCCTCTCCAACGTCGTAATCACGCCGGGCGAGACGCAGGCGGAGGACATCAAGTGGTTCTTCGAACACACGATCGCCGAGCTCGGCGTAGGCGGGAAGCCCTGGTTCGAGATCCACGTAGCGGTGCAGCGCTTCGACGAGGCCACCGGCGAGATGATTCCGTACGTCCACCCCTCGCCTGACGACCTGGTCTTCCAACGGGGCGACATCATCCACCTGGACTGCGGCTTCGACTACGTGGGCTTCGCCAGCGATTGGCAAAAGGTGGCATACATACTCCGCGACGGTGAGAACGACGTGCCACAAGGGCTCAGGACCGCACTCCGCAACGCCAACATCGTGCACGAGGCCTTCGCCGCCGCACCCCGTCCTGGCATGACCGGCTGGGAGGCCACGCTCGCGATCGCGGCCCTCCTGGAGGGCGTCGACTTCCTGCCCAGCCTGTATTCGCATCCCATCGGCTACCACGGCCACGCCCTTGGCCCCGCGATCAATGCCCGCGACATGGACCTGTCGTCTCCGCCCGAATGGGATTCCCACCTGCGCGACGGCTCCTACCGGTCCATCGAGTTCAGCGCCACGACTGCGATCCCGGAGTACGGAGGCGGCACCGTCCGGATACCGATGGAGGACGACGGCTATCTGACGCCCGACGGCTACGAGTACTTCCGCCCGTATCAGACCGAGTGGTACGTGATCCGATGACGGAGCGCGGGCAGGCCGGCCCGGTCCCTTACGCCATGTCCTGGGAGGAGCCCATCTATGCGCGGGCCGACGGATACGACTACGACCACGAGGTGCTGGTCGCGCTGCCGCCGTCGTACCATGTGTCGCCGGACCGCCGGTATCCGGTGGTCTGGTCGATGGACGGGGCGATGACATTCTCGCTGACGGCCGGAGTCGCGAATCTCTACACGGTGGGCCAGCGCATCCCGGAGATCATTGTCGTGGGGGTCGGGCATCGGAGCGAGGGCGGGATGCTGGGGATGGCGTACCGCACCTTCGACCTGTTCCCCCCGGACAGCGTCTGGGCGGACCCGGAACTGGGCGAGGAGTACATGAAGGGGATGGGCTTCAACTTCGACATGTCGCTGCCGTTCCTGCAGGGCGACCGGTTTCTCGACTTCCTGGTGGACCAGTTGCGCCCGTCGCTCGGCGAGAAGTACCGCATGGCCGACGATCACACGCTTTGGGGACACTCGGCGGGCGGCGGATTCGCGGGTTACGCGCTGCTGGTCCGGCCGGGCGCCTTTGGGCGCTTCATCATCGGAAGCGGCACCAACGGCCTCACGATCGACCTCGAGGCCGAATACGCCGAGAGCCATGACGACCTGGAGGCCCGGGTTTTCATCGGCATGACGGATGGCGAGATAAACCACGCACCGCTGTGCGCTCAGAGACTGATCAGCCGCACGACGCTGCTGGCCGAGAACCTGCGGTTGCGCGAATACCCCAGCCTGGACCTGCGCACCCGGTTCTACGCCGACCGCGACCACTTCACTGCCATGCCATCGATCATCGGGGACGGACTGCAGCACGTTTACGCGGATCTGATCCCCGAGTTGCCGAAGCCGAACTGGTAGATGCCTTTACGTGGAGTTCCAAAGATGATTTCAATCCCGCGCGTGTTGCTCGCGACCGTCGTTTCGGCTTCGCCCGCCGCGGCCCAGGTCGTCCCCTACGCCATGTCGTGGGAAGAGCCCGCCCAAGTCCGCGCCGAGGGATACGACTACGACCACGAGGTGCTGGTCGCCCTGCCGCCTTCGTACCACGTGTCCCCTGAGCGGAGCTACCCGGTGCTCTGGTCGATGGACGGCGCGATGGCCTTCGCCATGACCGCCGGCATCGTGAACTTCTACACGCTGGGCAGCCGCATTCCGGAGATCATCGTGGTCGGGGTGGGACACCCGAGCGAGGAGGGCATGGCTGGTCTCGGGAAGCGCACCTTCGATCTTTTCCCGCCGGGCAGCGTCGTGGCGGACGAGGGCGTCGCGGCCGAATACATGAGGGAGGAGCTGGGCCTCGACTTTGCGACGATGGAGCCGTTGCTCAAGGGCGACCGGTTCCTGGATTTCCTGGTCGACCAGTTGCGCCCGTTGCTCGGCGAGAAGTACCGCATGGCGGACGACCACACGCTCTGGGGCCATTCGGCGGGGGGCGCGTTTGTGAGTTATGCCTTGCTTGCACGGCCGGGCGCGTTCGGCCGCTTCATCATCGGGAGCGGGACGAACGGGCTCACGATCGAGCTGGAGGCCGCCTACGCGGCGGAGCACGACGACCTGGACGCCAAGGTGTTTTTCGGGATGGGAGACGGGGAGATCGACAACCCGGGCCTGTCCGCCCAGCGCCTGGTGAGCCGCACCTCGCTGTTGGCCGAGAATCTGCGTCTGCGCGGGTATCCCAGCCTGGACCAGCGCACCCGGCTGTACACGGACCGCGACCACTTCACCGTGATGCCGCTGATCATCGCGGACGGGCTCCAGCACGTGTATGCGGATCTGATCGCGGATCTGCCGCAGCTTCCGTGGTAGCCCCGTGCCGCCGGGCCCGCCGGACGCCAACCAGTGGCATCGCCCCGGCCCGCTCGCAATACTTAACCAAAATGTTTAGTATCATGGCTGCGACCGGATCGTCGCTCTGATTCCCAAACCCTTTATCAGAGGCAACCCTTCACCAAAGGAGTAAGCACATGATTCCCGCCCTGAGTCTCTGGCTTCCCATCCTGGTGGCTGCGGTGCTCGTCTTCGTTGCGAGTTCCGTCATCCACATGTTCCTCAACTGGCACAAGAACGACTTCAGCGGGGTCCCCGACGAGGACGGGGTGATGGACGCGCTGCGCGGCTTCGAGATTCCGCCCGGCAACTACTCGCTTCCGCACGCTGCGGACATGGCGGCGATGAAGAGCGAGGCGTTCCAGGAGAAGGTCAAGCGGGGGCCGGCTGCCATGATCACCGTCCTTCCCCCGCAGAACAACATGAACAAGGCGCTGGGCCAGTGGTTCGTGTACTGCCTGGTCGTCGGGCTCTTTGCGGCGTACGTGACCGGGCTGGCGCTGGGTCCCGGGGCCGAGTACATGGCGGTCTTCAAGATCGCATCGACCACGGCCTTCATGGGATACGCGCTCGCGCATGCCCAGGACGCGATCTGGCAGAGCCAGGGGTGGGCCGCGACCGCGCGCAGCATGGCCGACGGGCTGATCTACGGGCTGGTCACCGGGGGCGCCTTCGGGTGGCTGTGGCCGTGACCATCACCGATTTGGTCGGGCACACGTGCGAGGCGTGCAGGGTGGGCGCTCCGCCAGCCACCGAGGCCGAGATCGCCGAGTACAGCAGGCGGATCCCGGCGTGGGAGATCGTCGATCGCGCGGGGATTCCGACGCTGGAACGCGTGTTCCGGTTCGGGGACTTCGCCGCCGCGATGGTGTTCACGAACCGGGTCGGCGAGCTGGCCGAGGAACAGGGCCATCATCCCGCGCTGCTGACGGAGTGGGGCCGGGTCACGGTGACCTGGTGGACGCACAAGATCCGCAATCTGCACGTGAACGACTTCGTGATGGCGGCGAAGACGGATGCGGTGTTCGGGGGCGGGTAGAGGGAGGGAGGGGCCCGGCGAATTCGAGATGACCTACCTTCTCGTTGCCGGTCGAGACGGGACTCCAGGGGGCGGCGATAGGTGGGTCTTCAAGACGTGAGGGGTGGGTTGTCCTGCTGTGCAACCCTTCCTCATCCGTCGCTGTCCATCCGACAGGTCCGGCATAGCCGGGCATAGGGCATTGTCCCAGCGCGACCGGCCGTCCGCGAGGAGGCACACCCATGCGAACAGATGCCTTGGCCCTGTTGCCAGCCGCTGCTGTCCTCCTCACCGCCTGCGGCCCCGACGCGGACCCCCCTTCCGGCTCCGCCCCCGAAACCGTCACCGAGACCATCGGTGACACGACGGTCGTCCGTACGCTCTCAGGAAGCGTTTGGGGCACGGAGGCCACCCTCGTGCCGGAGGTCGCGATCGGCTGGCTGGACGGCCCCGAGGAGTACCTCTTCGGCAGCATCCGATCGATCGCGGTGGCCGATGACGGCACCGTCTTCGTCCTGGACTTGCAAGCGCAGCATGTCCGGGTCTTCGATTCGCTCGGGGTGTACGTGGAGACGCTGGGACGGCGAGGCGAGGGCCCCGGCGAGTTCAGCGAGGCGGAGGCCATCGCCGTGCTGCCGGACGGGCGCCTGGCCGTGCGCGATCCCGAGAACCAGCGGGTGACGGTATTTGGCCGCGGGCAGGGCGAGGTGGCGGAGTGGGGGTACACCGGGAGCATCCAGACGCTGTCACCTCTGTACACCGACACGCGCGGCCGGACCTGGCTGCTCGCCGGCGACCTGGACCGCGTGGACGCGCTTGTCATGGAGATCCTCCTGCTGGGACCCGACGGCACGCATCTGGACACCATTCCGACACCTTCGAGCGACCACGAAGTGCCCGTGGTGAGGGCCGAGGCGCCCGGCTTGCGGATGACCTATGGCGTCCCCTTCGCACCGCGGTTTCACTGGACCGTTCACCCGAGCGGCCACTTCCTGACCGGCCTTTCCTCCGACTACCGGATCGAACTTGCGCAAGACGAAGGCGTCCTCCGGATTGAACGCAGCCAGGACCCTGTCCCGGCATCGGACGCGGAGCGGGCCTACCAGCGCGACGTCACCGTCGGGCGCATACGGTGGTCGCTCCCGGACTGGGAATGGGATGGCCCGGCGATCCCGGAGCACAAGCCGTTCTTCCGAGCGTTGCTGACCGGCCGGGACGGGCGCATCTGGGTGCAGCTTTCCACCGAGGGACGCCCGGTCGAAAACGCGCATCACGATCTCGACGACCCCGGTTCATTCCGCGTGACGTGGGAGGAAGAGATCCGCTACGACGTCTTCGAGCCCGACGGGACCTACCTGGGCGTCGTGGTCACGCCGGAGGGGTTTTCCGGTTTCCCGGCCCCGGTCTTCAGCGGCGACCGGGTATGGGCCGTGACCGAGGACGACCAGGGGGTGGAGCGGGTGGTGAGGTACCGAATCCAGGTGGGGGACGGGTCGTGAACCTGGCGGGTGTGCCGTGAACTTGCGGGGCTACCGAAACCTCTTCTGCAGCTTCTCCAGCACTTCGGCTCCCGGACACAGGTCCTCGAACGGGTAGCTCGACAGGGGCTCGTCCACCGTGCCGTGGATCCCGTGGAAGTCGACGGCGTCGGTAGCGTCCCGGGGCGCCGCCTCCACGTACAGCAGCCCCGTCGCGACCTCGCCGGCCCGCTGGCGCTCCCGGATATAGCCGTACACCTGGTCGCGGTCGGTGGGGTCGTAGTCCTCGGGCACCTTGCGGAACGCGATCCGGCTCCCGTCGTGCATGGCCACGCTGCGGACATCGCCAGCCTCGAATGACGTGGCGATCTCCTCGGCTGGCGGCACGAAGTCCGCGTACACGAGCTGGTTGTAGTTGTCGCGCGTGTACTGGTAGCTCTTGGTCGAGCCGCGGTGGTCGTTGAAGGTGACGCACGGCGAGATGATGTCGATCAGCGCGAAGCCCCGGTGGCGCAGTCCCGCCTTGATGATGGGGACGAGCTGCTCCTTGTCGCCCGAGAAGCTCCGCGCCACGAATCCCGCACCCAGGTTCAGGCTGAGGAGGACGGAGTCGATGGGGTGCTCGCGGTTGACCTGGCCGCGCTTGGCGGTCGAGCCGACGTCGGCCGAGGCCGAGAACTGCCCCTTGGTGAGCCCGTAGACGCCGTTGTTCTCGATGATGTAGAGCATGTCCACGTTGCGCCGCACGACGTGCGCGAACTGGCCCATGCCGATCGAGAGGCTGTCGCCGTCGCCCGACACGCCGATGCACACGAGTTCGCGGTTGGCGGCGTGCGCCCCGGTCGTGATCGACGGCATCCGGCCGTGAACCCCGTTGAAGCCGTGCGCTTCCTTGAGGAAGTAGGTCGGGGTCTTCCCGCTGCACCCGATCCCCGAGGTCTTCGCCACCTCGTGCGGCGCGATCTCGAGCTCCCAGAAGGCCTCGATGATCGCGGCGGTGATGGAATCGTGGCCGCACCCGGCGCACAGGGTGGACATGGTGCCCTCGTAGTCGCGGCGGGTCAGGCCGAGGCGGTTGCGGGACAGGCCCGGATGATGCACGCGGGGCTTCTTGATGTAGCTCACGGGGTCGCTCCGTGGGTGCCGGCGCCGAGCGCCGCGGATTCGCGTGGACCGGCGGGCGTTCCGATGTCCATGTGAGACGCGAGCCCGTCCATGACGTGGTGGCAGCTCATGGGGTAGCCCCCGTAGTAGCGGATCGACACCAGCGAGTCCTTCCCGGCATCCGTCTCGGCGATCAGGAGCTTGCGCAGCTGCCCGTCACGGTTCTGCTCGATCACGAAGTTCACGTCATGAGCGGCCAGGAAGGGCTCGACATCGGGATGGAAGGGAAACGCGCGCACCCGCATGTAGTCCGCTTCGATCCCGCGCTCAGTCAGCTCGTCCACCGCCTCCAGCACCGCGCCACGGCAACCGCCGATCGTCACCAGCCCGATCTTCGCGCCGTCGCGCAGCCGGATCTCGGGCGCCGGCAGGTGCGGTGCGGCGCCGTCGATCTTGCGCCCGACCCGCGCCAGGACGTCCGCGTACGGCTCCGAGTCCTCGGTGTAGTTGCCGAACCGGTCGTGCCCCGAACCCCGGGTCAGGTACGCGCCATTGGGATGCACGCCCGGCAGCGTCCGCCAGGGGATCCCGTCGCCGTCCACGTCCAGGTAGCGGTGAAAAGGCCCCGTGGCCGCTTCGAGCTCTTCGGCGGTCAGCACCTTGCCGCGGTCCGGCCGGTAGGAGTCGTCCCATTCGAGCTTCGGGATGACCCAGTCGTTCATCCCGATGTCCAGGTCCGTCAAAACGAAGACCGGCGTCTGGAAGCGCTCGGCCAGGTCGAACGCCTCCACCGCGAAGTCGAAGCACTCGTGCGGATTGGCCGGGAAAATGACGATGTGCCGTGTATCGCCGTGCGACGCGTATGCCGCGAACTGGATGTCGCCCTGCTGCGTCCGCGTGGGCATTCCCGTCGACGGGCCCACTCGCTGCACGTCGAAGAACACCGACGGCACCTCGGCGTAGTACGCCAGCCCAATGAACTCGCTCATCAGCGACAGTCCCGCCCCGCTCGTCGACGTGAAGGCGCGCGCGCCCGCCCACGCGGCTCCGATCACCATCCCCGCGGCGGCCAGTTCGTCCTCGGCCTGGATGATCGCGAAGCGGTTCCGGCCCGTCTCCGGGTCCTTGCGGAACTGGTTGCAGAAGCCGGTGAACGCGTCCACCAGCGATGTCGACGGCGTGATCGGATACCAGGCGGCCACGGTCGCACCCGCATATACGCATCCCAGCGCCGCCGCGGTGTTGCCGTCGATCACGATCGAGTCCCGGTTGCCGTCCATGGTCTCGAGGTGAACGGGCAGCGGGCAGTCGAAATGTTCGAGCGCGTACTCGTACCCCAGGTTGATCGCGAGCTGGTTGGCGTCGAGAAGCTTGGCCTTGGCCGCGAAGGTCTCGTTGAGCAGCCCCCGGACGATCTCGAGGTCCATCTTGAGCAGCGCAGCCAGCGCGCCGACGTAGCAGATGTTCTTCATGAGGATCCGGACGCGCGATCCCTTGAAGTTGTCGATCGTCATCTTCGCCAGCGGGATCCCCAGGAAGGTCACGTCGTCCCGGTCCAGGTCGCGGGGCAGCGGCCAGCTCGAGTCGTACATGACCCATCCGCCCGGGGTGACCTCTTCGATGTCCCGCTTGTAGGTAGCGGGGTTCATCGCAACGACCACGTCGAAGCGCGCGGTCCGAGCAGTGTGGTCGTTGGCGTTGGCCCGGATCTCGTACCAGGTGGGCAGGCCCTGGATGTTGGAGGGGAAGAGGTTCTTGCCCGACACGGGAATGCCCATGCGGAAGATCGCGCTGCGGAGCAGCCCGTTGGCGCTGGCCGACCCCGTGCCGTTGACGGTGCCGATCTTGAAGGCGAGGTCGTTGACGCGGGACGCGGGGCGCTCGCCGTTGGTGCTCGCTGAGCGGACGTCGCCGCCCACTGCGGATAGTCGGTTGTCCACCGCCATCAGCCCGCTCCGGCCCCCGTCAGTTCGGCTCCGGCCCCGGTCACCTCGCCTCCGGCCGCCCCCCCGTTCAGCGCGAGGTCCATGATCGACATGCCGGGATGCAGTTCGCCCGCCGCGAGGCCCGCGTAGGGGACCAGCAGGTCCGACTTGCGCATGTCCCAGGCCGCTGTGGGACACCGCTCGGCGCACAGGCCGCAGTGAATGCAGAGGTCTTCGTCCTTGACCATGATCCTCCCGGTCTGCGGCAGATCCTCCGAAATGAACAGGGGCTCTTCCGGGTAGTTCAGCAGCGGGGCCGTGAGGCGCTGTGTCAGTTCTTCCTCCGGCCCGTTGTGCGTGATCGTAAGGCAATCGAGGGGGCAGATGTCGATGCACGCATCGCACTCTATACACAAGTCCGCTTCGAAATGCGTCTGGATGTCGCAGTTGAGACAGCGCTCCACCTCGGTCAGCGTCTGCTCGATGTCGAATCCCTCCTCGACCTCGATGTCCAGCCGCTTGAAGCGCTCCTGCAGGTCCACGTGGCGCATCTTCACGCGCTCGGCCTCGTCGTAGTCGTTGGAGTACGACCACTCGTGCAACCCCATCTTCTGGCTGATCAGGTTCATCCCTTCGGGCGGACGGTCCGTCAGCGGCCGGCCCTCGCACCAGGCGTGGATCGAGATGGCCGCCTGGTGACCGTGCTCGACCCCCCAGATGATGTTCTCGGGGCCCCACGCCGCGTCGCCGCCCATGAAGACCCCGGGCCGCGAGGTCATGAACGTGGTCTTGTCGACGATCGGCATGTCCCACTTGTTGAAGTCGATGCCGATGTCGCGCTCGATCCAGGGGAACGCGGTGTCCTGCCCGATCGCGAGGATCACCTCGTCGCACTCGATGATCTTGCTGTCGTGGACCGTCGCCTTGAGGCGGCCGTTCTCGCCCGGCGTCCAGGTGACGAGGTCGAACTCCATCGCGACCACCTTGCCGTCCTCGATGATGAAGCGCGACGGCGAGTGGTTCTCTAGGATCTCGACCTGCTCCTCGATCGCGTCCTCCAACTCCCACGGCGAGGCCTTGAAGTACGGCTTGGTCTTGCGCGCCATGACCTTGACGTCGCTGGCGCCGAGGCGCTGAGCCGTTCGGCAGCAGTCCATCGCCGTGTTGCCGACCCCGATCACCAGCACGCGGTCCCCGCAGCTGTCGATGTGTCCGAAACGAACCGACTCCAGCCATTCGATGCCGATGTGGATCTGCTCGGAGTCCCAGCGACCCGGCAGGTTGAGCTCCTTGCCCTTGGGCGCGCCCGAGCCGATGAAGACGGCGTCGTAGTCCTCTTCCAGGAAGGCGGCGAGGCTGTCGATGGGGCTGTTCAGGCGCAGGTCGACGCCCATGTCGAGGATGTAGTCGATCTCCTCCCAGAGCACCTTGGCGGGGAGGCGGAACTCGGGGATGTTCGTCCACATCAGGCCGCCGGGCTTCGCGAGCTTCTCGAAGATCGTGACCTCGTACCCGAGCGGCAGCAGGTCGTTGGCCACGGTCAGCGACGCGCAGCCCGCACCGATACATGCGATGCGCTTCCCGTTCTTCTCCTCCGGAATCGTCGGCAGGAAGCCGGTAATGTCGTCGCGGAGATCGGAGGCCACCCGCTTCAGGCGGCATATCGCGACGGGTTCGCCGTCCAGCCGCACGCGGCGGCACACGGGCTCGCAGGGGCGGTCGCAGGTGCGTCCGAGAATCCCCGGGAAGATGTTGGACTTCCGGTTCAGGAGGTACGACTCGGTGTACTGCCCGTTCGCAATGAGCCGGATGTACTCGGGGATGTCCGTATGCGCCGGGCATCCCCATTGGCAGTCCACAACTCGGTGGTAGTGGTCCGGGTTTCGTGTGTCGGTGGGCTTCAGCAACGGCGGCAGCGCGGCTACGGGATCAGTTCCGGACGGCAACCGCCCGATGGGGAACGGCGATCCGGCGTCGAGTCGGTGGCCATCCTATCACTCCTTCAACCCGAGCGACAGGGCGGAGACGTGGGAGTCGGAGTCCCGCCCCGCCCGCAAACCCGCACCAATGTAGGCAGGGCGGATTGGGGACGGTAGGGGATCCGGTGGCGAACTGCCGGGCCGACGCGGCGTTGCCGCGCCTTCCCCCGTCACGTACCCTGACGTCGTTGTCACCCCGCCGTTCACCGTGAACCGGAGCCCCCGTGACCGAATCGTCCGACCACTCCTCCCCCTCCCCCTCCCCCTCCTTCGACGATCTGAAGGTTCCCGACATGAGCCCGCGCAGCCTGCTGCGCCAGTTCGGGCCCGGGATGATTCTCATGATGACCGGGATCGGGACCAGCCACCTGGTCACGGCGCCGACCGCCGGCGGCCGCTTCGAGTTCGCGCTGCTGTGGTGCGTGCTGCTCGCGTACGTCTTCAAGTACTACGGCTTCGAGCTGGCCTTCCGGTTCACAAACGCGACGGGCAAGAGCCTCATGGCGGCCTACGCGACGGCGCCAGGCAAGCTGCCGGTGTGGTACGTGCTGGTGACGACCGTCATCCAGTGCGCGGTGGGGCAGGC
>JAPPHB010000114.1 GCA_028821195.1 Gammaproteobacteria bacterium
CCGGCTGGCGCTCGGACGCCGAAAAGGAGCACGTGTACGCCCAGTTCGACGAGGCGCGCGCCATCTACCGCGCCCGCATGGAGGAGGCCGCGCCGGGAACCTGACTCGCCTCAGCCCTCCGGGCGCGAGTACCTGACCTCGCCGCCGACGATCGTGTACACGACCTCGGTGGCGGGAATGTCGTCCTCGGGGATCGTCATGATGTCCTGCGAGAGGACGACGATGTCGGCCAGCTTGCCGGGAGTGAGCGAGCCCTTCAGGTGCTCCTCGAAGGCGGCGTAGGCGTTGTTGATGGTGTAGCTCTCGAGCGCCTCTTCGCGCGTCATGCGATGCTCGCCCGAGAGAACCTCGCCATTGTTCATGCGCCGGCTCACCGATGAGTAGAAGCTCGCGATCGGCGAAATATGCTCCACAGGCACGTCCGTGCCGTTCGCGATCATGACCCCGGCATCGAGGATGTCCCGCCACACGTAGGACGTCTGGATCATCCGCTCCCGCCCCAGGCGGTCCGCCAGCCAGGGTCCGTCGGAGGTGGCGTGCACGCCCTGCATCGACGCGATGATATCCAGTTCGGCGAAACGCCCGACGTCGGCCGGGTTGAGGTGCTGGGCGTGCTCGATGCGCCAGCGCAGATCGGTGCGGTCGGGATTGGCCGCGAAGACCTTCTCGTAGATGTCGAGCACCTCGCGGTTGGCGCGGTCGCCGATGGCGTGGGTGTTGACCTGGTAGCCGTGCCGGATGGCGACCTCGGCGGTGCCGGTGATGTCTTCCACGGTCTCGAGCACCAGTCCCGGGTTGTCGATGTCGATGTAGTTCTCGAGCAGCCACGCCCCGTGCGACCCCAGGGCCCCGTCGATCTGGCGCTTGATGGAGCGCACCGCCAGGAAGTCGTTGCCCTCGGGGATAATGCGATAGTCCGGGAGCTTTGCGTCCATGACCTCGTTGGACTCGCGGCGCACCATCACGTAGAGGCGCACCGGGAGCGCGCGCTCAGCCGCCAACGCGCGCAACCGGTCGATGGTGCCGAAGTCGGTGCCCGCGTCCTGGAAGCTGGTCACCCCGTAGGCCAGGGCTTCCGCACCGGCCAGCTCGACCGCGCGCACGAACTCGGCGTCCACGTCCTCGCTGGAGCGTCCCTCACCCGAGCGTGCGACGGCTTCGCTCACCAGGAGCTGGGCGGTCTCGCGCATCAGGCCGGTGGCGGCGCCCGAGGCGTCCCGCACGATGGTGCCGCCCATCGGGTCGGGAGTGTTGTCGTCGATCCCGGCGAGCTGCATCGCGAGGGCGTTGGCGAAGGAGGCGTGGCCGCTGGCGTGCCCCAGACTGACCGGGTTCTCCGGGCTCGCAGCCGAAAGCTCGGTGTGCAGCGGCACGCCGTCGACATTGGGCTCAGGCGTCGAGGTCCACTTCTCCTGGTGCCAGCCGCGCCCGGTCACCCACTCGCCCGGAGCCGCCCGGCTGGACGCTTCCCCCACCATCTGCACGATGTCGTCCCAACTGGTAGCGGTGGTGAGGTCGAGGATCATCTTCGAGCGGCCCAGGCTCATGTAGTGGCCGTGACCCTCAATAAAGCCGGGGATCACCAGCCGGCCGTCGAGTTCGACGACCTCGGTCGAGGGCCCGACATGGCCGGCGATCTCCTCGTTCGTTCCCACCGCCGTGATGGTGTACCCGGTCACGGCGAGCGCCTCCGCCTCCGGCAGGGCGTCGTCCACGGTCACCACCTTGCCGCCCGTCAGCACCAGATCCGCGTACTCGGTGCCGCCGGGCTGGCAGGCGGCGAGCAGGACACCCAGCAGGAACGCCGATCGCGTAAGCGGAACAATCGGGGACAGCTTGCTCATGGGAACTCCGGAACCGGATGGGGAGGGATGGAGCACCAGCATTCCCGTCTGCCAAAACGGCAGACTCGGGAATCTGCAGCGAGCGCAAAGTCTGCCAAAATGGCAGACTGCGGACTACGTCACACCATAGCTTCAGGGCGCCATGCGGTCCAGAAACGCGCGCTCGTCCACCGTGAGGCTGCGGACGCCGAACGCCTGCACCTTGCGGAGCAGCGTGACGACCTCGGCGCGGTTGAGTTCGTGCAACTCGTCCACGGGGATGAGGTCCCACTTGCGCCGCATCTCCGCTTCGGGCCGGGCC
>JAPPHB010000036.1 GCA_028821195.1 Gammaproteobacteria bacterium
CCGCCAAGGACGTTCGGGGAGCGGGGATCGGCGAAGCGCGATGCCGGCTCGGCTCCGCCTGCGATGTCGGCCAGTTGCTGCTCGAGGCCGCGGACGCGCTCGACGTTGCCGGTCTGCACGGCCTCCACCGTGCGCTCCTGAAAGCGCATCCAGACCACCCCGTTGGCCAGCGCGTAGACGAGAAGGACGGCAAAGAGCCCGAGCACGATGCGGAGCGCCCGGTCGGCCATGAGCAGGCGCCATTCGTTTCGGAGGACGGTGCGCGCGGTCATGCTACCCCACCTCCGCGCGCCGGACCCGCACCGATGCGGCCAGGACTGCCCCGACCAGCCACGTCCCCAGAACCAGGATCGACAGGATGCGGTTGCCCAGCACCCAGCCCAGCGTCGGGGCGGCGTACTCGAGCGGCGGCGTCTCTTCCCACAGTTCGGGCCCTGCCAGGTAGGTGTCGCCCGTGCGGGAGTTGTCGGCCAGATCACCGTTCATCCGCCGCATCAGATCGCGGCGGTACGCCTCCGCGGCGGTGGCGAAGTGCCGGTGCTGTTCGACATCGGTCCCGGCCAGCCCCATGGAGAGTGTGCGCACAGCCAGCAGCGGCGCGACCACCGCGAGAGCCTCGTGCACGACGCCCTGCCGCTCGAAGGTATCCCACAACGCGCCGTAGTTGCGGTCGAAGATGCGGTTGCCGAACTCCTCGCTCTCCTGCAGGTAGACGCCCACCTCGTTGATGGGCAGATCCTCGACCCGCTCCACCCCGTGCTCGGCCAGCAGGCGCTCGGCCAACGCGTCCCGGTCCGGGCGGGGGATGCCCTCCACGCCGGCCGCCATCTCACGTTCCACATTGCGGGCGAACTCGAGCGCCGACGGCGTCGGATGCAGCCACTTCGACAGATCCACCGCGACGCGCGGCGCCACCAGCCCGTTCACCACCCACACGCCCAGCAGAATCACCAGCGCGGTGCGCGCCGAGCGGGCCCACGCGGATACCGCCAGCGAGAGCGCCAGGAAGGCGGTGAAGTAGGCCAGATAGACACCGGCCAGGACAACACCGCGAGCCAGCGGGGACGCCGCCGGACCCGGGCTCCCGACAACCAGGGCCGCCGCGCCCACCAGTGCCGCCGGCACGAGCAGCAACGCCAGCGCCCCGGCGATGCCCAGCGCCTTGCCCAGAGCCAGTTCCCGCCGGCCGATTCCAGTGGCCAGCAACTGGCGTAGCGTGCCCCGCTCCCGCTCGCCGGCGAGCGCGCCGAAGGTGAGCAGAATGATGAGAAGCGGCACGAGGTGCTGCAGCACCTGCGCCGCCGTCAGGGCGCCGATGCGCTGGGGCGCGGTCGCGTCCTGGGCCGGACGCAGAAGGAAGTCGTTCTGCCGGTGGGCCTCGAGCCACACCGAGGTACCCGTGTAGGGATCGACGCCCTCATCGACGAAGGACAGCGCCAGACGTGGCTTGAACGCGTAGATGCCGTAGTGGGCGGCCGAATGGGGATTCTTCTCGCCCTGCGATTCCCAGTGGTCGCGGGCAGTGGCCTGCGCGGCCGCGTGCTCCTGCTGCGCGTTTCGTGCCTGAACCCATCCGTGGCCCAGCGAAACCAGCAGCAGCGCGCCCACCAGCACCGAGCACCAGCGGAAGCGCCCGTCCCGGAGGACGTCGGTGAACTCCTTGCGTACTATGTGCTTCATCGTCCGTTCCTCCTAGTCGTGCATGTGCTTCAGATAGATGCGCTCGAGATCCGCGTGGCCGATCTCTTCCGTGCCCAACTCCGTGACAAGACGTCCGTAGCGCATGATGCCCACGCGCGTCCCCGTCTCCTTTGCGCGAAACAGATCGTGGGTCGCCATGAGCACCGCGACCCCGCGATCCTTCAGCCGTTCGATCAGCTCGGAGAACTCGTTCGAGGCCTGCGGGTCGAGGCCGGAGGTGGGCTCGTCGAGCAGCAGCGCGTCGGCCTCCTTGGCGATGGCGATGGCAATGCCGACCTTCTGCCGCATGCCCTTGGAGTACTCGGACACGCGTTGATCGACCGCGGGGCGCTCGAGCCCGGCCTCGACCAGGATGTCGGTGAGCCGAGCCCGGGTCAGGGCTCCCTTCCCGCCCAGTGCCGCGAAGTATTCCAGGTTCTCCAGACCGGTCAGGTTGCGGTAAAGCATGACCTGTTCCGGGATGTAGGCGATGCGCTGCTTGGTCTCGCGGTCGTGAGTGGACACGTCCAGGCCGGCGATGAGCGCCTGTCCGGCCGTGGGCGCCACGAATCCCAGGAAGAGGTTGATGGTGGTGGTCTTGCCCGCCCCGTTGGGACCCAGCAGGCAGTAGACCTCGCCGGGCGCGATGGCCAGGTCGAGGGCGTCGAGGGCACGCGTGGCGCCATAGTTCTTGCTGAGCCCGCGGGCCTCCAGAAGGGGCGCGCGCCCATTTCCCAATTCGGCGGCGTGCCGAGACTCGGGCGTATCCATGTGTTCCATCTCTCGGGTTGGGTGCGCCGTTGCCGACGCAGCCATCAACAGGGTTCCGCCGGCGCGGGGGTCGGCGGAGCGGCTCTGCTACAGAGAGATGTGGAGCGGAGGGGCGCGGCTGCGCTGTGGGGCGAGATGGACGATCGCGGGAGCGAACCGGCGCCCGGGAAGCGCCGGAGTCCGCAGCAGATCCGATCCTGCGAGGATCGGGGTACCCGGGACGATGATCGACCCGGGGTTGTGGACGACCTGGCACACGGCACACGCGCCCGGCGAGTCGGGCCCGTCGTCGTGCGTGTGGGAACTCTCCAGGGAATGGACGAGGAGCAGGGAGAGGATAACCCCCATTCCCGTCATCCCGCGCACGCGCTCCCGCGATCCAGCAAGATCGAACAGGTGCGCCATCGCTGGTTCCTCCACCTCGCAGACTTC
The DNA here is from genome assembly GCA_028821195.1 of Gammaproteobacteria bacterium. Taxonomy (GTDB): domain Bacteria; phylum Gemmatimonadota; class Gemmatimonadetes; order Longimicrobiales; family Gaopeijiaceae; genus BD2-11. The sequence continues at coordinate 2,884 of JAPPHB010000036.1, forward strand.
CCACCAGCCCTTGCTCGGCGCCGCCTGACCCAACCGGGGGCGCATCGGGCGCTACCGTAGCGAGCGGACGGGACGAGGTCAAGAGTGTGCCGGGCCACGCGCAGTCGATGGCCCGGGCCGCAGAAGCACGCGCCCCGCAGTTGCCCCGACCTCACCCGAACCCGTTAGATTCAGTCAGACCCCGGCCGCCGGCCCGGCCGGTTCCCCAGGAGACAGGACGACCATGACTGCTGCCGCCGCCATCCTGCTTGCCGCTTCTGCCATGCACGCCCACGGCACACCCCAGGAGCCCCTCTCCACCGGCCCGTCGCACGCCGGCTACACCGATGCCGTCGTCTTCCGGCACTCCCACGACGGGCCGCACGGCGAAGACCTCCTCCGCATCGAGCAGATGATCCGCTGCACCTGCGGCTGCAACCTGGACACACATATCTGCCAGTACCAGATGCAGTGCAGCGAATCCCCCGCCTTCACCCAGCGCATCCTGGCGGCGCTGGAGGCAGGCGAGTCCGAGGAGGTCATTCTGGCCGGCTTCGTCGCGGACTTCGGCACGGACATCATCAGCTCGCCGCCGATGGAGGGCTTCAACTGGGTAGGCTACGTCATGCCGTGGGTCGCGGTGGCCTTCTCCGGCATTCTCATCGGGTTCTTCGTGCGCAGGAACGTGGCCCGCGGACGGGAGCGCGTCCCGGTAGTGGACTCGGACATCTCCGACACCGACTGGGACCGACTGCGGAAGGAAATGAAGGCCCTCGAGAAGGAAGACTGGTAGGCCGCCGGAGCTCCTGACGACGCGAGAGCGCGAAGGCCCGACGAACACCCCCGGACCCGGAATCCCGATGGCCGAATCCCAGAACTACGCCAATCACGCCAAGCGGCCCCCTCTGCTGTTCCTTGCCGGGGCTTACGGCTCCACGGCCGCTGCACTGGCGATCGGCTACCAGCTCGCCACCGACTTCAGCGCGGGCAACCTGGCCCTGTTCCTGGTCGCGGCCAGCGCGGCGACGGGCCTTCTCTTCGCGCGCCGTTTTTCTACGGGCGTGCAGGACCGGGTGATCCGCCTCGAGGAGCGCCTGCGCTTGGAGAGACTCCTTCCCGATGACCTGAAGAGCCGAATCGAGGATCTGACGACGGATCAGTTGATCGGGCTGCGCTTCGCTTCCGACGCGGAGCTGTCCGGTCTGGTGCGCCGGGTTCTCGACGGCGAGCTGACGGACCGAAAGGAGATCAAGCAGGCCGTAGGGGACTGGCGGGCCGACCACCAGCGCATCTGATGCGCGAATCGCCGTGAGCTGTCCTCAGTGCTGCGGGCTTGAACGCCAGTTCGATGACGCGCACGCGCTCAGGAACCTGCGCAGGTTCCGCCGCAAGGGCCCGGCCAAAGCCACGCGCCGGCTGCTGGGGGCCGTAGCGCAGGACGGCGTCGAGGGCCGCACCTTCATCGACGTCGGCGGGGGCATCGGAGCCATTCAGCACGAGCTGATGGCGCACGGGGCAGCCGGAGGAACGCACTCGGACGCGGCTCCGGCGTTCCTGCGCGCGGCGCGATCCGAGGCCGAGGCTCGGGGCTACGCCGAACGCATTCGTTACGTCGACGGCGACTTCGTCGAGCGGGCGCGCGAACTGCCCCCGGCCGACCTGGTGACCCTGGACCGGGTGGTCTGCTGCTATCCCGACATGCCGGCCCTGCTGGGTGCGGCGGCGCCCCTGGCGAGACGGACCCTCGGGCTGGTGATGCCCCGTGGCGGACCGCTGGCGCGCTTCGGTGTCGGGTTGGTGAACTTCATCCAGCGCCTCAGGCGGCATCCGTTCCGGGTCTTCGCCCACGAACCTTCCGCGGTGGAGGCGGTGGTGGAGAGCTACGGACTCGTGAAGCGATTCGAGCGCGCCGGCGTGGTCTGGCGGGTGTTGGTCTTCACCAGGCCAGAGGCCGGTCGGCCCTGAGCTTCAGGCGCAGGCTGTTCAGCACCACGCTGACGCTCGAGAAGGCCATCGCCAGTGCCGCCAGAACGGGGTGGAGCATGCTGCTGGCGGCCGCCACCGGAATGAGCGCCACGTTGTAACCGAAGGCCCAGAAGAGATTCTGGCGGATGGTTCGCATGGTCGCGCGCGACAGGTGGATGGCCTCGTGAACGCCCGCCAGGTCGCCGCCCATGAGGGTGATGTCGGCGCTTTCGATGGCCACGTCGGTGCCCGTTCCAATGGCGATGCCGACATCCGCGCGGGCCAGCGCGGGAGCGTCGTTGGTGCCATCGCCCACCATGGCGACGCGCCCGCCCACTTCCTCTCTCAGGGCGTTCACCACCTCGGCCTTCTCGCGCGGCGGGACGCCGGCGCGCACCTCGCGGATGCCGGCTTCGTCGGCGATGGCGGCGGCGGTGGCCGCGTTGTCGCCGGTGACCATGACCACCCGCATGCGCTTTCGCAGCGTTTCGATCGCGTCGCGGGCGCCCGGCTTGAGTTCGTCCGCAATGGCAATCAGGCCGATCGCGCGCCCGTCGACCGCGACCCAGACCACCGTGTGCGCCTCCGCCTCCAGGCGCTCCGCCTGAGTCGCCAGGTCCTGCCCGAGACTGCCGAGGATGCCCGCGAACCGCCTCTTCCCCACCACCACACGGTGATAGCTCACGGTGGCCGCCACCCCCGACCCAGGAACGGCTTCAAAGTCGCGCGGACGTTCCAGTTCGATGCCGCGCGCCTGTGCCTCCCGCACTACTGCGCGCGCCAGCGGATGCTCGCTGCCCCACTCGGCGGAGCCCGCCATCCCGAGTATCCTGCGCGGGTCGCTGCCCACCACCGTGCGCACTGCGGGCTCGCCCCTGGTAAGGGTGCCGGTCTTGTCGAGCACGACCACCTTCAGTTGCCGGGCGAGCTCGAGCGCTTCGCTGTTCCGGAACAGGATGCCCTTCCCCGCCCCCACCCCCATCCCGACCATCACGGCGGTGGGGGTCGCCAGCCCCAGAGCGCACGGGCAGGCGATCACCAGCACCGCCACCGTGCGGATCAGCGCGGCGGGCAGACCGGCGCCCGCGGCCATCCACCACACCAGGAAGGTCCCCGCCGCGATCACGATCACGATCGGCACGAAGATCCCGGCCACCCGGTCGGCCAGTCGCTGCACGGGCGCCTTGCTGCCCTGAGCCTCGCGCACCAGGCGCACGATCCCCGCCAGGGCGGTGTCGGCGCCCACCCGGGTCGCGCGCACCTGCAGCAGACCCTCGTGGTTGAGGGTGCCGCCGATCACCTCCGCCCCCGGCTCCTTGTCCACCGGGAGGCTCTCGCCGGTGAAGGTGCTCTCGTCCACCGAGGAGCGCCCGCCGAGCACGACGCCGTCGACCGGAATCCGCTCGCCGGGACGCACCAGCACGACCTGGTCCACCTGTACCTGGTCGAGCGGCACCTCCCGCTCTCCCCCATCCGCGAGGAGGGTGGCGGTGCGCGGGCGGAGCGCCATCATCCGGCGAATGGCGTCGCCGGTCTCACCCCTGGCCCGGACTTCCAGCCACTTGCCCAGCTTGATGAGGGTGATGATCGCCGCGGCCGTCTCGAAATAGACGTGTTCGCCCGCCGTGGTCACTCCGACGGTGAGCGCAACCGTCACGACCACGCTGTAGAAGAACGCCGCCGAAGACCCAAGCGCCACCAGCACGTCCATGTTGGCGCCGCGATTGCGCAGTGCCTTGAAGGAGCCCGTGTAGTAGCTCCATCCCACGTAGAACTGGACCGGGGTCGCGAGAACGAGAAAGGCCCAGTTCACCCAGGGCGCATGGGCCCACGCACCCACCAGCCCGAAGTCGCGGGCCATGCTGACCAGGAAGAGGGGGAGCGTGAACGCCAGCCCGGTGCGGAACTCGCGCCCGTGCCGCTTGATCTCGCGCGCGCGAGCTGCCGCCTCGGCGTCCTCCGTTCTTGCTCCGGAACCCGCGGCCTCCTCGACCGCTTCGGTGACCACCCCGTAGCCGGCTTCCTCGATGGCGCGCGTCATCTCGGCGGGGGTCACCGCGTCGGGCTGGTACTGGATGGTCGCGCGCCCGGAGGCGAAGTTCACGTCCGCGCTCACCACCCCGGGGACGCCCGCGCGCAGGACGTTCTGTATGGTCGCCGCGCACGCCATGCACGACATCCCCGTGACGGGGAGTTCAAGCCGGGCGGGTGCGGCACCTTCGCCGGCGGGGCCGGAGGGTGGTACGATTCGGCTTGCAACCGACAAGAGTCACCTCGTGGTCCGCGGTCTGTTCGCGACTACTTACAGTCTCTTCCACTTGACGCGCTGGTCTGGCCGCCCGTGGATGGACTGCTGGCGCGCGAAGACCGAGAATGTTCACCTGAACTTTTCACAGGGATCCGGAACAAGCGAATCCCGATGCTCACCCTCCCTACCCCGATCACGCCGATATGTCCTTCACCACGCTTGTGACCCCGGAAGAGGTGTTCGCACACCTCGACGATCCCGACTGGGTGATTCTCGACTGCCGCTTTTCCCTGGCCGACGCCGAACACGGCCGGCGCGAGTACGAGCAGGCGCACGTGCCGGGCGCCATCTACGCCCACCTGGAGGAAGACCTGTCCGGCCCCATCATTCCGGGCACGACCGGCCGCCACCCTCTTCCGGCGGCCGCCGACTTCGCGCGCACGCTCGGCGCCTGGGGCGTCGACGGGCGGGTGCAGGTCGTGGCTTACGACGACATGGGAGGCGCGATGGCCGGACGGCTCTGGTGGATGCTCGGGTGGGTCGGCCACGACGCGGCCGCCCTGCTCGACGGCGGCTGGCAGCGCTGGTGTGCCGAGCGGCGGCCGACCACGGCGGAGGTGGCCGCGCGACCGGCGCGGGTCTTCACCGCCGCACCGCGGCCGGACCGCCTCGTCCCCGCAGCCGACGTGCTCGGCAGCCTCGGAGATGCCTCCACCCCGCTCATCGACGCGCGGGCCGGAGAGCGCTACCGCGGCGAGGTCGAACCGCTGGACCCGGTGGCGGGCCACATCCCGGGGGCGGTGTGCGCGGCCTTCGAGGAAAACCTCGCCGCGGACGGCACCTTCAAGTCCCGCGAGGAGCTGCGCCAACGCTTCCGGGCCATCCTCGGCGACACGCCCCCGGAGCGATCGGTGTCCTATTGCGGTTCCGGCGTCACCGCCTGCCACAACCTGCTCGCCATGGAGCACGCAGGGCTGAGCGGCGGGCGGCTCTACGCGGGCTCGTGGAGCCACTGGGTCACCGATCCCGACCGTCCGGTGGAGCGCGGCTGAGACGTCCTGGCCCCGTTTTGACGCGGCCCAACAGCGTCAGCAGGCGCCCTGTCGGGAAGCAGTGCCCTCAACCGGGCCCGAGCACTCTCGCCACTCGCCTTGCGACCCGGATCGGCATCGCGCGCAGCGCTCTCCCCAGCCGTCCCCCTCCGGCAGCGCCATCGTCCTCGAACCGCCGCGATGCCCTCAGATCCGGCTCCAGGACCCGGCGCCGGAACGCTGCGACGACCTCCGTTGACCGGAAAACCGCGACGATCTCGGCCAGGAACCCGTTGTAGCTCATCAGGTCGAAGTTGGAGGACCCGGTGACCAGCATGCCGTCGTCGATCAGCATGCACTTCATGTGGATCATGCCACCCTCGAACAGCCAGACCTCGAAGCCGGCCCGCTCCGCCATCGCCAGCAGGTACTTCTGCAGGTACGCCTTGTTGTTCGAGCGCGGGGTCACGATCCGGACCCGCACTCCGCGCGCCGTGGCCGCCGCCAGATGATCCGTGAAGGGCGGGCTCAGATAGGGGCTGATGACGTCGATCGAGCGCCTGGCGCCATCGATGAGCCCGAGCAGGTCGCGATAGGCCGCGCGGTTGCCTTCACCCGGCAGCAGATGAAGGTCCAGCTCCGGCCCTGGGAAGGATGCCCGCGCATACCGCGAACGCCCCTCCCACGAGGACTCGAAGTCCCGCCTGAGAAAGCGCGCCACATCCGGATTCTCGACCCGCACCATGAGATCGTGCCACGCGAAGTTGTGCTCCGAGAAGTTGATGCCCCCGATGTAGGACACGCGGTCGTCGAAGAGGATGACCTTCTTGTGGTCGCGGTTGAGGAAGCGCTGCCCAAGCATCCCGAAGGGGCGGCCGAAGCGGACGCCCACGCGCTCGGACCGCAGCAGGCGCACCAGCCGCCCGGTGTTGCGCACCTCCGCCCGGAACCCGGGATCGAAAAGCGTTCCGGGAAGCGCGATCCAGCGGTCGTTCTGGTTGGCGCGCGTATAGGAGTCGACGAGCAGCCGGCGGTCCGGCGCGCGCGCGGCGAGCAGGGCGTCCGAGAGCGCCGTCCCCACCCAATCGCCCTCGAACGAGTAGGTCTGGATGAAGGCGTACTCGCGCGCCGCGGCGAGATCGGCCCGCACCGCCGCCCAGACGGCTTCGGAGTCGACCAGGACTTCGGCGCGCGCGCCGACCCGCAGGGAGGACCTGCCGTCGTCGGCCATCGCCTTAGGAAAGCCCGCTCAGCCAGAGCACCACGAACGCGCCGTAGAACACCGACGTGGCGACCAGCGCCACCCTCCGCCACATCGGCGGGCGTATCTCCTTCGGAAGGAAGCGCGTGTTGATGTAAAGAAGGTGAAGCGAGGAGATGACGAACACGATGCCGGCCATGTTGGCGCCCAGTTGCAGCAGCACGATCGGCTGCGCCAGTCCGAGGCCGATGATCCCCCATCCGGCGATCCCGACGAGCACCGTGTAGTAGACGAAGCGCACGTCCCCCCCGCGCCAGCGCCGCACGCGCCGGGAGCCCGTCCACAGGATGTCGGTGATGGCGCGCGTCATTCCGTCGACGATGTCCAGTTGGGTCTTGAAGAGGATCCAGACGCCCATGAGGGCGATGACGCCCCCGAAAAGCGCGCCCGCCCGGGTCGCCATGGCGTCGGCCAGCGCCGCCGCCACCGACAGGCCGCGGATGTCGGTGCCGGCCTCGATGAAGGTCACGTAGAGCACGGCGGGGAGGATCATGCCCAGCAGCGCGCCGGTGAAATAGATCCCCCACTGGTCTGCGCGCACGATGCGCCACCACCCCCGCCACCGGCCCATCGCCTCCGCAGTGGGGTCGAAGATGTAGCCGGTCGGGGCGAGGCGCACCTGCTTCCCGCCCACCGCGGCCGGAATGTAGCCCACCACGCTGCCCATCCCGTACCCCTTGTCGCGCGCCCAGTTGGAGAGGGTCAGGTTGGTCATCCCGCCGGCGCCCGAATAGGCCGCGAACGCCCCGATCAGGAAGAAGTCGGCGCCCGCCGGAATGAAGCGAAACGCCCCCTGCGCCGGGTCGTATCCCACCAGCCCCGCCGCCCCCGCGACCCAGGTCTCCGGGGCCACGAACATGAGCGCCAGCACCAGGAAGGTCCCGAGGATCGCCACGACCAGGATCCAGTTCAGGATCTCCAGCGTGCGTTCGATGCGCCGTCCGAACAGCAGGATGGCGACGCACAGGACGAACGTGCCCACCCCGAAGGCATGCACCAGCCCCGCGTTCTCCGGCCCCGCCAGGTCGCGGAACACCAGAAAGAACACCGCGCCCGCCGCCGTGCCCGCCCAGGCCGGCCACCCAAGCTGCAGGAAGTACAGCAGCGCGTAGACCACCGCCCAGAACGGCGCCGCCGGCCGCGTGCGCATGAACCCGGTGAAGACGGGCTCGCCGGTGGCGATGGTCCAGCGCATGAGCTCGGTGTTGAACACGGTCTGCAGGAAGGTGGCGACCGCCGTCACCCAGAGCAGCACCAGCCCGTAGCGCACGAAGGCGGATGGGCCCAGCAGGAACTCTCCGCCCCCGATGGAGGCGCCCAGCACGATCACGCCGGGACCCACGACCCCAATCCAGGCCAGTCCCCGGGGCCGGGGCGGAACCGGCAGCTCGGCGCTCCGGAATGGGGTCAGGCCGGTCCGGGATTCAGGCGTCTGTCGTTCGGGCACGGGTCACCGCCCTCTGGTTCGGTTTGGCCGCGAATCGGTAACGGGACGCGCGGCGTCCGCGGAATCTTGCCCTCGGGGGCTTTCTCGTACATCATTGGGGGCAACCGGGGTCGGATGCGACCCCCAAGCGCCAACGGGCCTTCCGGCCCAGCCACAGACGGGGTCGCTCCCAGCCAAGCCGTTTTCGTGACCAACACTCGGCCCCTCCCCCGCTTCCGCCTCGCCTCCGGCTGCCGCGGCGCCGGTCTGCGCTGACGCCAACTCCCGCGAGTCGCGTGCGCTTCCCCGGGCCCAAGGCCAAGGACTGATGCAACCTACGGACGTCGGCAACCCCGACTACTACCACAAGGTGGTGGACTGCCAGTGGGGCTGTCCGGCCCACACCAACGTCCCCGAGTACATCCGGCTCATCGCCAACGGCCGCTACACGGATTCATTCTGGCTGAACCGGTCCTCGAACGTCTTCCCGGGGATCCTGGGCCGCACCTGCGACCGTCCCTGCGAGCCCGCCTGCCGGCGCACCCGCGTGGACGGCAAGCCGGTCGCCATCTGCCGCCTGAAGCGGGTTGCGGCCGACCTGCGCGATCCGACGGACAATCGCCTGCCCGAGATACCGGTGGTGAAGAACGGCAAGCACATCGCCCTGGTCGGGTGCGGGCCGGCGTCGCTCACAGTCTGCAACGATCTCATGCCGCTGGGCTACGAGTGCACGATCTTCGAGGCGCTCCCTCGCTCCGGCGGGCTCATGCGCACCAACATCCCCGCCTTCCGGCTCCCCGTCGCGGTGCTCGAGGAAGAGATCGACATGATCCTCGACATGGGCGTCGAGATCCACTACAACACGCGCATCGACTCGATGAAGGAGCTTCTCGAGGAGGGCTACGATGCCGTCTTCGTGGGCACCGGCGCCCCCAAGGGCAAGGAGCTGAACATCCCGGGCCGCCAGGAAGCCGCCGACAACATCCACATCGGCATCGAGTGGCTGGAGGCGGTGCACTTCGGGCACGTCGACGCCATCGGCGAGCGCGTGCTGGTGATCGGGGTCGGCAACACGGCGATGGACTGCTGCCGCACCTCGAAGCGCCTCGGCGGCACCGACATCAAGGTGATGGCGCGCAAGTCGCGGCCCTACTTCAAGGCGTCGCCCTGGGAGCTCGAGGACGCCGAGGAGGAACTGGTCGAGATCGTCGAGAACTACTCGCCGAAGCGGTTCGTGCTGGAAGACGGCAGGTTGGTCGGGATGGAATTCGAACTGGTCAGCTGGCACAAGGATGAGGAATCGGGACGCCTCAAGGCGACGGTCCACGACACCGAGTTCCTTGCCTGTGACGACGTCATCCTCGCTATCGGCCAGGACAACGCCTTCCCCTGGATCGAGCGCGACATCGGCATCGAGTTCAACCACTGGGACATGCCCGAGGTCGACCGCACCACCTTCATGACCACCCGCGAGGGGATCTTCGCGGGCGGAGACGCGGCGTGGGGGCCGGAGAACATCATCTGGGCGGTGGAGCACGGCCACCAGGCGGCCATCTCGATCCACAACTACTGCCAGGGGCTGTCGCTCACCGACGACCGTCCGCCCCAGGACCACAACCTCATCTCCGCCAAGATGGGGATGCACGAGTGGGCTTACTCCAACGACTACAATCCGTCGCCGCGCCAGAAGATGAAGCACGTGGAGCTGGTGCGCCGTTTCGAGGAGCTGTCCATCGAAGTGGAGATGGGCTTCGACCCGGAGCAGACCGCCCACGAGGTGGAGCGCTGCCTCAACTGCGACATCCAGACCCACTTCGAGGCGAAGCTTTGCATCGAATGCGACGCCTGCATCGACATCTGCCCGGTGCACTGCCTCACGATCGCCGTGAACGGCGACGAGGAGGAACTCCGCGAGCGCCTCATGGCTCCCGCGGAGAACCTCACCCAGGATCTGATGGTATCAGAAGGACTCCCCCAGACCGGACGCGTGATGGTGAAGGACGAGGACCTCTGCGTCCACTGCGGACTGTGCGCGGAGCGCTGTCCCACGGCGGCCTGGGACATGCGCAAGTTCGAACTGATGATTCCCTACGCGGGGCAGGAAGCGGCATGTCCGACCCACGTCTAGAGCAGGCCGACCGGACCAACGACTTCGCGTTCAAGATCGGGACCGTCAACGGCACCGGCTCGGCGAGCGCAAACGGCCTCATCATGCAGGCGATCTTCCGCATGGGGATCCCCTGCACCGGCAAAAACGTCTTCCCTTCCAACATCCAGGGCCTCCCCACCTGGTACGAGATCCGGGTGAGCCACGAAGGCTACTCGGCGCGCACCCCGGAGTTCGACCTCATCGTGGCGATGAACCCCGCCACCTACGAGCGCGACATCGCGGAAGTGCGCCCGGGCGGATACCTGCTGCACGACTCCTCGTGGCCCATGGCAAAGGAGTTCCTGCGCGACGACATCACCTTCCTCGGGGTTCCCCTGGGGGAGATGTGCGTGCGCGAGTTCAAGGGGGCGCGAGTGCGCATCCTGATGAAGAACATCGCGTATGCGGGGGCGCTCGCCGCGCTTCTGTCGATGGATCTGGACGTCATCCGAGGGATGATCCAGGAGAAGTTCGCGGCCAAGCCCAAGCTGATCGGCTCGAACTACAAGGCGATCGAGCTGGGCTACGACTACGCGATGGAGCACTTCGACTGCCCGCTGCCCATCCGGCTCCAGACCATGGACGCGACCGCGGACCACGTTCTCATGGACGGCAACACCTCGGCGGCGCTCGGCTGCGTGTTCGCCGGGGCGACGGTGGGCGCCTGGTATCCGATCACGCCTTCTACCTCCCTGATGGACGCCTTCAAGCGCTTCTGCGAGCGCTTCCGCAAGGATAAGGAGACCGGTGAGCGCAGCTTCTTCATCGCCCAGGCAGAGGACGAGCTGGCCGCGGCGGGCGTGGTGATCGGAGCAGGCTGGGCCGGGGCGCGCGCCTTCACCCCCACCAGCGGCCCGGGCATCTCGCTCATGAGCGAGTTCATCGGGCTGGCCTACTACGCGGAGATTCCGGCGGTGTTCGTGGACGTGCAGCGAGTAGGGCCGTCGACGGGCATGCCCACCCGCACGCAGCAGGGCGACCTCGCGGCGGTTGCGTACGCCTCGCACGGCGACACCAAACACATCGCCCTCTTCCCGGCCAACCCGGAGGAGTCGTTCCACATGGCGGTGGAGGCCTTCGACCTGGCCGAGCGCTTCCAGACCCCGGTCTTCCTGGTGCAGGACCTGGACATCGGCATGAACGACTGGATGATCCCGAAGCTCAGCTGGGACGACGGTTTCGTGCCCGACCGCGGCAAGGTGCTCGGGGCTGCGGAACTGGAAAAGATCGAGAAGTTCTACCGCTACATGGATGTGGATGGCGACGGGATTCCGTACCGGTCCCTTCCGGGCGTGCACCCGAAGGGCGCGTACTTCACGCGGGGTTCCGGGCACACCAGCCGCGGGACCTACACCGAGGACGCCGACGAGTACACCGAGGTGATGGACCGGCTGCGCACGAAGATCGACTCCGCCGCGGGCGAGGTGCCCGCGCCGGCCGTGCAGATGCGCGACGGCGCGACCATGTCGCTGGTGACCATCGGCTCGTGCGACGGGGCCGTGCGTGAGGCGGCAGACCTCCTCGAGCGACAGGGTCTGCCGGTGAACTTCCTGCGCGTGCGCGGCTTCCCGTTCGACACCCTGGTACGCGAGTTCCTGGACGCCCACGAGCTCAACTTCGTGGTCGAGCAGAACCGGGACGCGCAGCTGAGGCGGTTGCTGGTGACCGAAACCGAGGTGGATCCGGCGCGCCTGCATTCGGTGCTGGACTACGGCGGCTTCCCCTTGAGCGCTGCCTTCGTGGCCGGCGAGGTGAACGAACACCTGGGTCGCGCGCCGGAGGAAATGAAGGTGCGGCCGGCGGCGGAGCGGCCGGAAGGAGCAGTGGCATGACCTATATCGCCAAGCCCGCGGTCAGGCATCCAAGCCTGCGGACCAACGACCTTGGCCTGGACATGCGGGACTACGAGGGCACGATCTCTACCCTGTGCGCGGGGTGCGGCCACGACTCCGTGACGGCCGCGGTCATCCAGGCCTTCTACGAACTCTCCATCCCGCCGCACCGCATCGCCAAGATGAGCGGCATCGGCTGCTCGGCCAAGACGCCCGCGTACTTCGTCAACGAGGCGCACGGTTTCAACGGGGTGCACGGGCGCATGCCCGCCCTCGCCACCGGGGCCAACGCGGCCAACAAGGACCTCTACTACATCGGCATTTCCGGCGACGGCGATTCGCTCTCCATCGGCCTGGGCCAGTTCTGCCACGCGATCCGGCGCAACGTCAACATGCTGTACGTGCTGGAGAACAACGGCGTCTACGGGCTCACCAAGGGCCAGTTCTCGGCTTCCGCCGACGTGGGTTCGCGCTCCAAGCGCGGCGTGCCCAACAACAGCGAGCCCATCGACCCGGTGGCGCTGGCGCTCACCCTGGGCGCCACCTTCGTCGCGCGCGGCTTCTCGGGCGACAAGCAGCAGCTCCTCCCGCTGCTGAAGGCGGGGCTGATGCACAAGGGCTTCGCCTTCATCGACGTAATCTCGCCGTGCGTCACCTTCAACGACCACGTCGGGTCGACGAAGAGCTACCTCTACACCCGCCACCACGGACACGAGCTGGTGCCGGTCGACTTCGTGCCCATCCGCTCGGAGATCTCGGCTTCCTACGAGAAGGGAAGCCGCACCTCCATCACCATGCACGACGGCAGCATGGTGCGCTTCCGCAAGGTCCCCGAGGACTACGACCCGACCGACCGCCTGTCCGCCTACGAGCACTACCGCTCGCTGCAGAACCGCGGCGAGGTGGTGACCGGGCTCCTCTACCTGGACCCCGGCGGCGAGGACATGCACGACGACAACGCGACCACGCCGACGCCGCTCGCCGAGCTGTCCCACGAGGACCTCTGCCCCGGCAGCGAGCAGATGGACGCGCTGATGGAGGAGTTCAGGTAAGGGGGTAGATCGGGGCCTTCCGTCCCCGGCACCGAGACGGCGCAAGGGTTCACGTCCTCCGCGGCAACGCACGAGTTGAATTGCGATGAACGAACCCGACCACAGGCCGGCCCGTTACAGATTGGGGCTCTTCGCGATTGTGGTGCTGGGGCTCTTGACGCTCTCCTGTCACGGAAAGCTGGACGACTTTGCCCGTGACCACGCCGAGGATGCGAGACGAGAGGCCATCCTGGTCTATGGGACAGTCAGAGCCCTGAACATGGGGGTCTCGGTCCTGCAAACTTCAGAACTGGGTATAGCAGTAATTGGGTCCGTTCAGATTGGCCAGTTGCTCGATCCGATCAACGACGCCGCAGAACGGGCGTCCACCGCGCTTGCGTGGTCAATCGGATCGTTGTTCGTACAGCACATCCTCCTTGACGTCGCGTCAACTTCCCTTGTCCATTGGGTCTTCGTCGCATCCGGCCTGCTGGCGCTTCTCGCCTGTCTCCCCCTAACGCCTACCCTCGGCGTCTCGGCGGCTGCGCTGGACGGCGTTCGGAGAGCGGCGGTCAGATGGTTTGCCATCGTGGGAATACTCCGCTTCCTCGTGCCCGCATTTGTCGCAGGTAGCCATTTGGCCAGCCAGGCGTTGCTCCAGGAGCGGCTCAACGAAGATCAGGAAGCTGTGTCCGAAATGAGTGGACCACTCGAAATCGTAAGCGTTTCGGATTCGATCAACGGTGAAGCAGTGGCTGAGGAGGTGCGCAATCAGATCGATGGTTTTCTGGAAGACAGAGCGGATCTTGAGGATCAACTGGCCCAAGAAAACGAAGACTTCGACAAGCTCTCATTTCTTTGTCGATCAGTGCGTTTGGGTTGTCCCCCCGAGGCAGACTCCCTCCGCTAAGAGAGGGATCGTCTCAATCATGAAATCGACGATATCGACCGAGTGATCGGAGAAGCGGAGCGCGAACTCGAGTGCATCGAGGCGGACGGAGGGCCCTGCGCATCGCTCTGGGCTACTCTTGACAGCAGGATCCGAGAGGCCCGCGAAATGCTGGTCGATTTGAGAGGGTGGGCTTCTGATCTTCCGGAGCGTTTGACGTACTTGATGATTTCGTTGCTTGTCAAGTGCATCGTGTTTCCCATCCTATTCCTGCTTGTCGCTTCGAAATGTGGAGCGTATGTCGTCAAGCAGGCGGCGGGTCTGAGGCTGCACGTTCATGCTCGCTGACGCCTGACCCTAACGCAAAAGGGTCCCGCCGTATCCGCCGCGCGCGCGTCGCGGAGGTGTTGCAACTTGCCATATGCAACAAAATGTTGCTTTTCGCCTTTGGCAACACTCGACAGAGGGCGCCGACAGCAAACCGAATCGGTCGGACGTGCTCTGGCACAGGTTCCCAAGGTCTGGCGCGTAGGCGGACGGCTAACGGCCACCATCACGGCAGGAGATCACGTAAGTCTAACTGGGACTGCACGATCTGCCACTCCTGCCGTTCAACTGGGTGTGATTCTTCCGTGTCGTGATCGCGGGAGAACCGGACTGATTGGCGGGAATCCCAGCTGCCGCCGCAGGGCCCCCTCCGTCGTCCCACCGGGCACGAAGAGTGTCTTGAGGATCGCGGCGCGTGCTTGGCTCCCGATGCTGAACACGAGCACGCAGCTGGGCAGCGATGCCGAAGTCAATATTCACAAGTCACGATAGGACGACGGGCTTTGTAAGGCGGTCGCCCTGCTGTCCAGAGGCAATCGGGAGCGTCCGGCTACCAAGTGCTGATGATGCCATGAACGTCGGCGAGACGGCCACCGCATTGGTCAAGCCAACCGGGCGGTGAAGTGGCTCGGAAAGACAACCAGAACGTGTCACTTCCTGCCGCCCCCGTGTGCTGAGGTGTCACTCCGATGACATGCCGGAGCAGGGTTTCCTTGGAGATCGCCCAACACTGAGCGTCGAACGGAGAAACGCCGAGACAGATGGCGTACTCGTAGTCCTGGTCACGCAGCTGCTGGAACTTGAAGACGCCCGATTTCCAGAGGGTGGAAAACTTGATCTCGACTCGTTTGCCGGCGATTACTCGATCAGCTTCGGAGTCTCCGCTCTTGGTAACGTCGAACCCCTTCGCGGCGCACCATCCCGCGACTAGCTGTTCTCCGATCTTGCCGACCTGTCGGGACGGTCGCGTCTTGATCCACTTGAAGGGACTATCGGACCACGGGTCAGCTTCGGCGCTCCTTACGTAGTCGTCACGAAGGGTGCCCGCGATCGACGCCAGCAAACCGACCTCCGGATCCCTTATCCGGCCCCTCGGCCCCGTAGTCACGGCCTTGCTCCGAACAGGTCAGGTTGGCCGCGTGGTTCTTGGAGACCCGAAGGATCGAATCCTTCCCAATGAACTTCGCCTACGTCCGCGAACCTCTTCGCCATGACCTCCAGCGCCTCGGGGTTGTTGTCCACCAGGATGAAGCGGCGTCCGAGCTCGTGGGCCGCCATGCCGGTCGTGCCGCTCCCCGCGAAGAAATCCAGTACCACGTCCCCGGGCCGTGAAGATGCCGTCACGATGCGCCGGAGGATGCCCAGCGGCTTCTGCGTCGGGTACCCCGTTCGCTCGGCTCCGTTGGTCGGGACGATGGTATGCCACCAAGTGTCGGTCGGGAGTTTTCCGCGGGCGGCCTTCTCGGGTCCGACCAAGCCGGGGGCCATGTAGGGGATACGCTCGATCTCGTCCACGTTGAAGACGTAGTCGCCCACGTCCTTGACGTAGAAGAGGATGTTGTCGTGCTTCGCGGGCCAGCGCGTCTTCGGTCGTGCCCCGTAGTCGTAGGCCCAGATGATCTCGTTCAGGAAGTTCCCCGGCCCGAACAGGTCATCCAACAGGAACCGGCAGCGGTGGACTTCCCGGTAGTCGACATGCAGGTAGAACGATCCGTGCGGGGCCAGGATCCTGTACGCTTCCCGTAGTCTTGGCTCCAAGAAGGCCAGGTAATCGTCGAACTTGTCGTCGAAGCTCTTGGTGCCGAGCGCGGAGGTCTCGTACCGACGCCCCTGAAACCCGATTCGATCCCCGTTCTTGGACCGTGTGGTCTTGATGCGGGTTCGGGTCTGCGTTCTTCCCGTGTTGAACGGAGGATCGACATAGATGAGATCGGCTGACGCGTCGGGAAGATCCCGAAGCACATCAAGGTTCTCACCAAGAACGATCTGGTTCACCAACTCCTCCTAAGGATCATCAGGCCTCGTTCATTGGGGGACGCTTCACATGTCGTGGTGGGTGGGAGCACCCGAGGTTGAATCTTGGGACGCCTAGCGGGCGGTGGCAATGGCGAGGACAGGCGTGCCGCCGCCGCGACAGCGTGACTCTCCAGACGACTCCACGGGCAACGACCTTGGTGGGCACGGAGGCCACCAGTACTGCTGCCGAACGGAGGAGAGCAGCGGCGTCTTCTCGGGATCGGGATCGCGGGACTCGGTCCGTGCGGCCATGAGGGATCATCCGCCATGCGAGTCACGGATGACGCGCGACTTGGCATGGCCAGAAGCCAAAGCCCGGATGGCTACTGGCCGCAAGCCCTCCGGACAGCGGCCAGCCGCTGAGGTGCAGCGTTCGCCGCTTGGTTAGCCATGTCCTGGAGACGATCCGACGCCTCTTCAGATCCACCGAGCGCCACGATCACCATCGCGGCCAGGAGCGACGAATGGGCGTTGTGAAGTTCAAGGCGTTGCTGCAACAAGGCGTCGATGCACACAGCCGACGGGGAAGACGGGGCAGGGATACTTTGGGCAGCATCGAGCATCCGGCCGCCTGCCGCGAAGCCAACGGCCATCGACGACAGAATGATTAGCGGCAACAGGTATCGCCGGTTGTCGATCATTGCTTCCTCCTTTCGCACCAGCGGCTAGGTGCCGCGTCAATAGTTCCAGTTGCGCCGGGACGGGACGGCACCTGATGCCCCACGCGACCGCATCGTGGCCATTATAGGACCACTGGCAACGCGCCGCGAGATGCAGGAGGGATGCAGGAGGGACGTGGCTTCCGACCGCTGGTCGAGAGTGAGCGCCGTACTACGGCCACGACCTCAATCTTGCGTCCGTGATCCCGGAGCATCGCGTAGATCTAGGCGTGCCGCGCCCCTAACGCGTAGCGCGGTCGCGGTCTCATGGCCGGAATCGACATACGCCATCCGCTTGGCGTCCCGCACGACCGGACCCGAGCCGCTCACGCTGGACAAGCTGTTCGGACCTACGGTGAGAGGTGACGCCTACCGAGGCAGAGACATCTCAACGATCCGACCCGGGAGGCGAGGAGGATGTTCCTCCCGGTTCTTCGGACGGGGCACCGCCGGACGGAGACGCTATCTCGGCGCTCTGTATGTACGCCCATCTCGGGTCAGCGTAATCGCGCATCGAATTCGTTACACGCAGCCCGCAGAGAATCCGGAGCGGGGGGACGCAATGTCCGCCGTCGGCACATTTCCACCAGCACACCAACGTGTCGCCGACAATCTCCCGGTCTCGCCAACCGGGGGTAGTCCTTCCGCCTCTCGTCCACGGTCTCGCCGTCCAGGTAGGCAAGCCACGTCTCGATTCTCCACGTTGGGATAAACAAGGCCACGCTATCGGCAGGTGACCGAGCCGCTACGCCCTTCTGCTTACATGCCTCATCCAGTCGGCGCAACCGCCCGTCGATCCCCCCAGCGTCGCCATCGGTCAGAACGAGTAGCGTCGTAGCGACATGCGTCCGGCGGCCAGCATCCAGTTCCGTCACGTACTCTTCTTGGACGAAGCTGTCCGCAGCTCCCCGGCCACGGGAACTGCGCTTTACACGGAGTTGGTAGGGGTCCGTGACGAGTCCCGCTTCCTTGAGGAACCGGCGAGCGAAAGCCTCATGCTGTTGATCCTCGCAGACCAAGACGTAATGCACTCTTCGGCGAGTCGTCACCGCTCCCACCCTCGGGCCATCAGCTGAGAGAGCCTTAGCGGACTGCTGCGATTCAGGTGCTCAACCCCGTCAGCCAACGACTCCACTCTGGTAGGCCCCACTCCGTCCCGCCACAGCAAGACGCCCCGATCGCCTCCAAGGTAGTCGATGACTTCCGGGTGGTGCGAGCACAGTACGGCTTGTGGGAGTGCACTCCCACAAGCGTCCGAGAGTGCAATCAGCCACGGCTGGATCTCCCGGAGACCCACGTAGTTGACGGGCTCGTCAATGAAGAGTGCCATCCCTTGGCCAGCGGTGAGCAGCGTGATGGCGTAGAGGACGACCAGGGCGCGTTGCCCATCGGACAATTCGTGGAATCTGTATTCGTGAGCCTCATCAGCGTCACCGAAGCCCGCAGACAAAACCCGCGTATCGAAGCCGACCCTTTCCAGACGCAGCCCACGCAGTCCGACCAGCACCCGACCCAACACTTGAATGAATTCCGGATTCAGATGCTGTCGTTCCTGTAGGAGATGACGATACCAATCGACGAAGTTCCGTCCGTCCCTGGCCAAGATGAGGTCCTCTCCGGTAGCTTCCGACGCAAGAACGGGCGGGTTTAGGCTACAGACCAGCACACCACGCATGAATTCGAGAAAACGCGTGAGAGCGAGGTTCTTCTCGACAGGCACCACCCGAGCGAGTGCGGACTCTCTCCAGTCGCTCTTGAAGGTGGGACCTTCCGAATGATCGTCGCGGTACAGCTGCACGTCGCCTCCCGCGAACCTGAACAGGGGGCCTTCTTTCATCGACAGAGTCTCCAAGATGATCCGTGCGCGGCGTTCCCAGCGGTCGTGCTCCACATCCAAGCGATACTGGAAGGCGTCTCCGTCCAACTCGACTTCCACCTGAAAGACTTGAACGGCTTGTTCTTGCCATCTCGTCCGGGACGAAGGGGGGAATACATCCCGGTCGGTGACTCTGGCTACGCCCTCGAGCAGTCTGCGCAACGCGTACACCACTTCCAACACCGCCGTCTTCCCTGCCCCGTTCTGCCCGACCAGCAGCGTCAGGTTCTGAAGCCGTAAGTCGAAGTTGACGAGGGACTTGTAGTTGTCGATGTAAATGCGCTTGAACATCGGTGGAATGCCTAATCACCAGGTTGGACGAGAATCGTATGCGAAAACCTAGCCGATGGTTCATCGGCTGGCCACCCATCCTCCCTTGGAGGGACGTAGCGCCGTCAAGTGGTTCTCCATGGGGGCAGCGCGAGGTCATCGCTCGAACCCTCGTCCGTCCGGCTCGGGGCCGAGGCCGGTGGGGAAATGGGGGGTTATGCTCCGACCGCACGCCCGCTCCCGTGCCAGTTTTCGCGCTCCCTCATCTCCCACGCCCGCCTCTCCGCGTCCCGCATCCCCCCTTCGCTGGGCCACGGAACCCGCCGCGCGATCCGACAGGCGCTGTCGGCGTGTGCCTTAGCCGACGCGTACTGCTCGCCCTTATCCTACCGGTCGGGATCCTGGCGCCAGCCCGCAGCCAAATCCTCCCGGCGCCGAACCGCCCGGACCAGTTCCCGCAACGAGCGCTCGGTCCGCCAGATCCAGAGTCGGTCGAGCAGGGTGCGGCTCTCCCAGTTGAGCCTTTTGCCGCGTGTCCTCCTGCCGCGTGTCCTCCTGCCGCTTGTGCAGCTCAGCTCATTCCATCCGCGCCCTGCTTTCGAGCCGCCAGCACCCGAGCCAGCGCCGGTTCTCGACTTGCTCCCAAGGTCGTGCCTCGGCCCGCTGCCAAGCCGTCATGTCGATCCGCTCCCCGGTGCCCGGACCTTTCGCCCGCCCAGGCTGCATCCCTCTTGCGGCGGTAGAGGCCAGAGAAGTGACCGCACCCGACGAAGATGCGAAACCTCCTCGCCCGCGCGTGGTCGCACGTTGCTTGATGTGACGCGCGTCCCGCACCGGATCCGGTCTTGTTTCCGCGCGATGGCTGCCATGGCCCGGTTTTACGGTCTGGCCAACCGGTTGGTGCGCCGACGCATGGCGCCCAAGTAGGCTCCGGCCTCAACACTACTTCCGATGCCCGCCTTGAGGGATGCGCCGTGTCGTTGGGGGAAAGTCCCGCGCCAGCCCCTCGATGGTGATCCGCCGAAACCCGAAAGTCCCGGAAGGCGTAGTGCTTTGTTGTCGATCGCGTGACCAATTGGGCTGACCCAATGCGCAGAGGCCTGTAGGCAGACCACGACGGCGATGACGGGTATCGGGGGCTGGGGCGTTCACCAGTGTCAATCGGCACGGAAAATGTCCCGGTTATCGGCATGGAAAATGTCCCGGTTC
>JAPPHB010000030.1 GCA_028821195.1 Gammaproteobacteria bacterium
ACGCGGAACTCACGACGGCGATCTACGACCGCCTGCCGGTGCTGGTGGACCGCTCTTCGGGCGAGGCCGTGAAGGCGTGGCCGGTGAAGTACACGCGGATGTTCGATATGACCAACGACTCCGACAAGTTCCGCACCCGCTCGGAACTGGAGGAGACGGAAGGCGCGTGGCCGGTCGGCGGCAACCGATACCAGAGCGCGGAAGGCGAATGGGCGCCGCTCTACGAGGGCAAGATGGTGCAGGCGTTCGACCACCGCGCGGCCAGCATCGTCATCAACCCGAGGAACCTCCACCGTCCGGCGCAGCCGAGACCGGCCACCGCGGAACAGCACTCCGACCCGAACTGGCTGCCCGACCCTCAGTACTGGGTGTCCGCGTCGGAATGTGGGTGGCCGCCCCGTTCCGGTTGGGTTCTCGGCTTCAAGGAGATCACCGCTCCGACGAACGTGCGGACGTTCATCGCAGCCCTGCTACCGGCGGTTGGATTCGGCAACAAGGTGCCGGTCTTGAAGCCGGAAACCGATGATCGCCGCGAATGGCTGCTGGCGGCCAATCTCAACGCGATGGCGTTCGACTTCGCCACGCGCCAGAAGATCCAAGGTCAGACGTTGAACCTTTTCATCCTTGAGCAACTTCCGGTCGTCCCGCCGGAGCGATACCGGCAGGTCAGGTTCGGAGCCAAGACGGCGGAAGAGGTCGTTCGCGAGATCGTGCTCGAACTCACCTACACGGCCCACGACATGGCCCCGTTTGCCCGCGAGATGGGCCATGTAGGCGATCACGGCGAAGTCTTGCCGCCCTTCCGATGGGATGCCGAGCGCCGACTCAGCCTACGCGACATGAGCTTTCGGAATCACATGTCGTTGTGATCGTTCAGCTTACGGGATTCGTCGGTTGCGTTCCCGCTGAATGATTCCCGCCGATTCGTTTCGGGTCAGGCGCGGACCCTCGGGCGGCTGTCCAGAGCCTTCCTAAGCTGTACCGAGTCGGCCTGCTGATAGCAGCGCAGCACCGTCTGAGCTTCCTTCCAGCCGCCCAACTCGCACAGCACCTTGAGCGGCAGGTCCATCAGGTCGCTGGCAAACTTCCGCCTCAGCGAGTGCCAGCCCCGCCGCGCCTTCGGCTCCAGTCCCGCGAGCCGCTCCGCCTTGCGCCACCAAGCGCCGGTCCGTCCCCGGCTGATGCTCGCCGAGGGATCCTTCGAGGCGGGCAGGATCAACTCGTCCCCGCTTCCGGGGTTCGCTTCCCGCGCCTCCTCCAACACCGCCACCGCCTCGTCCGTCATCGGCGTGACGTGCTCGTAGCCCGTCTTCTCGTGCTCCGCCCGCCACCGCACCTCGCGGCCCTCGAAGTCGATATCGGCCCACCTCAGGTTGCGGATGGCCCCGATCCGGTGCCCGGTCTCGTGGGCGAGCACGAACGCGACATGGAACCGCCAGTCCACCTGCCTGGAGACCCCGAGCATCGCCCGGTACTCATCCTCGGAGAGAACGACCCGGGCGGGGTTCTTCTCCTTGGGCGTCCTCAGCCCCCTCAGCGGATTCGAGTCGAGAAGGAGCTTCCCCTCCTCGTCTCTGGACTTGGTCGCCCAGTTGAGCACCGCGAGCAGGAACTTCAGGTCCAACTCGATGGTCCGGTTGGACACCGGCTTCCCGCTCGGTCCGATCCTTCCCGCCCGGCGCTCCCGGATGAAGCGGTCCCAGTCCCTTTGAGACAGGGTCTCGGGTCGCCGGTCCCGACCGAGTAGGTCGAGGAACATCCCCGTTGCGATCCTGTCCCGGTGCTGAACCCGCCTCGTCTTGGTGGGCGTCACCTCCTCACCGTAGATGTCAAAGAGCTTCTCTAGAGTGAGCGGCTCGGGCTCGGCCTCCTTCTGGCCGTTCAACTCCGGTCCGGCGAACCCGGCAGCGAACTCGTCCGCCTGCCGTTTCGCCCTCGCCCAATCGCGGTGCCCCAGCGACCGGGTGAGCCTCCGTCCGTCTTCGCGCCACTCGACCTGGAACAGGCCGGTCTTCGGGTCGGGAAACACCCGGACCCTGTTCCGGCCCCACTCGCCGGCGCCGTAGCTCCGGCGACTTCGTTTCGTGCGTGCCATCGTTCGATTCCTCTCGTTCGATGGACTGCACG
>JAPPHB010000049.1 GCA_028821195.1 Gammaproteobacteria bacterium
GCGACCGCTTCAACACCGAAGTCGGAGCCATGGGCGCCATCGCCGACGGCGACGGCGGTTGCTGCGTGCCGCTGATCAACTTCTCGTACTCGTTCGGGAGATAGACGGCTGGATTCGAGAGAAAGACTGCTGAATCCGGGAGATGATCTGCCGTATTCCGCGGATGCACCGCTGCATTCGGGACATCGACTGCGGTTGTTCCTCCTGCTGCTGACCCTTACGACGGCCTGCGAGATGGGGGAGGCCGGGGTGACCCCCGTTGCGTTCGACCGGGTGCAGCCGGACCTCTTCGAGACTCCAGGGGCTCAGACCAACTCCTGGGCCGACTACGACGGCGACGGCGATCTGGACCTGTTCGTGGGGATGCGCTACACGCCGAATCGCCTCTATCGCAACGATGGTGGGCGCTTCGTGGACGTGGCGGCGGAGGTGGGGCTCGCGGACCTCGAGGACACGCGCGCCGGAGCGTGGGGTGACTACGACGGCGACGGCGATCCCGATCTCTACGTCGGGTATCCGGTTGCGGAGGGCACGCCGAACCGGCTCTATCGCAACGACGGGGGTCGTTTCGTGGACGTGGCGCCCGGTCTCGGCATGGACCTGTTGGGCACCACCCGCCAGCCGAGCTGGGTCGACTACGACGGGGACGGCGACCTCGACCTCTTCGTCGCGCTGCGCGATCAGCCCAACCGGATGTTTCGGAACGACGGGGCACCGGGCGAAGACGGGGCTCCGCGGGAAAGCGTCAGCAATTCACCGGCCGGAGACGCCCCCGCGTGGACCTTCACCGACGTGACCGCCGAGTCGGGCCTGGGCGACCCCCGCCGCACCGTCGGCGTCGCCTGGTTCGACTACGACCGGGACGGCGATCTGGATGTGCACGTGTCCAACCAGAACGGCGACGAGGACGCCTTCTACCGCAACGAGGGCGACGGCACGTTTGTGGATGTCGCTCCCGCGCTTGGCATGAACCAGCCGGGCAGGGGAGCGGAATACGGCAGCGTGGCCGCGGCGGTGACCGATTTCGACAACGACGGCGACCTGGATCTGTTCGTTGCCACCTACGGGCCGGACATCCTCTGGAGCAACAACGGCGACGGCACCTTCACGGACGTCACCGATCCGGCCACGCTGGGGGTCGACTACCATTCCACCTCGGCGGTCTGGGGAGACGTTGACCATAACGGCCTGCCCGACCTGGTGGTGACCTCCTACCTGTCCGGCATCGCCGCGGTCGAGGACCACCTGTTCATGAACGCCGGGGGCGGCCGCTTCCAGAACGCGCTCCCTGCGAATCTCCTCGAGCACGGCCCAAGCCACGGGGTGGCCTGGGCGGACTTCGACCGCGACGGTGATCTGGACCTGTCGATCGCCAACAACGACGAAGCCGGCGGCACCCACCACCTGTACCGCAACCTGCTCGCCCCCGACGCGGCGGCCCGCTCACTGCAGGTTGCGGCCGTTGACGCCACGGGACGCTCGGTGGTCCCCGGCGCGGAAGTCCAGCTCATCGACCACGACACCGGGGCGCTGTTGGGCACGCGCCTGATCGACACGGGAGGCGGTTACTGCTCGCAGGGCACCGCGCCGGCCCACTTCGGCCTTCCGCCGGGCGTCGAGCGCGTGGACATCCGTGTGACCTTCATCGCCGGAGGAGAGAGGGCGACCGTGGTGCGGGAGGGCGTGCTTCCGGTGGCGCACCAAGGCCGCTGGGTCGTCGTGGCTCAAGGGGGCTGAACCGCGCGGCATGACCCCCGAACCCATCACTCCGCCCGGCAAGCTCGCCGACAACGTCGCCCATTTCGTGCGCATGCTGCGCGCGGCCGGCATGGCGGTGGGTCCGGGTCACACGCTCTCGGCAGCGCGTGCACTGGGAGCCGTCGACACCACCCAGCGGAGCCAGTTCTATTGGGCGCTGCATGGTACCCTGGTATCGGCCCCCGAACAGCGCGCCATCTTCGACAGCGCGTTCCGCCTCTTCTGGCGTGATCCGCTGGGACGGGATGAGGCCCTGCAGGCGCTCCTCTCGACGTCGCGCATGGGTGAGGGCGAGCCGGGCGAGCCGGCTCCGGCCCGACTCTCGGCGGGAACGGCCCCGGGGTACACCGAGTCGACGCAG
>JAPPHB010000062.1 GCA_028821195.1 Gammaproteobacteria bacterium
GACTTTCCCTGCTCGCCGAGCCCGGATGAAGCGGTCCCAATCGCGTTGGGAGAGGCTCTTGGCCTTTCGGTGCTTGCCGAAGAACCGGAGGAACATCTTCATCACG
The DNA here is from genome assembly GCA_028821195.1 of Gammaproteobacteria bacterium. Taxonomy (GTDB): domain Bacteria; phylum Gemmatimonadota; class Gemmatimonadetes; order Longimicrobiales; family Gaopeijiaceae; genus BD2-11. Next base: position 107 of record JAPPHB010000062.1, read on the forward strand.
GCTCGGTCGTGCGTCCGCGATCTCCGTGTCTTGGTGGGAGTCACCTCTTCGCGGTAGATGTCAAACAGCGTATGCAGGGTGAGCGGCTCGGGCTCGGCGTCCGTGGTCTTTGCAGCCACGGCCTCGGTGAGTCCGGCGGCGATCTCGTCGGCCTGTTTCTTGGCCCGGTCCCAGTCGCGGTGCTTGAGGGACCGGGTGAGCCTGCGGTCGTTCTCTCGCCACTGTACCTGCATGATGCCGGTCCGCGGGTCAGGAAAGACCCTCACCCGGTTCCGGCCCCATTCGCCGGCGCTGTATGCGCGCCGGTCACGTTTCGTGCGTGCCATCATTCGATTCCTCTCGCGATGGACCGCACGATCTGCGCGCACGAAACCTCGCGGAGCGGCATCGCCCGCGCCAGATCCAGCCCTGCCGGAAGCCATCAGCGGCTCGGACCAAGATCGCGATCCCGAGCGCGCCGACTCAGCGCCGCCACCATCCTCACAAGGTCGCGGCGAGCGTGCCATAGCACTCGGCCAAGCGTTCCACTTGCCCGTCGAGCCACTCGATCCGCGTCCGCAAGGCTTCGTTCTCCCCGCTCTGCCGCTCGGCGTGCTGCCTCAAGGCTTCGACGTATTCTCGCAAGACTTCGGCGTACTCGTGCAAGGCTTCGATCTGCCCGGAGTGCCGCCGCTGTTCCCGCTCGTACTGCTCGGACAACCTCTTCAAGGCCTCCGTCAACTGCCGTTCCAACTCGCTCATAAAGCTCCTTTACCTGTTCGACAGCTTCACGGCCGGACGGTCGCGCACCTCCCAGCCCGGGTCCGCCAGTGTCCCGAATGGCAGCACCACGTATCGTTCCCCCTCGATCTCCCGGAGCGCGATCCCCCAGGTGTCCGCCTCCAGTTCCGCCAGCGTCTCGTGCGCCTCCTCGATTCGCGCGTTCGCCCTCGCCAGCGTCTCGATCCGGTCCTGAATGCTCCCCGCCAACCACCGCATCGTCGCCCAGCTTCCGCCGAAGAAACCGAGCCAGAGGCTCAGGCCGACGATCAGGGGCCGGAGCCACGCCTTGGCCAGCAACTCGCGCACGTTCCCGGCCGCCTCCTCCGTATCGCGCTCGATTGTACGCAGCGCGTTCCTCGCGACGCGCCGCGAGTTCTCGGCGAGCCGCTTCAGCTCGCTCGCGGTCAACTCCTCGATCTCCCTGCGTTCGGTCTCCAGCCGCGACCGCAGCCGGTCGGTCAAATCGTTCGCGGTCGAAGTTCTCTCCATACAGTCCTCCTTTCAGCCGCCAACGGTCCCCGGTCTCGGGGTCGAGCGCGGTGAGGTAGTGTTCGCCCTGGCGCGGCACTTCGAGACCCGCCTCGCGCAGCGCGGAGACGACATCGGCACGATTCCGCACGATGCCGTGCTCGACGCGCTGGAGCAGGTAGTCCCGGATCAGGTCGCGGGGTGATGCTTCGAGCCGGAGCCCCGCCCGCAGCCGCGTGGCCTCGATGTAGGCGCGGTGGCCGGGTTGCTCCACCCTGGCCCGCGCCGGGTCGTCCGGGCGAGCCCAGCCGTGTTCGTGGTTGAAGGCGTCCCGGAGCGGGCCGAAGGTCTTCTCCCAGCCCGGCGGCGCGATGTTGAGGCTGCGGCCGGTCTCCAGGTCGCAACGCGCGGCGAGAACATGGACGTGAGCGCCGCCGCCCTCCTCACGGTGGAGCACCGCCGCCCAGGCGTAGCGGTCGGGTTCGAGCCCGGCCCATGCCGTCCTCTCGAAGGCGTCCAGCACCGCCTCGATCTGTTCGTCGGTCGGCTGGTCCTCCGGCGCCCACGCGATCAGGCCCGAGGTGTACCGGTGCTCGAACTCCAGCGTGTCGGCCAAGGCCGCCACTTCGTTCGGATCCCCGCACAGGACCTCGACGCCTTCGCGCGGCTTCCCGGCCGCGTCCCGCTCCCCGAGGAGGTAGT
>JAPPHB010000072.1 GCA_028821195.1 Gammaproteobacteria bacterium
GGCTCCAGCCCCGCCAGCCGCTCGGCCCTGACCCACCACCCTTGCGCCAGCGCGGCTCCCATGCACTTCGATGGACTCTTGGGCGCGGGCATCACCGGAGCTTCCCCGGGTCCGGGGTTGCGCCTCCACGCCTCTTCGAGAACTTCGAGCGCCTCGGCGGTAACGGGCGTGACGTGCTCGTGCCCCGACTTGTCGTGCTCGGCACGCCAGAGGATGGTCTCTCCCTCGAAGGAGATGTCGGACCAGCGAAGTTGGCGGATCGCGCCGATCCGGTGGCCGGTTTCGTGCGCGAGCACGAGCGCAACGCGGAACCGCCAGTCCAACCGCCCGGAGACTTCGAGCAGCGCCCGGTACTCCTCCTCCGTGAGCACCACCCGTTTCGGATTCTTCTCCGTGGGCTTCTTGAGCCCCTTGAGCGGGTTCCTGTCGAGAAGCAAGCGGCCCCGGTCATCCCTCGACCTTGCGGCCCAATTGAGCACCGCGATCAGGAACTTCAGGTCGTATTCGACCATCCGGTCGCTCACCGGCTTGCCGCTCGGACCGATCCTGCCCGCCCGCCGCTCCCTGATGAAGCGGTCCCAGTCCCTCTGTGACAGGGTGGCCGGGTCGCGGTTCCGCCCGAAGAAACGGAGGAACATGCGCGTGGCGGCCCGGTCGTAGCGACGAGACTTCCAGCCCTTGGTGGGCGTCACCTCCTCGCCGTAGATGTCAAAAAGCTCGCCCAGCTTGAGCGGCTCGGGCTCGGCTTCCTGCTTGCCGTTCAGGTCCGGGCCGACGAAGCCCGCGGCGAACTCGTCCGCCTGCTTCTTCGCCCTCACCCAATCGCGGTGACCCAGCGACCGGGCGCGCCTGCGCCCGTTCTCGCGCCACTCAATCTGGAAGTTGCCGGTCTTCGGGTCCGGGAAGATCCTGACCCGGTTGCGGCCCCATTCGCCAGCGCCGTACGAGCGCCGACTTCGTTTCGTGCGTGCCATCATTCGATTCCTCTCGGTGATGGACCGCACGATCTGCGCGAACGAAAGCTCGCGTGGCCGGGGGTTTTCCGCTAGTCTTCGGTCGACCGTCTTCGGCTCGGTCGGCCGTCCGGGGGGAGCGCGCGGAACCAGGCTCGCGGGGCAGGTTTTTGTTTCACAAAAACGCTCTGGCCGGGGTATCCCCCGGACCCCCGACGGCATCCCCGCGCCATGTCCATGGGCACGGAAATGTCCCGGCTCGGCACCTGCCCGAAACGGGTGCCGAGCCCCGGGACAGGATCGCCCGTCAGGTCGTGGGCACGGGCCGCCGCGGGCCACCAGTCAGCCGTTCAGCCGTCGAGAGCGACGCCTCCACCCGTTTCGGTGCCGCGATCCTCCACCGCGAGGATGTCGAGTTCCTTGGCCGGAAGCCCGAAACCGGGGGTACTCCTACCCCTCCGAGGGTCGAGTTCGTGCGTTACTCGCGATCCCACGGCCTCGGGTTCCGCCAAACCGGCCCCCAAACGGCCCAGAACGGCCGTGAGAGCGGTTTTCCGGGCTTCGGGGGGGCGCCCCCCCTTGGATTAGCCGCCACCCGTCGGCCAAGGGACCCACCCAGGGCGGATCCTCAAGCCCGCGCTGGTCAAGGCCAAGCTCCCGGCTGATGGTGTCGAGGATCACGTCGGCCACGACGCGGCTACGCTCGCCGGTGGCCCACGCGATGGGATTCGGGGGGTGGAGCACCTCGACGCCGTCCGCTCCCGTGGCGTGGCCGGAAACGCCGGGGTCAGAGGGGGCGCAGCCCCCCGCCAGCCCCTCCGGGAGACACACGGAGTGTGGCCACGGGGGGTAGGCTGGCTTGTTTCCCATAATCATGCAGATTCCCGCGTGATTTGCACGACCGGGTCACGGGGAAGGCCCGGGCTGTTGAGCGCCCGCAGAGGCGAGCGTAGCGAGCCGGAGCGGGCGCTCAACAGGGACGGTGGTCGGATCGATAGGCTGGCAGGCCCTAACGGGGCCGTGGTGAGTGTGATCGCCACCGTCCTTCCCAATGTCCTGAATGGATACACGAGCATC
>JAPPHB010000023.1 GCA_028821195.1 Gammaproteobacteria bacterium
CCACGGCCACCCCGAGCGTTATCAGCAGGTAGACGAAGATCAGGCTGGTGGCGACGACCCAGGTTTCCATCAGGGAGCCACCTCTACAAACCGCGCCGGTAGGCCCAGATCAGCACGCCGATGAGCACCGAGTAGACCACGAAGAGCGCGACGTACAGGAACGGTAGCCCGAGGAAGGTCGGCTCGATCCGGTTCAACACGCTGTGCGTCACCGGCGGCATGGCAAGCATGAACAGCAGAACGAACGCGATCACCGCGATGCGTCCGTCGCGGGTGCGCGGCCAGAGATGGCTACGGGGAGGATCGGGCCGGGACATGGCGGGGAAGATGCCCGGGGCGGGGACCGCAGGCAAGCGCGCCCGCGCGCCCCTCAGTTCAGCAGCATCGGCTGACCCAGCAGCCTGTCCGGGTCGGCTCCCGGCCTGGGCACGAACTTCTGCACGTGCCCGCCGTTGTATGAGGCGACGTACAGGTTACCCTCCTGGTCGACCGCCGCCTGGTGGGGGAGCACCAGCCCGCCCGGCCATGGCTGCCGCCCGATCGCGCCCGCCTCGCCGTACGCCCCCCAGGTGTCCTGCAGCCGCCCGTCGCGGTCGTACTTGAGCAGCCGGTTGAGGGTCGCGTCCAGCACCCAGACGGCGTGGCTCTCGTCGATGTAGATGTTCACCGGGTCGAAGATGTCGGGCCATTCCTCGATGAACTCGCCGTCCTCGGCAAACACCTGAATCCGGCTGTTGCGGCGATCCGCCACATACACGCGCCGGTCCGCGTCCACCGCGATGCTGTGCAGCAGGTCGAATTCCCCGGGGCCGTCACCCGGCCTGCCCCACTCCATCAGGTACTCGCCCTCGGCGCTGAACTTCACCACCCGGGTCTTCCAGTAGCCGTCCGCCACATAGAAGCTCCCGTCCGGCAGGAAGGCGATGTCGGCCTGGCGCCCGAACACGTATGGCTCGTCGTTGGTGCGCGCCTCCACCATGGTCGTGGGATAGTTCGCCTGCCCGATTTCCATCACCAGCTCGCTGCCGTCGTTGGTGAACTTGAAGATCTGCATGCGGCGGTTGTCGATGACCCACACGTGCCGCTCCGGGTCGTAGGGACTGATGTAGACCGTGTGCGGCTCGCGCATGATCGAGTCCCACTGGCTCCAGTTCTCGATGATGTTGCCGTCGCGGTCGACCACCACGATGAAGTTGCCGGGGCGCGCCTGCTCGGCCCACGGGCGGCCGTCGTCGAAGTCCACCGGCAGGTCGCCCCGGGTCACCACGATGATGCGGTCGGGGTTGTCCACCGCCACGCCCGCGACCCGTCCCCAGGTCCAGTCCTCGTCGTGGCTGGCGGCGGCCTTCCACCACCCTCCCACCACCTGGTAGTGGCCGGTGCGGTCATCGCCCCCCTTCGGGCCGGCGGCGTCATCCGTCGCGGGCGATGCCTCCGGGACGGGGCCACAGCCCGTGAGGGCCGCCAGCCACGCGATCCGCGCCAACCAGCGCGTCGAGGCCGCCACCCGCGCGCCGCCCGGGGTTCTCGTCGAACCGATTCTCATGATGTCCTCCTCAGAGCAGGACGCTCCTCACACCCGAACCCGCTTGCGCCCCCGCGAGCCCGCTTACGCCCCGGCGAAGAACGAACCGACCCCGGAGCCGGCAAGCCCCGGGGTCGGCGCGTCACAAACCCGCGTCCGGCGTCTAACCAGTCTAGAAGACGACCGGCCGCGTGGCCGGATCGCAGAGCGTGGCACGATCGGCGATGGTCGTGTTCTCGTTCAGGTGATACTCGTTGTCGGGCATGAGGAAGCGCACCCCGCCCTGCAGCTGATGGCCGCCGCGCAGGGTGGCGCCCACATCCCGCGGGAACCAGAGCAGATCCGGGTTCTGGAGCTTGGTCATGAAGTAGCGGGCCTCGAGGAAGAGGGCCCGGCGCCGCTCCTCGATGATCATGTAGCGGATTTCCTCGGCATCGCCCGGATTCGCGTAGGTCACCAGCGGCAGCCCGTCGGCGGCCCGGAGCTCGTTGACCAGGTCGATCGCCCTCTGACCGCCCTCGACCTCGGCCCGGATCAGCACCATCTCCTTCCAGTTGACCAGGGGTATGTCGGCGCCTTCCGCGTCGTACCTGGCGTTGACGAAGGACTCCACCCCGACCCCCTGGATCTCGGCCTCCATGTGCTGCACGCGCGAGTCGGGCACGGCGGCGTCCTCGTCCATCATGCGATGGTCGCCCGCCGTGCGGATCGGAATGCCGTCCGCCCGGATCGCCCGCCCGTCGGGCAGGATCCCCAGGTTCAGGTAGCCGGTGAAGGGAATGACATCCGGCCACGGGGCACCGGTCACCGGGTTGGGCGGTCCCTCCCACCAGTCGATGACGTCGTACAGCTCACCGTAGTGAATGAAGGTGCCCGCGTAGTAGGGCTTGTTGCGGCGCACCGGGTCTCCCGGATCCCGGGTGACGTAAGCGACGAACCCCTGTGGCACCTGCTGGGCATCGGCCAGCGCACCCGAGCCGTCGCCGGCCATCCAGCGCGCCTGCGCACGCAGCCCGTACGCCATGGCCTGGGCGCTCGAGGCGATATCGAAAGGCATCTCGAAGTCTCCGGAACTCCCGATCTCGCCGAGAGCCCGCGTGAGCCGGTCCTCGGCCATGCCCAGCGCCGCTGCGGGCGACATCAGCGGTCCGCCGTCGACGGACACTTCGCACATGGTGGAACCCATCAGGTTGAAGACGGCTCCCTCGTAGAGGGACGCGATCGCCAGAAAACGGGCCCGATTGGACACCTGATCGGCAGTCCACTCGTTCTCGAGCTTGTCGTGCAGTCCGGCGGCGAAGCTGCGCGCGGTCATGAAGTCGAGGAACCGGAATTGGTAGTTGTACTGGAAGTGTCCGCAGTCGGTGCCGCCGCTGCAGAGATAGACTTCACCGCCGTCCTCGCGGCCGTGAATCTCCCATACGTAGTCGTTGTAGGTGTTCTGAAAGTGGGTGATGATGGTGTTGACCTGGGTCTGGGCCCCGGCCGGATCCACCAGCGCCTCGTCCGTGAGCTGGGCGGGCAGGTCGACCTCCAGCACATCGCTGCAGGCGCCGAGCACCGCAAGCGAGAAGCCCGTCACCAGCACGGCGAGCGCTCGCCGCATCCAATGCGCGGTGCGCGCGTATTCAGGAAAGCTGTTCATATGCATCTATCCTCCGACGGTATTTCGTTCCCGGACAACATCAGAAGGTGACCCGCATCTCGAGGTGCATGCTCGTAAGCGGCGCCATGAGCCTGTGGTTCGCGCTCCCGAAATCGGACGTGCCCATTTCGGGGTCGAGAACCGGGAGACCGGGATTCCCGGCCTGCGTGCCGAGGAAGTTGCCCACCTCCTTCTGGCGCTGCCAGATGGTCCACAGTTCGCGGCCCGAGAAGGACAGCGACGCGCGATCCGCCCCTATGCGATTGGCCATCGCCTGGGTGAAGTTGTAGCGGACCCCGACCTCGCGGAGCTTCCAGAAGTCGGCGTCGAAGTAGCCCCAGGTGGCCTGGGAACGATACCGGTCACCGGCGACCCAGACCGGGTCGCACTCGCAGCGGGAGTCGTAGCTGTTGTTGTAGCGGTGCCCCCACTCCTGCGCGCCGTCCAGCCCCACCTTGCCGTAGCCGCCGTCGGCCAGCAGGTGGATGGAGACGGCGTTGTCGAGCAGGCTGATGCTCGGGTTGACGGAGAACCTGTACGGGAAGAAGGCCGGTCCGGCCATGATGTTGTACCCGGCGTCCGCGCAGGGAATCAGGGGTCCCCCGAGGATCACGCCGTATTGATCGGTTGGCCCGGTGCCGGAGGGCACCGTGGCCGGAGTGCCATCCGGACCGATGATGACGCCCGCGTCGCACATGGCGCTAACGTTTTCGCCGTAGGCGTTCCGGACCGGACCGTTGGGGTCGAACTGAGCCGACATCACGTAGTACCTGGGCTCGGAGTAGTTCGGGTACGGCAACCCGATCCGGATCTCGCGGGTGCCCGCGAACGATCCCAGGTCCTTGATCCGGTTCATGACGTAGGACCCGTTCAGTCCCAGGTTGACGGAGATGCCCGACCCCTCGTAGAGCCGGGTGTTGACCGAAGCCTCCCATCCCCAGTTGTCGATGCGGCCCAGATTGCGCTGGGTGACTCCGCCGAAGCCAAGGCTGGGCGGAAGGGCCACGGCCAGGAGCGCATCCTCGTTCTTCTGGTCGAAGTAGGTGAACTCGGCGGATACCCGGTCGTCCAGCAGCGCGACGTCGAACCCGACCTCGAGCTCCGTGCTGCGTTCGGGACCCACGGCCGGGTTGCCCGGATTCGACGGATCGAGAGCCGTCGTTCCGCCGGCCCCGGGGATGACGCTGTACTGGTTGGTTCCGGCAAAGGCGTCCGGCTGCCGGCCTGCCTGGCCCCACGCGCCGCGCAGGCGGAACGAGTTGACCATGTCGAAGTTCCAGAAGCTCTCTTCGGACATGACCCAGGTGGCCGAGACCTTGGGATAGGTCTCCGGCTCGAGTTCGGCGCCGAACGCCGAGTTGTCGTCGAAGCGCACCGCGCCGGTCAGGAACAGCCGGTCGTTGTAGCTGAACTCCTCCTGCACGTAGAAGCCGATGGACTTGTTCTCGATGTAGTCGAAGTTGAGATCGGCGCTCGCAGGCGGAGTCTGGTTGACGGTGCGCGAGAAGGGAGACGCGAATCCCCGTCCGGTGGTGCCGAGCATGGAGAGGCGCTCGAAGTAGTACTGCGCACCCACGGAGGTCGCGGTTCCCCAGGAGTCGGTCAGCGGCACCCGGGCGGTGGCGGACCAGTCCGCCGTGAAGTTGGTGGTGACCGGCCGCTCAAGAACGACCAGCCCGGAGGCGGTCTCCTCGTACACCGGCGACAGCTGCACCTCGAGGGGCCAGAGCACGTTGTTCTCGTCCCAGCCCTTGTCCAGGCCGACCACGACCCGCGACGAGAGCCAGTCGCCGGTGGTGAAGTTGAGCGTGCCGCTTCCGGTGAAGCGGCTGAACTCGCGCGTCGCCTCGAGCTTGGCCACGTCCGAGGGGAGGTGTTCCTGGAACCCCATCAGCCGCGCGCATGCGTTGCGCCCGTTGATGCGCGGATAGCAGAAGCCGTTGCCCCACGCCAGGTCCTCCCAGATGCCGCCGTCCCCGTCCGCGGGCGACAGGAACCTCGTCTTGCCGTCCACATATCCGGTGGAGACGTCGAGCGAAAAGTTCTCGGAGAAGACGACGCCGACGTTGGCGCGCAGGCGCAACGCCTTGTTCCAGTTGTAGTAGGTGATTCCCTCGTCGTTGTCGTAGTTCCCGGAGAGGAAGTAGCGGTAGTTCTGGGTGCCGCCGCGCACACCCAGGTTGTAGCTCTGGCTGAGGCCTCTCTGGAACAGCTCGTCCTGCGGCCACGGGAAGGCTCCCTGGTCGATCAGGACGTTGGACTCCTCGTAGGCGTTGTATGGCACGAGCCCTTCACCCTCCCGGCAGGGCGGGTCGAAGCTTCCCTGGCACGTCCACTTGGTGCCGATGCGCGCCGCCGGATTGCGCAGGTAGTTGGTGCCCATGCGCACCGACGCATCAAACTGGGCCTCGCCCTCGGCGCCGCGCTTGGTGATGATCTGGATCACGCCGGCCGACGCCTCGGTCCCGTACAGCGTGGCAGCCGCGGGTCCCTTGATGATCTCGATGCTCTCGATGTCCTGGGGATTGAAGTCGTTGAGGACGTTGACCTCCCGCTCATTGCCCAGATCGGGCCCGGCTTGCGAGTTGTTGTTCACGCGCACGCCGTCGACGTAGATGAGGGGATTGGAGCCCAGATTGAAGCTCCCGGTGCCCCGGACCTCGATCGCCGACCCCGTCCCGACGTTCCCGCCGGCCCTGGCGAACTGCACTCCGGGGGTTCGGGCGGTCAGCAGGTCCTGCATGTTGAGCACCGCCACTTCCTGGGTGACCTGCGCAGCCTCCAGCGTGGCCACCGCATTGCCGATCGCGCGCCGCTGCGTGCCCCCCGGCGTCCCGGTCACGATGATCTCGTCGAGCCCGAGCGCCTCCTCGGTGAGCTGGAAGTCCAGCAGGGTGGTCTCGTCGGCCGTTACCGTCACCTCGATGGTCGAGGAGGTATAGCCGATGCGCTGGGCCGTGACCGAGTGGGTGCCGGCGGGCACGCCCGCCAGGAGATAGCGCCCGTTCTGCTGCGTGAGGGCGCCGATGCCGGGTTCGGCGATGAAGACCTGCACGGCGGCCAGGGGCTCGCCGGTCTGCCGGTCGGTTACGGCGCCCGTCAAGGTCGCCTGCTGTGCCTGCACGCCCGACACAAGCACGAGCAAGGCCACCGCGGACAGGGGAAGAAGACAAAGTGGTCGAAGCATGGCTCCTCCAGGGTGAGGGATTGCTGGGGGCGCCACGTCGAGATGGGACCCGGGGCGGCGCCAGGCGGGGACGGAGCAAAGGAGAGCGCTCCGGGAGGTGGGTCACACGGGACGCGCTGCGGGCGAACGGAAGGCAGCGCTTGCCAGCCCCGGCGACTCGGGCAGCGGAATTCCTCCGGCAGTCCGCGAATCTCGATCGGGAAATCTGATCGCCCGCTTGACTGATAGGGAGCGCGGTTTCGCGTGTCAAACTGCGCGGTTGTAGGGGATTAGGTCCAGCCGGGCCGTCAACCGCCCGCGCAAACTCAGACGGTACCCGAGCGGGTCTCGATGTGGATGGACCCGTCCGCAGATCCCTGAAGGAAGGCCGAGGCCGCTCCGCGCAGCACCCGGACATTGCGTACGTCGCGCGCCGGAATCTGGCTCAGGATCTCCATCGCCGGGCCGAAGGTTCCGATACGCACGCCGTCCAGAAACACCGCCGGCTCACCGCTGAGCCCGAAGGTGCCGGTGCCGCGCAGACGCACCGGATTGGTGTTCAGGCCCAGGTTGCCCGAATTCGGATTCATGTCCAGGACCTTGCGGGCCACGAGCTCGGCAGCGGTCCTGGCCTCGCTCACGCCGCTCGGCGGGATCGCCAGTTCTCCAAGGATGACGTCGGTCCTGGGCATCATGACCTGCATGTAGAGCACGACGTCGCGCACCACCTCGACCTGCTCCACCACAACCGGATAGCCGGGCGCCTCGATGCGCACGGCCAGCGCGCCGAGCGGCACGCCCTCGAACGAGAAGGTGCCGTCGCCGCCGGTCACCGCCTCAAGCTCCGTGCCGACCACCGTCACGCGGGCCGAATCGATGAGGGACAGCGTGGCCTGGTCTGCGACAACGCCGTGGAGCGGTCTCTGGGCCAGGACCGCCGGCGGCGTGAGGACGACTGCGGCGGTGAGGGCCAGAAGGCCGACCTTCGCGCGCACGACGGGCAAAAACCCGGTTGGCAGGCCGGAAAGCAGATTCATCGGACCTCCATCGGTCCAGGTGGCCTATCACTACAGGTGAGTATACGCGCATCGGGAGGTTCACGCCCGGTGCCGGGCCCCCCGAGGTGAGACGACCGTGGGCTGGTGACCCCGCGGCCGCCGGGAACGAGAGGAGTTGGGTACGCCGATGCCGCGACGCGTCCGCAGCATGTGGTCTCCGCCGGCAAACCGGCTGAGCGTGCTACCGGTCGCGTTGCTGGTGGCCGCGCTGGCCGCCTGCACCTCGACGCGGGGTGAGCCTCGGCCGCCCGGCCGGGTGGAGGGGATATCCCTGGAGGTCAACAACCAGAGCCGCAACGCCGTGACCATCTACGTGTGGAGCGACACCTACCAGAACCGCCTGGGGATGGTCGAGGCGCTCAACCGCGACACCTTCAACTTCCGTTGGAACCTGGTGGGGCGCGTGTACTTCCTCATGGACTTTCTCGCCCAGGGATGCGTGCTCTCGGAACCCATCGACGTCATCGACGGCGACGAGCTCATTCTCACCGTCCAGCCGATCGACCACCGGCGCGCCTCTCGCGCGGCCTGCCGAAGGCCGTAGATCCTCGGTTCGGACGGGGCGAGCCGCCGCCGCGGCGCGATACCTCTCTACGGCGTGCCCGCCGCTTCGAACTCATAGCGATAGCCGAGCGCGCGGCCCTCGATGGAAACCCGGAAGTCCGCGTCGGCGTCCGGGGCCGGGGCGCTGGCCTCCAGAATCCTCTCTCCCAGCACTCCGGCATTGTCGTAGAAGATGAAACGCAGCCTTAGCGGCACACCTTCCGGCAGTGCGTTCGCCACGATGCGTCCCTGAACCAGGGTGCCCTGGTCGGTCACGCGCAGCCTCAGGCCGTCGAGGTGGACGGGCAGGGCGTCGGAACGGGCCACCCCGGCGCGCGCGCCGGCTTCGTCTCCCGTCTCCAGCCGGGCCCGTGCCGTGATGAGATGCGCCGCCTCGCTCAGCGGGTCGACCGCCAGCAGCCGATCGCCGGCGTCGGCGAGCGCCGCCCATGCCTCGCCCGCGAACAGCGCGTTGGCGTAGTTGAACCACGCGTCCCGCGAATCGGGCTGCTTCTCCGTGAGCAGTTCGAACGCCCGCGCGGCCTGCTCGTAGCGCGATGAGCGGAAGAGCGTGATTCCCAGGTTGAACAGATCGGCCGCGGCCAGCGACTCGTCCGTGAGGAGCGAAGCGTAGAGTTCGGCGGCCTCGTCCACGCGCCCGAGTTCCACGAGTGTCCTTGCGAGATCGCTCCGCACCCGGATGCTCCCTGGATCGCGGGCCAACTGCCGCTGGAGCAGCGGCTCGACATCGGCGAAGCGGCCGGCGGCGAGCAGGAGCTGCACAAGCCGAACCTCGGTGTCGGCGCCCAGCTCGGCGCGCTCCCGGATCTCCGCCTCCTCCAGCAAGCGGGTCGCGGGACGTCTCTCCAGGCCGCGCAGCGCATCCTGATACACGCGGATGGCTTCGTCCCGGCGCCCCAGCTCCACCAGCAGGCTGGCCAGGTTTCGATGCGCCGCGGGCTGCAGGTCGTAGATCTCCGTGGCCCTGAGCCAGTGCTCGGCAGCCGCATCCGTCTCACCCCTCGCGTAGGCCTCCAGCCCCGCGTTGAAGGCCCTGGCCCAGGCGGCCTCGCGCTCCGGCTCGATGTCCAGTTCGTACGCGGGGTAGATGCGTTCGGCCTCGACGAACCAACAGTGGGCGTCGCGGTAATCTCCGAGCCTGGCTCCGGCGACCCCGGCGAGGAAGTAGTGGATGGAGTTGCCCGGATCGGCTTCGATGCCCTCCAGCGCCTGGGCGAGCGCGGCCTCCTCCTCCCCGTTGATGTTGAGGTAGAGGGTCGCGGTCTGGGAAAACCGGGTCTCGGCAGGCGGTATTCCCGGAGGGTAGACGATCCCGGTGGCCGACCGTGACGGCCCCGAGGGCCCCGGGCCGACGGCGCACCCCAGGAACAGCATGCCCGCAAGCAGGGCACCAGCCGCGGGGCGCGGTCGCATCAGGTCCACGGGAAGGGGATGCTGAAGACCGCCGAGCGCGCCACCGCGACGCCCTGCTCGCGCGCGGGGCGAAACGAGATCACTTCGTTGACGAGTTGCAGCGCGATTTCGTCGACGCGCCGGTCGCCGCTGGACTCCATGATTTCGGACCACTCCACCGACCCCCTGCGGTCGATCCAGAGGGTGACGCGCACCGTCATGAAGTCCTCCTCGGCCAGCCCTTGCTGCGCCGCGGAACGGCGCATGAACTCCATGACCTCGTCGGGATTACGCACCAGCACCCAGGCCGAGAGGGAGGTCAGCGAAAGTTCGGGCTCGAGCACGGAGAGCCGGTCGAGATCGAGCTCGTCGGGATCCGGCAGCGACTCCAGCGACGCCGTGGAGGCGCTGCCCCCGATCGAAAGCGCGCCGTCGTCGGGCGCTTCCTCGCCCTCCGACGCGACGGGGGCCTCCGGGTCGGCGAGCTCCAGCTCCGGTTCGACGACAACCGGCCGAGGTGCCGCGCGTCCACGCAGCCGGTCCAGGAAACCGGCCCCGCCACCCCCGCCGGCCGCGTCCGCGAACTCGGCGGGATTGACGTCATCCCGCTCCTCCGCTTCGACTTCTCCGGCGGAAGCCGAATCCTCGCCCGCGCCCGCAACGGCCGCGAAGGCAATGGCCTCCAGGCCGGGCATGGGTCCGGGAGGCTGGAGGAGGATCCACTCCGTGCCCCGGGCGCCGAAGAGGGGCTCCGGCGACAGATCCCTGAGCCTCCATCCCGGGAAGAACGCGAAGCTCGCCACATGGACGAACACGGCTACCACGATCGACCAGGCCAGCCGATCGCCCCACTGTGCCTTGAAGCGGTCGTTGGCGGTGGGAGCGAACATGGGTCACACTAGGGAGGGAAGTGCGGAACGGACAAGCCCGATCCGCGTCATCCGGAGACCGCGCCGGAACGGAACCGCATGAAGATTCCCCTGCCCTGGCTGGCGGCGATCCTGACCGTGTGCGGGTTCATGTTCTGGTTGTCTACGACTCGGCCGGAGCCCGCGGCGGACACTCTCCCGGCTCCGCTTCCGGCCGAAACGGACCGGGTCCAGCCCCCGGCCGAGGGGTCGTCGATGCCGTGCCAGGTCCCCCTCCCATGGCGAATCGCGCGGCTGGACGAGGAGTTCGGGCTCGACTCCCGGACCGTGGTAACCGTGGTGAGCGAGGCTGCCGCACTCTGGGAAACGGCGGTCGGCCGACCGCTCTTCGTGCGCGATCCGGAGGCCGGGATGCCCGTCCGCCTCGTCTATGACCAGCGCCAGGCGCGCACCGACGAGCGCAGGCGGCTGGAGGCGGAGCTGGAGCGCTCGCGCGAGTCCCTGGAGCCCGCCGACTTCGAGGTTCGTGCCCGCGAACTCGCGGAACTCCTGCCTCCCGATACCGCGGAAGCGGCGGTCTACCGCGAGGCAGTCGTCCGCGACCGCGCGGGCGGGATCACGGTCGGTCGCGAAATCCGCATCTACCGCTTCGCCGATCTGGACGATCTTCGACGGGTCACGGCACACGAATTGGGTCATGCCCTGGGCCTTGGACACGTGCCGGACGCCGGATCGCTGATGTGGGGCGGACCCGCACCCCAGGGCGACGACCACGCGGGCCCGGCCGTGGGCCCCGCCGACCTCGATCGGTTGCACGCTCTGTGCCCCGGACTCCGGGTCGCAGCCAGCCGCCCGAACTGATCCACAACTCTTTGCGGCTCCCGCTTATCCATCCTATACTCAAGGCTGGTGCGGAGTGTCTCGTCGCGACGAGGCAGGCCCCTATGATTCAGGCGGAGGCAATGAGGACACTCGTCATCGGAACGTCTCTGGGTGTGGCGCTGGCAGTGCTGGGCGGTCCCCATACCCTTCCCCCCGCCGAATCGCAACCCGATCTGGCATGGGCCCCGTCTGCAACTCACGCGGCATCGATCGAGTCTCCTGTGCTCACGCGCGTGGTGACGCAGTATTGCCAGGTCTGCCACAACGACGCGCTGCTCACAGGCAACGTCTCGTTTCAGGGGTTCGAGGTGGAACGTGCTCCCGAGCAGGCGGAGACCGCGGAACGCATGATCCGCAAGCTGCGCGCGGGCATGATGCCGCCTCCCGGGATGCCGCGCCCGTCGGGCGACACCCTCCAGGTGCTGGTCGAAACCCTGGAGCAGTTGGTCGACGAAGCCGCGGCCTTCCGCCCCAATCCCGGGAATCGGCGCTTCCAGCGTCTGAGCCGTGCGGAGTATGAGCGCGTCATCCGCGACATGCTTGATCTCGAGATCGACGCCGGCCGCTGGCTACCCGCCGACGTTCTGCTCGGTAGCTTCGACAACCTGTCCGCGGCGCAGGGTCTTTCGACGACCCTCCTGGCCGCGTACATGCGCGCCGCGACCGAAGTCAGCCGCCTCGCCGTGGGCAACCCCGACGCGGTTTCCTCCTCGTCGAAATACACCAACCCCATCGAGGTCTCGCAGCACGCCTGGGATCACATCGAAGGAACCCCGTTCGGCACCCGGGGCGGGATGGTGGTCACCCACGATTTCCCCGCCGACGGAGAATACGTCCTGACGGTGGAGACGCTGTTCGGACAGGGCACCGGCTTCGAGGACCTCGACATCTCCATCGACGGCGAGGGCGTGGCGGTCATCCCGATCCCGCACAACGGCGAGCGTGGCGTGCCGCTCAACACGGATCCCATCTTCGTGCGCGCGGGCCAGCGCCAAGTGGCGGCGGCCTTCGTGCGGCGCATGGACGGGCCCTACGACGACCGCTTCAGCCCCTTCGACTGGTCGTTCGTGGGAGGCGAGGACGCCCAGCAGTGGGCCAACTACGGCATCACGGCGCTCCCGCACCTTTCGAACCTGATGATCACCGGGCCCACCACCGTAACCGGCGTGTCCGACACCCCGACCCGGGAAAGGATCTTCTCGTGCCGTCCCTCGTCCGCGGCGGATGAGCGTCCGTGCGCGGAGTCCATCGTTGCGAGACTCGCGGAACAGGCCTATCGGCGCCCCGTCAACAACGAGGACATGCTGGGGCTGATGGCGTTCTACGACCAGGGATCCGCCGGCGGCGGGTTCGAAATCGGGGTGCGCACCGCGCTGCAGGCGATGCTCGCCAGCCCCTCGTTCGTGTTCCGCCTGGAACGGGCGCCCTCCGGCGCCGGCGAGGGCGAGAACTACTACCTGAGCGGCCTGGACCTGGCCTCCCGGCTCTCTTTCCTGATCTGGGCCTCGGCACCGGACCAGGAGTTGATTGATGTCGCGGCGAGCGGACGGCTTTCCGACGACGCCGTGCTCGAAGCCCAGGTGCGGCGCATGCTCGCCGATCCTCGATCCGAGGCGCTGGGAACCCGCTTCGCCCATCAGTGGCTGCGCCTTCAGGACGCGGCCAAGAACAACCCCGAGCCGTACCTCTATCCCGACTTCACGGGTCAGTTGAGCGACGACCTGGTGCGGGAGACCGAGCTCTTCTTCAACCATCTCGTGCAGGAAGACCGCAACTTCCTGGAGTTCTTCAGCGCCGACTACTCGTTCCTCAACGAGCGCGTGGCCCGACACTACGGGATCGAAGGCGTTACGAGCGACGACTTCCGCCTGGTCACGTATCCGGACGACAAGCGGCGCGGCATCCTCGGGCACGGGAGCGTGTTGCTCCTGACTTCGATGTCGGCGCGCACCTCTCCGGTTCTGCGCGGGAAGTGGGTCATGGAGGTCCTGATGGGCACGCCTCCGCCGCATCCGCCGCCCAACGTTCCAGCCTTTGATCAGACGGAGGGAACGGCGGACGGCCGCCGCCTCACCACCCGCGAGCGGATGGAGCGGCACCGCGCCAATCCGACCTGCAACGCCTGCCACCGCTTCATGGATCCCATCGGTCTCGCGCTGGACAACTACGACGTGACCGGGCGCTGGCGCATCCGCGAGAACATGGTGGCGCTGGACACGCGGGGCGACTTCTACGACGGAACCCCCATCACCACGCCGGCTGAACTGACCCAGGTCATCCTCAAGCGTCCGGTCCCGCTCGTGCGCAACTTCACGGCGCATCTGATGGCGTACGCGATCGGCCGCCCCGTGGAGTACTTCGATCAGCCGACCATTCGAGCCATCGCAAACCACGCGGAGGCCGAGGGATACAGAATGTCCGCCTTCGTTCTGGGGGTCGTGAAGAGCGATCCGTTCCGGATGAGACGAACCGAGGCGACTGCAGACACCGAAGCCAACCAGGGAGTGTAAGTGACCATGAACTTCATCACGGGAAAGCACCTTTCTCGCCGTACCTTCCTTCGCGGGATGGGCACGACGGTCGCCCTCCCCCTGCTGGACGCGATGGTCCCCGCGGGCCGGCTGTGGCGCGACCGCGCCGCCACCGACTTCACGCGCTTCGTAGGCATCGAGGAGTCGATGGGGTGCGCGGGCGGGAGCGACTGGGGCGACCAGCAGTTCCTGTTCGCGCCCGAGAAGGTCGGCCGCGACTTCGAGTTCGTGGCGACCAGCCAGCTCAAGCCGCTCGAGCCCTACCGCGAGTACCTGACGGTGATCAGCAACACCGACTCGCGCATGGCGGAGGCGTACCGCGCCGAGGAGATCGGCGGCGACCACGACCGCACGACGGCCGTCTTCCTGACCCAGGCCCATCCCAAGCAGACCCAGGGATCGGACGTGTATCTCGGGACCTCCCTGGACCAGTTGCACGCCCGCCGCTTCGGTCAGGACACCGCCCTGCCCTCGCTCGAGCTCACCACCGAGTCGATCGACCGCGGGGGCGGATGCGCCTACAACTACCACTGCGCCTACACCACCTCCGTGGCGTGGGCCTCTCCGACCCAGCCGCTCCCGGCCATTCGCGAGCCGCGCGCGGTCTTCGAGCAGCTCTTCGGCGCGGGTGACTCCGCCGCCGACCGCGCCGACCGCCGCCGCACCGACCGCAGCGTCATCGACTGGATCGCCACCGAGGTGGCGCGCCTGAAGAGGGACCTCGGGGCGGTCGACCGACGGGCGATGGACGAATACCTGACCCACATCCGCGAACTGGAGCGGCGCATCGAACTGGTCGAGGAACACAACAGCAGCGGCGAGGAGCGGGCGATGCCCGAGGCTCCCTCCGGGGTTCCCGATT
Source organism: Gammaproteobacteria bacterium (assembly GCA_028821195.1). Classification (GTDB taxonomy): domain Bacteria; phylum Gemmatimonadota; class Gemmatimonadetes; order Longimicrobiales; family Gaopeijiaceae; genus BD2-11. The sequence continues at coordinate 14,495 of JAPPHB010000023.1, forward strand.
CCTGGGAAGAGCACATGGAGATCATGTTCGACCTCCAGCTGCTCGCGCTGCAGACCGACATGACCCGGGTCATCACCTTCAAGATCGGATTCGATCAGTCCAACCGCACCTTCCCGCTGAGCGGCACCAACAAGTCGATCCACGGGGCTTCGCACCACGGCAACGTCCCCGCCGACATCATGGACTTCAACCTCATCAACACACACAGGCTGAGCCTGATGGGGTACTTCCTGGAGAAGATGAAGAACACGATGGAGGGCGACGCTTCGCTGCTGGACAAGACCGCGATCGTCTGGGGCTCGTCCATGGGCGACCCGAACCTGCATAACCACCGCCGCTGCCCGCTCATCCTGATGGGGCACGCCAACGGCGCCCTGGAAGGCAACCTGCACCTGCGCGCGCCCAAGGGTACACCGATGGCCGACGTCTTCGTGAGCCTGATGCAGGGCATCGGACACGACATGCGGGCGTTCGGCGACAGCGTGAGCCCGTTCCCGCTGACGTTCCCGAGAGGCGGCATCGCCGACGCGCTGCGGGAGGCGGGTTCGTGAGGGCCCCCGGGCAGGTGATGGCGCGCCGCCGCATGGGCCTGTTGGGCGCGACCCTGCTGCTGGTTTCGCTGGCCGGCTCCGTTGAAGCACAGGATGCCGGGCTGATCGGGGCGGCGAAGCAAGGTGACGCGGATGCGGTGCAGGCGCTTCTCGCCGGAGGCGCGGACCCGAACCTGGCGCGGGGCGACGGCATGACCCCGCTGCACATGGCGGCGCTCGAGGGGCACGCCGATGTGGTGGCCGCGCTACTGGGAGCGGGCGCCGAAGTAGGCGCGACCACCCGCATCGGGGCGTACACACCGCTCCACCTGGCCAGTCAGGGCGGGCACGGCGCGGTGGTGCGCGCGCTCCTCGAGAAGGGCGCGGATGCGACACTGGCGACCAGCAACAGCGGGACCACCCCGCTCCATCTGGCCGCGCGGGTAATGGACGGCGAAGAAGCCGCCGCCGCGCTGCTGGAGCACGGCGCCGTCGTGAACGCGCGCGAGGGCTCTGTCGGCCAGACCCCGCTGATGTTCGCGGCCGCCTACAACCGGACCCCCGCCATGCAGGTGCTCCTGAAGCACGGGGCGGACCCGAACCTCGCCACAAGGGTCGTGGACGTACTGCGCAACGTGGCCATCGACCGCGAGGCCAGCCAGCTCCTGCGCGACCGCATCGAGGGGCTCCGCTTCGCAGCCGAACCCGGCACGGAACCCGAATTGACCCCAGCGCAGGTGCAGGAAGCGATCGCCGCCCAGCGGGAGTTCCTGCGCGCCGACCACTCGCGGCGGGACCTCGACCCCGAAGATCTCATCCAGTACCGGGCCGACTACCCGGGCGGCCCACCTCTGGCGCGCCCGCCCTATCGGGAAACGCTGGTCGGCATGACCGGGGGCATGACCGCGCTGCTGCACGCCGCACGCGAGGGGCACGTCGAAGCGGGACTCGCCCTGCTGGACGGCGGGGCCGACATCGACCAGGTCAGCGGCGACGGCACCAGCCCGCTGCTGATGACCATCATCAATGGCCAGTTCGATCTGGCCATGGAGCTGGTCGAGCGCGGCGCCGACCCGGACCGGGCCGCCGACACCGACGGCATCTCCCCCTTGTTCGCGGTTCTGCAGACCCACTGGGCGCCCAAGTCCAACTACCCGCAGCCGCGCGCGCACGACAACGAACAGACCGAGTACCTCGAGCTGCTGCAGGCGCTTCTGGACGCCGGCGCGGATCCGAACGTCCAGCTCAACACGCACCTGTGGTACTGGGAGTTCGGCCTCACCAAGATGGGCATCAACCTGGAGGGCGCCACGCCGTTCTACCGGGCCGCCTTCGCGCAGGACATCGAGGCGATGAAGATGCTGGCCGCCCACGGCGCCGACCCCGACATCCCCACGCGCTGGCCGGCGGTCGGCATGCGGGAGCGCCGCCAGCAGGAAGGGCGCCAGCAGGAGGATTCAGGTCTTCCCTGGATTCCCGAAGGTTCGTACAACGCCTATCCCATCCACGCGGCAGCCGGGGGCGGCTGGCAGGGGCTGGGCGCGTTCAGCGTGCGCAGCGTCCCCGACAACTTCCTGAATGCGGTCAAGTACCTGGTGGACGAGCACGGGGCGGATGTGAACCTGGCCGATTCGTGGCTGTACCGGCCCATCCATTACGCCGCGGCGCGGGGCGACAACGAGCTCATCATGTACCTGGTCGAACAGGGTGCGGACGTGACGGCCATCACCCGGCTGGGGCAGTCGACGGCGGACATGGCGCGTGGGGGCCGCTCCGGCTTCTTCGTGCGGGTCGCCTACCCGGAAACGGAGGAACTGCTGGTGACCCTCGGCTCCAGCCGCGAGTGCGAGCACACCCACTTCCTCGACACCGGCGACTTCTGCGAGGGGCTCGGGGTCTTCGACCCGTGGAAGGAGAAGGGGATTCCGCAGACGACGGAGACCGTCGTGCCGCCGCCTCCTCCTCCGGGAGGGAACCGGCGGTAGAAGCCCGGGCGAGCCCTGATTGGGCCTCGGTCTAGTCCTCCCAGCTCACCGCGTCCCCCACCTGGATGCGGGCGTCGCTCAGCACCGTGCAGAAGACTCCGCCACGCCAGTCGGGATCGAGGGCGTCCCGCAGCCCGGTGAGCTGTTCCTCCATGATCGTGCAGGGCCGGGTCTCGCCGCGTACTTGAAGCACGCAGTCTCCGATCCGGATCCTTCGGTCGCGGGTGTCCGCCAGGCTCACGCCGCTCACCATCAGGTTCGCACGCCTTAGAGCCGGATCGACCGACGTAGCTAGTTCTGCGTTGAGCGTGTCGAAGACTTCCTTCTCGATCAACGTGACCTGGCGCCGGGTGCGCCCGTAATTCGCATCACCGGCCAGTCCGCCTCCTGCCTCCGCGGTGGCCTCCGAGACGGCGCTCATCTCGCCCCCACGCTGCCGCTTCAGCCAGATCGCCTCGAGTCTTCCGCTCATCCGTTTCGCTCCCGTCGGTTCCGGTCCGGTTACCGGATATGTCTTGGCTTCAAGGGCTTGTCGTCGTCGCGGGCTCCGGATGAACCATCGTCCCTTCCTTGGCTCGGACGGCTCCAGAATACCCCATCGGGTCGCTGAAGGCGAGAGACGGTGCGGGCTGGTCGGGTGATGGGCCGCCGACGCGGTCCGGGCTTGTCCCGATCCCGGGGTCGAGCCTGCGGCAAAGACGTCCCGGTCAGCCATGGACTCGCCCGGGAGTCCGGGTTCGGAATGCTCCATGAAGGGGATCTCAAGCCAACGACGTGCGGTCGGTCGGTGGCTGCGGGCCGCCGATTCGCGTCCGCCGAGAACACACCCCCAACCCGGAGACTTTGGACATGACCACTCGACGCAAGACCTCGAGCCGCCTCACGATGGCCGCGCTGGCCCTCGCGGTCGCCCTCGCTCTGCCAACCGGACCCGCATCCGCGCAGTTCATCCAACACGACAAACCTGTCGAAGAGGAGATCGTCGGCCTTCCAGACCACGGCAACGGCACCTGGGTCTGGTGCTTTCCGCTGTACTGGTTCGTCTACTGCTGGACCAGATAGGTCGGCAACGGGCGCTGGCGCGGTCGCGTCGCGGGTGGCGGCGGTCGTCCTGGCCGCCGCCACCGGCGAGCGCGGCCACCCACGGACCGAAGCGGGAACCGCGCGCGGGCAGTGCGCCAACGAAGCACATCCGGGCTTGGGCGCGAAGCCATGCGTGACTCGCCCGGTTGCTAACCGGTACCGGCCGACTCGCTCGTGGGCGGCCCCCTCAGTTTGCCGGCACCGCCTCCATCAGCAGGCTCAGCGCCTCGTTGAGCGCCCGGCCCCCCGGTCCGCCGCCGCTGTAGTGCCCGATGCGCACCACCACCATGTCGTGTGTGGGGATGATGATCGTGCTCTGGCCTCCGGCGCCTGCCATGCGGAAGGCGCTCGTCGGGATGGGGCGGCCGCCGTCACCGTTCACCCAGAAGAAGGCGCCTCCGTACACCGGGCGCCCGTCCGCCACCCAGGCGGGCGCGAGCGTGGATGCGTATTCCACGTATCCCTCGGGAAGAATGCGCTCGCCGTTCACGACGCCGTCCTGCAGGTACAGGTTGCCGAGCCTGGCCCAGTCGCGCCCGCTGCCGAAGCCGTATCCCTGGAGCAGGAAGTTGCCGTAGGGATCGGTCATTGCGATGAAGTTTCGCATCCCCAGCTTGTCGAAGAGATGCCGCTGCGGGAACTGGTGGTAGTTCTCGCCCAGCTCCCCCTCGACGCCCAGGCGGACCAGGTAGTTGGTGAGCACGGGGTCGCAGTTCCGGTACCGTCCCACCGTGTCGGGTTCCCACTGCTGATCCTTGCCGGCAGCCCACTCGAACGAGTTGACGGTGCCTGTATAAAGGTACAGGTGGTCGGGGTACCCGATGTCCGGGTCGTCGCCGGGATCGCCCAGGTTGCGGCAGCGCAGCCCGGATGACATCCGCATGATGTCGCCGATGCGGATGGCCTGGCGCGGGTCGCCCTCACCCTGCCACTCGGGTATCGGCGCGGACTCCCAGAGGTCGTAGACACCCTTCTGGATCAGGATGCCCATGAGCGTGCCGGTGAGGCTCTTGTTCATGGACCAGCTCTCCAGCGGCGTGGTGTGGTCGATGCCCTCGCGATAGCGCTCGGCCAGCAGACGGCCCCGGTGGGTGACCACGAAGGCCGCGGTCAGCGCCTCGGGGGGCGCGAAGGCCGCATCCACCGCCTGCGCGACCTTGTCCATGTCCACATCGGCCGGGAAGGGCTCGTCGGGAAGCAGGTCGCCTAGCGGCCAGGGCGTGTTCTCGGCGTCGGGGAGAGTCGAGACCACCTCGACCGACTCGTAGTACGGCTCCTCCTCGCCGATGGGGAGAGCGAGGCACCCCTGGTCGCCGTGCAGCTTGGCCGAGCGCACCGTGCCGTCCGGCAGGGTGAGGTGCACGCGCTGGTTCTCATAGTCCACCACGCGGTCGGTCACAGCGCCGCGGTGTTGGCGCAGCGCGGTGAAGAAGCCGGTGTGCTCGGCGGCGAAGTCCGGATCCAGCCCGGAGAGGAAGACGTTGGAGCACAGGATCTTCGCGAACCCCGCCGTCGAATGCACCACCGGGTCTCCCGGCGGCAGCGCGTACTCGCCAGGAAGTTCGAGCTCGGCTGCGCGGGCGAGGAGCTGTGACTGCGGATTCTCGGCCGCCGGTTCGGGCGCGTCTTCGGCCGGGGCGCAGCCGGCGGCGAGGAGCGCAAGGAGGACGAAAGACGGGATGAGGCGGTGCAGCATCTTCATAACTCCTCTGGAAGGATGTGGAGACCGACCATCGGCCCCATCATCGAGAGATTCACGATACGGACCGGCTGCGCGGGCAACAAGAAGAGTGGATAGGCGACCACCGCGCCGGGGCGGACCATTAGGTGAAGGAGCGAGCCTCAGTTCCCTTTCCCGGCCCGGCGCCGAAGGCTAGTCTGAGCATTCCGCTCCGGGCTTCTCCCGGTCTCCTTGGAAGCACGAAACGTGGGGAGGCAGGCGTCCTGGACTCCTTCTTTGCCGCAGGCGACCCCGCGAACCCTTTCGTAATCTTCGGGGGCGCGCACTTGCTCTCCCTGGCCGTGCTGGCCGCCCTCGGATATGTGACACTCCGCCTCGGGCGGTCGGGGAGCGAAGAGACCCGGCTACGGATCAAGCGGGGCATGATCGCGCTGCTCCTCGTCACCTTCGTGGAAGGACACTTCTGGCACGCATTCCACGGGGAGTGGGCAGTGGCGGAGCGCCTACCCCTGCACATGTGCGGCGCGATGGTGTGGGTGAGCATCTACGGGCTGTGGACGGACCGGCCCTGGACCCATCCGCTGATGTACTATCTGGGGATCGCCGGGGCGATCCAGGGGGTCCTCCAGCCCGACAGCCCGTATGGATTCCCCCACGTGCGTTTCGTGGCAACGATGATCTCGCACACCACCATAGTGGTCGCCGGATTGTGGGTGATCCTCGTGGACGAGTACGCACCGAGCCTTCGCTCGACCCTGTGGACCCTCGCGCTCGTCCATGTCTACGCGACATGAGGTTTCGGATTCACATGTCGTTGTGATCGTTCAGCTTACCGGATTCGGCGGTTGTGTTCCCGCTGAATGATTCCCGCCGATTTGGATTTGGTCAGGCGCGGACCCTCGGGCGGCTGTCCAGAGCCTTCCTGAGTTGTACCGAGTCGGCCTGCTGGTAGCAGCGCAACACCGTCTGAGCCTCCTTCCAGCCGCCCAGCTCGCACAGCACCTTGAGCGGCAGGTCCATCAGGTCGCTAGCAAACTTCCGCCTCAGCGAGTGCCAGCCCCGCCGCGCCTTCGGCTCCAGTCCCGCAAGCCGCTCGGCCTTGCGCCACCAAACGCCGGTCCGTCCCCTGCCGATGCTCCCCAAGGGATCCTTCGAGGCGGGCAGGATCAGCTTCTCCCCGCCGCCGGGGTTCGCTTCCCGCGCCTCCTCCAACACCGCCACCGCTTCGTCCGTCATCGGCGTGACGTGCTCGTAGCCCGTCTTCTCGTGTTCCGCCCGCCACCGCACCTCGCGGCCCTCGAAGTCGATATCGGACCACCGCAGGTTGCGGATGGCCCCGATCCGGTGCCCGGTCTCGTGGGCGAGCACGAACGCGACATGGAACCGCCAGTCCACCTGCCTGGAGACCCCGAGCATCGCCCGGTACTCATCCTCGGAGAGAACGACCCGGGCGGGGTTCTTCTCCTTGGGCGTCCTCAGCCCCCTCAGCGGATTCGAGTCGAGAAGGAGCTTCCCCTCCTCGTCTCTGGACTTGGTCGCCCAGTTGAGCACCGCGAGCAGGAACTTCAGGTCCAACTCGATGGTCCGGTTGGACACCGGCTTCCCGCTCGGTCCGATCCTTCCCGCCCGGCGCTCCCGGATGAAGCGGTCCCAGTCCCTTTGAGACAGGGTCTCGGGTCGCCGGTCCCGACCGAGTAGGTCGAGGAACATCCCCGTCGCGATCCTGTCCCGGTGCTGGACCCGCCTCGTCTTCGTGGGCGTCACCTCCTCACCGTAGATGTCAAAGAGCCTCTCCAGAGTGAGCGGCTTTGGCTCGGCTTCCGCCTTGCCCACGATCTCGGGTCCGGCGAACCCGGCCGCGAACTCGTCCGCCTGCCGTTTCGCTCTCGCCCAGTCGCGGTGCCCCAGCGACCGGGTGAGCCTTCGCCCGTTCTCGCGCCACTCAATCTGGAAGTTGCCGGTCTTCGGATCCGGAAAGATCC
>JAPPHB010000007.1 GCA_028821195.1 Gammaproteobacteria bacterium
ACCGCCACCGTCCCCGCCTCGGCTTCGCGCTTCCCCACCACCCCCATGTAGGGCACCTTCTTGACCTCCGCCTCGCGGATGCGGTAGCCGAGGGTGTCCTGGTCGTCCAGGTGGGCGCGCACCCCCTTTGCGCGCAGAAGCTCCACCAGCTCGCGGGCGCTCTCGCTCCACACCTCCGAGACCGGGAGGACGCGCACCTGCTCCGGGGCCAGCCACACCGGGAAGGCGCCCGCGTAGTGCTCCACCAGCCCGCCGATGAAGCGCTCCATCGACCCCAGCATGGTGCGGTGGATGACCACCACGTTGTGGCGCTGGTTGTCGCTGCCGACGTAGTCGAGGCCGAAGCGCTCGGGCATCAGGTAGTCCAACTGGAACGTCGGCCCCTGCCACTTCCGCCCCAGCGCGTCCACCAGCCCGACATCCACCTTGGGGCCGTAGAAGGCACCCCCTCCCTCGTCCACCTCGTAGTCCAGTCCGCGATCGGCCAGCACCCCGGCCAGGGTCTCCACCGCGGCGTCGTAGACCGCCGGGTTACCGATCGCCTTCTCGGGCCGCGTGGACAGCGACACCTCGAAGTCGTAGCCGAAAACGTCCAGCAGGTACTCCAGCAGGTCCAGCATGCGATGGTACTCGTCGCTGATCTGGTCCTCCCGCACGAAGAGGTGGGCGTCGTCCTGGGTGAAGCCCCGCACGCGGAGCATTCCATGCAGGGCGCCCGCGCGCTCGTAGCGGTAGCAGGTGCCGAGTTCCGCATACCGCAGCGGCAAATCCCGGTACGACCGGCTGCGCGACCGGTAGATCATGAAGTGATGCGGGCAGTTCATCGGCTTCATGCGGAAGCGGTTCCCCTCATCGTCCATCGCGGGAAACATGTCTTCGCTGAAGACCTCCAGGTGTCCGGAGGTCTCGTACAGTTGCTCGCGCGCGACGTGCGGGCTGTAGACCAGGTCGTAGCCGTGTTCGAGCAGGGTCGTCTTGAGGAACTCCTCGACCGTGTGGCGCACCAGGCCCCCGTTCGGGTGCCAGAGGATGAATCCGGCCCCCACATCCTCCTGGACGCTGAACAGGTCCAGCTCCTTGCCGAGGACGCGGTGGTCGCGCCGGCGCGCTTCTTCGAGCCGCTCCAGGTGTTCGTCCAGCGCCTTCCTGCTGAAGAAGGCGGTGCCGTAGATGCGCTGCAGCATCTGCCGCTTCTCGTCTCCCCTCCAGTATGCCCCCGCGGTGGAGAGCAGCTTGAAGTGCTTCACGCCGCCGGTGGAGGGCACGTGCGGCCCGCGGCACAGGTCCAGGAAGGGACCGTCCCGGTAGACCGTGATCACCTCGTCGTCCTCAAGTTCCTCCAGGCGCTCGAGCTTCAGGGGATCGTCGGCGAAGAGCTCCCTGCCCTCCTCCTTGCTGACGCGGCGCCGCTCGAAGGGAAGGTCGGCGGCAACGATGTCGCGCATGCGGGCCTCGAACACCTCCAGGTCTTCGGGCGTGAAGGGTTCGTCGACCTCGAAGTCGTAGTAGAAGCCGTCCTCGATCGGGGGACCGAAGCCGATGCCCGCGGTGGGATGCAGCTCGCGCACCGCGGTGGCGAGGACGTGCGCGGCGGAGTGGCGCAGCACGGGAAGGGCGTCGTCGTCCCGGCTGGTGAGGATGCGCACTTCGGCGCCCGGCGATACCGGCCGGGCCAGATCGACCACTTCGTCGTCGACCACGGCCGCCAGCGCGGCCCGGGCCAGTCCGGGGCCTATGCCGGCCGCGATGTCGGCGGCGCTGCTGCCGCGCGGCACCTCCACGGGGCTGCCGTCGGGAAGCCGCACCTGGATGGATTCGTCAGGCATCTGTCATCTGGAGATTTGCGGGGATTCGGATGCTTCGGAACAACGGTCGCCGAACATACACGGCGGAACGCGAATTGTGCGCGCCGCCGACAGAACGGCAGGGAGCCCGGACGACCATCGCCGCCCGGGCTCCCGTGTGTCGGGCCGGACCAGGGGCCGGCCGCGCGGGTCGAAGGCTAGTACATGCCTCCGCCCATGCCCTCCATGCCGGCGCCGGCACCGGCGGGCGCCTTCTCCTCCTCGGGCTGCTCGACCACCACGGCCTCGGTGGTCAGCATCAGGCCCGCGATCGAAGCGGCGTTCTGCAGCGCCGTGCGCACCACCTTGGTGGGATCGATCACACCCGCCTTCACCAGGTCCTCGTAGGTGTCGGTCTGGGCGTTGTAGCCCCAGTTGGTGTTCTCGTGCCGCCGGATGTGCTCGACCACGATCGAGCCCTCGGCGCCCGCGTTCTCCGCGATCTGCCGGAGGGGCTCCTCGAGCGCCCGGCGCAGGATCTGCACGCCCACCTGCTCGTCGTGCCGCTCGAGCTCGAGGCCGTTGAGCGCGCCCTGGGCCCTCAGCAGCGCCACGCCGCCACCGGGGACGATGCCTTCCTCGACGGCCGCGCGGGTCGCGTGCAGCGCGTCCTCCACCAGAGCCTTGCGCTCCTTCATCTCGGTCTCGGTGGCCGCGCCCACATGGATGACCGCCACGCCGCCGGCCAGCTTCGCCAGCCGCTCCTGCAGCTTCTCGGTGTCGTAGTCGGAGGTGGACTTGTCGATGGCCACCTTGATCTCGTCTATGCGGCCCTTGATCTGGTCGGCCATCCCGGCCCCGTCGATCACCGTGGTGTTGTCCTTGTCGATCACCACCCGCTTGGCGCTGCCGAGGTCGGAGGAGACGGCGTTCTCGAGCTTGAAGCCCACTTCCTCGGAGATCACCTGGCCGCCCGTCAGTATCGAGATATCCTGCAGCATGGCCTTGCGCCGGTCGCCGAAGCCGGGTGCCTTGACCGCGCACACCTTGAGGGTGCCGCGCAGCTTGTTCACGACCAGCGTCGCCAGCGCCTCGCCTTCCACGTCCTCGGCGATGATCAGGAGGGGCTTGCCCATCTGCGCGACCTTCTCGAGGATCGGCAGGAGGTCCTTCATCGACGAGATCTTCTTGTCGTGGATGAGGATCATGGGGTCGTCCATCACCGCTTCCATCCGCTCCGGATCGGTGACGAAGTAGGGCGACAGGTAGCCGCGGTCGAACTGCATGCCCTCGACGGTGTCGAGCGTCGTCTTGAGGCCGCGCGCCTCCTCGACCGTGATCACGCCGTCCTTGCCCACCTTCTCCATCGCGTCGGCGATCAACGCGCCGATCTCGTTGTCGTTGTTGGCGGAGATGGAGCCGACCTGGGAAATCTCGCGCTTGCCCTGGGTCTCGACGGAGAGACCCTCGAGCTCGCGCACCACGGACCCGACGGCCTGCTCGATGCCGCGCCGGATGCCCATGGGGTTGGTGCCGGCGGTGACGTTCTTGAGCCCCTCGCCGAAGATGGACTGAGCGAGCACAGTGGCGGTGGTGGTACCGTCACCGGCGACGTCGGAGGTCTTGGTGGCGACCTCCTTCACCATCTGCGCGCCCATGTTCTCGACGCCGTCCTCGAGCTCGACTTCCTTCGCCACCGACACGCCGTCCTTGGTGACCTGCGGGGAGCCGAACTTGCGGTCGAGCACTACGTTGCGGCCCTTGGGGCCCAGGGTGACCTTCACGGCCCTGGCCAGCTTGTCGACGCCGGCCTTGAGGCGCGTGCGGGCATCCACTTCGAATCTGAGATCCTTGGCTGCCATGCTTTGTTTCTCCTCTGTTTAGAGCCGCGGGCGGCGCCCGGCCGCCACCGGCCCGTCGTGTTGCCGTTCGGTTTCTCGGGGGAAGCGGTCAGTCGGTGATGATGGCGAGGATGTCCGACTCGCGGAGGATGAGCAACTCCTCGTCGTCCACCGTGACCTCGGTGCCGCTGTACTTGCCGTACAGGACGGTGTCGCCGACGGAGACGTCGGCCGCGATGCGCGTGCCGTCGTCGGAGAGCTTGCCGGGGCCGACCGCGAGCACGGTGCCCTGCTGGGGCTTCTCCTTCTGGGCGGTGTCCGGGATGTAGAGACCGCCGCGGGTCTGCTCCGTCTCCTCGGCCGCCTGGACGACGACCCGGTCGGCGAGCGGCTTGATTCTGTTCGCTGCGCTCGTTGCCATGCGTGGGTTCTCCTGTGAATGGTGGTCCGAATACAGGTCATTCCGGCCGGATTCTCCGGCGCGAGCGTTGTTAGCACTCGACGCCAAGGAGTGCTAACGGCCAGAAAGGTACCCCGGGGATAACAGATGTCAACCCTTCCGGAGAGCCCCGGGACGCCGGGGCCGGGCGGGTTCCGCGCCGAGAGGCGACGCGGCGTTATTCGGGAGGCCGGAGCAGTTCCTCCAACGGATGCACGGCTCCGCCCAGGATGACCGTGTGCACGGAGCGGGTCGCGGCGATGTCCTGCAGGGGATCTTCGTCGAGGATGATCAGGTCGGCGAAGGCACCAGGGGCGACCACGCCGAGGCGTCCCTCGTACCCGAGGGCGTCGCCCGACTCCGAGGTGGTGGCGCGCAGAACGTCGACGGGACGCATGCGGCCGTAACGGACCAGGATCTCCATTTCCGCGTGCAGGCTGAGGCCGCGGGGGATGATGGGCGAGTCGGTGCCCATGATCACCCGGCCCCCGCCCTCGTGCACCCGGCGCGGGAGGGAGGACATGCGTTCGACCATGCGGCGCGCCAGGGCCAGGTCCGGCGGGATGCGCGCGCTGGCGGGGGCGTCCGGGGAGAAGGTTTCGACGCGCGGATCGTCGAAGAGGTCGGGCGCCTCGGCGGCGAGCAGGCCATACCCGCCGTAGATGCCGACCGTGGGCGTGAGCGTCATGCCCGAGGCGGCCAGGAGATCGACCGCGTCCGCATAGATCCCGTTGGTCTCGGAGACCTTGGTCGAGTAGCCGCGCCGGCTGGTGCCGCGCACGTGTTCGACCCCGTCGCCGCCGTACGCCACCGCCGGATAGAGTTCGTGCGAGCTGACCGGGATCCCGAGGGCATGCGCCTCGGCGATGGCCCGGCGCTGCATCGGGTCCGAGAGGCGCACGTAGGTCTTGATCATGTCGTGGCCGAGGTTGGCGGCGCGCCCCATCTGCAGCTCGACCTGCGCGCTCGCGCCCAGGGCGGGCGCGTTCGGGTAGTAGATGCGGCTGCCGTCGATGGTGCCGCCGGTCCCGAAGATGCGCGGCGCGATGCGCCGGCCGGACTCGCCGGCTTCCTTGGCTTCGGTAAGCTCGTAGCCGTCGCAGGCGGGGCAGCGGGTCGCGGTCACCCCCCACGAGAGCCAGAGCCGGCCCTTGGACTCCCCGTCGGCCAGGCCGCCGTGGGTGTGCATCTCGATCAGGCCGGGCATGACCACCTGCCCGGCGGCGTCCACGACCCTGTCGGCAGTGCGCGCGGGGTCGCGGTCGGCCACTTCGGTGATGACGCCGTCCTCGATGACGATGTCCACGTCGCGGCGGAGCGTCTCGGAGCGGCCGTCGAACAGGGCGCCGGCGCGCACCAGCACCGAGGCCGGAGGCGCCGGGCGCGTCCAGGCGAGGGTGGGCGTGATGTCCTCGGCGGCGCCGGTGAGGGCGTCGATGCGGCGCAGGCGGTCGTCGCTCAGGTAGACGAGGGAGCGCGAGTCGCCGGTCCAGGAGGGGTCGTCGGCGGCCTCGTTGGTAAGGCGGCGGGGGAGGTCGGCGGTCTCGCCCTCGGGGGTCATGGCGACCGTCCACAGCACGCCGTCGGAGATGTAGGCCACATGGCGGCCGTCCGGCGACCATGCCGGGCCGTCGTTGGCGCGGCTGCCGACCGACCCGTGGAGGGGCAGGTCGAGATAGCGGTCGGCGGCCTGGAGGGGGTTGGCGGGCGAGGCGGTCGGCTCCGGGTCGCCACCCGCCCAGGCGGGCAGATCGTGGGTGTGGCCGTGCCCGCGGGAGACGGGGAGGGCGGGCACAGCGGTGGCCGCGCGCAACCCGCGTCCGGCGGCCCGGTCAGGTTCACCCGCGGTGGCCGCACGCGCCGCTGCGCCCGGAACCGGAAGAGCGTCGGCTCCGGGCATCCCGGCCGCGTCCGCAGTGCGGAGCGGGCGGGCAGGCACCACCAGCGCGCGGTTCACGCCCTCCCGGAAGCGCCCCGAGTAGGGCGAGAGCGCGGAGACCAGCACGGAGGCGCCGTCGGGCGACCATGAAGGCCGCCCCGCCCCGTTCAACCCGGCGCGCAGGGTCTCCACCACCCCGGTCGCCATGTCGACCACCTGCACCGCCGTCCCGGCCGCCGATCCCACGAAGGCGATGCGGCTCCCGTCCGGCGACCAGGCAGGCATGCTGGCGGCGGCGCCCTCGGTCACCCGGCGGTCGCTCCCCGCCCCCAGGTCTCGCACGTACAGGTCGAGCGACCCGTCCCGGTCGGAGGCGAACGCCAGGCGGCCGCCATCGGGTGACCACGCGGGATCGGCCTCGATCCAGGGATCGTCGGTGAGGCGCGCCGCTTCCCCGCCGATGGTGTGCAGCCAGAGGTCGCCCAGCGCCGAAAACGCCACCTGCGTCCCGTCGGGCGAGACCGCCGGCGATACGATGCCGCGTACCTGGAACGGGCCGGGCGCCCGCAGATCGCGCGGCCGCCGTGCATAGCCGGTCCGGTCGAGCGCCACCGTTGCCGAGAACGCCACGTCCCGCCGTCCGCCGCCGTCGCCCTGGCGCCACCGCACCAGCCCGTCCCCGGTATGGTACAGATCCCCGGCCGCTGTCCAGGATGCCCGGAACGGAAAGACATCCTCTTCCTCGCCGGTAAGGGTACGCGGCTCTCCTCCGTTCACCGCCACCGCGTACAGGCGCGACCGCCCTTCCCCTATCGAGTTGAACGAGAGCGTCTCGCCGTCCGTGCTCCACGAAGGCGCATTCAACTCGCCCCCGTCCCCTTCCGCGACCCTTCGCGGCCCTCCGTCCCCGGGCACGACCCCGGGTCCCCCGCTTCCGGTCAGCCAGATCCCGGACCGATCTCCATCCGCCGCGAAGGCCACCTCCCCGCCGTCCGGAGAAAACGCGGGCCCGTATTCGTTGCCGGGCCAGTCCGTCAGGCGCTCGAGTCCCCCGCCGTCCAGTTGCATCACCCACACGTCGTAGCTCCCGCCCCGGTCCGACGAAAACGCGAGGCGGCCGCCGTCCGGCGACCAATGCGGCTCGCGGTGGTCGAACCGGCCGCGCGTGTGCTGGCGCAACTCCGTCCCGGCCGCGCCCACGCTCCAGATGTGGTAATTCCCGTCCCAATACGCCTGGAAGGCAATGCGGCTTCCGTCCGGCGACCATGCCGGCTGGCGCGCATCCCCCACGGGATCGGTGAGGGCCGTTGCGGCTCCCCCGCTGGCGGGCATCACCCAGATGCGGCCCAACAGATCGAGCGCAAGCGTGCTCTCGTCCGGGGAGAGCGCGACGGCCACGTTGGTGCCCTCCGATATCGTGACCTCGATCGTTCTCTCGGGTTGGCCCGGGGACGGGGTCTGCGCACCGGCCGGGACGGGAGCGGCCCCGGCCGCGCAACCGATCGCAACCACGACGGCAAGGTATCTCGACACTTTATTCTCCTGGCTGAATCATCGCCGGTTTCAATGATACTCACGCATTTTCACGTTCGTCCATCGCCCGCACGCGGGCCGCGCGCAGCTCGGACAATGGAACCGCGGGCCCTCCCCAGGCCAGGCGTCCCCGGAGTGTGACGATCATGGAGCGCCACCAACTCCAGGCGACGACCGCACTGGCCACCGGAAGCGCCAGTCCGCTCCACCAGCGGAAGCGGGAAACTCTGGCGATGCATATGGCGAACCCCCAGGCAATCATCGCGGCAGCGGCGAACAATGCGGCGGCTACGGCGTCCACGGCGACCAGCGCGACTCCCAGCACGACGGGCGCAATCCCGGTCCACAGCAGTCCGGCCGTCTGCACGAGGACGGCCGCGATCCGGTAGTCCCTGAACGCGAAGAGGTTCTTCCCCACCCCCCGGATCAGACTCCGGACGTCCGGAAACCACTCGCACTGCACGCTGGATTCGGCCCGGAGGAGGTCCGAACGGTAGCCGTTCAGCTTCACCAGTCGGCCCAGTTGATAATCCTCGTCGGGACGCAGGGCCACTTGCCTGTGTCCTCCGATGGCGCGGTAGGAGTCCGCCCGGAACAGGTTGTAGGCACCCACGCCGAAGGAGGCCGTGCTCCGGGGGTCGCGGACCTGCCACAGCCTCGCCGTGACGTGCGCGCCCCAGTGGAACACGATCATGCAGGCCTGCAGCATGGGACTTCGCATCAGCAGCGCGGGCAGGACGGCGACATGGTCCAGCCTGCTTCTCAGGAGATGGCGCACTCCGCGCCACACCGCCTCGCGGCCGAACACCACGTCCCCGTCGGTAAAGAGAAGCAGGTCCCCCCTGGCCGCGAGCGCGCCACGCCAGGACGCGTGGTTCTTCCCGAACCATCCCGCGGGCAATTCCTCGACGTGGAGCACCCTGAGGCGCTCGTCTTGCCCGCTCACCCGGTCCGCGATCTCGCCGGTGCGGTCTTGCGAGCGGTCGTCGACGAAGATGACCTCGTAGTCCGGATAGTCGAGGGCAAGCAGCGACGTGAGCGCCTGTTCCACGCGCGCCTCCTCGTTCCGGGCGGCCACCACCACCGACAGCCGGGGGAGGGGCGGATCGCCGTCGCGGGCATCTCCGATCCGCTCGAGGCGGAAGACGTGCCGGTAGCTGTAGACGGTGACGAGCGTCATGGCCACCCAGACAGCCAGGGTGACGGCGGCGACGATGAGCATGGCAGTCAATGTCGCCCGGGCTTCTCGTCAATCCGGGCCATGGGGGGCGGATCCGCCGGCTTCGCGGGCGCGCGCGCGTTCCAGCAGCACCAGCCGCAACTCACGCCCCATGGGAGTGAGCCGATACCTCTGCCTGCCGCTCGTGGGCTTGTCCGGGATCGTCATCTCGATGAGGCCGGCGTCGAGTGCCGGTCGCAGGTAGTTGACCACGAGGTTGCTCCGGTTCCTGAGGCCGAGGCCCTGGAGAATCTGCACACGGGATCGATCGCGATACAGCACCCGTACCAGATCCCTGACCTGGACCGTGGTCTTGCGCTCCCAAACTTGCGTGGGATCCGTGTGTCGGTCAGGGCCTTTTGGCCCGGCATCCTGCGGGTTGAACAGGCTTGCCTGCATGGCGGCGAAGTCGTCGTCGTCGATGCCCGAGGGCTGGAGCCGGATGGCGGGCGGCCGCCTGAAGCTTGTGGTGACTTCGGTTCCGGAAGACTCGATCCGAGGCTCCAGGACCCCGTACTCCCGGCAGAGCGACTTCATGCGCCGGATGCCGGTGCCGATTCCTCCGACCAGGCCCATGCGGCCGAGCATGCTGTAGAGCAGCGGATTGCGGGGAACGCTCTTGGTTCCCAGATCGCCCGCGTTCATGCCCTCGGGCAGCCCTCCGGGGCTGGCGATCAGCACGCGGTCCTTGAAGACTCGTACCTGCACGTGGTTGCGGGAACGGTAGTCACGGTGGGCGATCGCGTTCATGAGCGCCTCGCGCAAGGCCTCCTCGGGGAGCTCGGGACGGCCCCTGGCGTCTTCGCGCCAGATCGCGAACTGGACGTTGATTCTGCGCAGAACCCACGTCAGCACTTCGTCCGCAATGTCGGGCAGCGAGCCGTGGAAGTCCTGCCGTTCGAGGCTTCCCGCCTCCTCCGTCCCCCGAAAGAGAGCACAGGATACGTGCGCGCTCTCCGTGAACTGGCGGATGTCCTGGGCGAGCAGCCACGCGCCGGCGTGTGTCATCCGGTCTTCGTTGTCGACGAGGCCGAGGTTGCGCAGCGCCAGGATCGCTTGCATGGCTTCGGGAATCTTCGCCCGAGCGATGAACCGCTCCCATACGTCGGCTTTGAGATGAGCCTCCATCGAAAAGGCCTCACAGGGCTCCCTGTCGAAGTGAGCGCGCCCGACGGCGTAGTAGAGATCCTTGATCTCCGCATTCGTCAGCCGCCGGCTGCCGCTCCCCTCGCGCACGAAGGCGCGCCATCCAATGGAGTAGGGCTTGTACTTCTGGGGCGGGACGGTCACGCGCATCACCTCGCCCACGCTTTCGACCTCCACCACGATCGGCGGGTCGCCGGACCGGGCAACCGTGAGCACCTTGACGCGGGTCCGGCGGTGGTTGCCAACGCCGACCACCTCCCCGGAACTGGACACGCCCAGCAGGATCGTCCCGCCGTCCCCGTTCGCGAACGCGCACAACTCCCTGCCGAACTCTCGCCCGAGCGAACGTTGGAACTCGACCTCGGGGCCCTCGCCGGCGGCGATCAGGTCAAGCAGCTCCTGGCGGGTCAACGGAAGGCCGGCCGCCCCGGGCAGGTCGCCAGGGACATCGCATCCTGTATGCTCACTTGTATCATAATGGCTCTAAGGGCTTGCGCGCGCGGTCGGCGTTGTCAAGGGTCCGCGCCGCTTCCCCCAGCCGTTGACCCGAGCACGGTGATGGTCGCGGTACCGCGGTGGTTCGCGCCTGCCCGGGTCGCCTGGGCCTGGATATCTCCGGTTCCCGGCCCTACAGCCGTCACCAGGCCGGTGTCGTCCACCGTCACCGCAGTCGGGTTGGATGTCGACCAGACATAGTCGGCGTCCTCGACCTCGTATCCGTTCCCGTCGAGGGCGACGGCGCTCAGGCGTAACCTGTCGCCGATCGCGAGGGTGTCGGTCTCCGGGGTGACCCGCACCTCCGTCGCCAGCTGCGCGACGGTCACGCCCGCGGAATCAAGCAGCTCCGCGGCGGTGGCGAACACGTCCGTGCTGCCTGTACGCACGGCGGTGGCCAGCCCCCTCGAATCGACTGTCACGACGGCGTCGTTTTGGGAAACCCAGGTGACGGCCATGGCCGGGCCGGGGTAGCCGTTGGCGTCGACACCGGTCGCAACCAGGCGGATGGTATCGCCTAACGAGAAGAGCGTCGTTGCAGCCGGAACCACGTCCATCTCGACGATGACCTGCGAGACCGTGACCGCGGCAGCACCGCTGGCCGCGCCCGCTTGAGCGCTGACGCTCGTAGTGCCGTTTCCGGCTGCGGTAACCACGCCATCGGAATCGACCGTGGCGACCGCGTCGTCCTGCGATGACCAAGTGACGGTAGCGTTTTCGACGGTGTTGTCGCTCGCGTCGAACGGCGCGGCGGTGAGCTGTACGGAATCGCCGAGGGCGGAGAACGTGTGCGCTTCCGGCGATACGTCGACGCGCGCAACGCGCTGGGTCACGGTGACGACGGCGGTCCCGGCCGCGCTGCCGGAGGTGGCTGTGACCGTGGCGCTCCCGTTCGCAACCGCGGTGACCAGTCCGCCCGCGCTCACGCTCGCGACCGAACTGTCGCTGGTCGTCCAGCTGACGGGCGCCTCCGCCATCGCCTGGCCGTTCTGGTCGGCGATGCCCGCGGTGAGCTGGAGCGTCTCGCCGAGGAAGGAGAGGTCGACGGCAGCCGGCGAGATGCTGACGGTTGTGGCGACGGGGGGCTCCGGAGGCTCGGTCGGCGCCGCCCCGTCATCGCCACCACAGGCGACGATCGGGGCCAGCACCAGGATAGGCACCGCTACGGTCCAGGCGGGTCCGGCCCGCCACGGCTCGGTGCTCCTCATGGCCTTCTCTCCCGGTTACAGGACGGGCTCGGGGTCGTGCGTCGTGCCAACATGCATACCCCCGCGAGTCGGGCTTGGTGCGGCTCCGGTCGCCAGCGTATTCCAGCGCTACCGCGAATGTTTCGCTACATACGCGCCCGCCAGCTCCAGACCGATCAGCGTGAGCAGCGGGTCCACGTGGTCGAAGGCGGCAACGTGCTTCGCCACCAGGGGAGAGAATCCGCCGGTACCCACGACCATGGGATCGGCAACGTCCCATTCCGCTCGCACGCGCTCGATCATCCCCGCGATCGCGTCCATGGTGGTGAAGAAGATGCCGGAGTGGATGCAGGATTCGGTGCGTTTGCCGATGACCCGCTTCGGGGGAATGAACTCCACGGGCGGAAGTTTGGCGGTCCGGGCCGCGAGCCACTCCTTGCCGGACATGACGCCCGGGGCGATCACGCCCCCCTGGAAACGGCCGTCGGCGGTGATGCAGTCGTAGGTGGTAGCGGTGCCCAGGTCGACGACGATGCAGTCGCGCCCGAAGAGCCGGGAAGCGGCCATGGTGTTGGCGACGCGGTCGGCACCCACAGTGCGCGGCTCCTCCACGTCGAGGACGATGGGCAGAGGTGTGGACGCGTCGATGACCACCAGCTCCGCGGAACCAAGCCGGGCCGCGGCTTCCCGCAGGACATCGGAGGCGGAGGGGACCACCGAGCCCAGCACCACGCGGGTCAGGGCGCCGGGATCGTAGCCGTCCGAGCGGAGGAGCGCGCCGAGCAGCAGCACGTATTCGTCGGGGGTGCGCGGCACGTGGGTGCTCACCCGCCAGCGGCCCGCGACCCCTTCCTCGCCGGGGACGAAGAGCGCGAGCACGGTTTCGGTATTGCCCACATCCATTACCAGATGCATGTCGTGGTTCCTCGGGTGGATGCCTACGGATCCGGCAACAGCCTCACGCTGCCGGAACGAATCTCGCGCCTCGCGCCTCCGGATTCCTCGAAGAGGAGCGCGCCCGCGCAGCTGATCCCGCGGGCCGTTCCGGTCTCGCCGCTTCCCAGAACGACGCCGCGGCCCCTGAGGGCATCGCGCCAGGTGAGCTCCCGGTGCAGCGCTCCCTCCAGCCGCGCCGCTCCGGAGATCAGCAGCTCCCGCATCTGCGCGAGCAGCGCACCCGCCAGGGCGGGCCTCGACACGGAGGTTGCGCCCATCATGCACAGCGACCCGGCGCGGCCGCGGAATTCCGGCGGGAAGTCCGCCGCGCGCTGCGAGGTATTGATGCCCGTTCCGATCGCCATGCCCCGGCCTCCGGCGCCGTCGTCCCATGATTCGCACAGGATGCCGCCGACCTTGCGGCCCGCCACGACAAGATCGTTCGGCCACTCGATCTCCGCCCGCAAGTCCGGGCAGACTTCCTCGATCGCGCGCGCGGCCGCGATTCCGACCAGGAGCGGGACGATGGGATGTCCGGATGGGCGCCTCGCGAGCACCACGGTCATCCACAGCCCGGAGCCGGGCGGCGACAGCCAACGCCGCCCTTCCCGCCCCCGCCCCCGGGTCTGTTCGTCGGCGATGACCACCGAAAAGGTTGGCGCGCCCGCGCGCGCGAGGCGGCGGGCGCGGTCGTTGGTCGAGCCGAGGCGGCGGTGCACTTCGAGGAGCGGCACGCCCCACCGCTCCGCCCACCGGGCGATCGGTTCGCCCTCCCAGATCCGGGAGCCGCGGTCGCCGGTACGCCGGGCCGGCTTGCCGCGGCGCATGGCTCCGCCGCCTACCCGATCCACAGGTACCCGAGGAAGAGCAGCCCCAGAACCCAGGGGTACGGGGCGAAGCGGTGGAACGAACGGGCGCGCAGCGCGGCCAGGAAGATCCTGATGGCAATCAGGCCGGTCAAGGCGGCCGCCACAGCCCCGAATACGAGCGGCGCGGTGCCGAGAGCTGGCGCCGTGGCCCCGGCGTCCACGAGCTGAAGGAGGGCGGCTCCGAGTATGGCGGGCACAGACATCAGGAACGAGAATTCGGCCGCGTCGTCGGACTCGACGCCCAGCCAGAGGGCCGCCACCACGGTCGAACCCGAGCGCGAGATGCCGGGAAGGAGCGCGAATGCCTGGGCGACCCCGATGAGCATCGCGACGCCCGGCCCGCGCACCCCCGAGAGCGGCCCGGGCTTCGGCAACGCCCGCCGCATCGCCGCGCGCGCGCTCCACAGCACCCCGCCCGTGACCAGGAACGCCACGCCCGCCGCGGCCGGCGTCTCGAACGCCGCCTCCACGACATCCCCCAGGAGGAAATAGACCGCTGCCGCCGGTACGTTGGCGAGGGCGATGAGCCCGAGGTAGCGCCACGTCCCGGGGTCCAGCCGGACCGATCCGCGGATGAGCGCGCCCACGCGCCGCCGGTATGCGACCAGCACCGACACCAGCGTCGCGAAGTGCACGGCGACCTCGAAGGCGACACCGGGAAGTTCGATTCCGAGCAGCGCCTGGCCGACGACCAGGTGCCCGGAACTGGAGACCGGGAGGAACTCGGTCAACCCCTGGACCACACCCAGCAGGACGGCTTCCCAGACGCTCACCGGTCCGGCGTCTCACGGTCGGCGCCGCCTCGCGCCCGCCAGACCCCCAGTACCTCGGCGCATTGAGCTTCAAGCGGCTTCAGGCCATCGATTCTGACTGCGTCCGGGGGCAACTGGTTGCGGAACCAGGTGAGCTGCCGGCGGGCGTAGCCACGGGTTGCGCGCCGGGTCGCGTCCAGAGCCTCCTCGAGGCCAAGACGTCCCTCCAGGTGTCCGAGGATCTCGCGATAGCCGGTGCCGGACATCCCGGGATCGTCCGCCCCGTAGCCGCGAGCTGCGAGGACGCGGACTTCCTCGATCATTCCCCGCTCGGCCATCGTGCTCACGCGCTCGTTGATCCGGCCGTAGAGTCTGTCGCGCGGAAGTTCCAGTACCACGACCATGCCCTCGGCGGCCGGAGCGTTCGCCTGCGCGGTTCGGTGCCACCACGACAGCGGGCGGCCCGTGAGCAGGGTCACTTCGAGGGTGCGCTCGATGCGCTGGATCCCGCCCGCGACCGCGAGCCGGGCTCGTTCCGGATCCAGCACGCGCACCCAGCGCTCCAGCTCTTCCATCCCGCGCTGCGCAAGGAAACGGCGCAGGCGCGCCACCCGACCCGGGTCCAGTTTCGGCTCCGCGAAGAGGGGTTCCACGAGAGCCTTCAGAAAGAAGCCGGTGCCTCCCGCCAGTACCGGCACCCGGCCGCGCGCGCGGATTCGGCTCATCCAGCGGACGGCGTCGCGGGCAAACTCGCCGGCGCTGTAGGATTCGTCCGGATCCCGGATGTCGACGCCGTGATGCGGGATGCGGGCGCGGATGCCGCCAGCCACCTTGTCGGTGCCGATATCCATGCCGCGGTAGATCTGTCGCGAGTCCATGGAGATCACCTCGCCGTCCAGCGCCTCGGCGACCGCCAGCGAGAGCGCGGTCTTGCCCGTGGTGGTCGCGCCGGTGATGGCGAGGAACTCAGGTGCGGCCAAAGCGGCGCTCCAGCTCCGACAGGGACAGGCGCACGGCGGTCGGACGCCCATGCACGTCGTGATGCGGGAGATCGGTGGCGAAGAGGCGGTCGATCAACTCCCGCATCTCCTCCTGCGCCAGTTCCCGGCCGGCCTTGATGGCGCCCTTGCAGGCGAAGGTCATCGCGATGCGCTCGTGCTGGTTGCGGGCGGCGCGCACCAGTTCCGAGCCGTGGGTCAGCTCGCCGATCATCTCGCGCAGACAGCGCTCGGCGTCGAAGTATGGATGCGGGTTCGGCACCGCGTGCACGATGATCGAGTTGCCGCCGAACCCGTCGACCTCGAACCCCGCCCGGGCGAACATGCCGAACAGCGGCTCGACGTGCTGGTATTCGGCCGGCGGCAGGGTCAGGGTGATCGGGAACAGCAGGCGCTGGCCGGGCTGACCGCCCTTGCCGAAGGCCTCCATCAGCTCCTGGAAGAGGATGCGTTCGTGGGCGGAGTGCTGGTCGATCATCATCATCCCGCCGCGCACTTCGACGAGGATGTAGGTCCCGTGAAGCTGCCAGAGGCGGGCCGGTTTCACGGGAATCTCCTCAGCCGGAGCGACCGGCCTGGCTGCATCGGCGGCCGCGGGCGCCCCGCTGGCGAAGAGCGCCATCTGCGCATCGGCAGCTTCGGAGGATGGGTCGGACGACCGGTCCGCGGTCCCGGGCTTGTACTTCGCCGACTCGCGCACCCTGGCCGCGCCTGCGCCAGTGCCAACGGGGGCAGCGGAGGAGGGGCTCGATTCGGGCGCCGGGTCCTGCACCTTCGAGGTCGCGCCGTCGGACGCGGAGGCGGAGTCGAGCGTGGCGGCGCTTTCCCCACCCGCGAGCGCGCGCCGGATTTCGTCCTCGATGAAGCGTTCCACAGCGGTCCGGTCGCGGAAGCGCACCTCCAGCTTGGCCGGGTGCACGTTCACGTCGACCTCACCGGCAGGGAGGTCGAGGTAAAGAAAGAACCAGGGGCGCACGGCTTCGCGAATGGTGGTGCGGTAGGCCCGGCGTACCGTGTCCCTGAGGCCTTTGTCCCGGAACGGTCGGCCGCCCACGAAAAGGTAGGTGCGGCGCGGGCCGGGACGTGCCTGGTCGGGGCGCTGCAGAAGGCCGCTCACCCGACCGACGCTGCCCTCGCCTGCAAACCCGAACATGGAGGCGCGGGCGTCCCTGCCCCACAGCCGGCCGACCCGGCGCGCGGGCCCGCGGTCGGCGCGCAGATCCATCAGCGTGCGCCCGTCGGAGGTGAGGGTGAACGCGACTTCGGGATGGGCCAGGGCGAGCGACGTAAGTTCGGCGGCCACCACCCGGGTTTCCGCGGATCCGCTCTTCAGAAAGCGTCTGCGCGCGGGCGCGTTGAAGAAGAGGTTGGCCGCCTCCAAGGTGGTGCCGCGGGCGCGCGCGTGATCGTCGACGCTGGTGATGGTCCCCCCAGTCGCCCGAATGCGGGTGCCCGCGCCCAGCTCGTCGCAGGTCTCGAGGGTCAGCCGCGATACCGCCGCGATCGAGGGCAGCGCCTCGCCACGGAAGCCGAAGCTCGCGACCCCACGCAGCTCGCGGGCGTTCGTGATCTTGCTGGTGGCGTGGCGCTCGAGGCACATGATCGCATCCTGGCGCCCCATGCCGGCCCCGTCGTCGATCACGCGGATGCGCTGCCTCCCGCCCCGCTCCACCTCGACCCGGATGTGCGCGGCGCCGGCGTCCAGGGCATTCTCGACCAACTCCTTCACGACCGACGCCGGACGCTCGACGACCTCGCCGGCGGCGATCTGGTTTGCCACCGAGTCCGGAAGCACCTGGATGGGGCGGGCGGGCGGCGTCACTGCGCGGCCGACGAGTGCTCGACGCGGCCCTCTGCTTGCGCGGGTTGCAGGCCAAAGAAGCGGAGGGCGTTGCGGGCGGTGTAGCGCTCCACCTCTTCCGGGCTCTCACCGCGCACATCCGCCACGCCGTCCCGCACTCGCGCCACCCAGGCGGGCTCGTTGCGCCGCCCCCGATGCGGCACCGGCGCCAGGTAGGGCGAGTCGGTCTCGATCATGAGACGGTCGGAGGGCACCGCCCGCAGAGCTTCCTGGCCGTCGAAGTTCCTGAAGGTGACGAGCCCGGTGAACGAGATGTGCCAGCCGGCGTCGAGCGCTTCTTCGAGCAACCTCATCCCGCCGGTGAAGCAGTGGAGCACCCCTCGCGCCGCGCCCCTGAACTCATCGATCAGCGCGCGGGTGTCGTCATCCGCGGACCGGGAGTGCACGACCAGCGGAAGCCCGGTCTCGGCGGCCAGGCGCGCATGGGCGCGGAACAGGTCGCGCTGGCGGTCGCGCGGACAGAAGTCGTAGTGGTAGTCCAGGCCCGTCTCGCCGACCGCGACCAGGCGCGAGGAGGCATTCAGCAGTTCCCCGACCCGACGTACGTCGTCCGGGCCGGCCCGGGCCGCCTCATGGGGATGGACGCCCGCCGTCCCCCACACCTGCCGGTGCGCCCGGGTGAGTTCCGCCACCCGCTCCGCGTCCGCCACCGAAGATGCGATGGAGACGATCGCCCCCACGCCGGCGGCGTGCGCCCGCTCGATGGTCTCGACCCGGTCGGCGTCGAAGCGCCGGTCGGTCAGATGGCAGTGGGATTCGAACAGCATCGCGGTCGTGGACCCGGCGGGCCTTGCGACGGCACAGGCAGGGTCGGGAATCCAGGATATCCTGGCCGGCACATCCCCAGGCCCGGCCTCGCCGGCTCAGGCGCGAGCGCCCGCGACCCTCCGCCCTTTCCTGCCTCGCTTCTTCTTCTTCCTGGGCCGGCGCGACGGCGGGGTTCCGCTCACGGGGCCTCTCGGGCCTCCCTGCTGCGCTTCGACCAGATCCTTCGTGCCCCAGCGCCTCTGGATCTCCAGCAGCGCCGGCGACGCTACGAAGATCGAGGAGTAGGTCCCGACCAGGACTCCGAGAATCAACACGGTGGTGAAGTCGCGGATCACCGCGCCCCCGAAGATGAGCAGGGCCATCAGCACCCCGAGCGTCGTGCCGGAGGTGAGCACCGTCCGCGGAAGGGTCTCGTTGATCGACCGGTTGACGAGCGCCACCGGGTCCTGCCGGCGGCCGCCCTTCGCGTTCAGGTTCTCCCGCACCCGGTCGAATACGACGATGGTGTCGTTGAGCGAATACCCGATGATGGTCAGAATGGCCGCCACCGTCGGAAGTGCGATCTCGACCCGGAAGAGCGCCAGGAAGCCGAGCGTGATGAGGCTGTCGTGGACGGTCGCGATGACGGCTGCCACGCCGAAGCGGAACTCGAAGCGGATGGCCAGATAGATGAGGGTCAGCGCGAACGAGAACAGGATCGCGAGCGCCGCCTTCTGCTGGAGTTCCGCGCCGATCTTTGGGCCAACCAGTTCGGTGCGGACCACCTCGATATCGCTATTCGGGAAGGCGCCCTGGATCTGCCCGCGTATCTCGAGCGCCACCGCCTCCACCTCCCGGTCCTCGGCCAGCGGGGCGCGGATCACGAACTCGTTTCCTTCGTTGCCGATGCTGGTGATGGGAGGGGCCTGGGCGCCTCCCAGCGCGGACCGCAGCTCCGCAGCGTCCATCGTCTCGTCGAAGCGCACCTGCACCAGCGAACCGCCGGTGAAGTCCACGCCGTAGTTCTGCCAGCTGCCGATGAGCACGATGTTCGCCACCATCGACACCAGCGCGATGACGAGCACCACGGCCGAGAAGACGTAGGCCTTCCTGCGCGCCTCGATGAAGCGGTATCGCGCGTTTCCGAAGAGTCTCATGATTCAGATGGTCTCGCGATTCAGATGCTGATGGGATCCGTGGCCCTCTTCCGGGACAGGTACATGAAGAAAAAGCTGCGCGTCACGTAGAGCGCGGTGAAGAAGGAAGCCAGAATCCCGATGGAGAGCGTGACGGCGAAGCCGCGCACGGGCCCGGTGCCGAACTGGAACAGGATCAGCGCCGTGATCAGGGTCGTGAGGTTGGCGTCCACGATCGCCGACAAGGCGTTGCCGAAGCCGTCCTCGACCGCGGTGCGCACGGCCCTTCCGGCATCCAGTTCCTCCCGGATGCGTTCGAAGATGAGCACGTTGGCATCCACCGCCATGCCGACCGAGAGGATGAGCCCCGCGATGCCCGGCACGGTCAGCGTCGCCCCGAACATGGCCAGGCCGCCCAGCACCAGGACCACGTACACGCCCAGTGCGAACACCGAGAGGACGCCGGCAACGCGGTAGTAGGTGCACATGATCAGGACGACCAGAACGAGACCGATCATCCCGGCTATGCGCCCCTGGTCCACCGAGTCCTGACCGAGGGAGGGGCCGACCGTGCGCTCTTCCATGATGCGCAGCGGAGCGGGCAGGGCGCCGGCGCGCAGCACCAGCGCGAGGTCGCTCGCCTCCTGCAGGGTCGAACCGCCGAGCTCGATCTGACCGCGGGCGCCGATGCGGTCGCGGATGACGGGGGCGCTCACCACCTCCCCATCGAGCACGATGGCGAGGAACTCGCCGACGTTCTGCCCGGTCACTTCCGCGAAGCGGCGGCCTCCCCGCCGGGACAGCTCGAACTGCACCTGCGGCGTATTGAACTGTTGATCGCGCGCGGAAACCGCGTTCTCGAGCATCTGGCCGGTGATGAAGGCGTCCTCGTTCAGGACATACAGCTGGCGATAGATCCTGCCGGTGAGGGCGACGGGATCCATGCCCCACTGGAGGGAAACGTCACGCGGCATGGCGCGCTGGACCTCCGGGATGCTCAGGAACAGCTCCGCCGCCTCCACGTCCTCCTCGACCACCAGGTAAACGCCGTCCTCGCTGCCCTGGTTGAGGAGCGCGGTGAACGGGCTCAAGACAGCGGAATCGTCTTCCTCAGCCTCGGCTGCGGAAGCGTCGTCCTGGGCGACCTGCTCGCCCTCGGCGTCCACGGCGGCGTCCTCCCCGGCCTCGGCCCCGCCTTCTTCGGCTGCCGCGGAATCTCCTTCTTCCGACGCGGCGCCGAAGAGCAGTTCCTCGATCGAGGATGTCGGGGCCTGCACGTCGCGGCCAAGGCTGCTCAGCGAATCGGCCCCCAGGGTTGCGACGATCACGCGGTCGATGCGCGGAAGATCAGGGGCTAAATCCACCCACGAGCGCACCAGCTTGAACTCGAGGAAGGCGGCGCGCCGGATGACGTCCTTGGCCTGATTCTCGTCGCTGATGCCCGCGAGTTCGACGATGATGCGGTCGCTGCCCACCTTCTGGATGAGCGGCTCCTCGACCCCGAGTTCGTCGATGCGCGTGCGCAGGACCGTCTCGGCGCGGTCGATGGCGTCGGCGCGCGCCTCGTCGGTGAGCGTGCCGTCCGGGTCGTCGATCTCGACCACCAGGTGCATCCCGCCCTGCAGATCGAGACCCAGCTTCAGGCCGTTGGCGTAGATGTAGTAGCCGCAGATCCCGAGGATTACGGCGATGAAGATGATCCGGCCACGAAGAGACTTCAGCATGGTGCCACCGCTGGCTCCGGGAGGGTTTCGCGGGTGTGATCCGGCTCGCGTACCGCCCGGGGGGACCTCCTCTGAACCCTCGAGGCTCCTTCCCGCGAGCGGGATGGGTAGCTATGTAAG
>JAPPHB010000090.1 GCA_028821195.1 Gammaproteobacteria bacterium
GCAGATCGTGCGGTCCATCATCGGAGGAATCGAATGATGGCACGCACGAAGCGGGACCGGCGCAGTTACAGCGCCGGCGAGTGGGGCCGGAACCGGGTGAGGGTGTTCGCCGATCCCAAGACCGGCCTCTACCAGATTGAGTGGCGGGAGAACGGGCGCAGGCTCACCAGATCGCTGAAGCACCGCGATTGGGTGAAAGCGAAGCGGCAGGCCGACGAAGCCGCCGCGGGCCTCGCGGTCCACGAGCCCAGAGGCAAGGCCGACGCCGAGCCCGAGCCGCTCACGCTGGGCAAGCTCTTTGACATCTACGGTGAGGAGGTGACGCCCACCAAGGGCATCACGTCCCGCATGCACGACCGGGCGGCCGCGGCGATGTTCCTGAAGTTCTTCGGCAGGGACCGAAGGCCGGAGACGCTGTCGCAGCGCGACTGGGACCGGTTCATCAGGGAGCGGCGCGCGGGCAGGATCGGACCGAGCGGAAGGCCCGTGTCCGACCAGACCGTCGGAGGGGACCTCACGTTGCTGATGGCGGTGCTCAACTGGGCCGCGAGGTCGAGAGACGAGCACGGCCGCCTGCTCCTCGACAGGAACCCGCTCAAGGGTCTCAGGAAGCCCGTCGAGAAGAACCCGGCTCGCGTCGTCGTTACGGACGAGGAATACCGGGCGCTGCTCGGTGTTTCCCGGCAGGTGGGATGGCGATTCCACGTCGCACTCGTGCTTGCGCACGAAACGGGACACCGCATCGGGGCTATCCGGCATCTGAAGTGGTCCGATGTGGACATCGACGGCAAAACCATCCGGTGGCGCAGCGAGCACGAGAAGACGGGATACGAGCACCGGACTCCGTTGTCCGCCCCGGCGCTGGCCGTTCTCAGGCAGGCGTGGAGGAGGAGCCCCCGGATCAAGGATGCGCCGGTGCTGCCCTCGGAAAACCAACCCATGAAGAGTGTGAGCCCGTCGCAGCCGAGCGTCTGGTGGTACCGGGCCGAGCGACTCGCGGGGATGGAACGGAAGGACCGGAGGGGTTGGCACTCGCTGAGGCGCAAGTTCGCCAGCGACCTCATGGACCAGCCGCTGAAGGTGCTCTGTGAGCTTGGCGGCTGGAGAAACGCCAAGACGGTGCTCGCCTGCTATCAGCAGCCCGACGAGGGACAGCTTCGGAAGGCTCTGGAAGCCCGCCGTGGGGCGCACGGCTAGAATCCCACTTAGCGGGAACCGAACAGCGGGAACCGGACCGCGAAATCCCGTAAGATGAAGTGATCCCAGCACATAACCAGTATCGCGGTCAATGTCCGCCCAACTGATAGCCGTACCTGCCCTGGCTCGATGCGTGTAGCGGCATGTTTGCGGCCTGCCCCGCCGTCCGGTACGCGCCGAGATAGCCGGAGCCGGGCTGCTCGGACATGGCGAGCCTGGCGTAGGGCGTGAACACGGCCTGGCCCTCCCCGGCGCCGAATCCATAGCCGACCTCCGCGTTCAAGCCTCGGGCTCCGTATGTGTTGGCGGTCATACCCGCCGCACCCTGCGCCCAGAGACGCGCCAGCCCGCTTGCCGTCGATCCCCAGGTCGGTCTCAGGCCGACGGAGAGTCCGCGTCCGTCGCCGCCCGGGTTGAAGTCGATCGATCCGCCAAGACCCCATTCCTCGTAGCCGTTCTGTTCGTGCGTGAGCAGCGTACGGCCATGCACGCGGATGGTGAGTCCCCGGTTGGGGTCCACGAAGGCAAGGCCGCCTCCCGCCTCCATCCCGAGTCCGGATTCGGTGTCGCCACCGTCGTACCGCATGCCGGCACGTACCTGGGGCCGC
Organism: Gammaproteobacteria bacterium; assembly: GCA_028821195.1. GTDB lineage: Bacteria > Gemmatimonadota > Gemmatimonadetes > Longimicrobiales > Gaopeijiaceae > BD2-11. The sequence continues at coordinate 1,806 of JAPPHB010000090.1, forward strand.
AGCATCGCACCGGAGCCCGTGATGAATCCCGTCGAAGCTTCGAGGAGCATCCGTACGCGGCTTGCGTCGGCGGTCAGTTCGCTTCGCCCCTCGACGGCTTCCGAGCTCGTGCGCGCGAGAAAGGCGTCCGAGCGCAGTGCCAGTTCGAAACCGCCGGCGTCTTCGGAGCGCACGAGACCTCCCTCGAACCCCACACCGCCCATCCGCATGGAGATGTCGCTCTCGGGGTCCTCCTCGCCTCCGCCCGTGACGTCCAGCCTTCCGGCGCCGTAGCCGAGCACGCCCCAGGTGAGCAGGCGGTCGCTGATGGCAAGCCGGGCATAGGGGAAGCCGCTGGTGAGACTGCTGGAAACCTCTCCCGCATCGTCCTGGCCCGGTCGCCCGAGCTCGAAATTGCCCGACCCGCGGCTGTGCGTCACCGCAAGGCCGGTCACCACGGGGCCGACCTCGTAGTCGGCGCCGAGCACGGCGGTCCTGACTTCGCCGTCGCCGAACCCTCCTCCTTCCTCGTTGGTGAACCGCGTGATCTCTCCGCCTCCCCACAGGGAGTAGCCGCCGCCGGACCCGCCGGACGACAGCTGGAAGGAGCTGCCGCCGAACAGCCCACCGCCGGACATCGGGAGCAGGATCGACGGTCCGGCCACCCCGGCGCTCGCGAGGGTGTTCGGGTCAAGGAGCGCGTCGAAATCAAGCGTCCGCCCACCCACCTCGACGAAGTCCTCCTGCCGGTAGGGGGTTGAGACGCGGTTTCCGATCATCTCCATCGTCTGGCTGGCCACCGACCTGCCGAACCGCTGGAGCCAGTCCGCCGCCGCCGCTTCCGCTTCGGCAGTGGAGAAGTTGCGGTAGAACCCGGCTCCGACGATGAACTCGATGTCCTGAAAGACGGGAAGGTCGCTCGTTATCGAGACGGCGTAGCTCACCTTGGGGCTTCCCGTGTCCTCGTCTCCCTCCACCGTCGGATCGTCCCAGAAATACTCGACGAATCCTCCGCCCCCCTGGGCTACGGCGATGACGTCCCGTACGAACGGCCGTCCCTGGAAGTCCGTGTTGTCCAGAGCCGTTCGGCCTTCCCGCCACGGGTCCGCGCCGTGGAAGATGACGTATCCCTGGGGAGTGAAGACGAAGAGATAGACGGGGCCGGACCTGAAGTGCCCGCCATCCTCTCTCATCACCGTCTTCCACTCGTTCGCGCGCTCGAACCCGACCTGCCCGACGAGCTCGGTCAACCAGCCAACCGAGCCCTCCACGAACTGCTTGAGGGTCTCCCGGTCCACCACGTCGGCGGCCGACAGCGCAGGCAGCGGGACGTCGGGGAGCGGCTCTCCGGCATGCGCGAGATTCTGAAAGTACCCGCCCACCACGACCAGATCCACGCCGGCCACCATGGAGTGGTACTGCAGTGCGTAGCTGTCCTTGCACGGGGTATCGGCCGCGTCCAGCGGATCGTCCCAGCACCACTCCACGAATCCACCTCCCGCCGCACCCGCGGCCAGCATCTGCTCGACGACTCTGGTGCCACGGTCGTCGACCACCCCGAGCACGTTCTTGCCGTCGATGTGGGGGTCTTCACCGTGAAGGAATACCTGTCCGTCCAGCGTCATCAGGATCAGGTACATGTTGCCCACGTTCCAATCGCTGCCTTCCCTGCGGAAATCGCTCACCAGCTGCGAACCCGTGTTGATGTCGGTGACCATGCTGAATTCGGAGGTCGCCCAGGTCACGAAGCCTCGGAGCGTCTCGCGGTCCACGACCTGGCCGGCGGTGACTTTCGGCACCTGCGCGCGGGCCTGGTGCGGCCCGGAGAAGGTGGCGGCCAGGACCACCAGCGCGGTCATGAACAGGTGCAGCAGCATGGGTCGCATTATTGCCTCCGTGCTGGAGGAGGACGAAACAGATGTTTGTGACAAAAGTATGCTTGAAATGCGACAAAACGGCAATAATCTTGCCCCAATACGCGGTGCGCTACGCCTGAAAAACGGAGTGCGCTACTCCGTTAGGCGATGCGGAGGCGGCGATCCTGCACTGGATCCGTCGGGTTTGACCCGACTTGAAAGTGCCGTGAGGATGCCGGGCGTGACGGATTGGGCGGGCTGTCTCCGGTGGTTACGCCGGCGCTACTTCGCTACCCTGCCGGCACTACTCTCCACCCTAACTGAAGAACGGGTTCTCCCCGGCCTGGTGGTCGGTCACGTCGTGAATCGCCGTGACCTCGGGAACGGACTGGTGGATCATCCGTTCCACGCCCTGACGCAGCGTCAGGCGCGACATCGCACATCCCTGGCACCCGCCCATCATCTCCAGATAGATCTCGGTGTCCTGGACGTCCACGAGCCGGATCTCGCCGCCATGGGCCGCAATGGAAGGATTCACCTGGCTGTTCAGAAGGTCGGTGACGCGCTCGGCGATCGGGCCCGTGGGCGCGCCGGCGCCCCGGCCATCGGCCTCAGGCGCGGTCTTCACCTCGAAACCGCTCTGGTTCAGCTCGTCGATGAAGTCGACCGTTGCGCCCTTCAGGCGGGGGGCGCTGGTGCTGTCGACGAACACGGTGAAGCCGCCTCCGTCCACCGTGACGTCGTCGTCGCCGAGGTCGGCGCTTCCCACCAATGTCAGCTCGAAACTGGGCGCGACGGGACTCCCGTCCATCTTCACCCGCAACGCCTGCTCTCCGTCGGGCTCGTCTCCCATGAACGAGAGCACCATTTCGCGGGCTTTGTCCGTGAAGGTCAACATCGTATTCGGCATCCTTGCGTGCAGGGCCTTGCGGCTCCGTGTTCCCCCGAGGGTGAGACCGACCGCGCATCCGGAGGAGACCCGCGCGGGTCCGACGTGTTCCGGCATCCTGCGGTCAACTCCGAAATATGGCCCGGGCTCCGGTGGAAGCAACAGTGCCGTCGGTTGCTGGCCCGCCGCGCCTTGCCGATATTCCGGCCCGAACCCGCTGGCGGCTTTCCGGCGGATTTTCCGACGGCGTCGGCGTGAACGTCTCTCATACAGCGTGATACAACAGGGTACAAACTGCTATGTCTCAACTGGATAGCATGGACAAGCTCGTCTCGCTGACCAAGCGTCGCGGGTACGTTTTCCAGTCTTCCGAGATCTACGGCGGCACCGGATCGGTGTGGGACTACGGTCCGCTGGGCATCGAACTGAAGCGCAACATCAAGGAGGCCTGGTGGAGCGCGATGGTGCACCAGCGCGACGATGTCGAGGGGATCGAGGCGGCCATCCTCATGCATCCGCGGGTTTGGGAAGCGTCGGGCCACGTGGACGGCTTCACCGATCCGCTGGTCGAGTGCAAGGTGTGCAAGAAGCGCTTTCGCGCCGACGAGCTGGAGGGTGCCCGCTGCGGCAGGAAGCCGAGCAAGGCGCCGGGCGCGTTCAAGGCCTGCGAGCTCGGCGAGCCCAGGCTGTTCAACCTCATGTTCAAGACCTTCATGGGACCGGTGGAGGAGGCCGCGGCCACCGTCTACCTGCGTCCCGAGACGGCGCAGGGCTCCTACGTCAACTTCCTCAACGTGCAGACCACCGCGCGCCAGAAGGTGCCCTTCGGCGTGGCCCAGATCGGCAAGGCGTTCCGGAACGAGATCACGCCCGGAAACTTCATCTTCCGCACGCGCGAGTTCGAGCAGGCCGAGATGCAGTTCTTCGTCACCCCGGGGACCGACGAGGAGTGGTTCGAGCACTGGCGCGATGCGCGCATGGACTTCCACACCGGGACGCTGGGGATACGCGCCGAATCGCTTCGCTTCAGCGAACACGGCCCCGACGAACTGGCGCACTACGCGAAGAGGGCGGTGGACATCCAGTACGAGTTTCCCATCGGCTGGAAGGAGCTGGAGGGCATCCACAACCGCACCGACTTCGACCTCGACCGGCACCAGCAGTACTCGGGCAAGAAGATGCGCTACGTGGAGCCCGGGGGCGGGGGCCGCTACATCCCTTACGTCGTGGAGACCGCCGCGGGCGTCGACCGCATGCTGCTGATGGTGCTTTCGGATGCGTATTACGAGCAGGATATGGGCCGTGACCGGCGCACCGTGCTCGGCATCCACCCCCGTCTGGCACCGGTGAAGGCGGCGATCTTCCCGCTGGTGCGCAAGGACGGCCTGCCCGAGATCGCGACCCGCCTGCACGACGCCTTCAAGGCCGCGGCGGTCCCCAGCTTCTACGACGCGGCCGGATCCATCGGGCGCCGCTACCGCCGCCAGGACGAGGCGGGCACCCCCTGGTGCGTCACCGTGGACGGCCGGACCAACGAGGACGGCACGGTTACCGTGCGCGACCGCGACACCCTGGAGCAGGTGCGCGTGAACGCGGACGGCGTGATAGACTACCTGCGGGAACGGCTGGCGCGCTGAGGCGCCGGTGAAGCCGAGGGAGCGCGGATCCGGGACACACGTCCGATTCGCGGGGACCATCGCCGGAACACGGGAGAATCGTTGATGGCATCCAGGTCAGAGGTTTTCAGCTCGCGCTGGGGCATGCTGCTGGCGATGCTGGGGATGGCGGTCGGCACCGGAAACATCTGGCGCTTCCCGCGCATCGCGGCCTCCAACGGGGGCGGCAACTTCCTGGTCGCATGGGTGTGCTTCCTGCTCCTCTGGTCGGTGCCGCTTCTCATCCTCGAGTTCGGGATGGGGAAGGGCGTGCGCAAGGGGCCGATCGGGGCGTTCGCCACCACCCTCGGGCCGAAATTCGGCTGGATGGGCGCGTGGGTCGCGTGGGTCGCGACCGCGATCATGTTCTACTACAGCGTGGTCATGGGCTGGACGCTGCGATTTCTGTGGGCCTCGATCACGCGCGAGATCCCCACGGAAGTGCCCGACGCCTTCTGGAACTCCTTCGCCGCCACGCCTTCGGCGATGATTACGCACGCCATCGCCCTGGGCATGGGCGTGTTCGTGGTGTCCAGGGGTGTGAAGGGCATCGAGACCGCCGCCCGTTTCCTGATCCCCAGCCTCATCATCCTGGTGGTCGTGCTGGCCATCCGGGCCGTCACGCTGCCGGGCGCCTCCGCGGGCCTCGCGTTCCTCTTCACCCCGAACTTCAGCGAGCTGGCCGACTACCGCATATGGCTCGAAGCGCTGACCCAGAACGCGTGGGATACGGGCGCGGGGTGGGGCCTGGTGCTCACGTACGCCATCTACATGCGAAAACGGGAAGACACCGCGCTCAACGCCTTCGTCATCGGCTTCGGCAACAACTCGATGTCGCTGCTGGCCGGGATCATGGTGCTGTGCACGGTCTTCTCGGTGATGCCGGACGCGGCCAGCCAGATCGTCGGGGCGGGGAACGAGGGCATCACCTTCATCTGGGTGCCGCAGCTCTTCGCGCTCATGCCGGGGGGCCAGTTCTTCATGATCCTCTTCTTCATGGCGCTGGTGTTCGCGGCGTGGACGAGCCTGGTGGCCATGATCGAACTCGCCAGCCGGGTCCTGCGCGACGCAGGGATCGAGCGCAAGCGCGCGGTGGGCATCGTCGGCATCGCGGCGCTGGTGTGCGGAATCCCGAGCGCGCTCAACATGGACTTCTTCCACAACCAGGACTGGGTCTGGGGCGTGGGGCTCATGCTCTCGGGCTTCTTCTTCGCCTTTGCCGTGCTGCGCTACGGGGTGACCGAGTGGCGCCGCAAGTTCATCAACACGGGTGATTCCGACATCCACATCGGAGCCTGGTGGGACTGGGCGATCCGGCTCGTGATCGTCGAGGCCGTGGTGCTCATGGCGTGGTTCCTGTGGAGCGCCCGGGGCGAGAGCTTCGCGGAGACCTGGACGCTGTTCAGTCCGTACAACGTCGGGAGCGTGATCATCCAGGCGGCGGTGGCGATCCTCATCCTGTGGATGCTCAACAGGCTGATCACACGGGCGACCCTGGAGGGGAGCGGCGGCCCGGCCGGTTGACGACGGGCGGGCCGATGGTTGTCCGGGTACGGCAAGGTGATGAGGTTTCGCGAGTTCGAGAGGGCCGCGCGGCGTGCCTTTGGCGAGATTCCGGAGGAGTACACGAGCGGGTTGGACGGGCTCTCGGTGCGCCAGGAGGCGCTCCCGCATCCGGTATTCCCGGACATCTATACGCTGGGCATGTGCTCGACGGAGTCGTATCCCTCGGACTGGCAGGGGCCCGAGACCACGCGCTCGGTGGTGGCCCTCTACTACGGCTCGTTCCGTGAGCTGTCCCGGCTCGATCCCGGCTTCGACTGGGAGGGCGAGCTGTGGGAGACCCTCACCCACGAGGTGCGGCACCACCTCGAGTCGCTCGCGGACCAGGATGAACTCGGCGGCGTCGACTACGCCATGGAGGAGTCGTTCAAGCGGAGCGAGGGGCTCGATTTCGATCCCTGCTACTATCAGTCGGGGAATGAGATTGCCCCCGAAGTCTTCCGCGTCGAGACCGATTTCTTCATCGAGCAGGAGTGGACGGAGGAGCGGCTCGCGCGGGCTGGCGAGGTGCGTTTCGAGTGGCGCGGCGAGGGTTTTTACATCGATGCGCCCGAGCGCCTGGGGGATGCGCACTTTGTCTGGATCGACGGTGTGGAATGCGGGCCGGGAGAGCTTCAGCTTGTACTGGTGCGCAAGCGAAGATGGTGGGAGGCGTTCCTGAAGCGGCCCGCGGAGGAGCTGTGGGAGTCGGAGGCGGTAGCGCGCCGGACGGGAGGCGCTTCCGCGCAGGTCCCGGATCCCGGCAGGCCCGCGGATCCGCGATGAGGATTCACGACCGCTACGCCCGTGTCACTCCGTACGAGATGGCCCTCCCGGGCCGCGCCTTCGCGGAGGAGCGCTTCGAGCTGATCCGGGAGGAGGCGGACGGGCGGGGCGTGGACATCTGGGACCCGGGCGCCTTCAGCATGCTCGAGCAGTCCCGGCGCGCCATCGCCGACATCCGCGTCGAGGACGACAATCCGGTCCTGTTCGTGCAGTACGGCGTCATCCTCTTCCATGCCTTCCATTTCTGGAGCGCCGGGGAGCACCTGTACCTCCTCGGGAACGAGGCCGCCCACCAGGTCACGCGCGCCGGTCTGCCGTCCGGGCCGGACGACTGGGCCTTCGCGGCTCCCTCGCGGGCCGGCTACGTGCAACTGCCGCATTACCTGTTCTGGGCGCGTCCCGAGGCCGGCGGCCCTGCGGAGGCGATCGACGGCTTCTTCTGGGTGCTCACCCCCGCTCATCGCCTGCACCTCATGGTGGCGAGCGGAATGCGGGCGGACCGTCCCGGGCTGGGGGTCATGCCCGTCCCGGAGATCCCCGGGGAGGAGGCGAGCCGGTGGGCTGCCGCGAACGTGCGCGAGCGGGGCGACGACTTCGGGAGTACCTTGCCGGGCGGCGAGGACCTGTGCTCGATCGAGACGCTCGGCGAGGTGGTGAAGCTGGCGGGGCGCCTCTTCTGGCAACTGGAGCAGGGATTGCTGCACGCCGGTGCACCCACGAAGGGTGATGACACCCGCTCCGGCGCGCCGGAGGTAGGTACCGACCCGCGCACGTCCAGCCGCGCGCCTCTCGCGAGCACCTTGCCCTGGCGGCTGATCACAACCGCGGAGGCGCCATGAGAGAGTCGGTCAAGGCGAGGAAGGAGCGGGCCGCGCGCATCTACGACCTGCTTGTCGAGTGCTACCCGGACGCGCACTGTGCCCTCCACCACCGCAACCCCTACGAGCTGGCGGTCGCGACCATCCTCTCCGCGCAGTGCACCGACGAGCGGGTGAACAAGGTGACGCCCGCCCTTTTCGAGCGCTATCCGGAGGCGCTGGACCTGGCGGGCGCCCGCCAGGACGAGCTCGAGCAGCTCATCCACTCCACCGGCTTCTTCCGCAACAAGGCGAAGAATCTGATCGGCATGGCGACGGCGGTTGCGGAAAAGCACGGAAACGAGCTGCCGCGCAACATGAAGGAGCTGGTGGCGCTGCCGGGCATCGGCCGCAAGACCGCCAACGTCATCCTCGGCAATGCCTTCGGCATCGACGAAGGCGTGGTCGTGGACACGCACGTGAAGCGCCTCGCGAACCGGATGAGCTTCACCCGACACCCGGATCCCGTGCGCATCGAGCGCGACCTCATGAAGCTCTTCCCGCGCGAGCGCTGGACACTGCTCGCCCATCTCCTGATCTTCCACGGCCGCCAGGTGTGCGCGGCCCGAAAACCCCGTTGCGAGGAGTGCGCGCTGTCGCGCCTGTGCCCTTCGTCGAGCGTGTAAACCCACCAACCAAGGACGACGCCCGATGCCCAGCCGCCAGGACGCGCTGGCCCTGCTGCACGAATGGGTCGACAACGAGGGACTGAGGAAGCACATGTACGCGGTGGAGGCCGCCGTGCGCTTCTACGCCCGCAAGTACGGAGCCGACGAAGAAACCTGGGGTCTGGCCGGCCTCCTGCACGACCTGGACTGGGAGAAGCACCCGGACGAGCACCCGCACCGCGGGGTCGCGCGCCTGCGCGAGGACGGCTACCCGGAGGAAGTCATCCGCGCCGTGCTGGCGCACGGGTACCCGGACCTGACGGACGTCCCGCCGGAGACCGACCTCGACAAGGTCCTGTGCGCCTGCGACGAGCTGAGCGGGCTGGTGTACGCGTGCTGCCTGGTCCGTCCCAACGGCATCGACGACCTGAAGCCCAAGTCGGTGGCCAAGAAGCTGAAGGACAAGTCCTTCGCTGCCGGTGTGCACCGCGGGGAAGTGGCGCGCGGGGTCGAGCTCATCGGCATTCCGCGGCCCGAGCACATCCAGAACGTCATCGACGGCATGAGGACGATCGCCGACGTGCTGGAGGTGCGCGCCGAGGACCTGGCGGCACGCCGGCGGGCCAGAATGAGAGCCGGTTGAGCTCTCGCCGCCCGCTTCCGTCCGGGCCCGCGGTCATCGGCTTTCTCCCGGCTGAGCGCGTGATCGCCGGGTTGCTTCCGGCTGGGCGCGCGGTCACTTTACGGAGACCCGCTCTCACCCCAACTCCCTCCATGGAGCCCACTCTTTGACGACGGCTACCTGGGTCACGATGATCGTGATCGGCGCGTTCGTTTGGGGCGGCTTCGCCCTGGTGCTCTCCAAGGCCGTGCGCACGGAATCGGAGAAGTCAGAAGCCGAACGTGCCTAAGCGGACCGACCTCGAAAACATCCTCATCCTGGGATCCGGGCCGATCGTCATCGGCCAGGCCTGCGAATTCGACTACTCCGGGACGCAGGCGGTCCGCGCGCTGAGGGAAGAGGGCTACCGGGTCGTGCTGGTCAACTCCAATCCGGCGACCATCATGACCGACCCGGAGCTGGCCGACCGCACCTACATCGAGCCCCTCACCGCCGAGTGGGTGGAGCGGGTCATCGAGCGCGAGCGCCCCGACGCGCTGCTTCCCACCATGGGCGGCCAGACCGCGATCAACATCGCGATGGAGCTGGAGCAGGCGGGCGTGCTCGAGCGCTACGGGGTCGAGCTGATCGGCGCGAACGCCCGCTCGATCTCGATGTGCGAGGACCGCGAGGAGTTCACGCTGGCCATGCGCCGCATCGGGCTGGAAGTGCCCGCGGGCGGAGTGGCCGGTTCCATGGAGCAGGCGCGCGCCCTGGTGGCCGGGACCGGCTATCCGGCGATCATCCGTCCCGGCTTCACCCTGGGCGGCACCGGCGGCGGCATCGCCTACAACGCCGAGGAGTTCGACGACCTGGTGCGCCGGGGGCTGGACGCCTCGCCCATCACCCAGGTCCTCATCGACCGCAGCGTGATCGGGTGGAAGGAGTACGAGCTGGAGGTGGTGCGCGACGCCTCCGACAACGTGATCGTGGTGTGCTCGATCGAGAACTTCGATCCGATGGGAATCCACACCGGCGACTCGATCACGGTGGCTCCCGCCCAGACTCTCGCCGACGTGGAATACCAGACGATGCGCGACGCCGCCATCGCCGTCATCCGCGAAATCGGCGTCGAGGCCGGGGGCTGCAACATTCAGTTCGCGGTGAATCCGGAGGATGGCGAACTGCTCGTGGTGGAGATGAATCCGCGGGTCTCGCGCTCCTCCGCGCTCGCCTCCAAGGCCACCGGTTTTCCCATCGCGCGCGTGGGCGCCAAGCTCGCGGTGGGCTTCGTGCTCTCGGAGCTTCCCAACGACATCACCCGCACCACGCCAGCCTCCTTCGAACCGGTGCTCGACTACGTGGTGACCAAGTTTCCGCGCTTCGCCTTCGAGAAGTTTCCGGAGACGGACGGCGTGCTCGGGGTGCAGATGCAGGCCGTGGGCGAAACCATGGCCATCGGGCGCACCTTCCGGGCTTCGTGGCAGAAAGGGTTGCGCGGCCTTGAAGTCGGGCGCGCGGGATGGACCGCAGGAAAGTCGCTGGCCGACGACGGGCTGGAGAGCGACGACCGCGCGAGCCTGCTGGCGGCGCTCCGCATCCCCACGGCGGAGCGTCCGTTCCAGTTGAGGCGTGCGCTCGAAGCGGTGCTGCGGGGCGGGGAAGGGGCCGCAACCGAGCCGCCCCTGACCCTTGGCGATGTCCATCGCGCCACCGGCATCGACCCCTGGTTCCTCGACCAGCTGATGCAGGTGATCGAAGCCGAGCGGGAATACACCGGCGTCCCCCGCGTGACGCCGGCCCATCTGCGGGCGATGAAGCGGGACGGCTTCTCGGACCGGCAGCTGGCCGCCCTTCGCGGGGAGACCGAGGCGGAGGTGCGCGCGCGCCGGCACGCGCTGGACATCCGGCCGACCTACAACGTGGTGGACACCTGCGCGGGCGAGTTCCCGGCCGCGACGCCCTACTACTACTCGTCGTACGAGGACGAGGACGAGTCCGACCCGACGGATCGCGACAAGGTCCTCATCCTCGGGAGCGGCCCGAACCGCATCGGACAGGGGATCGAGTTCGACTACTGCTGCGTCCAGGCTGTGCTCGCGCTGCGCGAGGCCGGCTACGAGACCATCATGGTCAACTCCAACCCGGAAACCGTCTCCACCGACTTCGACGTCTCCGACAAGCTCTACTTCGAGCCGCTGACGCTGGAGGACGTGCTGGAGATCGTCGAGCGCGAGAAGCCGATCGGCGTCGTGGTGCAGCTGGGCGGCCAGACCCCGCTCTCGCTTGCGCAGGGACTGGCCGAGGCGGGCGCCCCCATCCTGGGCACGCCGGTCGACGCCATCGACCGGGCCGAGGACCGTGAGCGCTTCGAGCGCCTGTGCCGCCGGATCGGCGCGGCCGTGCCGCCCAACGGGGTGGCCGCCAGCGTCGAGGAGGCGGTGGAGGTCGGGCGCCGGGTGGGCTACCCGGTGCTGGTGCGGCCGAGCTACGTCCTTGGCGGACGGGCGATGCACATCGTGTACGACGAAGCCTCGCTTTGCAGCTACTTCGTCCGGGCGATGGAGGCGGCGCCGGAGCACCCGGTTCTGATCGACCGTTTCCTGGAAGACGCATTCGAGGCGGACGTGGACGCGCTTTCGGACGGCACCGACGTCGTGATCGGCGGCATCATGCAGCACATCGAGGAAGCCGGCATCCACTCCGGGGATTCCGCCTGCGTGCTGCCCCCCTACCTGCTGACAGGCGCCGAGCTCGAGGAGATGCGCGAACTCACCCGGCGCTTCGCGCTGGAGCTGGGCGTGGTCGGGGTCATGAACGTGCAGTACGCCATCCGCGACGGGCGGGTCTACGTGCTGGAGGTGAACCCGCGCGCTTCGCGCACGGTGCCGTTCGTGGGGAAGGCCACCGGGGTCCCGCTGGCGCGCCTGGCCGCGCGCGTGATGGCGGGCGAGCGGCTCGCCGACCTGAACGTGCCCGGAGAGCCTTCGGTTCCCGGGGTGGCGGTGAAGGAGGCCGTGTTCCCCTTCAACCGCTTCGACGTCGATGTCCTGCTCGGACCCGAGATGCGCTCGACCGGAGAGGTGATGGGCTTCGACGACTCGTTCGGGATGGCCTTCGCCAAGGCGCAGACCTCCGCCGGCAACCATCTGCCCCAGGGCGGCGGCACGGTGATCATCACGGTCAACGACTCGGACAAGCCGACCGTGACCCCGCTTGCGCGCCGTTTCCACGACCTGGGCTTCCGCATCCTGGCGACCGCGGGCACCTGCGCGTACCTGAACCGGCTGGGCGTGCCCGCCGAGCGCATCTTCAAGGTGAACGAGGGCCGCCCCGACATCGTGGACATGATCGTGAGCGGCAGGGCCCAGTTGCTGGTGAACACCCCCCTGGGCAAGAAGTCGCAGTACGATGACTTCAGGATGCGGCGGGCCGCCATCACCAACGGCGTTCCTTACCTCACCACCATGTCGGCAATGACCGCGGCGTGCGACGCGGTGATCGCGCTGCGGTCGCGCGCGCCGGAGGTGAGGAGCCTGCAGGACCGCCTGGCGCCATCCGGCAACGGCAACGGGACAGCGCCGCCGCCCGCCGCGTCCGCCGACCTGGTCGCGGCCGGTCAGGACGCGGCCGGCTGATGGCAAACGGTCCACCCACCGCCTTCTACCTGCATCCCGACGCCCCCCTGCACGACACGGGGTGGGGCCACCCCGAGCATCAGGGCCGGCTGCGCGCCCTGGCGTCGACGGTGGGCCGCAACCTGCTCACCCTCCACGACCGGGTGGAACAGCGCGACGCGCGCCCGGCCACCGAGGAGGAGCTGCTCCGGGTGCACACCCCCGACCACGTGGAACACATCCGCCGGGCGGTGGCGCGCTCGCGCGAGGAGGGGCTGGTGCGGCTGGACCCGGACACGGTGGTCTCGCCCGCCTCGTGGGGTGCGGCGACCGGCAGCGCGGGCGCGGTGATCGCGGCGGCCGAAGCGGTCGCCGCCGGCACGGCCCGGGCCGCCTTCGTGGCCAGCCGCCCGCCCGGCCATCACGCCACCGCCGACCGCGCCATGGGCTTCTGCCTGTTCAACCACGTGGCCGTCGCGGCCCGCCACCTGCAGGCCCGCGGGCTGGCCGAGCGGGTGCTGATCGTCGACTGGGACGTCCACCACGGCAACGGCACCCAGGACATCTTCTACGAGGACGGGACGGTCTTCTACCTGTCGCTGCACCAGTCTCCCCACTACCCGGGCACGGGCGCCTTCCACGAGCGGGGCAGCGGACCCGGCCTGGGCGCCACCCTCAACCTGCCCCTGCGCGCGGGCACGCCCCCGGCGACCTGGCACGAGGTGTTCGACGAGGCGCTGGCGAAGGTCGTGGCGGGCTTCGTGCCCGACTTTGTCCTGGTCTCGTCCGGCTTTGACGCCATGGCCGGCGATCCGCTGGGCGGGATGCTCCTCGAGCCCGAAGACTTCCACCATATGACGCGGCGGGTCATGGATCTGGCGGCCGAGCACGCCGGTGGCCGGGTCGTGGCACTGCTCGAGGGAGGGTACGACCCGGCGCGCACGGGAGAGGGGGCGGTCGCGGTCATGCAGGGGTTGGCGGGCCTGGGGATGCGATGATGCCGCCTGCACGAGACGAGACCCGGGTCTGGCCACGCCGGGCGAAGCCCGACCATGGCGCTCTTGTTGAATCGCTTGCGGGCGGCTTCTACTATTCGCGGCCCGCAGAACCCGGCCGGACGTCATCCCCCGCGGGAGGATATCCGCGCCTCAGCTCACCCCTCGACGGGAGGACCCCTTGGCCGACAGCCCCCTTCTGACCCGCGAGGGCGTCGAACAGGTGCAGGCGGCGCTCGCCGACATGAGGCTGCACGGCTGGCTGCTCTTCGAGTTCCATGGCCAGAACCCCATCGCGGCCTCCATGGTCGGCCTTGGCTGGAACACCCGCCGCTCCTTCACGCTCGTCCCCGACCGCGGCGATCCGGTGGCGCTGATCCACGCCATCGAGGGCTCGTCGTGGCGGCACTGGCCCTGGCGCAAGCGCGTCTATTCCTCGTGGCGCGAGATGGAGTCGGCGCTCGCCGATCTGGTGCGCGGCCGCCCGCGGCTCGCCATCGAAACCTCGCCGGGATCCGCCATCCCGTACCTGGACCGGGTTCCCGGGGGGATGATGGAGCTGCTTCGGGCCGTGGGTGTGGATGCGGTAAGCTCGGGCGATCTGGTGTCGCTCTTTCATTCGCGATGGACGGCCGGGCAGCTGGCCACCCACCGCCACTCCGCCACGGTGACGGCCCGCGTCGCGCGGGAAGCGTTCGAGCGAGCGGCCGCCGCCGTGGAGGCCGGGGAACCCACCACCGAGGGCGCGCTCTCGGACTGGATCCGCGCCCGCCTGGGCGTCGGCGGCCTCACCGAGGAGGTCGACTGCATCGTCGCCATCGGCCCGCGCGCCGCCGACCCCCACTACGCGCCCGTGGGCCAGGGCGAACCGATCCGGCGTGGCGATCTCCTGCTCATCGACCTGTGGGGCAAGCCGACCGCCGACGACATCCCCGCCGACCAGACCTGGATGGGCTACCTGGGCGCCAGGCTCCCTCGCCGCGCGCGCAAGATCTGGGAGGCGGTGCGCGACGCCCGCGACGCCGCGATCGAGTTCCTGCGCGAACGCGCGGCCGCGGGCGACGAGGTGTGCGGCTACGAGGTGGACGACGTCTGCCGCCAGCTCATCCGCAAGCGTGGGTACGGACGCCATTTCGTGCACCGCACCGGGCACTCCATCGACGTCGATCTCCACGGCAGCGGCCCCAACATCGACAACCTGGAGACGCGCGACACCCGCCTGCTGCTCCCGGGGATCGGCTTCTCCATCGAGCCGGGCATCTACGTGCCCGACGACATCGGTGTGCGCAGCGAAGTGGACGTTCATCTCGGCGAAAACGGACCCGAGGTGACCACGCCCGATCCCCAGGAGGAGGTTTTCCTCCTGCTCGACCGCTGACGGGCCGAAAGGGCTCCGCGCGCCGCCGGTAGTGCCGTCCCGCGTCGAGGTCGCGCTCCCGCTTCCCGTCGACCAGACGTTCACATACGCCCTCGCTCCGGACGGGCCGCGGCCGGCGCCGGGCACCCGCGTGCTCGTGCCCTTTCACAGGGCGAAGCGGGTCGGATGGGTGGTCGGTCCGGGACGCCCCGGGTCCGGCAAGCTGCGCCTGCGCCGCATCTCCAGGATCCTCGAGGAGGAGCCGTCGCTCCCGCCGGGGCTCCTCGACCTCGCCCGCTGGATGGCCGCGTACTACATCGCTCCGCTGGGGCTCGTCCTGCGCGCGGCGCTCCCTTCGATGCTCAGCGCGACGGGCCGGGAGCCGGGGACGATGGCTCGCACCCGGAAAGTCGCCCACATCGCGCGCTGGCTGGAGTCGCTCGCCGACCGGGACGACGCTTTCGCGCGCGCGCCGCGCCAGAAGGCCGCCTACGAGTTTCTGGAGCGCGCCGCCGGATCGATGGCGCTTGCCTCGCTCCTCGACCAGGGCATCGGTCGGGGCGTGGTGACGGCTCTGGAGAAGAAGGGCATCGTCGAGGTCCGCGACCAGGAGGTCGTGCGCGACCCGTTCGCCTCCACCGATCCGGAGCCGCCTCCCGACCTGACGCCCAATCCCGCCCAGGCCGCCGCGCTGAGGCGCCTCGTGTCCGCGCTGGACGCTCCGGCGCCGCGGCCCGTCCTGCTCCACGGCGTCACGGCGTCCGGCAAGACCCTGGTCTACATCGAGCTCCTCAAGGAGGTCGTGGACGCGCGCGCCCGGTCGGCCATCGTGCTCGTGCCGGAGATCTCGCTCACGCCCCAGACCGTGACCCGCTTCCGCGCGCACTTCGGCGACCGCGTCGCCGTGCTTCATTCGGGGCTCTCCGACGGGGAGCGCTACGACGCCTGGCGACAACTGCGTTCGGGGGCCCGGCGCATCGCCATCGGCGCCCGCTCGGCCATCTTCGCGCCCCTCCCCGACCTGGGCGCCATCATCGTGGATGAGGAGCACGAAGGCAGCTACAAGCAGTCCGACGCCCCCAGGTATCATGCCCGCGATGTGGCCATCATGCGTGCCCGCCAGGATGGCGCGCTGTGCCTGCTGGGCAGCGCGACCCCGTCGCTCGAGAGCTGGTCGAACCAGATCGGCGGCAAGTTCGAGCTGCTGCGACTTCCCGAGCGTGCCACCGGGGGTTTGTTGCCTCCCGTGCGCGTCGTGGATCTTCGCGAACGCCCTTCCGCACCCGCCTCGAACCCGCGCAACGGCGGTCGGCCAGCTCGCCCCTCGACCACCGGCCGCACCGTGCTCTCGCCCGAACTGACCGACGCCATCCGCCTCCGTCTGGAACGCGGCGAGCAGTCGATTCTGCTGCTCAACCGGCGCGGGTACTCGACCTTCTTCCAGTGCCGGGAATGTGGGGAGGTGCCGGTATGCGCGGCCTGCTCGGTGTCGCTCACCTTCCACCGCGCCACCGGGCGGCTGCTCTGCCATCACTGCCGCTACGAGGAGCGCGTTCCGGACCGCTGCCGCCGCTGCGAATCCCGCGCCCTTTCCCGCCGGGGCCTCGGCACCGAGCAGGTGGAGCGCGTCGTGACCGAGTCCTTCCCCCGGGCCCGGGTCGCGCGCATGGACGTGGACACGACCGCGCGCAAGTGGGCGCACAGCGAGATCCTGGGACGCGTGGGCCGC
Organism: Gammaproteobacteria bacterium; assembly: GCA_028821195.1. Taxonomy (GTDB): domain Bacteria; phylum Gemmatimonadota; class Gemmatimonadetes; order Longimicrobiales; family Gaopeijiaceae; genus BD2-11. Next base: position 18,277 of record JAPPHB010000090.1, read on the forward strand.
GGCGAGGTCGACATCCTGCTCGGGACGCAGATGATCGCCAAGGGCCTCGACTACCCGCGTGTGACGCTGGTCGGGGTGGTGGATGCCGATGTGGGTCTGCACCTGCCGGACTTCCGCGCCAGCGAGCGGACCTTCCAACTGCTGAGCCAGGTTGCAGGCCGGGCGGGGCGGGGCACCTTGGGCGGCGATGTCGTGATCCAGACCCGCATGCCCGGCCACTACGCCATCCGGACGGCGCGCGAGCACGACTACGAAGCCTTCGCCGAACGCGAGCTGACCGAGCGCGCGGGACCCGGCTACCCGCCGCACGCGCGCCTGGTCAACGTGATCGTGACCAGCCCCGATGCCGACACCGCCGCGACCGCGGCCGAAGAGGCGGCCACCTGGGTGGAGCGCCGGCTGCGCGGCACACGGGTCGAACTCACCGGCCCGGCTCCCGCGCCCATCGAGCGCCTGCAGAGCCGGTGGCGCTGGCACTTCCTGCTGCGCAGCCCGTCCGCGCGCGCCCTGGGAACGCTCACCCGAGCCTTTTCGACGGGCTTCCGTCCCCCCTCCGACACGCGGGTTCTGATCGACCGCGATCCGATGGCGCTGTTGTAGCAGAAGCGCTGCGCCGACGATTCGCGCGCAGGCGGGCCCGGCGGCTCATGCCGCAGTTGCTCCGCCTCCCGATCCCCGATAGTTTGCGGCGCTGATCGGTCCGGCCGTGGGAGTGGGCCGTCATCCGCCACCTGCGCAGTCAGGTAGCCGGCCGCGTCCCGGGAAACGCCGGAGCCGGGCCGGCGGCGGTCAGGGAAGGTCCCGCAACCCCGGATTCGCGATGAGCTGCCTCGCGCTGAACGCCTCCTACGAGCCACTGACCATCGTCCCCGCGCGGCGCGCAGTGCGCCTGGTGCTGGATGCGAAGGCGGAGATCCTCGAGGCGGAAGACGCGCGCGCGTTCCGCTCGGAGCACCGCAACATCCCGTTCCCCGCGGTCATCCGCCTCGTACGCTTCGTGCACGTGCCGCGGCGCTTCCGCCGGCAGGTCACCAACACCTTCATGTTCGCGCGCGACGACTACTGCTGTCAGTACTGCGGCCGCCATCGCGATCGGTTGCGGTCGCGCGAGTTCCTGACCCGCGACCATATCCTGCCGATCTCCCGTGGCGGGAGCAATCAGTGGACGAACGTGGTTTCGGCGTGCTCGCCCTGCAACAACCGCAAGGGCAACAAGACGCCCGCGGAGGCCGGCATGCGTCTGCTCTCCATCCCCGCCGAGCCCAACCACGTCCATCTGGTCTGGGCTGTGCGCAGCGTTACCCCGGTTCAGGCCAAGTACGTGCGCATGTTCTACGGAGACGAGGTCCTGAAGGCGCTCTCCCTGTCGACCGTGCGGTCGACCGGCAGCGCGTGAAACCGCCGTCGCCACCGGACGGGCCCGGCGGCGCCGGGCCGGACCGCCCTCCGTCCGCCGAACCGCCGTCATCCTCAACGGCTCGACCCGGGATTCCACCTCCCGTCCGTCCCGCCCCTCCGCCCGTGGACCGGCCGGACCCGCCTCGACCAGCGCCCCCCGGGGCGCCCGCCTCTCCGGCCCGTCAGAAGCCGCCTCCGTCCGCCCGCCCTTCCTCGCCGCCGTCCGCGCGACCGCCGGCTCCGCCGCCCGAGCGCTCCGGAGCCCCGCCGCCACCCGCGTCCGGGTCGCCACCTCCCCCGGCTCGCCTGAAGCCCGCGCGCGGCACGCCTCGGCCGGCCGCGCCGGCACGCGGGCGTCCCTCGCGTCGTGGCGAGTCTCCTGAAGAAGCAACCGTCCGGTCGGCACCTGCGTCAATCGAGTGGGGATTCTCCGACGCCGAGGGAACGGCCTGGATCGCGCGCGTGGCGGGGACCGCGCGAAGCGGCGTCATCGCCGATTCGGGCGCCGCGCTCATGCTGGTGCGGTTCTTTCGCGCCGGGGACGAGGCGGAGAAGCCGCGCGGCGAGTTTCTGACGGTCGCCCGGGATCTTGGGGGACTCTTCCCCGACGAATGGCAGACGCTGCTGGCGGAGGCCACCCGCGAACGGCCCCGGTCGGGCAAGACCAGGCGGAAACGCCGAAGCCGGCTGCGACGTCGGCGCTAGCAGTCCGTGGGCTGCCCGCCATTCAACAAGGTTCAATGTCCACGTGTCATTCTCGTTGAGGCGACGATCACTTGGATGACGCGACGCTGGTTGCACTGGCCCGGTCGGGGGACGGGGAAGCCTTCGGGCAACTCGTAACCCGCTATCGCAGGGCGGCATTTCTGGTGGCTCTCTCCGTGATCGGCCGGCCGGAAGACGCGGAGGACGCGGCCCAGGAAGCTTTCCTGGTCGCCCTCGAACGTCTCGACGATTGTCGCAGCCCCGGCAGGTTCGGGGGCTGGCTGATGACGATCGTGAGAAACCGGTCGAACAACCTCGTGCGCCGGGAGGCGTTGCGGGCGACGGACCCGATTCCGTTCAGCGCCCGTTCCAGCACCCCGACGCCGGAAAAGGAGGCGCAGTTGTCGGAGTTGCGCGAGGAACTCGCCCGCGCGCTCGCAGAGCTGCCGGAAGTACAAAGGAAGATCGTGCTGCTGCACGACCTGGAGGGATGGAAGCACAGAGAGATCGCACAGCGCCTCGGGCTCCCCGCGGGGACGGTTCGCTCGCATCTGCACTACGCGCGCAAGTCGCTGCGAGCGCTCCTCAGGCCGGACGCATAGCTGGAGGCACTCTCGCGTGATCCACAGGCAAGAGACACGAACAGGTAGCTGGACGGACGAAACACTCAGATGAACAGACAAACCACATCAGGCCGGAATGGCGACATGGCCGACAACGGCAGAATCTCGCTGGAGCTACTCGATCCCGGGCACACCGACCCTGGCCACTGGGCCCGATTCCAGGCCCGCGTGATGGCCCTTGCGGGTCCGGAGCTGGCCAGGCGGCGCGCGGCGCGCCCGCTGACGGTAGGCGACGTGCTGGCGTCATGGTGGAGATTGCTGGTCCCGGCGTCGGTGGTCGCGGCCGCGGGGATGGCCTCCCTGCTGGCGCCGGCCGAGACGACGCCCGGATCCGGCATCGCCCTTGAGGAAGCTCTGGTGTCCGGGGTCGATGATGAGCCGCTGCCGGCGGTGCTCGTTGCCGATCAGGTGGACGAGGTAGCCTTGCTGGTCGCGATCGAGGGAGGCTGGTGATGACCGCACGCAACACCCATGCAGCAGCCGGCGGCGTACTCTTTGTGACCCTGGTGGCCGGCTTCCTTCTCGGCCTGGTGTGGTCGAGGACATCGTCGGCTCAGGCAGAACCCGGGGCGCCCACGGCGCCTGCCGCCGTGGCGGCGGAGGAGGCGGATGAGGATCGCGGAGGGGAGACCCGCCGTCGCGGCCTGATCGTCGAGCGCGTCGGACTGAGCGCCGAGCAGCAGGTTCAGGTTGATTCGATCGTAGGCCAGTCGCGCACGATGATGCGGCAGTTGCGGGCGGACTACCGGACGGGGTACGGGGAGTTGATCGAGTCGACGCGCTCCTCCATCAGGGCGGTGCTCACCCCGGAGCAGGCTGCCGAGTACGATGCCCTGCTGAACGATTTCGACCGCCGCAGAGATCTGGAAGACGAAAGGGACAGGGAGAGGTCGCGGTCCGAAGCCAGCGGACGCGATCGTGACCGTACGCAGGGCGACCAGGCGCGTCCCCAGCGGGACGACAGGGACGGGGAGGGGAGAGAATGGGACGGGGGAGAATGGTCACGCAAAGTATGAAGCACTGGCGGCGCTTCTCCGCGCACGCCATCGCCGCGCTCGCCCTTGCGGGCACCCTTTCGGCGCAGCAGCCGCTTACGCTGGACGAGGCGATCGCAAGGTCGCTGCAGGTACACCCGTCGATGGCGCAGGCGCGCGCCGGTCTGGACAACGCCGGCGTCTCGCACCGGGCCGCCTGGGGAGGCTTTCTCCCGACCCTGAGCCTCAGCTCCGGCGCGTCGACCAACAGCAGCCAGCGGTTCGACGCGGCCACCCAGCGCACCGTCGTCGGCGCGAGCCAGAGCTATAACGCGGGCCTCTCGCTGTCGTACAGCCTTTTCAACGGTGGCCAGCGCTTCGCCAACATGGATCGGGCGAGAGCGGACATCGCCGCCGCCGAGGCGGACATGGAGAACCAGCGCTTCGGCGTGATTCTGCAGACCAAGGATCTGTACTTCGCCGCCCTGCGCCAGGCGGACCTGCTGGAAGTGGCGCTGGCAAGCGTGGAACGGGCCGAGGAGAGCCTGGCCAACACGCGTCGCCGCGCCGAACTGGGCTCCGGGACGCGCTCCGACACGCTGCGGGCCCGACTGGAGGTGGCGAACGCGATGCAGTCGGTGCTTCAGGCGGAGGCCGCCACCCGCGCGGCGCGTTTCGCCTTGGGGCGGCAGGTGGGGTTGCCGGAGCCGGTCATGCCCGAGCTTCCGGACGATCTCGGCCCGAGTCCGTTCGCTCTGAGCGAGCAGGAGATGTTCCTCCTCGCCGAAGAGCGCTCGCCGGCCGTCCGCAGCGCCCGCGCAGCCGCGCGGGCCGCCTCCGCAGCCGCCGGTTCCTCCCGGGCCTCGCGGTTCCCGTCGCTCCGCGTCTCGTCCGGCTACAGCTGGGCAAACAGGGAAGTCGCCTTCGACGGCGGGACGACTTCGTGGAATGTTCGCCTCTCCGGCAGCTACAACGTGTTCGATGGCTTCAACCGCGACCAGAACATCGCGCGCGCCGAGAATCAGGAACGCGTCGCCTTCGTACAGGAGGAGGATGCCAGACTTCTGGTCCGCGCGCAGGTGGATGGAGCGGTGTTCGCGCTGAGGACCTCCGAGCAGGCCATCGCCATCGCCATCGAGGCGAGGGATGTGGCGGAGGAGGACCTCCGGGTCGTGCAGCAGCGCTTCGATCTCTCCGTTGCGACCATCCTCGACCTGATCACGAGTCAGATCGCCCTCGTGCAGGCGGAGTCGGGTCTGGTTACGGCGCGATACGACTACGCGGTCGCGCGTGCGCAACTGGAGGCGATTCTGGGGAGCGAACTGTGAGCCGACCTGTTATCCAAACGTCCGGACTGACCAAGCACTACGTCCTGGGAGCGGAGACCATCCGCGCCCTTCGCCGCGTCGACCTCGAGATCAGCCGGGGCGAGTTCGTCGCCATCATGGGACCCTCGGGCAGCGGCAAATCCACCTTCATGAACCTGATCGGCTGCCTGGACACACCCACCCGTGGGCAGTACTGGCTGAACGAGCAGCTCGTGAGCGACCTGAGCGACGATCAGCTCGCCCACGTCCGCAACCGTGAGATCGGGTTCGTGTTCCAGACCTTCAACCTGCTGCCCCGCGCCACCGCGCTGCACAACGTGGAGCTGCCGCTCATCTACGCCGGCGTGTCCGCCCGCGAGCGGCGCCAGCGGGCCCGCGAGGCACTGGAGACGGTGGGCCTGGGGTTGCGCATGGACCACCGCCCGCCGGAGCTCTCCGGCGGCCAGCGGCAGCGCGTGGCGGTCGCGCGCGCTCTCGTCAACGGGCCCGCGATCCTGCTGGCCGACGAGCCCACGGGCAACCTGGACTCCACCACCAGCGAGGAGATCATGTCGGTCTTCGTCGAGCTCCACCGGCAGGGGCAGACCATCCTCGTCGTCACGCACGAGCACGACATCGCGCAATACGCGCAGCGCCAGATTCATCTGCTCGACGGCCTGGTCGCGCGCGACTTCCTGAACGAGCCGATGGTGGCGGCGACCGTTTGAGCAACGACACCTCAGCCTGCGACGCAGGATTCTCTGGAGAGGAAATGAACGTGAGCACCAAGGCACTGACGAACGGGGGCATGAGGCTTCTCGTACTGCTGGCCGTGGCGGCCTGCAATGGCGCCGACACGGTGGAAGAGACGCCCGGTCTCACGACGATGCCGGCTCTGCGCGACGACCTGCGCCTGGTGGCCGAGGCAACCGGCCTGATGGAGCCCGTGCGCACCGTGGAGGTCAAGTCCAAGGCCTCGGGCGAGATTCTGCGCCTGCACGTGGACACCGGGGACGAGCTCGAGCCGGGCGCGCTGCTCGCGGAGATCGATCCGCGCGACGTGCGCAACGACTTCAACCAGACCGAAGCCGACCTGAACGTGGCGCGGGCGCGGGTGGAGATTTCAACCGCCCAACTGGAGCGCTCCCGCCTGCTCCTGGAAGCCGGTGTGATCACCGAGGCCGAGCACGAGTCCGCCAACCTGGACTTCGCGAACGCGCAGGCAAGCCTGGTCAAGGCCACCACGAGCATGGAACTGGCCGAGCTGCGCCTGAGCGACGTGACCATTCGCGCGCCCATGGCCGGCACCATCATCCAGAAGAACGTCGAGGAGGGACAGGTCATCCAGTCCGCGTCGCAGAACGTGTCCGGCGGCACGACGCTGTTCATGATGGCGAACCTGGCCGAGATGCAGGTGCGCACGCTGGTGGACGAGACCGATGTCGGGCAGATCTCGGCCGACCTGACCGCAACGGTGACCGTGGAGGCATTCCCGGGGCGCACCTTCGCGGGAATCGTCGACAAGATCGAACCGCAGGCCGAGGTCCAGCAGAACGTGACCATGTTCGCGGTGATCGTGATGATCGATAACCGTGGCGGCCTGCTCAAGCCCGGCATGAACGCGGAGGTGGAGATCCTCGTCGCCGAGCGGCCGAACGCCCTGCTCATCCCCAACAACGCGCTCGTCCAGTTCCAGGAGATGGCGCCCGCGGCGATGGTGCTCGGAATGGACCCGGATGCGATCGAGATGGACCGGTCGGTGTTCGCGGACCTGCGTGCCTCGTTGCCGGGCGGCTCCGGCGCGCCCGGCGGGTTCATGGCGGCACCGGACGGCACCTCCGGACGAATGATGGCGGGCCGGGGGCCGGTGGGCGGGATGGACGGAAACGCGCGCCTGCAGGAACTTCGCGAGCAGTTGGCGAGCGGGGAGATTTCGCGCGAGCAGATGCGTGAGCAGATGATGCAGGCCCGCGCGGAGAACGGCGGCGATCCCGAAGCGGCTGTGAACGGAGACCCTGGAGCGGGCACTGGCCGTCCCGGAGCGCGCGCCGGCGCCGGTGCTGGAATGGGCGCTGGTGGGCGCTTGGGCGCCGCGGCCGGCAACGGTGCCGGAATGATGGGCATGGGCCCCGGCGCGGGCCAGGGCATGATGGATCCCATGGGCGCCGGCGTCGGGGGGTTTGCCGGCCGTCGCGAACAGGAGGGCGCGCCCCGTCCGGCGATCACGTTCGTGGTCTCCGCCGATGGCACCATCGAGCCGCGCCCCATCCTGATCGGCGTGAACGACTGGGACAACACCGAGGTGCTGGTCGGGGTCGAAGAAGGGGAGGAGGTGGCGCTGATCGGCGCGGCCCAGCTGCAGGCGCAGCAGCAGGAGTTCATCGACCGCATGCGCGAGCGGATGGGCGGCGGAAGCCCGTTCGGAGGAGGTACCCCGCGCGGCGGAAGGCGCTGAGGCAGCCCGGAGATCCGAAATGCTGATCAAGGAAATCGTCGTCGTCGCCCTTCAGGCCATCAGGGTCAACGCTTTGCGCTCGTTCCTCACCACGCTCGGCATCATCATCGGCGTCGCCGCGGTGATCGCCATGGTGTCGCTGGGCGAGGGCGCGCAACAGCGCGTGGAAGAGCAGATCCAGAACATGGGCACCAACGTGCTCACCATCCGGCCCGGGCAGAGCATGTTCCGGGGCATCCGCGACGGCGGCGCGCGCGCGCGCCTGTACGACGAGGATGCGGAGGCGCTGCGCATGCAGACCGGGGGCACGCTTCTGATCGCTCCCGAGATCGAGCAGCGCCAGCAGGTTTCCTATCTGCGCTGGAACTCGAGCAACGAGGTGCTGGGCACCTGGCCCGAGTATTTCGACGTCCAGAACATCGATCTGGCTCTCGGAAGGATATTCGACGAAGGCGAAGTGCAGGGCCGCCGCCGCGTGGCCGTCGTGGGGTCAGAGATCCCCAACCAGCTGGAGACGCCAGCGGCGCTGCTGGTGGGGCGCACCGTCCAGATCCGCGGGATCCCCTTCGAGGTCATCGGCGTCCTCGAAGAGCAGGGCGAGTCCAGCCCCTGGTCGCAGCCGGACGAGCGCGTCTACATCCCGCTGAGCACGGCCCAGTACCGGGTGTTCGGGGGCCGGGACCGGCTGAACTCCATCAGCGTGAAGGTCCTGGACGAAGGTTCCATGGACGCGGCCTACGCCGACATCGACCGCATCCTGCGGCGCGAGCACCGCATTCCGCCCGGTGAGGAGGCCGACTTCTCCATCCGCAATTCGGCGCAGCTGCTCGAGTCGTTCAACGAGACGCAGCAGACCTTCACCTATCTGCTCGGCGGCATCGCCGCGATCAGCCTGCTGGTGGGCGGCATCGGCATCATGAACATCATGCTGGTGAGCGTCACCGAGCGCACCCGCGAGATCGGCATCCGCAAGGCCATGGGGGCCACGCGGTTGAACATCCTGCTCCAGTTCATCATCGAGTCGCTGGTGCTGTGCACGCTGGGCGGGATTCTGGGGGTGGCGGCCGGAGTCGGCAGCGCGGAGCTGCTCTCGAACACCGCGGGCTGGGAAACGGCGGTGGCGCCGGCGGCCGTGGCTGTGGCGCTGCTCTTCTCAGCGGGGATCGGGCTCTTCTTCGGGATCTGGCCCGCGCGCCGGGCGGCGCTGCTCGATCCGATCGACTCGCTCAGGTACGAGTAGGGCGGGGGGCGCCAGGCTCCCTACTGTCGCGGCAGAATGACCACCAGGGTCGTGTCGCCGCGCACCACCTGCATCTCCGGGCGACCCCGGCGGATCAGCCGCCCCAGCCTGATGCGGAATTCCGTCAGGCTGCTTGCGGGCTCTCCACCGATGCTCACGATCACGTCCTCGGGCGCCAGGCCGGCGCGGTAGGCGGGACTGCCCTCCACGACCTGTACGACCTGAAACCTTCTTCCCTGCGCGCCGGAATTGGCCGCAGTGTCCGGTTCCGCCACTTCGAGTTGGGCTCCCGCTACGAAACGGTCACCGAGCAGGTAGGGAGACCGGAAGCGAACGCCCGGGGGCGGGCCCCCGGGGCCTCTGCGTCCGCCGAAGCCACTGCCGTCGATGGTGATGCGCCCGCGCGCGGGCGACACCCTGCGGCCTCCGCGCTCGTCCGGCCCGGTTTCGTCGACCGAAATCCGTATACGTGCCGGGGGCGGCCCGCCCTGCGGCCGGGGCCCGAAACGCTGGGAGCGCATCGCCTCACGGGCCCGCACCATCATTTCCTGTACCCGCTCCATCACCTCTGCGGCCGCTTCCAGTTCGCCGGTGGGCTCGGCCTGCTCGACCATGGCCCGGCGGACGGCCTCCATGTCGGTCCGAATTCTCGCCCAGGTCGTATCGGCCATGAGCGAGTCCACCATGCGCAGGATCTGCAGGCGCGCCGAGTCGACGCGCGCGGTGAACTCCTCCATCGTGGCCGGATCCATGGGATCGGGCCGCGTTCCGGCGACCACGCGCAGGGTCCGCTCCCGGTTTGCGCGCAGCAGGGTGAGTTCGACGGGAAGCCCGGGGCGAAGCCGCTCGCCCAGCTCGACCAGGGCTTCCGGCGAGACATCGGCCCCATCCAGACGGACCAGGAGATCGAACGGACGCACCCCCGCCCGGTCGGCGGGACTTCCGCGGTCCACCCGCACGATCATCACGCGGGTGGAACCGTCGGGCCGCGCGCGGCCTTCGACCTGGATGCCGATCCAGCCACCCTCAGCCGCCTGGACCCGCGTCTGAGCCTCCGCGCCCGCGGCTAACAGCGAAAGCAGCAGGAGCAAGGCTCCGGAAGCGCCGAAACGGAGCATGCTAGTACCGATCGGCGGAGGCGAAGAGCGCGTTCAACGCCGCTTCGCGCTCCGCTACCGCGCTGACCAGGAACCCGTTCAGGAACGGATCGTCGGGAGCTTCCTGAACGGCCGCCTGTCCCATGGCTACCATCGCGTCGATGACCGCAAGACGACGGGGATCCATGGGTGTCTCGGCCTCGGGACCGCGGGTCAGCGCCCGATACCGCAGCATCGCGTCCCGGTAGTTCTGTTCCGCGAGATGCAGGACCTGGGCCGCTTCCTCGGGAGTTGCGGCCTCCTCGATGGAGAGTTCGGCCGGGGACACCCCGCTCGCCGTCATCTCGCCCGCTGCAACTTGTCCGCCACCTGCCTGCAGACCCCATTCCGCCGGTGCCAGCACCGCTCCGGAGAGACCTCCCGCAAGGAAGAGCACCAGCGCGGCGGCGGCCTGCATCCAGCCGCGCCTGCGGTCGATCAGGCGGATGACCGCATCAGCCGGATTGCTTCCGCGCAGGAGTCCCTCGCGTTCCAGCCGTGCCTCCAGCGCCGGCCAGTCTCCGGGCGCCGGCCGCAGGTCCGGCAGCGACCCCAGCGTCTCCGTCTGCTCACGCAGCCGCTCCAGCTCCCGGGAGCAGTCCGGGCAGCGCGCCAGGTGCCGCCTCTCGCTCCTGAATGGTGTCTCGTCAACCAGGCGAGCCAGAGCTTCCAGACTCAGATGCTCCATGCTTCCCGCTCCTGTTCGTGTCGGGGTTCGTGAACCGAACCCAGCCATTGTCTCATTTTCGCCCGCGCCTTGAAGAGCTGCGACTTGGATGTTCCCGCCGTCACGCCCAACATCTCACCGATGTCCTGATGCGTGTAGCCCTCCACGTCGTGAAGGATCAGCACGCGCCGCATCCCCTCCGGGAGCCGGTCCATTGCTCGTTCCAGCCGCTGCGCCAGGAGAGGATCCCCTGGCGAGTAACGCACCGGAACGGTATCCGGGATCGGCACCTCCCGATCCTGCCGGGTGCTCTCCCGGCGCCTCGATTGCAGCGCCGCGTTGACGGCGATGCGGTGCAGCCAGGTCGAGAACTTCGATTCGCCGCGGAACGTCGGCAGCGCCCGGATGACGCGCACCCAGGTCTCCTGGGCGTAGTCCTGGGCCGTATGGTCGTCCCCGGCGATTCTGCGCACCACGGCATACACGCGGGGGCTGTAGCGGTCGTAAAGCGACCGCACCGCCCGAGCGTCACCTTCGCTCGCCCTGCGGATCAGCCGGGATTCGTTCATCCCTTCATCCGTCGGTACCCGCTCGTCGCGAAGCGCGAATGTCCTCTGTGCTCGACTCATTCGGGTTGTATCCAGACCTGTTCCGGTGTCCCGAACTACGTCTGTTGGATGAGTTGCGGCGGCAGTTGGTTGCCTGTACCCTTGCGCCGCATCCTCAAGAAGCCTAAAGCACCCGCCGAAGTTTCGGAACATCCGGGGGGGGCGCGGCCTGTGCCGACGGTCTGCAGGGCCTCGTGCCTGCCACGCGAAACAAGGTTGGAGCATCACCCTAAGCCCTGGAAGGCGATTGAATGAGCGCAATTCCGTGGAAGGCGCGCGGCGCAAGTCACCTGGAGTGCACCTGGACAGGCGAGACCTTCGACAGCGAGCAGCTGATGGGGCTCTCGCCCGCCGGTAGACCGCTGTTCGCCCGCTACGACCTGGACACCATCCGGCGCCACTTCCGCCCGGGTGATCTGGAGGGACGGCGGCCCGATCTCTGGCGCTACGAGGAGGTGCTGCCGGTACGGGTTCCCGAATGCCAGCTGTCCCTCGGAGAGGGCTGGACGCCGCTCACGGACGCACCGCGCCTCGCCAGGCGCTACGGCATGCGCCGCCTCTGGGTGAAGAACGAAGGCATGAACCCCACCGGCAGCTTCAAGGACCGCGGGCTGTGCCTGGCCGTATCGCGCGCGAAGGAGTTGGGGGCGAAGGAGCTGGCCATTCCCACGGCGGGCAACGCGGGCAGCGCTGCGGCCGCGTACGGAGCCGCGGGCGGGCTGCCGGTTCACATCGTCGCGCCCAACGACACCCCGGCCACCATCGTGGAGGAAATCCAGGGATTGGGCGCCGACCTGGTGCTGATGGACGGCCTCATCACCGACTGCGGCAAGGTCGTGCGCGAGGGGGCGGACTACATGGGCTGGTGGGATCTCTCCACGTTGAAGGAGCCCTACCGCGTGGAGGGCAAGAAGACGATGGGGTACGAGGTCTTCGAACAACTCGGGTTCCGGCTGCCGGACGCCGTGATCTACCCGACGGGCGGCGGCACCGGCCTCATCGGGATGTGGAAGGCGTTCGACGAGATGGAGCGGATGGGCTGGATCGGGAGCGAGCGCCCGAAGATGTTCTCGGTTCAGCCGACCGGGTGCGCGCCGGTGGTGCGCGCCTGGCAGGACGGAACCGAGGCCGCCCGGTTCTGGGACGACGCCGAGACCTATGCGGCAGGTCTGCGGGTCCCGGCGGCGGTGGGCGACTTCCTCATGCTGCGCGCGATCAGGGAATCCGGGGGTGGCGCGGTCGCGATCGAGGACGCGGCGATGGCCGAGGCGGTGCGCGCGATGGGCGAGTGCACCGGCATCTTCGCGTGCCCGGAGGGAGGAGCCGTGTTGGCGGCCGTGCCGGAACTGAAGGAGATGGGGCTGCTCTCCGAGGACGACGAGACCGTGCTCTTCAACACGGGGAGCGGGCTCAAGTATGTGGGAATGACGCCGGTGGAGTCAGGGTGAGTCACGAGAGCTGCTGGCGATGACGGCCACCGAGCGGTAGTCATGCGGAACGCCCCGACAGCCCGTGCTGGATCAACCCCATCGCATCCCGCCGGACAGTCGACAGGACAGGCCTTATGATGGCAATCCCTGCCGTCAGAAACACGGTACCGCACACGACTACCGCCGCCTCCATCCCCGGACCCTCCGCCCCGGGGAGAGCCGTCTGAGCGACCCGGACCGCGGCCAACCCGCCCACCAGCCCGAAGGGAAGTCCGGCGGCCAGGCATATCGCTCCCCGTCGCGACAGAAACCAGATCAACCTGAGTGGACCGGCGCCCATCGCCGAGCGCACACCCGCTTCGCTCGCCTGCGCGACCAGGAATCCGGAGGTCGCCGCGTAGACACCGGACAGGGCGAGCCCCAGCGCCAGAAGGCCGATCAGAGTGGTGACCCCGGTGGCCGCCGCCCACGGTCGCCCGAGTCGGCGGATCCGGGATTCCATCGGAGACAGGTCCGAAGGTGCGATCCCGGGATCAAGGCCCGTGATGGCGCCGGTGAGATCCGCGGCGATACTGTCCGGTGGGGAGTCACCTCGAGCCATCACATAGACGTGAGGCAGGGGACTACTCTCGACCTGACCGTACGGGAGGTACACGGCAGGCGCCAGCGGTCCCGTAAAGCCACCCTGAGCCACCCCTGCGGCGACGCCGACGATGCGTCGTGGCTGATCGGGCCAGGGCCCCAGCACCAGATCCCGCCCGATGACCTCCTCATCGCGGAACAGCATAGTTCTCAGTTCGCGGCTGATCACCGCCACAGGGGGTGCCCCGGTGTAATCCAGATCTTCGAATCCCCGGCCTTCCAGGAGATCGATCGAGAGCGTTTGGAAGTAGGCTCCGGCGACCGCGTTGAACGTGACCCCGATCGACTCCAGCTCGCTGTCGGGCTCCACGCCGGGTGGGCGCACATAGATGCCGCCGGCCATGTCGACGATCGGGAGTCGAATGGCAGCCGCGACGGAGGACACGCGCCGCGACGCTCGAACTCGATCCAGTACCGACTGGAGGAAGGCACTCTGTTCGGGGATGCGAGGATATCGATCGCGGGGCAGCGTCAACTCCGCCACGGAAACACCCTCGGGCTCGAACCCGCGGTCGCCCGTTCGGAACTGAATGTATGTGGCCGTCAGGACCCAGGCTGCTGTTCCGATTACGATGGCCAGCGCCACCTGGGCCGCCACGAAGACCGCGTGCGCCCTGCCTTGTCCCCCGGAGCGCCTGGTCGCTCCGAGGCCGATCAGTCGGGCCGTGAGATCGAGCCGCGTGGCGCGCCTGACGGGCCACAGCCCCGTGAGCGCACCCGCGCCGGTCGCGACGAGGAGACAGAAGCCGAGCGACCACAGGTCCAGGCGAAAGGACCACAGGAAGCTGACCTGGTCGGGCATGATCGAGTTGAGAACGGAGAGACCGAGCGCGCCCGTAGCCAGAGCGAGGACGGTGGCGAGAGCCAGGATGATGGCCATCTCTCCCGTCAGTTGCGCGAGAAGATCGCCCGGCGAGGCTCCGTTGGCGACGCGGATCGCAAACTCCCGCTCACGAACGACGCCGGTGATGAGAAAGAGGGAAGCCAGGTTGGTGCAGATGACCAGGAGAACAAGCCCGGCCAGGACGAACAGCAGGACCAGGTTCGGGCGTAGATCCTGGACCAGGCGCTCCTTCACCGTCGTGAGCGGAAACGTCATCCCCTCGTACGGGGGAGGCACGGCGTTCCGGTAGAGTTCGGCCACGCCGTTTGCGTCCACCTGTGCGTCTGCGAGGGAGCGTCCCGGCTGCACGCGCCCGACGACACCGAGGCGGAAACTACCCCAATCGACAGACGCCCGGTCTCCGAATAGCAGCGGTAGCCAGACGTCGGTGCCCAGCGGGAAATCGAATCCCTCCGGCGCGATCCCCACTACCGTGACCCTTCGCCCGTCCAGATGGATCGAACCGCCGACGAGATTCTCGCGCGCGCCGAACGCCTCCCGCCAGAGGCGTTCGCTGACGAACACCGCGTTGCCGTGATCCAGGCTCGAGTACTCGCGTGCTGGCCCGAGGTCTTCGTCGGTGAGAGTTCTCCCGCGTATCGGTCGCGGAGTTACGATGCGAAAGAAGCTGGGAGTTACACTGGCAGCCCGCACGAGACGGGGTTGTTGTTCATCATCGATTGTCGTGAGTTCGATCGGTTGAAATGCAGCTACCGGATCGATGGTCCTCAGCCCCTGCTCCAGAGCCAGGTAGCCAGCGGGTGATACGGAATTCAAGCCGCTGCCGAGTCGAGGATTCCGCTGCGTGAGCATCAGGATCCCCTCGGAGCCGGGAATCGGAAGGGGAGCGATGAGCACCTGATGGACGACGGAAAAGAGGGCCGTGTTGAGCCCGATGCCCAGACCGAGCGTCGCGACCGCAAAGAAGCTGAATCCGGGGTTTCGTTTCAGGCGCCGCAACGCGTTCCGAATCGTCGGACTCATGAAGCCGCCTGCTCCAATTCCGCGGCGGTCCTCCATGCTCAGGGACCGACCGTCTCCAGCACCTGTCGCTGAGCTTCGTCTTCGCTCACGATCTGCCCGTCGAAGAGGTGGACGGTCCGGTCGGCCAGGTGGGAATAGCGCGGATCGTGCGTCACCATGCAGATCGTGGCGCCATCGTCATGCAGTTCCTCGAGCAACCTCATCACAGCGCTTCCGTTCCGGGAGTCGAGGTTTCCGGTGGGCTCGTCCGCGAGCAGGATGAGCGGCTTTCCCACGATGGCGCGCGCGACCGCGACACGTTGCTGCTGGCCGCCCGACAACTGATTGGGGTAGTGCCGGGTGCGATGAGCGAGCCCCACGCGCTCGAGCGACTCCTGCACGCGCTCCTTGCGTTCCGCGGCCCCCATCCCGCGATAGGTCAGCGGCAACTCGACGTTCTCGTACACGGTGAGATCACCGATCAGGTTGAACGCCTGGAAGATGAAGCCGATCGCCCGGTTGCGGACTCGGGCCCGCTGGCTGGCATCCAGGTTCTCGGCCGGGGTGCCGTCGAGCAGGTATCGCCCCGTCGTGGGGCCGTCCAGCAATCCCAGAATCGACAGCAACGTCGTCTTGCCGCAGCCCGACGGCCCCGCGATCGATACGTATTCGCCACTTTCTATCGACAGATTGATGTTCGACAGCGCGTGGGTCTCCACCTCTTCGGCCAGGAAGACCTTGCCCACGCCGTCCAGTCGGATCAGCGCATCATCGGTCATCATCGTTCTCCTCCGCGTCCCCTCAGCCTCACCCGGTTGAACCCGTCCCATTGGGACATGTCCGACAGGATCACGACATCGCCCGGCTGCAGTCCCTCGCGTACCTCGATGTCGTTGAGCGAACTGGCGCCGAGGCGGACGGTGACGCGCTCCGCGAACCGACCGCCATCGACCAGCTTGAAGAGGCTCGTCTGTTGATTGGCCTGCCCGAAGGTCGGACGGCCCATGTGGACGACGTCGTCGAGGCGCTCGACGATGACGCTTCCGTCAACGCTGAGATCGGGCCGCGCCGACGGCGGAAGGCTCGGCGGAAGCGCGACGTCGATCGTCACCGTGCCGCTCCGAACCGCGGGATCGATGCGCACGACCCGCCCCTGAATCGTGTCCGTCCGGGTGTCGATCATCGCGACCTGTCCGACGGCGATCTCCTGCGCCTGAGTCTGCGGTATGCGGATCTCCGCTTTCAGGCGGCCTGGAGCGACGACTCGCGACAGGGCCTGCCCCGACTGCACCCATTGTCCCTCCTGGAGCGGAATGTCGAGCGGCGCCAGCACGCCGCCCACCGACGCGGTCACGTGCATGGACTGGATTCGATCGCGGCTGAACCGAACCAGGTCGGCGAGGCGCGTGATCTGTTCCTCCTGGGCGCTGATCTGCTCCTCTGTCGTGGCCTGGATCACGGCCAAGCGCTCCGCCTCGGTCTCGAGACGAAGCGACAGGGCTTCCACGGACTCGCGTGACCGGTCGAGGTCGGCCCGGGCGACGAGTTCCGGGTTCTCGTCGAAGAGCTGCTGGTTGATGCGATAGGCGCGATCCGCCTCGAGGTAGTCCGCACGCACCGTTGCCGTGGTGGCGCGCTGTTGAAGCTCCTGCATCCGCAGGCTGGTGCGCAGTTGAACGAGGCTCGCGTCGGCCGCCGACAACTGCTGCTGGGCTTGCAGCAATTGCATGTCCACATCGGGATTGCTCAAGCGCATGATGAGATCACCGGCCGACACGTCGGCGCCGGGCAGAGAGAGAATCTGCTCGATGCGTCCGGCGGTGACCGCAGTGATCCAGCGCATCTGCTCCGGTACGAGAGTGCCCGGACCCCGTACCTGCCGAATCAAGGTTCCGTGCGCCACCGTGTCGCTCCATACGATGGCGGCATCAACGGTCGGGACGCCCGACGGAAGCAGCTGCCATCCGAAGACGGCGATCGCGAAGGCGCCGATGGCCGTTGCGCTCCACGCCAGCTTCTTCTTCCGCTTTCGGGGGCCGGTATCGCGAATGATGTCCAAGTCTGGCTCCTTGGGGTTCTCATGAGGTCAGGACTGTGACCGGATCCACTCCGATCGCTTCTCGTGCGGGAATCCAGCACGCGAAGATGGCCACAGCGAGGATTCCGGCCGCGGCTCCGCCGAGCGTCCTGGCGTCGGTGCCCGTGACGCCCCAGAGATAGGCTTCGAGCAGACCCGAGAAGGCCATCGCACCCGCGAGTCCAACGCCGATCCCGACGACGACCGGGAGCAGTCCTCGCACGACGACCAGCCGCAGTACCTTGTCGCCACTCGCGCCTACGGCCATTCGGATTCCGATCTCGCGACGACGACTTCGTACGGTCTGGGCGAGCACGGCGTAAACGCCGACCGCCGTCAGGATGAGCGAGAGAGCGCCGAAGAGCGTCACGAGCAGGGTGCCGAATCGTTCCCGGGCCATCGACTCCGCGACCGTCTCGCTCAGAGCGAAGACGTCGGGGCCGGGAAGCGCGGGATCCACCGTGCGTATCGCCTGCCCGAACGCCCGTTCGAGTCGCTCCAACGGCAGGGTGCTCCGCACGACGAAAACCGGCATCGCGGCTCGGATGCTGGCGATGTAGTCGCCGGCTTGAGCGTGCGGAAGGTACATGGTGCGCCGGACCTCGGTCCGGAACGAGACATCCTGCACGTCCGCGGCCACACCGACGATCCGGACTCCGGGCCCTGCCATCGAAGGGAATCGATACTCGTTGTTTATTCGCCCGAGATCGATGCGCTGTCCGACGGCGTCGGCGCCGGGAAAGTAGTTGCGTGCGAACGTTTCGTTGACGATGGCGACCGGGACTGCGCCCCGACCATCCGCCGGCGTGAACGGTCGTCCGCGGACCAGCGGGATCGCCAGCGTCTCGAAGTAGCCCCGGGTGACGGTTCGCAGCTCGACCGAACCACCGAATTCATCACGCCCCGCGATTGAAATCGGGAAGTTCAGGCCCCGCTCGAAGGGGAGGCTGCTCGCTCCGGCGACGAGATCGATCCCCTCCGAGGTTCGCACACCCTCGATTACGCCCTGCGCGAACTGACCGAGCTGCTCGGAAGTGTCGTAGTTCGGCGGTCTGATCGGCAGCTTTACGGCTACGAGTGCTTCGGGATCGAATCCGGCGTCGGCCTGCCTGAGGTTCGACCAGGTGGTGAAGAGCAGACCGGCGGCCACAAGCAGGATGGTCGAGAGCGCCGTCTGCCCCGACACCAGCGCCTCCTGCAACCGACGCTGCCCGGTCGTGGTCCGGGAGCCCTGTCTGAGCGCCCGCCACAGTCCCCCTCGCACCGCGGGCCACGCGGCCACCAGGCTCACCACGACGGCAGCCGTCAGCGAGATCACGGTCGTGAACGCCACAACCCTCCAGTCCACCGTGATCGAGCCTGCCAGCGGCAGCCGGACGGGTGCCCATGCGACGAGCACATTGGCGCCCCAGACCGCGAGCGCGACTCCGGCGGCGCCCGCCGCCGCCGCCACCACGATGGCCTCCGCCATGCCAAGCCGCAGGATCCGGCTCTGCGTGGCGCCGAGAGCAGCGCACAGCGCCATCTCTCCTCGCCGTCGCAGTGCCCTGACCAGGAACAGGTTGCCGACGTTGGCGCAAGTGATCAGCAGGACGGCCATGACGGCACCCATCAGGATCCAGATCGCATTCGCCGTCTGCCCGACGTACAACTCCGCGAAGGAGTCGAGCGTCATTCCGGGTTCAGCTTCGGCGGCCTGCTGCGGGTACGTCATCCCGAAACCGGCATTGAGCGACGCCACCTCGGTCCGGGCGTCATTCATCGTGTAGTCCTCGCCAAGTCTCGCGATGGCCGGCCAGTTCTCGCCGTGGTCGTCAGGATCGACGGGTGGTATCTCGGTGGGCAGGACCATCTCGACGGGTTCCGGGACGTAGGGGAACGCGAAGTCCTCGGGAAGCAGCCCGACGATCGCGTAGGGCTCTTCCTCAAGCCTGATCGAGACGCGGCCGGACACATCCACCGGTTCGCCGAAGTGCTCTCGCCAGAACCCGGGAGACACCACCGCGACCCTGGGCCCTCCGGGCCGGTATTCATCCGCGGCGAAGGCGCGACCCACCGTCGGCGACATGCCCACTACGCCGAAGAAGCCCGCGGTTACGCGCAGGCCTTGAGCGCCCGTGATCTCACCGACTTCGCCGACCCGTCCGAAAAACGACTGCCAGCTCGCGAACGTGCCCAGGGAGCGTGTGCGCTCCTGCCAGTACGAGAACCTGGCTGCCGTCAGGTAGGGAGAAACGTAGGTACCGTAGTTCCACGCCAGGTTCACCACCCGATGGCCGTCCGGAAACGGCACGGGCCGCAACACCACGGCGCTCAGCACGCTGAAGATCGCGCTCGTGGCGCCGATCCCCAGAGCGAGCACCAATGCGGCCACGACGGTGAACCCGGGGGTCCTCCGAAGGGACCTCAGGGAGTAGCGGACGTCATCGAGGATTGCAGACACGGTCTTCCTCTCAGAGCTCGGCGTCGGGCCGCAGACGCCGCCCGACCGCGGCTTCAAGCGACCAGATGGCGGCATGAAAGTCGTACACGGCAGCCAGGTGGTCGCGCTCCGACTGCGCCATCGAGTCTTCCGCATCCAGAAGCTCCAGGAACGGGGCCGCCCCGAGCGTATAGCGCCGGCGCGCGAGCTCGAGCTGCTCGGACGCGACCTCGAGATTGCGCTCCTGGATGCGCAGGGCCCGGTATGCCGTCGCCAGATCGTCGTAGGACTGCGTAACGGCCGCCCGGAGCCTGAGTTCCTCCGCCCTGCGAGCGTACGTGGCATCTCGCCGGTCCGCCTGGGCCTGGGCGATGTTGCGCTGTCGGGTGAAGCCCTCGAATACAGGGAGACTCACGCTCAGGCGAAGGCTCAGCGGCTGCCTGGTAAAGTCGAACGGGAACGTCTGGTTCGCCGCCAGGACCTGCTGGCGCATCTGCTCGGTGAGCACGTACTTCGAGCAGTCTTCCGCCGTGAGCCCCGGCAGGTCCTGCAGGTGGGCGAGAAGGGCGTTGTCGAACTGGCAGCTTCGCTGCTGGCGGTCGACGCTGCCCCGGGCCTGCTGAACGACGTAGTCCCGGTTGCCGACCTGGCGGGTGAACCCCGACCAGACCGCTGACGCCGAGACGGTCGGAAAGTAGCTGCTGCGGGCCCGGTTGACCTGCGCCGAAGCCGACGCCTCCGACGCCAGCGCCGCCCGCAGGCCGGGATGTCCCGACATGGCCGTCTCGATCAGCTCTCTCCGATCCCAGCCTGGTTCGAACACGGCGAAGTCCGAAGCCAGCTCGAGCGGGGCTCCCAGATCCGTGCCGAGTTGCTCCATGAGGCGGGCGATCTCGGTGCGGTAGAGGTTTTCCGCCCGGAGAAGGGCCACCCGGGCTCGCCCCAGGTCGACCTCGGATTGCTTTCCTTCGGTCGAAAGGGCGGCTCCCGCGTCAACCCGCGCACTGATCAGCGCAAAGTTCTGCTCCCAGCGGGCCACCTGACGCTCCGCTACTTCGACCGCGTCCCTTGCCCTCAACGCAGCGAGGTACTGCAGCGTCACGGCGGCCTCCAGGGCAAACTCGTCCGCCGCGCCACTGGCCTCGGCGGCGCGCTGGTTCGCACGCGCGGACCTGGCCTGGAAGAACGTGTTGCCGTCGATGGACCAGTTGACGGACAGGAAATAGCTGGAGAGCAGGTAGTCGGTGGTGCCCGCCGCGATGTCGGCCGACGAGAAGATGCCGAAGCGCTGCACGCCCGCGTACTCGTACTGGGCTCCTCCCCCGGCCGTGACCGAAGGCAGGAACTGACCCCAGGACTCGCGGACCTGCCATGTGGCTCGATCCAGGTCGTTGGTCGCCGACAGAAAGGCCGGGTTGCCATCCTTCGCGATCCGAATGGCCTCTTCGAGCGAAAGGCTCATGCGTTCCTGGCCCGATGCGCGAGCGGGGGTCGAGATGGTGCCGACCCCGGCCATCAGGACGAGAACCGCGCCCACTGCGGTGCCTCGAACCATTGATTCCCGCTCCACGTCCGGAGTGATCGATGCCTTCGTGGGGAGAACATTGTAAGAAGCGTGCCAGGGCGGTGTCTTCGGGCCTATATGATTTCAAGACAACAGGTTATGGAGTGTCTTCGGCCCGCGTGGGGAAGTGCGGTCCGCCCGGTTGTGGGACTCGAACGTGCGATTGTGAACGGTTGACGACGGTGCCCAGGTACCGGTCCCGTGGGTGTTGTGACCCGTCGGAGCGACTACGGATGCGGTCTTCTTCTTCAGTCGTCCGAATCCATGGGAATCGCGATGCGCGCCCGCGCTCCGCCGCCGTCTCCGCGATTCTCCAGCAACAGAGTTCCGCCGTGGCTCTCGGCGATCTGCCGTGACAGCACGAGGCCGACCCCGGAGCCCCCGGACTTCGTCGTAAAGAAGGGCACGAAGAGGTTGCCGGTGTCGCCGAGCCCGGGGCCCTCGTCTTCGACGATGATCTCAACCCTGGCGTCATGAACCTCCCATCCGAGCCGCACCCGGCGGCCCTCGGCTTCGAGGGTGGCATCGGCCGCGTTCCTCACGAGGTTGATCAGCGCCTGTTGCAGCTGATCCGCGTCCGCGGAACAAGTAGCCTCGGGGCCCGCCACCACCTCCACGGGAACCCGCGTCTCCAAGTCGGCAACCACCTGTACCAGACTGCCGACCGGGACTGGAGCAAGCTTCGGTGCCGGCAGCCGTGCGAGCCGGGCGTATGACGCCATGAACCGCCCCAGCGTCTCGGCCCGTGACGAGATCACGCCCAGGCCTCGCTCCACATCGTCCTCGATCTCGGGGGGAAGCCGGATGCGCCGCAGGAGGCTGTTGAGGCTGCCCGAGATCGACTTGATCGGGGCGAGGGAATTGTTGATCTCGTGGGACAGCACCCGGATGATGCGCTGCCAGGCTTTTCGCTCCTCTTCGTGCAACGCGCGGCTCAGGTCCGAGAGCGCGATCAGCCTGAGGGGATACCCCTCCTGGCGGACGACACTGCGCCGGAGTTCCCACCGGCCCGACCCGCCGGGAAACGACAGCTCCACGGTGCGCGGCGTAGTGCCGGTCAACTGGCTGGAGAGACGCAACTCGTCCGCTGTCCTGCCCCTGAGGCGGTCCGCCGGTTGGCCGAGCAGTCTCTCGCCGGCGCGATTGACGATGCGCAGCACACCTTGCGGGTCGAAGGCCAGCACCACGATGTCGATCTCCTCCAGGACCTTGCGGAGCGTCTCCGTGGCTTCGACGGCTCCGAGCCTCTGCTCCCTCAGGATCTCCTCGAGCGAGTTGAGCTCCAGGTAGGCCAGCGAGAGAGGGTCCCGGGCATCACCCACCCTGGCCCTGATCGAGAAGTCCCCCTCACGCAGGGCCGCAAGCATGTTCGCGATCGTCTCGTACGGACGGAGCGCATGATTCTTCGCAGCGGTGCTGAGCCCGAGCCAAACAACGATCAACGCCAACGACAGCGGCCACCGAATGGCCGGGTCGAACTCGCTCCGCCAGAGCAGCAGGAGTGCGACGACGACGGCGGGCAGGCCCGCCAACACGGTAAGGAGGAGAACCCGCCTGTCGTGTCGCGTACCCAGCCACCTGAGGCTCATTCCGTCTCCCGGCCTTCCATGCCGCGCGAACGCGATCAACCAGTCACGGGTTCCCGATCATCGTCCTGGGCCCTGATCCGCTTCAGACGCCGGTAGAGGGAGCTGCGGGTAAGCCCGAGCGCCCGCGCCGCCTTGCTCACATTTCCACCGTGGCGATCCAGCGCCTTCCGTACGAGGATGCGCTCGGCCTCCTCCAGCGTAACGTCGTAGAGGGCTGCCGAATCGCCTTCGCGCCCGCGCAGCCGCAGGTCGGCCGCCTGGATGTGCGAGCCGCGTGCCATGACCACGGCCCGCTCGACCGAGTGCTGCAGCTCGCGCACGTTACCGGGCCAGGCGTGCGCCGTGAGGGCAGCCTCGGCCCCCCCCGAAAAGCCGACAATGGCTCTTCCGTACCGGGCCGCCTGCCTCCCCAGGAAGTGCCGGGCCAGCAAGGGAATGTCTTCGGGACGGTCCCGGAGTGGCGGAAGCTCGATCTCGACCGTGTTCAACCGATAGAGCAGATCTTCGCGGAAATCACCTCTCGCCACTGCTTCGCCGATGCTGGCGTTGGTGGCGGAAATGACCCGCACATCGACGTGCCGCACCTTTGACGAGCCGACGCGCCGGATCTCGCCGCTCTCGAGCACGCGCAGGAACCTGGCCTGCTGTTGCAACGATACGTTGGCGATCTCATCAAGAAACAGGGTGCCCTTGTGGGCGAGTTCGAAGCACCCGACCCGCTCGGTCCTGGCGTCGGTGAAGGCACCTTTTACATGTCCGAAGATCTCGCTCTCGAAGATCCCTTCGCCAAACCCTCCCGCGTTCACGGCGACGAGGTCATACCCGGATCGATGCGACACGGCATGCAGCCGTCTGGCGACGACCTCCTTTCCCGTCCCATGCTCCCCGGTAATCAGCACGTTTGCGTGCGAGGGGCCGACGCGTTTGATGATCTCCAGCACCGGCCGCATGGCTGCGGACTCGGCGATGAGTGTCGGTGCGCTCTCCCCCTTGAGCCTGATGTTCTCGGTCTCGAGCCGCTGGGCTCGGCGCAGAGCCCGGCCGAGGTCCACCTGCGTCCGAATCGTGGCGAGCAGCCGCTCATTGTCCCACGGCTTCTCGACATAGTCCCGCGCTCCCCGGCGCATCGCCTCCACGGCGCCGCCCACGCTTCCCCACGCGGTCATGGTGACCACGGGCAGGGTTTCGTCCAGTTCGCGCAGGTCGCCGAGCAGGCCCAGTCCCTCCTTTCCGGAGGTGGTGTCGCGGGTGTAGTTCAGGTCGAGCAGGGCCAGGTCGAAGTCGCCCTTTTCGACCGCGCGCCGGGCCGCACCGGGCGACGTGACGGCCGTGGTCTCAAAACCCTCGCCCTTAAGCAGCAGGCGCAGTGCTTCAAGAATGTCGCTCTGGTCGTCCGCGATCAGGATACGCGCCGCCATGGGTTGCCTGCCTCATTCTCGTGCACGGTTGAAGCCGCCAGCTTGCTCGACGCCTGAAAGATGATGCTGATGGCCGCTGCCTTCCACCGTCGGCTTGCCCGGCCCCGCTCAATCGTGAACTCACGAGAAAGCTTCGTGCCAATCGACGGCAGGAGGTCGTATCAGATGGTAGCCCAAGAGCTTATGGCCACCGTCAAAGGATGAGCGCCAGGACGGCCATCGACCGATAGTGGGACGGGATGTTCCGTTTTCGAACAAGTGGCGCAGGTGGTTCGGAGTTGTTGGGCGATGGTCCCGCTTGACAGTTGGCGCTCAGGACGGAGGTCGGTCAGCCGGTGTGATGCGGCCTCGGACGACGTAGCTCACGTCCAACTCGTCCGTCACGATCAGCCATACCAGTTCTCCGCGCACGACCGGGACGACTGGACCAAAGAGGTTCAGGCCGGGTCCCAGGCTGACCGTTCCGAGCCAGGCGCCGTCGCCGGAGTAGACATCAAACAACACCCCGTTGTCGCGGGACGGCGTGCGGACCCACAGATTCCCCTCGGCCGACTGGAAGATGGCCTCGACGGCGGGTCTGATATTCGGGACACGGGACCAGTCGAACTGGCCACCCACGCCCATGCTCGAGAGCATTTCCCGCATCCCGTCGATCACCGAGTCGCGTTCGACCGCAGGCACGGGGACGGGGGGTCTCCGGGT
This sequence comes from Gammaproteobacteria bacterium, assembly GCA_028821195.1. GTDB lineage: Bacteria > Gemmatimonadota > Gemmatimonadetes > Longimicrobiales > Gaopeijiaceae > BD2-11. Next base: position 43,080 of record JAPPHB010000090.1, read on the forward strand.
CTCGACCATGAGCGTCGCACCACTTTCCGCCTGCCACCGGGTGATTCGATACTCCGGATCGCCGGCCCGGGTGGACCACACGGCGCCTCGCGCATCGATGTGCCTGACCTCGGCCGCGAAGAACGGGATGCCATACACCATGTAGCCGCCGTCGCGCTCCAGGTAGAAGGTGCCGGGCTGGCTTGCGGGGTCGTATTCTTCATCCTCGGGGGGGTCGGCGGACGGAGGCAGAGAGTCGATCCGCGTCATCGTCAGATCGTAGACGCGAATCTGCTCCCGGTTCCCGCCCGACCACGGCCGGTAGATGCGGCTCCCGTCCACCATCGCGCCGTTCCACACCCAGCCGGAATACCCGCCGTCGAACGGAAAGGACTCGATGTAGCCGGCCTCGGGATCGAAGACCGACATGCGCCCGTTGCGCTCATCCGGGACCCAAATCCGCCCGTTGGGGCCGAGCATGAGACCGTTTGCGTCCATGAATTCCCCCGGTCCCTGGCCCCTTCCGCCGTGGGTTGCGAGGTGGGAGCCATCCGGGCCGAAGACGCGCAGTTCCTGCACCTGGGAATCGAGGACGGCGAAAGCTCCCCCGTCCAGCACGACGAGACCCTTCAGATACGCGAACCCATCCGGTCCGTCACCATCGACCGAGCCGACGCGGAGTTCCTCTACCAGCGTCCACGTGGGAGATACGTTCGCCGGCGGGATGTTCGTGACGCGAGCCCTGCCGGATGGCAACGTGTCCCGCACTGTGGTCCAGCCGCTCCGCGAAGCGGTGTCATTGCAGCCGATCAGGACGACGGAGGCCATTCCAATCAGGGTGGATCGCATTCGTATACAGCACGTACCATGCCATTTCATGATCGCAAATCTCCTGCCAAATCATAGCGGTGGCGCGCCCGACGACACGTTCGCCCCAGCCTCAGAATCCGTCCGGGAGACCGCTCAACCATTCCGACCAGGCGTCAGGTTCCGCGCCAAGATCCTCACCGCTCACCATCGTCAAGAGGTCCATCGCGGTTTCCCGCGTCTTCTCGTGCGCGGCGCCAACGTGGGCAAGAAGCAGGTCGGACGCTTCCCGGATCAGCTGTTTTCCGAATTCCGGCTCGATTTCGGTGGCGACCAGGACCCTGAGAACCACCTGGAACGCGAACGGATTGGTGCCATCGAGTAGTGCCGACAGGGGTTCCCAGGCCCCAGTCCAACGGACCGAGCGGTGTCTCTCTGCTTTCAGAAGCCCCCGAAGAACCGCCTCGGCCGCCCCCTGAACCCGCGCGTTCGGATGGATCAAGGTCGAGACCAGGTCGTGCCAGGTGGTGTCGTGCGCACTGAAGTTGACGAGGACGACCGCCGCCGCCGCTCGCGAGGACCAGGATTCGTCGCGCTCGAGTAGTGCACGGGCCAGGAGACGATCCCGCTCTCTATCCATGGCCTCGATCTGCCCCCAGATCGGATCAAGATCGGCGGGGTCGATGCCCACGACTTCCACGTGTTCCTGCACCCTCTCGGGATCGTGTCGCGAGTGGAACATCTCCGCAGCCATGACCAGAGTCCCGAAGTTCCTTTCGGCCAATGACTTGAGGGCCTGCCAACGCTCGGGCAACGGGAGAGTCTCGCTGCCGGGGGTCCGATACCGGACTCGCGCACGGTCCTCCACGCCGACGATGACCGTATACGGTTCGGCGGCATCGGACATGAGGAAGTCCACCGAATAGGAGTCGTAGTGGACGGCGACGGCGGCATCGGCGAATCCAAGCTGACTCTTCATCGTGATGGCGCACGCGTGGAGAGGCCGGTCGGGATCGATCCGCTGGATGGCCTCAAGCAACTCGGGCGCGCTCCAACGCTTCAGCCCGATGAACTCGACCGGTCCTCGCGGCCCGGCGAGGACCTGACTCGTACCTCCTGACGCCGTTGCGCTGAGGAGAATCGCCATGTACAGGATTGATCGGGGAATGGTCATCGGGTACCGAAGGATGGTCATCGGGTGCACTCCCTGCTGAAGGTGCGTGGTATTCTCGGTTTTGGGGCTTGGGAGCTGGATTGTGCTCAGGAACGGTGAAAAATCAACACTTTGGATCCATAATGATCTTCCCCGGGAAAGCCTTGTCCTAGGGCGATCTCCCGGGTCGGCAGAACGCTGATGAAGAAGAACGGAAGTAACGGAACCCGGAGGCGTTACCCGATGATGCGGCGCAGGGCGGCGACCTCGTCGTCCAGCGAGCGCTCGATTTCGTCGATGCGTCCGTCCGCGTCAAATTCCTCGACCCGACCCTCGGCTTCCTCGATCTTGCCAGCGAGGTCGTATTCCTCGATCTCCATCTCGATTCCCCGGATCCTACCGTCGAGATCGTATTCCTTGATCTGGATTTCGATCTCCCGGATCTTGCCGTCGAGATCGTATTCCTCGATCTGCTCCTCGATCTCTCGCACCCTTTGGGCCAGGTCGTACTCTTGGATGCCCTGCCGCAGGGCTCGCGACTCGGTCTCCATGCGGTCTGCCTGCAGTTCCAATGACTGCATCGTGGCCCGAAGCGCCCCTTGAATGCCGGCGAACGGCATTCGCGCGATCTCCCGACGCAGGCGATCGACCTCCATGTCGGTATATGCCAACTGGTGGTGCAGGTCGCTGACGTGCAACTGTTGGGTGCTGATCTGACGCTGCAAGCCACCAACGTGCCTCTGGTGAGTGCCGATCTCACGCTGCAAGCCACCGACGTGCCTTTGGTGAGTGCCGATCTGACGCTGCAGGCCGCTTACATGCCTTCGGTGGGCCCATCCGGTCTCCCGCAGGCTGCTTGCCTCGGCGAGGACGTCCTGCACATCGAGGTATCCGTTCATCACCGTGAGCATCAGGTCGCGCCATTCGCGGGCCCGGTCGTCAAAGACCTCGGAGCGCCCATCGATGCTCCAGTCGTACTCCAGCCCGCCGGGACCACGGGTAACCACCAGCCGGTGCAGCCTCTCCGCCTGCGACTCGAGCACGAACCAGCTTCCCTCATCCGCGCTGTCGGTGGCCACGTTCTGCGACCCGATCTCGAAGTTGCCGCGGTTGCGCATGCACATGCGAAGGCCGTCCACTTGGCGCTGGAGGGTCCATTCGCCCCTTCGGCGCACTATGGTCCACTTTCCCGGATTGCACTGGAACGGCTGGGGGTTAACGGCCTCAGGTGTCGCAAGCGGAGCGGGTGCGGGCTCAACACTTCGCGATTCGACGGGCGGTGCATTGGTGACGGGCGGTGGGACTTCCATAGGTTCCGACATCGGAGGCGCAGCAGCCAGACGCTCCGTTTCCGCATTCTCCGGGGTCGAGGGCTGGGGGGCCGGCTCTCTTGGCACTGGATGGCCGCAGGCGAGGAGAGTGCCCACCATACCGATCGCTGCAAGCGCGGACGTGGTGCCAACCGCGGAATACCGCGGGCGATGCCGTCTGAGGATGGACAGGATGCGGTCTTCCAGTTGCGAGCGCTGCACCATGCCAAGGGCCATTGCGGCTGGCCGGCCGACGGTCTCCGACGCCAGCGAGAACAGGTGCCGGGCGTATTCCGAAGGGCGTGTCCCCAGAGCCAGGACCTCCTCGTCGCAGGATCGTTCGCTGGCCACCGCCGACAAGCGGGATGCCAGCCAGCCAAGAGGATGAAACCAGTAGCAGGCCGCCGCCACGCGGCCCAGGAGATGCCGCAGTGCGTCGTGTCGGCGGACATGTACGAGCTCGTGTGCGAGCACAACCTCGCGGCGATCCGGCGCCCAGGTCTCGGCCGAAGACGGGAGTAGAATCACGGGCCGCCACAGGCCCCCGGTCATCGGTGTAGTCGCTCCAGCACTCGACAGGATTCGCACGTTCTTTCGCATGCCCAGACGCCGCCGGATCGAGGCGGCCTGCTTCAGCCAGCCGGGTTCGCTCATGGGAACCGCAGCGCGAACCAACTTCCGGAACCGGAGGCCGCCGACGACCAGAGATACGAGCGCGGCAGCGCAGCCCACTACCCAGATGAGGAACGCGATGGCGGAGAGGGCCAGCGGGGAGGGTAGGTCGCTCGCTCCGAACTGGGGCAAGCCGGATTCCACCGGCGAGGAACCGGACGCGGTTGTCGGGCGGGTCGCCTGCCGCAGCGACCCGCCCGAGATGGGTGCGCCGGGCATTTCGCGCGGCATTCCCGCAGCGGATGCCCGCTCCAAACTCTTCTCAAGGGAAAGCACTCCGGCCTGGGCGTCCCCCGCTGGCAGAATGGGCACCGGCCACGACGGACCAAGGAGGCTCACTATCGGCAGCGCCAGCAATACGACAAACGTGGTCGTCCAGAGCAGGTGCAGAGTTCGAGCGGATCCTCGTCGCGCGAGCCAAGCCAGCGCCAGCGCGAGACACATCACCAACGTGGCTTTGAGAACCAGTCCCGCAACACCAGCGGCGGCAACGCCCAGCGCGCTCATCGTCCTTGCTCCGCAGCTTCATCGATCATCGCCTTGATGCGCTTGCGCTGGGCCGATGTCAGGTCGCCCTCATGGAGCTTGAGAAGCGTGGCTACCGCGCCCTCTACAGAGTCGCCGAAGAACGTCGACAGCACGTGACGCATGGCGGAACGGCTCGCGCGGGGGACTGGTGTCGTCGGCGAATAAACGTAACGGGGGCCGTCACGCTCGCGGGTCAAGTGCCCCTTGTCGATCAGGATGCGCAGGATCGAGCGGACCGCCGAGTCCGTCGGGGGGTCCGCCATGCGCTCCCGGATCTGGACGGCGGTGGCGCCGCCCGACTCGTAGAGGATGTCCATCACCTGGCGTTCCCGCCGGCTTAGCTGGGGACGTTCGTTCACCTGTGTCACGCTCCCTGGTAGTGGGTTCATGCGATAGTGGTGTCGGCGGCTGCGGTCGGAACAAGGAGAGAACTCAATGCCGCGTTCCGACGGGGTCGATCAGCATCTGCAGCACACCATACCACGTGATTGCTGAAAAATCAACATCGTGGGATCAGCCGGACCCCGGCGCAGCCAACGATGCGCGACCAGCTGTGATTGTATGAGCCTGCTAATGCGGAAGCCGGGGATCGCCGGCTCTCAGCGCGGGTCCGCGAAGCGGTAGTAGAAGGCTGGTAGAGGGACGATGCGTGTACGCGGCGGGCGTTCGTCCACCGGGTCGGGGCGGCGCATGGCCAGGGCCCGGTTGAGGTTGAGTTCGAATCCGGCGGCGTGTCGCTCGAGCGCGTGCCAGTCCACCCCGATCGGGGCCCGCGCGATCAGGGCGAAACCGGCGCGCTGATCGGCGGGGAAGGCAGCGACGCCCCAGAGTCCGGCGCCGGCGAATGCCCGAAGGTCGCCCCCGCCGAGGTACTGCTTGCCGGTGACGGCCAGCGACAGGTCCCGTCCCGAGAAGGTCCCGAGCGCGATCTCCACCGCGCGGTTGCTGGATTCGTACTCGAAGACCAGGGAGATGAGGGCGGTGCCCCCGAGGGTCAGACCGTACCGGTAGACGGGTGGATCGTCCGCCGGGTCGACCGGGGACTGTGCATGCAGCAAGCCGCCGGGAGCGAGCCCCGCACAACCGGCCAGCAACAGAACCGCGAGGGTTCGGATCACGGCAGCCCTGCGCGCAGGCCGACGTAGAAGCTCCGGCCCGGACCGGGCTCGTTGTAGCGCCTCCCGAAGGCGTTCACCACCACCGACGCCGTGTAGAGCGTGTCGAAGATGTTGGTTACGCCCGCCACCGGGGCCACGTCGAGCGCGCCGACGGGCACCGGATCCAGCTCGAAGCGCATGTCCAGAAGCTGGTAGGGATCCGTCTCGGCGGTGTTGACGTCGTTGACGGGAATGGCCGACACCCGGGTCAGGCGCAGTTCCGCGAACCAGCCCGGCTGGTCCAGCGAGGCAATGGCTTCGGCCCGGTGGGGGGCGAGCCCCGGGATCTGGTTGCCGCCGTAGTCGTTCCCGCGCGCCACGTAGTCGTCGAAGACCGCGTCCGTGTAGCTGTAGGTCGCGCGCAGGGAGGCACCACCGCCCGCCGCGAGGGTGAAGGCGGCCTCGAAGCCCTGGTGGCTCGCCGACCCGGCGTTCGCGTAGAAGGTGCGGTCGATGTCGGGCACCTCGATCGGGACCAGCGCGTCGGCGATGCTGGTGGTGAAGACGCTGAACTCGTAGGCGAACCGGTTCCCGGAGACGCCTCGCGCCCCGGCTTCCAGGCTCAGGCTGCGCTGCGGGTTCAGCTCCGGGTTGAAGCCGCCGCGTCCGCTGGGGTCGTTGGCCAGTTCGGTGGTGGTGGGGCTCTCGAAGGAGGTGCCGACGGTCGCGAACAGGCCCACGGACGGGCCGGCCGCGACATGCAGCCCGATCGACGGGCTGACGGCGTCCATCAGGCGGTCGCCCGAGTCGTCGCCGTTGGAGAGGAACGAGTCGTCCACGGAGAAGTTCAGCCGGTCGTAGCGCACCCCGCCCACCAGCCGGGCGCGCTCGCCCATCCGCAGGTCGCCCTGGCCGAAGAACGCGAGGGTGCGCACGTTCTCCAACTGGTCGAGCCTCAGGTCCGACCGCTCGCCGCCGTCATTGCCGTGGTTCTGGCGATCGTCGCGCTGCAGGGCGTACTCCCCGCCGAAGTTCCAGGAGAACTGCTCGGATTCCCCCGCTTGTCCCCGCAGCGCGCCGCGCACTCCGGCTGCGTTGCGCTTGAGGTCGATGACGGCGGGGGGAATGGGGTTGTCCAGGTTGCGGAAGAGACCCCACGCCGCGAGGTCCGCCTCCCCGGCGGCGGCAGTGCCGGTCCAGCGCACCCCGAGCTGTCCCTGGGTGACCTGCTTGTTGGTGCCCTGGAAGATGTTGCCCCGGTGCGCCCGGCGGTCGCCCACGGCGAGCAGCGAATCGTTGATGGAGCCGGGATTGTCGCCGTCCAGATTGGCCAGATTCGCGGTCACGATCAGCTCGCCATCCGCCAGCGGCGAGCGCAGTTGCCCGTTCAGATGCAGCTTGCGCGCCTCTCCGAAAACGGAACCGTCGTCCGCCACCGGGTTTGTGCGGAAGCCCTCGTATTTGAAGCGCGAGGCGCTCAGCAGGTACTCCGTTTCACCGCTCACGCCGCTGGTGGTCGCCTGCAGCCGCGTCATGCCGTTGCTGCCGCTGACAAGTGAGAGTTCCGGGCGGAACGGCTGGTCGGCCGCCCGCCGGGTTTCGAAGCGCAGCACCCCGCCCGCGCCGTTGCCGTAGGCGGACGAGCCCGGGCCGCGCAGCGCCTCCACCCGTCCCAGGGTGCCCAGGTCGAGGTGGTCGAGGGTCGACTGCCCGTCGGGCAGGGTTGCGGGGATGCCGTCCACCAACACAGTCACCCCGCGTACGCCGAACTGCGAGCGGGCGCCGAAACCGCGTATGGAGATGCGCTCGCCCACCGCCGAATTGTAGCGGTTCTGCACCTGGACGCCGGGCAGGCCCTGGAGCGCCTCCTCGATGGAGAGCCCGGCCTTCCCGCGCGTGAGCGCCGATTCACCCAGCACCGAGACCGCGAAGGGGACTTCTCCCAGCAGGATGGGCGTGCGCAGCACCGTCACCTCGATCTCGTCGAGCGGAATCACCGCGGACGAATCAGGCTCCTGGCCCGCCAGTGGGGCGGAGAGGTTCGCCACGGCCAGCGCCAGGGCGAAGCCTGCGAGGACCACTTGACGAACCCGGGACCGCCGCGCGGAGGAGCCGGAAACGGCCAGGGGCCCCGGCCGGACAGGGTCGTGATGCAGAGGATGAGTCATCATCGGGTTCCGGTTTGGAAAGGGAAGCTGGGAGCTCCTGTCAGTTCCTGATGTACACGGTCATGAACTCGGGCCGGCCGGCCTCCTCCAGGACGAGGGTCTCGGGCTCGGCCGCGCGGTCCGCCACTGCCGTTTCGACCACCACGCTCGGTCCCACGGGCACCCGGCAGAAGAGGAAGCGCCCGTCCGCGCCGGTGATCGTCTCGTACTGGCCGTCCCGCTGCTCGAGCCGCACAAGACCGGCGTTGGGGTCGCCCCCGCCGCGCGGATTGCTTCCCCGCGCGATGGTGCCGATATCCCAGCCGGTCCAGGTGGCGGTGACGAGGGCGTCCTCCACGGGGACTCCCGAGACGCCGTCCACCACCCGGCCGGCCAGCACGGCGGTGCGGTCCACGGCCTCCACCTCGGCGCAGGCATCGCGGAGCACCTCGCCCCGGGAGGGGGTCAGCAGCCGCAGCGGCGTGATCTCACCACGGCGCACTTCCACCTCCTCGGGCTCGGGCGCGAAGCCCACTTCTTCGAGCAGCGGGTGGTGGTAGGAGATGCGATACACTCCTTCTGTCAGGCCGGTCAGCCGGTAGTTGCCGTCCTCCCCGGTCACTGCCGAGTGATCGGTGCCTTCCGCGAACACGCGCGCACCTCCCAGCGGGCGAGTATGCAGCGAATCCAGCACCGTCCCTTCGATGGTCCCGGTCTCCGCCTCGACCAGGGTCTCTCCCAGCGGGGTCATGATTCGCATCACCACGGCGCCGGTCTCGCGGATCCCGGCCAGGAAGCGCTCCGGGATGTTGGTGAAGGGATTGGGCCGCATCCCGGGGCGGGGCATGCGGATATACCACTCGCGCACCACCCAGGTCCCGTTGGGGAGCCCCGCGAACATGACCTTGCCCCCCAGGTGGCGCGAACGGAGTTCGGCGTCCAGATCCGCGTAGTTGTACTCCAGCCACTGGAGCTCCGAGGACTCGGGCTCAAGCCACATGACGCCCCGGATGTCGATGTGCCCACGACGTCCCTCCACCGGCTCGAAGGCGAGCCCGATGAGGCCTTCGGTCTCGTCGTCACCCTCGCGCACGCGCAGGCAGTGGGTGTCGAGGAAGTCGTCCGAGAGCATCACGTTGGCGTCGGGGGCGTAGTAGTAGGTGCCGTCCTCCTCCTCCTGCACGAAGCCGTCCGCCATGAGTTCCTCGACGGGCCGCGAAACGAAGGTCTGGCGCTGCATGAGGTCGCTGAAGTTGCGCTGCTCGTTCATCACCGTGCGCGCGTCGGGGTCGAGGTCCCGCTCGTACCTCATGGTGACGTAGCGATAGACGGATGTCTCGTCGGTGAAGGCTGCCGCCGCGAGCGCCTTGCGCGCCTCTTCCCACACCCGGGCCACGTCGAGTCCACCCTCAGGACGCAGTACGCAGCGGCGCTCGCCCTCCACGGTGATGTTGTCCAGCGCGATCGCCTGCACCGGCACCACCATGTCGTGGAAGGCGGCGGCGCCGGGAGCCAGCTCGAGCGGCGGGGAGGTAATGCTGGCGTAGCCGATTCGGTCGGCGCGGAGCGTATAGGCGCCGGTTCGCGGAGCGCGCAGCGTGAACCTGCCCAGGTCGTCGGTGAGGATGCGTCCCACCTGGGTTCCTTCGGCGTCGACGAGCACGATCATCGCGCCGGGCAAGGGGGTGCCGGCGCCCTCCTCCAGCACCCGCCCGCGCACGATCTGCGCGGTGGCGGCTGAGGCGGTGGCGGCGCAGGCGACAGCCAGCCAGGCGGCCAAAACCAACCACGAACCGACCCGGCCCGCAGTGCGGGGAGTCGATGCCGTGCCGCGGTGCATTGCGTCTGTCGTCATCCTGAGCATCCTCCTGACTGGACTGCACGGCATAGTTACCGCGATCCCGGCCCTCTTCCTATATTGAGTGAAATCACCGGTTGTTTCGTTGAGCGCAGGAGGTCCGGGATGTTCGGCCTGCCCCATGCATCGCTACACGATAGCGCACCACCTGTCCATTCCGCGAAAGTCGTGGCGGCGAGCCTGGCCCTGATCGCCGGGCTCACGTCGCCGCTGATGGCGCAGGAGCGCGGCTTCCAGCCCACGGACTACTACCGCATCGTGGGCGTGTCCGAGCCGGCGATGTCGCCGACCGGCGCGTACGTCGCCTTCACGGTCACGCGCGTCATCGAGGAAGAGAACCGGCGCCACCGCGAGGTGTGGCTGCAGCCTCTCTCGGGCGGCAGGCCCGACGGCGAAGCAATCCGCTTCTCCGACCCCACCTCCGAGGCCAGCGGGCCGCGCTGGTCGCCGGACGGCCGCCTGCTCTCGTTGCGCTCGAGCCGGGGCGACGACCCAAATCCCATCTGGTTCCTGCGTGTGGACGGTCCCGGCGGGGAGGCCTTCCACATCGAGGGCGTGGACGGAGCGCCGGTGTGGTCGCCCGACGGGAGCAGCATCGCCTTCACCCGCGCCCCGGATGCGGACGATGGGGAGGACGACGACGGCAACCACCAGATCGCGCCCGACGCGGTCACCGGCACGCTGGATGCGGAGCGCTTCGATGGCCACGTGATCACGGCCATGCGCTACAAGCGCGACGGAGTGCATCCCCTGCTCCCGCACTACTCGTTGCGCGACAAGACCCAGCTTTTCGTGGTGTCCGCCGACGGCGGCACGGCGCGGCAGCTCACCGACCTCGAGTTCGATGTGGGTGGGGTCGCCTGGTCTGCGGACGGCCGGCGCATCTACTTCACCGGCAACGAGCGCCAGGACGACGAATACAACTCCGAGAACACGGGCGACATCTGGTCGGTGGCGGTGACGGGCGGGTCGGTTCGCCGCCTCACCACCAACCCCGGCAGCGAGTCGGCGCCTGCGCTTTCGCCCGACGGCGGCTCCATCGCCTACCTGTCGAGCCCCGCGCGCGGCGAGCAGTCCGACCTCATGGTGCGCGAGGTGGGGCCGGACGGCAGCATGCGCGGCCTGCCTCTGAACCTCACCGAGGCCTGGGATCTGCAGCCGGGCGCGCCCTCGTGGTCGGAGGATGGCAGCGAGATCCGCTTCTCCGCGGGCATCGGGGGCAATGCGCACCTGTTCGCCGTCCCGGCGGTCGGAGGCGAGGTCGCACAGGTAACCGCGGGTGACCGCAGGCTGTCGGGCTTCTCGTTTACCGCCGACGACGGCGTGATGGCGTTCACCGCCACCGATCCGGTGACACCGGCCGAGCTCTACGTCGCGGCCGGCGACGGCTCCACCGAGCAGAAGGCGACCGGCTTCAACGATGGCTGGCTCTCCGACATCACGCTCATGCCCGCCGAGCGCATCGCATGGATGATGGACGACAGCATCGAGGTCGAGGGCTGGGTGGTGCGGCCGGTGGACGAGGTCCCGGGCCGCAGCTACCCGATGGTGCTCAAGATCCACGGCGGGCCGCACAGCGCCTACGGCAACACCTTCTTCCCGACCTTCCACGTGCTCTCGGCTGCGGGCCTCTACGTCCTCTACACCAACCCGCGCGGCTCCTCCGGCTACGGGCACGCCTTCCAGTACGCCACCCTTGAGCAGTGGGGCATCGTCGACCGCGAGGACTACCTCGCCGGCGTGGACGCCACCCTGGCGGCCTATCCCGCCATCGACCCGGAGCGTCTCGGCGTCTCGGGCGGGAGCTACGGCGGCTTCATGTCCAACTGGCTGACCGCCACCACCGACCGTTTCGCGGCCTCCGCCTCGAGCCGCTCGATCACCAACTGGGAGAGCTGGTGGGGCACCTCGGACGCCCAGGGGCTCACGGAGTACGAGTTCGGCGGCACCCCCTGGGAGGAGCGGGACCTGTACCGGCGCCTGTCGCCCATCTCGTATGTCGAGAACGTGACCGCGCCCACCCTGCTCATCCACTCCGAGCAGGACTGGCGTACTCCGATGCCCGACGCCGAGCAGTGGTTCATGTCGCTCAAGAAGCTGCGCGTTCCCGTCGAGCTGGTGCGCTACCCCAGGTCCAGCCACGGTCTCTCGCGCACGGGCGAGCCCTGGCTGCTGGTGGACCGGCTGGAGCGCATCCGCAGCTGGATGGTGCACTGGCTGATCGAGGAGGAGCAGACCGTTACGAGCCAGCCGCGGTAGCCGCGGAGGGAATGCACCAATCCCCGAGGGGCCTGCGCGAGCCCGGTAGCGGCATGAGGGAACCCGGGGCCATGCGCGAGTCCGGCGGCGAGCGCGCGGATCCGGCCCTCATCCTCGGGGCACGTCCTGCCGGTCTCGACGACGGTCTGCGCATCGGCACCTCCAGAGGCGGACGCCCCGTCCACGCCTTCAGATTCGGCTCCGGGCCGCTGCGCGTGAGCCTGCTCGGGGGATGCCATGCCGACGAGCCCGTGGGGCCGGCGCTCCTCGCCAGGCTGTGCGAATGGCTGGGCGGGCTGGCTCCGGATCATCCGATGCTCGAGCGCTTCGAGTGGTGGATCGTGCCGCACGTGAATCCCGACGGGGCGGCGCGCAATCGCGCGTGGCAGGCCGGCGGGCTCGACTTCGAGTTGGGCGAGTACCTGGCGCACGTCGTGCGCGAACTCCCCGGGGACGACATCGAGTTCGGCTTTCCCGCGGACGCGGATGACAGGGGTGCGAGGCCCGAGAACCGGGCGGCCAGCGCGTGGTGGGCCAGCGCGGGCGGCGCATTCGATCTGCATGTCTCGCTGCACGGGATGGGGTTCTCGTCGGGACCCTGGTTCCTCATCGATCCGCACTGGATCGACCGGACAGGGCCACTGCGAACCCGCTGCGCGGAGGTGGTGCGCGACCTGGGATACCGGCTGCACGACGTGGAGCGGGAAGGGGAGAAGGGCTTCGTGCGCATCGCTCCCGGCTTCTGCACGCGCCCGAACCACAGCGCCATGCGCGAGCACTTCCTGGGGCTCGGGGACGAGGCTACCGCGGGGCGCTTTCGCCCCAGTTCGATGGAGGCGGTGCGCTCGCTGGGCGGCGACACGCTCACGCTGGTGACGGAGATGCCGCTGTTCATCACGCCGGGAGTCGGGGAGACGCTCGGTCCTCCGGATCCGGTGGCGGCTCGTTGGAAGACCCGCATCGACGGGTGGAGGGCGGAACTGGCTGCCGGCCGCGCGGCGCCCGCCGAGGTAACCCGCGAGGGTGCGCGGCTGGGGATCCGGCCCATGCCCGTGGCAGACCAGATGAAGCTGCAGTGGACGCTCGTGGAGGCTGGGCTGGAGGCAGTCGCCGCCCGGGCGCGCGCGTGATGTCGACCCACGGCTTCGAACCCGCCGCCGACATCTTCCGCGAGCGCCGCGCGCTGGTGCTCGACGCATTGGGAGACGCGGCCATGGTGCTCCCGGCGGCGGCGGACGCCTGCCGGCGGGGCGCCGATCCCTCCCCGTACCGCCCGGACTCCGAGTTTTTCTATCTGACTGGCTTCACCGAACCGGGAAGCGTTCTCGTCCTGCGCGGCTTCGCCGAATCGAACCGCTCCGTGCTCTTCACCCGCTCCCGCGATGCGACCGCGGAACTCTGGGGCGGGAAGCGGCTCGGCCCCGCGGCTGCCCGCGAGCAATTGGGCGTGGATGCCGGCCATCCCCTGAATGAGCTGGGGGAGGAGCTCGGTATCCTGCTCAAGGGCGCGAGCCACGTCTTTTTCAGACTGGGATCCGATCCGTGGGTGGATCGGCTGGTGCGGGGCGCAATGGCGCATGCCCGCGCCCGCGGCGCGCGAAAGGGACTGGGGCCGCGCGGCGTCATCGATCCGGGCGAGATTCTGGATGAGATGCGGCTCCGCAAGGACGCAGGGGAGGTGGAGTCGCTGCGGAACGCCGCCGCGCTGACGATCGCCGGGCACCGCGCGCTCGCCGGGGAGCTTGGACCGGGCGTGGGGGAGTGGGAACTGCAGGCCGCCATCGAGGCGGTGTTTCGCCGTCACGGGGGCGCGACCCCCGCTTATCCGTCCATCGTGGCGTCTGGCGCCAACGCCTGCGTGCTCCACTACGCGGCAAACCGGCGCCGGGCGCAGGCGGGCGAACTGGTGCTGGTGGACGCAGCCGCCCAACTCGGCCACTACTGCGCCGACGTGACCCGCACCTACCCGGTGGACGGGCGCTTCACCGCGGACCAGCGGGCCGTCTATGAGATCGTGGACGAGGCACGCGCGGCCGCGGTCGCCGCCGCCGCGCCGGGTGTGCCGGTAAGTTCGGTGCACGAGGCCGCGTGCGACATCCTGGCCAAGGGACTGGCGTCGCTCGGCGTGGTGGCCACAAGCGGCGGCAAGCCCGAGGAAAGCACGGCCCTTCGCCGGTTCTTTCCGCACCAGACCTCCCACTGGCTCGGGCTCGACACCCACGACGTCGGCGACTACGCCGTCGACGGCGCATCCCGGCCACTCGAGGAGGGGATGGTGTTCACGGTCGAGCCGGGGCTCTACTTCCACGAAGATGCAGAAGGATCGGCGGCCCGCTTCGCCGGAATCGGCATCCGCATCGAGGACGACGTGCTGGTGACCGCCTCCGGGGTGGAGAACCTCACCGCGGAACTGCCCACCGAGGCGCGTGCCGTGGAGGCGCTGGTGGGCGGACGATGAGAGAGGTTCGTGCCGGCTCTTGCGGGTCGTCAGCCCTCACGTCTCCAACCCTAACGTTACGTCAGGGTTAGTGGAGACCGCGCGGGGAACGGGGCGCAGGGGCCTGCTTGCGCGCCTGCGCGCGGCCGATCCTACCATCACCGTCGAACTGCGGCCGCCGCGCAGCGGGCTCTCCTACGCCGCAGGGATGGATGCCTGGATCGACATGTATCACACGCTGGAGCGGCTGGCGCGCGACGACCGCTACATCTTCCTCACCGACAACGCGGTCGATGCGGCCGAGGAGGAGAGCCTCGGCCACGTCGCCGCCAACCTGGCGCGCGGGGTGCCGGCTTCGCGCATCATCCCCTTCCTGACCGCCAAACACTCGCTGGACTACTGCATGATGTTCGCCCGGCGGGCGGTCTCGGGCGGCTGCGAGGCGCTGGCCGTGGTGGGCGGCGACACGACCGGGCCCCCACCGCGCTGCGTCGAGCACGGGTACCAGTTGCGCGACCTCATCCGGTGCGAGTTCCCGTCGCTCACGCTGGGAGGATGGGCCAATCCCCACGCAGACCCGGCCGTTCAGGTCGACTACATCGCGCGTGGCGACTTCGAGGCCGACTTCTTCCTGACCCAGATCGTGTCGCACCACTCGCTGCCCGCGATCGAGCGCTTTCTGGAGGAGCTGGACCGCCGGGGCGTGCGCATCCCCGCCATCTTCGGTGTCTTCTTCTACCGGAGCCCGAATCCGGGGACCCTGCGTCGGCTCAGCCGGTTTCTCCCGATCCCCGCGGAACAGATCACGCGCGAGTTCGCTGCCGGGGCGAGCGCCGCGGAGATCTGTGCGCGCAGCATCCGGGCGCTTCAGGGAGCGGGTGTGCGCAACATCTACCTGGCGAATCTGGGCTTCCGGAGGGTGGACCGGCGCTATCGAGCGATCATGCGGGCGCTGGAGGAGATGGGGGGCTAAGGAGCCGATTCTCCCCTACGGGTCCCCGTACTTCTCGATGTACCCGCGCACCCGGTACTTCCTCGCGGTGTTGGCCGAACTCATGTAGCGGATCTTGCCGAACACCGGGCGCTCCGGGCCCCAGGCGCGGTCGTGGAGGCCGAGGATCCAGAGCATCCCGGTATAGGAGTTCGGGTCGTGTCCGTCGAGCGCGTACTTGTCGTTGAGTTCGATCATGATGCGGAGCGCTTCGCGCGGGCTCTCGCTCCACTCCAGGATCTTCTTGCCCCATAGCATGCGCAGGTAGTTGTGGATGCGGCCCTCGCGCCGAAGCTGGTTCTGGGCCGCGTTCCAGAGAGGGTCGCAGGTCCGCGCGTTCTCGAAGTCGGCGAGTCCGTATACGGGTTGCCGGGGATCCGAGGCGTGCTCCGCCAGCGTCTTTCGAGCCCATTCGGGCAGGGCCTCATAGGTGTCGTAACGATCCACCTGGCGGCATCGAACGAACCCGAGATCACGCCACGTAACAAGTTGATCCAAAAATGCTTCTGCGCTCTCACTCATGCCCCACCAACCGGCGCGGCTGCCCCGGACATCCCGCGAGAGGCGGGCACAAGTCCATCCTTCGTGCGCCGCGATTCGGTCGAATACCTCGTGCGCGGAAATGTGGCCGAAGTGCAGGTAGGGGGAGAGCCGGCTGGTCGCGTTGCGCTCCGGATGGTTGCGGTCGGTGGCGTACCGGTCGAAGGCGCCCGCGACGAAGGCGGAGAGCCGGGCCGCCGCGGCCTCCGAACCGCCGCGAAGGTCGACGGGCGGGACCGAGTGATCGATGGGAAGGCGTGCGATGAGATCAGCGGGATCGCTCACGTCGGCGGCGGGCCATCGGTCGAGGATATCGGCAGGGACCTGCGCCTCGGAGGAAGAGGTGAGGATGTCCAGTGGATCGGGATGCGGGGGCCGTTGCAGGTGGGCGGGAAGCTCGCGCTGCAGGAATCGTCTGAACGCGTAGGCTGTTGCGAAGGGCCCGTCCGAGGCTCGCAGAGGAAGCAGGCCGTTGCCGTCTATTGCCTCGACGCGCACCGAAATCCGTTGCGCGGCCGCCTTCACCATCCGCGGCAGGAAGAAGCCGGGGAAGTCGTCAGTGACGATGACGGCCGCGTGTTCCGCGAGGGCTTCGACGAGTCCCTTGCCGGCGCCGTCCGCAGGCTCGACGTCGGGGTAGTAGGCGACGCCGCGTTCTGCGAAGCGCGCTTCGTTGTCGATCATCCCATCGATGACGACCCGGTGGAGGCGATCCGATGCCCACGGGTATCCGGCGCGCAGGGGTTCCAGCACGAGAAGCGGCAGCCCGTGGTCGAGGCTGAGTTCGGCGGCCCGCTGGAGGCCGAAGTTCCAGCGCGTCCGGCGCGCGCCGATCATCCAGTACAGGATGAATGCGCCGGCGGCGGCCGGGGCGTCGTTGCAGCGCCTGATTCGGGCTGCCGGCGTTCTCGAGCGTCGTGATCGCGGGCCCGCGTCGCTGTCTTCGTGAAGTGGAGCGCTCCTGCTCATTTGGCTGGATGAATGATGCGGCACCCGTGTGTCGGCCGCCTATGACGCGGGAGGTTTCGGTTCGGCTTCGCCCGTTCCCTTCGGACGAGATCGTTGTCGTCGGGAAGGCGCCAGCAGGTCCCGTCCGGTGCGTAGCAGGGTGGAGGGCGGGGCGCTGCCGAGCAGGATCAAGGGTTTGTCGGAACCCACGGCGACCGCGTGCGGGATGCCTCGGAGGCTGCGCCGGCCGCCCGATTCGGTGCGCATGCCCATGACGATGAGGTCGGAGGCGCGGCCATGCCTGATGATGGTGTCTCCCGCGTCGGCGGCGGTTTCCACGACGATCTCGTAGGGGCCGGTGGCTTCGTCGCGCACCATTCTGTGGATCTCGCGCTCGAATCGGCGGCGTTCCTCCTTCGATGCCGAGGGATGCGTCGTAGCGAGATACGTGATGGCTCGTCCCTTCGTGCGCGCCAGGCTGGCGAGCAGACGGACCCGCGGGCGGCTGTGGCTCCGATGTCCTTCCAGAGGCACCAGGACGCGCTCGGCATCCTCCATGGACCAGCCCGAAGGGGTGCGCGCGACCACAACGTCGCAGCCGATCGCCGCGATGCGGCGCTCCAGCGCGGACTCGACGACCGGGTCGGAGAGGTTGGGCAGTCCCAGCAACACGGTCTCGCAGCGATGTTCATCGGCGACGCGCGCGATCTCCGTCCAGGGGTCGGGGGCGGTGGTGACGAGGATCTCCGCCATCATCGAGTGCTCCAGGCTGTGCACCATGGACTGGCCCAGCACGGTCTGCGCGCCGATGACCCGGGATTCCGATGGGGACGCCGGGTCCGGCGGCGAGAGAACCGTGAGCAGCAGGACGCGGCCCGAGCCCGGCGTGCGCAGGGTTCCGGCGATGTCCACCAGGCTGGCGGCGCTGGCCGGGTTGGCGATGGGCGCGAGCACCAGCGGGCTCCGCCCCCGGAGCAGTGTGAGATGCGGATGCGTGGCCTCTGCGGAGACGTCGGTGAGGCGCGCCGCCGGGGCCAGGAGGGTGAGGTAGAACGCGGTGCCGATGGCGATCCAGGTCATCACGATGCTGCCCGCGAAAGGCACCGCGAAGATCTGGAAGGCCGCAAGCGATGCGCAGCACACGCCGCCCAGGACGGGCAGGAAGGAGATGCGCCGCGAGGCGGAGCGGTACTCGACCAGGACCGTCGCCACGTGCACCATGGCGAACGAGATGAGGAAGATGAGGCTCGAGGCGGCGCCGGCGGCCGGGACCTCGCCGACGGCGAGGGCGATCACCGCCACCACCGTGCCCGTGACCACGACCGCCGTCGCGGGGGTGCCGCTCGACCCGCGCATGCGCGCCAGCCGGCGGGGCAGGGTGCGGTCGCGGGCCATGGCGAACGCCACCCGCGATGCGCCCAGGAGGTTGGCCTGAAGTGCCGAGAGCATCGACAGGATCCCCGCGCCGATGACCAGCCAGTAGCCCGCCACCCCCATGTACTCCTCCACCGCCGCCGCCACCAGCCCTTCCGGATTGGCCGCCGCCACCGCCGCCACCCCGCCCGCCCCCGCCGGTGTCCCCACCGTGGCGAACAGGAAGAGCATGGGCAGGTAGAGCGTGAGCGCGATGCCGAGCGAGAGGTACATCGCGCGCGGGAGGGTCCGCTGCGGGTCGCGCACCTCCCCCCCCACCGCGGCGATCAGGTCGAACCCCTGGAGCGCGATGAAGGTGTAGCCCATGGCCCGCACCACCCCGCCCGCTCCCTCCGTGAAGAACGGGTTCAGACGGTCGGCCAGTTCGCCTGGCGACCCGGTGGCCCACGCCCACGCCCCGCCGGCGATGACCACGGCGAACACCACCACCTTGCCGATGGTCTCCGCGGTGCCCCCCCCCGCCGCGCGGCGGACGAGCGCCAGCATGTAGGCGCCGATGGCGACCGCGGCCGCGGCCAGACGGGCGGTGTCGCCGCCCAGGCGGGTTTCGGCCAGTTGCGGCAGGGCGCGCAGCAGCCCCTCCATGAAGAAGGCCGCGAACCCGAGCGCATAGAGCACCCCGGCCACGATCGAGGCGAACCACACCACCCAGCCGACCACGAAGGCCAACTCGATGGAAAAGACGTTCTTGGCGTAGGTGTAGGTCCCGCCGGACTGGGGGAAGCGGCGGGCCAGGCGGGCGAAGCTGGCCGCGGTCAGCAGGGCGATGCCGCCGTTCATGGCGAAAGAGACCATGGCGCTCGGTCCGGCGACCGAGAAGGCCGTGCCCGCGAGCGCGAGGATCCCCCCGCCCACGATGGCGCCCACCCCCAGGATGGTGGCGCCGAACAACCCCATGTGCCGTTCCTGAACCTGCACGGCGTCCTCCGTATTACAACCGGCCGAGCAGTTCGGCCGCCCGGCTCAGGTCGTCATCGGGGAGGCGGACGCGCACGCCCCGGACCAGATGCCGCACTCCGGTGAACATCTCGCGGGCGATCGCCAGTCCTTCCGCGCGGGCGTGCGCGGGGCTCCTGCGCTCGGCTACCCGCATCCGTTGCACGATCCCTTCCGGCACTTCCACGCCGGGCACCTCGTTGGCCATGAACTCGGCGTTGCGCAGGGAGGAGAGCGGCAGCAGGGTTGCGATGACCGGAATGTCGGTGTCGGCGCGCGCCAGGAAGTCCTCCAGGCGCCCGGGATCGAAGAGCGGCCGGGTGACGGCGAAGTCCGCCCCGGCCTCCACCTTCCACCGGAAGCGGCTGAGCTCGAGCGCCTGGTCGACCGCCGCGTGGTCGAGCCCGACCCCCGCCACCAGTTCGGTGGGCGCGCCGATGTCGTTGCCGCCCGCGTCCAGGCCGCGGTTCAGGCGGTGCACCACGTTCACCAGCCCGATCGAGTCGATGTCGGAGATCGCGGTTGAGTCGGCGTAGGGGCCCAGGTCGGTCGACTCGCCGCTCACGATCACCAGGTTGCGGATGCCCGCCGCCGACGCCCCCAGCAGGTCGCTGATCATGCCGTGCATGTCGCGGTCACGGCAGACGTAGCGCACCAGCGGCTCGATCCCCGCGCGGTCGCCGAGCACCATGGCCGTGGTCAGGGCGTCCATGTGCGCCTGCCCGCGGGTGCCGCCGACCACGAAGACCGCGTCCACCCCGTCGAGCGCCAGCGCGCGCGCCCGCTCCGCAGTCTCTTCCATCCGCCAGCCACGCGGGGCGGCGATCTGCACGGTGGTCACGAACTGACCGGTCGCGAGCTTCCTGCCCCACGCGGACCGCTCGGCGAGCGGCACCGCGGACCTGCCCGTCCGCCCGGCTGCTCCCGCGCGCGCCGCCGTCCGCACGCGTACCGGCTGCACGCTGGCCACGTGGTCGCGGATCTTGCGCACGTGCGCTGCGGTGGTGCCGCAACACCCGCCCACGAAGCGCGCGCCGGCGGCGACCAGGCGGCGAGCGTACTGGCCCATGTACTCCGGGCTCGCCATGTAGATCTGGCGGTTCTCGACCACCCGCGGCAGCCCGGCGTTGGGCTGGGCGGAGGCGGGCAGCCCGGAGCTCGCGGCCAGGCGCTCCACCGCGTCCAGCATGATCGCCGGTCCCACCGAGCAGTTGATGCCGGCCACGTCCACCCCCCACTCCGCCATCGCCGCCCCGGCGGCCTCCATGGTGGTGCCCCCGGGGGTGGCGCCGTTGTCGCCGATGGTGACCTGGGCCAGTACCGGCAGGTCGGTGAGCGAGCGCACCGCCCGGAAAGCCGCCTCCAGCTCGCTCAGGTCGCTGAAGGTCTCCAGGCAGAACCCGTCCACGCCGCCGTCAATCAGCCCCCGCGCCTGCCGCCGGAAGAGCGCCACCGCCTCCTCGAAGGCCGTCGCCCCCCAGGGCTCGATGCGGATGCCGAGCGGGCCCATCGCCCCCACCACGGTGGCCCGTCCCGCCGCCGCATCGCGCGCAAGCTCGGCTCCCGTGCGGTTGATGGTTTCAGTGCGCTCCTCCAGCCCGAACCCCGACAGCTTCACCGGGTTGGCCCCGAAGGTGTTGGTTTCGAGGATCTCGGCGCCGGCGTGCACATACTCGTCGTGAACCTCGCGCACCATCTCTGGTGTCGAGAGGTTAAGCTCGTCATAGCATACGTTTACGAACACACCCTTGCCGTAGAGCATCGTGCCCATGGCGCCGTCCACCACGTGCGCGCGCCCGTCGGCGATCAGGTCGCGCAGAGTCACTCTCATGGGCGGTTCGCCTCCCGCGCTGGCCAGCGGCCGATCCGGGTGCCCGACGTCACGCTCACCGCTCGTACGCCAGGTTCGGGGCCAGCCAACGTTCCGCCTCCGCCACACCGATTCCCCGCCGGCGCGCGTAGTCCTCGACCTGATCGCGCCCGATGCGGCCCACCCCGAAGTAGTGCGCCCGCGGGTGCGCGAAGTACCATCCGGCCACGCTGGCCGCCGGGGTCATGGCGCAGCTCTCGGTGAGCCGGATGCCGGCGCGCGCAGTGGTGTCCAGCAACTCGAAGATGGTGCGCTTGCCGGTGTGGTCAGGGCACGCGGGATACCCGGGCGCGGGGCGGATGCCCGTGTACGACTCCGCGATCAGCGCCTCGCCGGCCAGATCCTCCCCCGGCGCATATCCCCAGATCTCCCTGCGCACCCGCTCGTGCAGCAGCTCCGCGAAGGCCTCGGCCAGCCGGTCGGCAAGAGCCTTGGCGAGGATGCTGGAATAGTCGTCGTGCTCCCGCTCGAAGCGGCGGCACAGTTCGTTCAGGCCCGTGCCGGCGGTCACCGCGAACGCGCCCAGGTAGTCGGCGATCCCCGTCTCGCGCGGCGCCACGAAGTCGCTCAGGCACGAGTTGGGACGCCCCGACGCCTTCTCGAACTGCTGGCGCACCCCGTGCGCGACAGCCAGCGTCTCGCTCCGCCCCTCATCCGCGTAGATCTCCACGTCGTCGCCGGCCGCGTTGGCGGCAAAGATCCCCGCCACCCCGCTCGCCTCCAGCAGCCCCTCGCGCATGATCTCGTCGAGCAGCGCGCAGGCGTCCCGATGCAGCACCCGCGCCTGCTCGCCCACCACGGGATCATCCAGAATAGCCGGGAACCTGCCTGCCATCTCCCAGGCCTGGAAGAAGGGCGTCCAGTCGATGTAGGGGAGCAGTTCGGCGAGAGGGAAGGGGGCGAGCACCCGGATCCCGAGCGTCCGCGGCGCCGCTGGCGGCTCCGAGGCCCAGTCGATGGCGAGCCTTCGCGCGCGCGCCTTCTCCAGCGGAAGGATGCGGGCCCGGGCCTGCTTGCCGGCGTGCCTGGCGCGCAGCTCCGCATAGCTCGCCCGGGTGCGCTTCAGGAAGGCGGGGGCCTCGCGCTCGCTCAGCAGCCGGCTCATGACGCTCACCGCGCGCGACGCGTCGTGCACGTGAACCGCGGGCCCCGAATAGCAGGGCTCGATCTTCACCGCCGTGTGCGTGCGCGAGGTGGTCGCGCCCCCGATCAGCAGCGGCAGCCCGAAATCGAGCCGCTCCATCTCCGAAGCCACGTGCACCATCTCTTCGAGCGAGGGCGTGATGAGCCCCGAGAGCCCGATGGCGTCGGCCCCTTCCCGGCGGGCGGTCTCGAGGATGAGCTCCGCCGGCACCATCACCCCCAGGTCCACCACCTCGTAGTTGTTACACTGGAGCACCACGCCCACGATGTTCTTGCCGATGTCGTGCACGTCGCCCTTGACCGTGGCGAGCACGACCCGTCCGGCGGCGCGCGCCTGTCCGTTGCCGGCCTTCTCCGCCTCCAGGAAGGGCACCAGGTACGCGACGGCCTTCTTCATCACGCGTGCGCTCTTCACCACCTGCGGCAGGAACATGCGCCCCGCGCCGAAGAGGTCGCCCACCTCGTTCATGCCGTCCATCAGCGGGCCTTCGATGACGTCCAGCGCCCGCTCGCGCGCCTGCCGCGCCTCCTCGGTGTCCTCGACGATGTGTTCCGAGATGCCTTTCACCAGAGCGTACGCCAGCCGCTTCTCGACCGGCTCCTTCCGCCACCCGTCGTCCGCGCCGCTCACCCGCTGCGCGACCCCAAGGTACTCGGCCGCCAGCGCGATCAGCCGCTCCGTGGCCCCGGAGTCGCGCGCCAGGATCACGTCCTCCACGGGTCCCAGCAGCTCGGCGGGGATCTGGTCGTAGACCGGCAGCGCGCCCGCGTTCACGATCCCCATGTCCATCCCCGCCCGGATGGCGTGGTAGAGGAACACCGAGTGCATGGCGTCGCGCACCGCGTCCGAGCCCCGGAAGGAGAAGGAGAGGTTGCTTACCCCTCCGCTCACCTTGCAGCCGGGAAGCTCGCGCTTGATGGCGCGGCACGCTTCGATGAAGGCGACGGCGTACCGGTCGTGCTCCTCGATCCCCGTGGCCACGGCGAAGATGTTGGGATCGAAGATGATGTCTTCGGGCGGGAAACCGACCTCTTCGGTGAGGATGCGGTAGGCGCGGCGGCAGATATCCACCTTCCGCTCCAGGGTGTCGGCCTGCCCCTCCTCGTCAAAGGCCATCACGATCACCGCGGCCCCGTAGCGGCGCACCATGCGGGCCTGCCGGCGGAAGTCCTCCTCGCCCTCCTTCAGGGAGATGGAGTTGACGATGCCCTTGCCCTGCACGCACTTGAGCCCCGCCTCGAGGATGCTCCACTTCGAGGAGTCGACGACGATCGGCACGCGCGAGATGTCCGGCTCGGAGGCGATCAGCGACAGGAAGCGCACCATCGCCGCCTCGGAGTCAAGCAGCCCCTCGTCCATGTTGACGTCGATGAGCTGCGCGCCGTTCCGAACCTGCTGGCGTGCTACCTCGAGCCCGGCCTCGAAATCGCCCTCCTTGATGAGCCTGCGGAAGCGGGCCGAGCCGGTGACGTTGGTGCGCTCGCCGATGTTGGCGAAGAGCGAGTCGGCGCCCAGGTTGAGCGGCTCGAGCCCGGAGAGGCGGGAGCGGCGCTCGATGCGCGGCGGGCGGCGCGGAGGGAGTCCGGCAACCGCCTCGGCGATGGCCTCGATGTGCGCCGGAGTCGTGCCGCAGCATCCTCCCGCGATGTTCAGGAAGCCCGCGCGCGCGAACTCGCCCAACTGGGCGGCCATCGATTCGGGGGTCTCGTCGTACTCGCCGAGCTCGTTGGGCAGGCCGGCGTTGGGGTGGCAGCTCACAAGGAGGTCGGCGCGGGTGGCGAGTTCCTCCACGTGCGGGCGCAGGGCGGCGGCGCCGAGCGCGCAGTTGAGGCCGATGGCGAGCGGGTCGGCGTGCCGGACGGAGTTCAGGAACGCCTCCACCGTCTGCCCGGAGAGGGTGCGGCCGCTCGCGTCCACCACGGTGCCCGACACCATGACCGGGACGTCCAGCCCGCG
Source organism: Gammaproteobacteria bacterium (assembly GCA_028821195.1). Lineage (GTDB taxonomy): Bacteria > Gemmatimonadota > Gemmatimonadetes > Longimicrobiales > Gaopeijiaceae > BD2-11. Next base: position 67,146 of record JAPPHB010000090.1, read on the forward strand.
CCGGTCGAGCAGCGAGCGGATGGCGAAGAGCGCCGCCTTGGCATTCAGGGTGTCGAAGACGGTCTCGACCATGAGCACGTCGACGCCACCGTCCAGCAGGGCGCGCGCCTGCTCGTCGTAGGCTGCTGCGAGCTCGTCGAAGGTGACGTTGCGGAACCCCGGGTCGTTCACGTCCGGAGAGATGGACGCCGTGCGGTTGGTGGGTCCCAGGATGCCCGCCACGAAGCGCGGCCGGGAGGCGTCGCGCGCGGTGAAGGCGTCGGCCGCGGCCCGGGCGAGGCGCGCAGACTCCAGGTTGATGTCGTAGACCGCGGCCTCGAGGCCGTAGTCCGCCATCGCGACCGAAGTGGCGTTGAAGGTGTTGGTCTCGACGATGTCCGCCCCGGCGGCGAGATAGCCCTCGTGGATCTCGCGGATGATCTCCGGCCGGGTCAGCGAGAGCAGGTCGTTGGCGCCCTTGAGCGGGTGGGGATGGTCGGCGAAGCGTTCGCCGCGGAAGTCGTCCTCGCCCAGCCGGTACCGCTGGATCATCGTGCCCATCGCGCCGTCCAGGACCAGGATACGGTCCTTCAGGGCATGCTCCAGCGCAGCCACGCGCCGGGCGTGGGCGGACGGGTCGGTGGCGGGGACAGATGCGGAGGTGGTCATGGCGTCAGTATAGTAACGCAACGCGTGTCCGATACCGCAGGAGCGAGCACCCGGTCCCGCCAGGAACTTTCGGGTCCCGTTGCCGTTTACTCCGGGAGCGCATGCCGGTGCGCCGAGCAGGCTTGTCGTTGCACCGGAAAGACCGGTCGGCGCGCGGGAACGATCGCCGTTACGCCGGGAACGCCTTCAGCAACCCCGGGAGGGTCATGGAAACCGTCCGTATCCCCAATCAGGCGACCTACTCGCCCATCTCGCTGACCGACCTGATGGTCGCGGCGCCGCTCGCTTCGCGCATCCTGCTGGGGGCGACACCCCCGGGGCGCGCACTCCAGGCCGTGGCGCTGGGTGCCTACGCGGGCAGCGTGGCGGTCGACTGGTTCGCCCGGCGCAACGTGCGCGCCATCGACTTCCTGGACACCTTCGGTGCGGACGTGAAGCATCTCACGCCCATGCCCGAGGAGGAGCGCGAGCGCGAGGTCGAATGGCTGACGGAGCGCGTTAACGACGAGTATACCGCCGAGCGCATCCCGCGGGCGGAAGTCGCGCGCCGGATCAACCGGCACCTGACCGACTTCATCGCGGACATCACCAACCAGCGCGTGGAAACCAGCTCGGAGATACGTCAGTTCACCCTCGCCGGACTCGTTTTTCCCTTCGCCCTCGGCACCTGCGACATCTTCTCCGGCGACGTGTCCATCCTCCGGGACGCGGGGGTCTTCGAACCGCACATCATCGCGCACGAGTTCTCGCACCGGAAGGGATACCTGAAGGAACTGCACGCGCAGGTGCTCGGATACCTGTCGATGGTCGGCTCGGGCGAGGCGGTGCTGGTGCAGTCGGCACGCTGCGAGCGGCTCCACCGCAATCTCTGGGTGCTGGCGGACCGCGATCCGGTGCGCTACCGGACGATGATCGAGGAGGGAGCGCTGCGCGAAGAACTGCGGGATGACTTCATGGCGCTGCACCCCGAGGATGGACCCGCCAAGGGAACGGTCGCGAACCTGATGCGCCGCCTCTACGACGAGCGCATGAAGCTCACCGGCCAGAACGGACTGTCGGATTATGACGAAGGCTTCACGAACTTCCTGTACACGAGCGAGAGACGAGCTGCGGAGGCGTAGGCAAATGATGGACAATCGCAGGATGTACGGGATGGTGTTCGTCCTGGCGTTGGCGTTGGGCGGGTGCGCGACGACTCCGCCGGCCGAGGAGACGACCGGCTGGCTGGTCGAGAAGGTCGTGGAAGTGGAGCCGGCGGATGCGGTCCGGATCCGGAACCAGAGCGGACCGTTCCTCGCGGGGCTGAGCGCGCAGTCGGCTGCCGAGAACATGATCATCGCGTACCAGTATCTGGGAATCACGCTCGTCACGGTTCATCCGGATGGGCGCTACATCCTGCGCAGAGGTGGGGACCCGGCGGTGCCGGTGTCCGGCCGCAAGCCCGCTGCCGCCACCAGGAGAGCCCCGTGGGATACGGTCGGGACCTTCTCGATCGTCGGCTACGACCCGGAGACCGAAGAGGTCGGGGTGGCGGTCCAGTCGCGGGTATTCAGCGTGGGCAACGGCGTCATCTGGGGCGAGGCCGGGGTGGGGGTGGTGGCCACCCAGGCCGTAGTGGACGTGAGCTACGGCCCGCAGGCGCTCGCCCTCCTGCGCGAGGGATACTCGCCCGCGGAGGTGGTGGAGCGCGTCCTGGCCGCCGACCCGAATCCCGACCCGGAGCGGTGGAGCATCGAGGGCCGCCAGTTTTCGGTCATGGACGGGCGCGGCGAGGTGGCGACCCACACCGGCCCCCGCGCCAGCGACTGGGCGGGGCATCGCGTCGGCCGCTACACCTCCGCGCAGGGCAACATCCTGGCTGGTCCGGCGGTGGTGGACGACATGGTCACCGCCTTCGAGAACACCACCGGCCACCTCTCCCAGCGGCTGGTGGCCGCCCTCGAGGCCGGTCAGGCGGCGGGCGGGGACACCCGCGGAATGCAGTCCGCGGCCCTCCTCATCGTCAAGGAAGACGGCGGCGTCTGGCTCAACAACGACGTGGTGCTGCGCCTCCATGTCGACGACCACGCGGAGCCCATCGCCGAGTTGCGCCGGCTCGTGGAGATGGCGGCGGAGCGGCGCGCGCGGAGGCGGCGGTAGGTGGACTAGCGCCCCTCCACCAGCTTCCCATCCTCCACCCAGATCTCGCCCCCCACCGTCACCGTCGCGTCCGCGAAGAAGTTCCAGCGCACGTAGCCGCCCCCGACCGACCCGCCCAGCTCGGTGTTGTCGCCCAGCGACAGCCTCACCACCGCGTCCCCGTAGCCGTAGTACGGGATCCACTCCTCGCCCTCGGGAATCGCCAGCAACGGGTTGAACCCCACCCCCAGCTCGCGGAAGGTCCGGCCCGCCTCCCCGGCTTCCTCCATCTCGCGCACCACCCCGTCACGCCCAGCGGCGGCCTCCACCTCCACCACGCGGCCTTCCTCGAAGCGCAGCACCACCCCCTCCGCGCGTTCACCGCCCCACTGCGCGGGCGGGAAGACGATCCGCCCCACCACCGTTTCCAGCTCCGGCAGGACCCTCGCCGCTCCCGCCGGAATCTCGACCTCTCGGTCGATCAGGTTGCGCGCTTGTTCCGCACGCGCAGCCGACGCGTCCCCGTCCTGGCGCGTCACCGGTCCGTCGTCCACAAGGAAGGTGATGTCGGTACCGGCGGGCGTCGTCACCCGCACCGGCCCGCTCGTCAGCGCCGCCTCGAAGGCCGCGAGCGCGTCGGCGAGGGCCGCGTAGTCGGTGTCCAGCACGGCGGTCTGGTAGACGCGATCCACCCGGTCGTCGACGGCGAGCTCGTCCATCTGGTACGAGGTGGCGCCCGCCCAGTGGAAGTGAACGGTCCGTCCCCGTCCGCTCCGCAGCACGTCCTGCAGCGCGCGGTACACGTCGTTGTCCAGCGTCGGGTTCGCCGCGGCGCCCGGGAGCTTGACCGCGACATCCACCGTGGCGAGCGGCTCCGCCCACCCCTCGGGCGCAGTCCCCAGAGCAGCCGCGAACTCCGCGGGCCGACCTGCTGACGGGTCCGCCCCCGAGACCGCCTCATCCGCCCCAAGCACCGCGCCACGGACATCCACCGCACCCAGATCCACCCCGCCAGCCGCCCTGACGCCGGCGCGCAGCAATGGCACGATCGCGTCCCAGCGGCTGCCGCCCTCCCCGACCAGCAGGACGCGTTCACCAGGCTGCAGGTCCATCCGCGCGAGGAGGGTCTCCGAGAGGGCTTCGAAGTCGAGGACTTCGCCGCCGGTGGCGGCGTCCCGGCCGCTCTCCGGCGCGCACGCCGAGAGCGCGTGGATCAGGAAGATCGCCATCGCCGATGGTACTATGCGACGTCCGCCCGTGATACTACTGCGCATGAAGCCTCCTCATATGCCCGACGCAGGCCACTACGCGCCCGCCCGCTCGATCATCGCCGCCACCTGCCGCATGCGCGCCGCCAGGTCGCGCACCGCCGCCACGTACACCCGCTCCCATCCCGGAAGGTCGGCCCGGTCGTTGGTCTCCAGCTCGTACCGTAGCCCCGGCAGCATCCACGAAGCGTACCCGCTGAAGGGGTCGGGCGAGACGTAGATCGAGCGGCTCCACGGGCGCCCCTGGAGCCCGCGGTCGTTCAGCCACGCCTTCTCCAGCCCGATCAGCGCCCGGTTCACGGCCTCGGCGGCGGCCGGGTCGACGTCGCCGGACGCGATCCAGAGGTCGCGCGCGGCCACGAGTTCGGCGGCGGCCTCGTCCAGTTCGCGGGTCGACTCGGCCAGCGCGGAGAAGTCCACGCGCAGCCCCCGTGCCCCGGCCACATCGTTCAGAGTGCCCACGTGGGTGCGCGTGTCCGAGGCGTAGCGGGCCACGTCGTACGGGAGCACGTCGGCGTTGGCGAAGCGCAGCGCGAGGATGCCGTCCGCGCGCGCGATCATCGGCCCGAAGACGAAGTCGGTGTCTCCGAACCGTTCGTACCAGGCGAAGTTGTCGTAGTTGGAGTGGTACACGCCGCCGGGGTTCCCCGACGAGAGCGCCCCGGACGGCACGCCGGCGTGCGTGTAGAAGCCCACGTGGTCCGATCCGCCGCCCAGGTTGCCCATCGCCGGCTCCTCCGCCTCGTCGGCGGTGCTCTCGAGCCACCAGTCCAGGATGGTGCCGTCCTCGCCCGGATAGGCCACGCGGCCCACCGCCTCGATGATCGGCCCCTTCAGCGAGGGTGATGAGGACGCGCCGAACCGCCCGCCCGACACCGCCCCGTCGGCGTTGATGTACGCGATCGCGTTGGCCTCCAGCTCCTCGCGGAAGTGCTCCACCCACTCGGTCGAGCCGATGATGCCGTATTCCTCGGCGTCCCAGTGCGCGATCATGATCGAACGCCGGGGCCGGCACGCCTCGTCCCCGGCCAGCGCGCCGAGCGCCTCAGCCAGGGTGAGGAGCATGGCGGTGCCTCCGTTGGGATCGATCGCGCCGAATCCCCAGGGGTCGTAGTGCGCGCCCAGAATGAACCACTCGTCGGGGAACTCACTGCCGCGCAGCGTGCCGACCACGTTGGTGGCGCGGGTCAGCCGGCGCGGCTGGTTGACGCGCACGCGCACCGTGAGATCCGGTCCGCCGGTCAAGCGGTAGTCGAGCTCCATCCCGGCGCTCCACCCGGGCGGGGTGGCGCGCCCGGTCATGCGCGACAGGATCTCGGTCGCCGCCTCGTACCCGATGGGGAGCACGGGGATGGTGTGCAGCGCCACCTCCGACGGGTCGAGGCGCTCCACCTGGATGTCGCCGTCCAGGGGCAGCGCCGGAACGAACGGCGTGAGCGGATCGCCCGTCCAGGGAAGGGTTAGCACCGAGCCCCGCTGGATCGTCTGCCCGTTCATCATCGGGCCGTCCGGATAGGCGTCGATATCGGAGAAGCCGGGATCGTTGAACATGACCACGCCCGCCGCTCCCCGCTCTTCGGCGAACAGCACCTTGTAGCCGCGGAAATTCCCGCCGTAGCGCGCGATGACGACCTTGCCGGCCACCGACACGCCCATGGAGTCGAGTGCCAGGTAGTCCTCGCGCCGCCCGAAGTTGGCGTAGACCACCTCGGCCGTCACGTCGCCGGACCCCGAGTAGGCGTTCCACCCGTTCAGGAGGTCGGGATGGCCCGAAAAGCGGTCCTCCGGGAGCGCGGGTTCGCGGTTCGACAGCTGCATGGACACCGGGGTGACGATGTGCACCTCCACGTCGTCGGTTAGCTCGGGCAGGTACACGTCGTACGGGTGGCGCTCGACCTCCAGACCCGCCCGCTCCATGGCCCCCGCCAGGTATTCACCGACGCGTTGCTGGGCCTCCGAGCCGGCGGGGTGGGGGGTTGCGGTGATGGTGCGCAGATGCTCGCGGAACGAATCGCTGCGGGGCAGCTCCAGGAAGCGGGCCTCGCACACGAGCTGCCGGGCGGCCCGGGCCGCCGTGAAGCCGGTGGGGGTGGGCTCCTGGGACAAGGCGGGCGCCGCGGCGGCGAGCGCGGCCGCGAACATCAGCGTGGCCGGTGTGGAGAGACCGATGGGACGGGGGGCGGTGGAGCGGTTGGGATGGCGCATGTGTGTGCGGGGTGGCGGGTGGCGGATGCGGGGCGGAAGGGACCGGACGGCGCCCGCGAGGGCTCGTTGCCGTCCGTCCCGCCCGCAAAGTGCATCAACCCGCGGGGGTGCCGCCACCTCCGGGGCCGCCGGACACGCGCGCGATACCCTCCGCCTTCTTTGCCACGGCCCTGGGCACCTCGGTCGGGGTCGCGCCTCCCAGCAGCTGTTCCGCGAAGTCGAGGCGCTCCTCCACCGACCCCAGGTGGTAGGCGATCTCGGTGACGTCGCGGCGGATTCCCTCGAGTTCGGCGCGCGTCGGAGCGCCGGTTGCACTCACGCCCGGTATGCGGCGCATGAAGAACTGGGCGAGGAGGATGCCGGCCGCGCCGATCATCCCGCCGGTGACGAAGACGGATACCAGCACGATCAGGATTTCCGCTTCCATGCCCTTCCGCCCCGTTCGAGGAAACCGGCGCCGGCGCCGCGGCTCGAAGCGCCCGCGCGCGACTGGTTTATCGCGTGAACCCGCGGGATGGTTCCCCGACCCGTCTTCCCCGGGCCCATCGAGGTGAGCCTCAACGCCCTTGCCCCGCTTTCGGCGACGGATTCACTTGTGCACCACTGCCCCGGGCAGCCGCCGTGTCGTCCCTCCATCCGAACAGAGCCCTACCATGAACGCCATCGTCAGGTTTCTCTCCCGTCCGATTTCGCCCGTGCCGAGCGCGTTTTCGCCCCTTCTCATGCTCATCGCGCTCGCGCCGCGTCCCGCGGAAGCGGCTCCCACTTCGGCCCCGCAGGAGTCGGATGCCCAGGCCGGTCCGGCGAACTACGATCTCGCCGCGCGCTTCGCGCCCTATCGCATCAGCGAGATGGTGCACTCGACGTCGGTCGACCCGCAGTGGATCGAGGGCACCGACAGGTTCTGGTACGAGTGGGAGAACGCCGACGGCAAGTTCTTCTACATCGTCGATCCCGGCGCCGGCTCGCGCACCCTGCTCTTCGACAACGACCGCATCGCCGCCGAACTGACGCGCATCACCCGCGATCCCTGGGACGGGCAGCACCTTCCCATCCGCAACATCCGTTTCATCAGCGACAACATCCTCCACTTCGAGGTGGAATCCTCGCAGGACGAGGAGGTGGAGGATGAGGACGAGGAGGAGACGGAAGAGGACCAGGACGAGGAGGAGGACGACTCGGGCATTTCGACCCGCAAGCGCGTGCACCACTTCGAGTACACGGTGTCGACCCGGACCCTGCGGGAGCTCGAGGACTACGAGGCCCCCGACAACCATCCGGACTGGGCCAGCGTGTCGCCGGACGGCCAGACCGTCGTCTTCGCCCGCGACCACAACCTCTTCATGATGGGCGGCGACGACTACGAACAGATTCTGGAGGCGCGCCGGGGCAAGTCCGGGGACGAAGCCGACGACGCCGAGGACGACGTGGAGGTCACCGAGACCCGGCTCACCACCGATGGCGAGAAGTACTACACCTACGAGGCCAATTTCACCGGACGCGGCGAGACCAACGTCACCCTTGAGGAGGAGAAGGACGACCGCAAGGCGGCGTCGATCTCGTGGGCCAGGGACTCGGAGCGCTTTGCGCTGATTCGGCGCGACAACCGCGAGGTGGGCGAACTCTGGGTCGTGCACGTGGTGGGGAATGGCAACGACCGGCCGGAACTCGAGACCTACTCCTATGAGATGGCCGGGGAGGAGTCGGTGACCCAGGAGGAGATCATCGTCTATGACCTCGCCTCCAAGAGCCAGGTGACGGTCTCGCACGAGCCCTGGAAGGACGAGGATCTGCGCATCACGACGCAGCGTCAGTTCGACTACCCGGACTCCGAGGAACCTGACCGCTCGCTCTGGATCTCCGACGACTCGGAGGAGCTCTACTTCGTGCGCCTGAGCCGGGACCGGCACCGGGCCGCGGTCATGGTTGCGGACGCCGGCACGGGCAACGCGCGCATGCTCTTCGTGGACAGCCTGAACACATACATCGAGACGCGCCCGGTCGAGATGCTCGCGGGCGGCGACATCCTGTGGTGGTCGGAGCGGGACGGCTGGGCCCACCTCTACCTGTACGGGCCCGACGGGGAACTGCGGCAGCGGCTCACCGAGGGTCCCTGGCACGTGGACGGCATCGTCGGCGTGGACGAGGCGCGTGGCTTCGTCTTCTTCACCGGGCAGGGTCGCGAGGAGGGGGAAGACCCATACTACGCGCACCTCTACCGGGTGAGCCTGAACGGCACCGGACTTACCCTCCTGAACCCCGGCGACTACAACCATCAGTTCGAGATCGGGGAGTCCAATCGCTTCTTCGTCAACAACTACTCGCGCGTGAACACCACTCCCATGTCCGCTCTCTACGACGCCTCGGGCCAGCGCATCATGGACCTGGGCGAAGCCGACTTCGGGGCCCTGGATGCGGCCGGATACCACTTCCCCGAGCCGTACCAGGTGGAAGCCGCGGACGGCGTGACCGACATCTACGGCGTGATGTACAAGCCCTACGACTTCGATCCGTCGAAGACGTATCCCATTGTCGCGTACGTCTATCCGGGACCGCAGACCGAGTCTGTGTCGAAGTCGTGGTCGGCCAACCCCTACGAGCAGGCGCTCGCCCAGTTCGGCATGATCGTCGTGACCATGGGGAACCGGGGTGGCCATCCGGACCGTTCAAAGTGGTACCATAACTATGGCTATGGCGACTTGCGCGACTATGGACTGGCCGACAAGAAGGCCGTCATCGAACAGCTGGCCGACCGCCACGACTTTATAGACGTAGACAAAGTGGGAATATACGGTCATTCCGGCGGCGGCTTCATGTCTACCGCGGCCATGCTCGTCTATCCCGACTTCTTCAAGGTGGCGGTGTCGTCGGCGGGCAACCACAACAACGACGTGTACAACCGGTCCTGGTCGGAGACCCACCACGGCGTGAAGGAGGTCGTGGACGACGAGGGCAATGTGAGCTTCGAATACGACATCGAGCGCAACTCCGACCTCGCCGCCAACCTCAAGGGCCACCTCCTGCTCACCACCGGCGACAACGACAACAACGTGCACCACGCCGGCACCTTCCGCATGGCGGAGGCCCTCATCCGCGCCAACAAGCGCTTCGACTTCTTCATCTTCCCGGGCCAGCGCCACGGCTTCGGCGACATGAGCGACTACTGGTTCTGGCTGCGCGCCGAGTACTTCGTGAAGCACCTGCTGGGCGACACCCGCTGGGACGTGGACATCATCCCGTTGCAGATGAACGCGCCGCAGACACGCTGAGCGGGGGATCCGAGCACGACCGGACGCACCTGCGATGCCGACCGAGCGCCGCCGCGGAGCAACCGCGTTGGAGGGTTACGGAGCATGAGATCAGCTTCCCTTCGCCGACAGCTGCTGGCGGCCGCGTGTCTCGCCCTCTGCGCGACTTCCGGCTGCCGGCCCGACCCGGACCCCGCCGGACTGTCGGAGGCTCACGCCGCGGCGGTCCGCGACAGCGTGTCGAATGCGCTCGATGCGTTTCGCGAACTCGGCTCTAGCCCGGACCCGACGGCGGTCGCCAGCTTCTACTCCGAGTCCCCCGCGTTTCGGTTCTATGAGAGCGGGGCGCTGCGCTACGAGTCGGCGGCCGACGTGCGCGCCGCGCTCGAGGGTCTCGGCCCGGGAATGCGGGTCACCACGGAGTACTCGAGCACCGACATCGAGGCGCTGGCGCCGGGTGTCGCGCTCGTCCGGTCTCTGTTCGAGAGCACGCTCGAGGGCGAAGACGGGTTCGCGTTCACGTACGGCGGGGCGATGACGACGGTCTGGGTCCACGAGGCCGACGGGTGGCGCATCCTGAGCGGCCACACCTCCGCGCCCGTCCCGCGGGCAGGCGCGGAGGACGGGGCTCCGTGACAGGGCGGAGGCTGACTCGCCGCACCTTCCTCAAAGGCGCACTCGCCGCGACCGGACTCGCGCCCGGCGCGTCCTCACTGGCGAAACTGCGTGGTGTCCCTTCGCACCGCGGCGCCACCGCCGCTGATTCTTCGCGGCGCGACGAGAGAGTCCTCATCATCGGCGCAGGCATGGCCGGCCTGGCGGCTGCCGCCGAACTCCGTGAGTTCGGATTCGCAGACGTTGCGATTCTGGAAGCGCGTGACCGAATCGGCGGGCGCCTCTGGACGGACGCCATTGGCGGCAACATTTCCGTCGATCTCGGGGCATCCTGGATCCACGGCGTAGACGGAAACCCCATCACCGCCATCGCCAGGGAAAACGGCATCGCGACGCACCCCACCGACTACGACAACGACGTGGTGCGCTTCCACAATGCCGAGAGGCCGTCACCATCCGCCGGGCGGGCGCTGCGCCGGTTCTGGCGGCTGGCGGAGGGCCAGCCCGGCACCAACCTCCAGTCCGTCTACGAACAGCTGCTCGAGATCGAGCCGCTGACGGCCCCTGACCGGCGCTACCTGGACTATCTGTTGAACACCATCGTCGAGCACGAGCACGCCGCCGACCTGCGGAACCTCTCGCTGGAGAGCATCCAGGGCGGAGATGAGTATGGCGGCCACGACGCGGTGTTTCCGGGCGGATACGGACAGGTCGCCGACATTCTGGCGGATGGCCTGGACATCCGGTTCCGGGAAGCCGTGACGGAGATCGACTACGCGGGGACGGACATCATCCTGACGACGGCCGCCGGTGCGACCTTCGAGGCCACCCGAGTCGTGGCGACGGTTCCGCTCGGAGTGCTGAAGCAGGACCTCATATCGTTCCTGCCCGCGTTGCCGCTACGGAAGCGCGGCGCGATCGACGGCCTGGAAATGGGCGTGCTCAACAAGACGTGCCTGCTGTTTGACGACGTGTTCTGGGACAGGGACGTGGAGCTCATCGGCTACGTCGGTGCCCGGAGAGGGCAGTGGGCCGAGACCCTCAACCTGTATCCTTACACGGGGCATCCGATTCTGATGATGTTCAACGCCGGGGCCTACGGCGCTCGGATCGAGGGGCTTTCAGACCAGGAAGTCGTCGCGCAGGCGGTTGCGGCGCTCGCGAGCATGTATGGCGCCGTCCCGCCGCCCGTGGATGCCCTCATCACACGTTGGCGCTCGGATCCGTGGGCCCAGGGGTCCTACTCGTACGTCCCGGCCGGATCCTCGTATCAGCGATACGCCGCACTGGGCGAGCCCATCGGCGGCAAGCTGTTCTTTGCCGGTGAGGCGACACACCTGGAATTCCCATCGACCGTGCACGGCGCGTTTCTCTCGGGCATTCGCGCAGCCCGCCAGCTCGCTGCGCTCCCCGCGCGCGGTGGCGAGGGAGACGTCTAACCGGACGAGAACGGCGTCCAGCCCGAGGCTATGGCGGGCTCGCGTATGATGCGCAGGTCGGGTGGGGTGATGATCTCGCAGGTCGGGCCGGGAGCGCGGGCGAGGCGGCGGTCGAGGGTGAGCAGCGGGCAGGAAAGGGCCTCGGCGAGCGCTACGTACCACGCGTCGTAGATGGTGATGTTGTGGCGCAATTCCCATATGCGGTCTGCCAACGGGGCGAACGGGTAGAGCTCGATCTCGAGCGTGAGCAGGTCGCGGCGCGCGAGGGCCGCTTCAAAACTCGGAAGATGCCCGGTCAACTCCATGCGGCGAAGCGCGTTGCTTGCCTCGGCCGGAACCATCTGGGGAGCCGCCATCGAACCCTTCCCGCACGCCTCCGCGATCGCGGCCTCGGACCAGGTTCCATCCGGTCCCAGGTGCGCGACGGCCGCCGCGAGCACCGACCCATCGACGACGACCGTCACTTCCGATCGGCGTCCCGCGCGCGCAGAATCTCCTCCGTGGTCACGCTGTTCTTCATCGCGCGCTTGTGGGCGCGGACGTCCCTGAGCCACTCCTCGATCGAAGGCTTGGCCGCCAGCCGCACCAGTTCGCCACGCAGGTACTCCTGCATGGACTGGCCTTTCGCGGCAGCGCGCGCGGCGATCTTGTCGCGCACGTCCTCGGGCACGCCTCGGATGGTGATCTGAACGCTCATGACAGCATTTTAGTGTCACAGACATCAATCTGCAAGCACCGGCCGATGGCCGTCAGCGTCGCCAGGCTCCCGGACCCGGAATCCCGCGACTGAAGAGCACCTCGGTGCCGGGATCCCGATCCACCGCCTCGTCCGCGTCGGCCTGCGTCTCGATGCTCGGCGGAAGGTCGCGCAGGATGGCCCGAATGCGACGGGTGCCGGGGTCGCGCAGGATCGCCATCGGACGGCGGCTGTCCTCGTCCAGCGTGGCCGATCCGCCCGGTCCGGTGAGCGTGACGCTGGCCAGGCGGCCCTCCCAACCCGGTTGCACCGGAAGCATGAAAAGGAAGCTCGAGCTGCCGTCGCCATCGGCGATGACCGGCATCTCGAAGTCGAGAGAGAAGAGCACGCTTCCATCGCCGGCCCGACCGGCAACCCGGTAGTCACCGGTCGCGTTCGGGAGTGAGGGCGGAGCGGCGATCACGAAGACGGGCTCCAGGAAGGGCACGCGGTCGGCGTTGACGCCGCCCCAGAGGAGGAGGGACTGGATGGGGATCGTATCCCGCGCCGTGGTGCCGCCCACTGCGAGGCTCGGCTGGGAGCGGGCGTTCCTGGGGTCGTGCAGGCGTGGGTGGGTGTCTTCCGCGTTCAGAGCCCCGAGCGCCGCGCCAGCGGCCAGGAGGAACAGCGCCGGGATGGCGATGCGGATGCGGTGCGGGGTCCTCATGACTGCTTCCTACCCGCCCGATCCAGATCCGGTGCCCGGGATCACGCGGTCCTTCCTGCGCCTGCGGGCCGCCGCATCGCGCCCGTGACCGCGGCCCCGCCTACCTCGCGAAGCTCCTCCGCGGCACCCGGCACTGCGGCCACGCCCCGCGCCTGCCGTTGTTCGGGTTCACCGGAAGCACCCGCTGGGTCACATCCATGCGCTCCGGGTCCTCCGACGCCATGTAGGTCAGCATGGCGGCCAGGGTCGCGTTGTTGCGCAGATCGTCAAAGACGATCTTGTCGAAGGTGTCGCGGTTGGTGTGCCAGGTGTACTGGCGATAGTCGGGATAGTTGGACTGGAGCCGGAACCCGGGCGCGGGCTTGCAGATGAAGGACATGTGGTCCGAGCCCCCGGTCTCCGGCACCCCCGGGACATCCAGCTCGATATGGCCGGTGATCTCCGGGGGGATGCGCTCGAACCAGCGGGCGAAGTGCTCTCCGGCGCCCAGGAAGCCCTGCATGCGGATGAAGTCGATGCGCCAGGTGCCATTGTCCTGATTGAACGAGGCCTGAAGCCCGTCCACCACCTCGGGGTTGTCGACCGAGAATGCGTTGGAGCCGATCAGCCCCTGCTCCTCGCCGCCCCAGTGCCCCACCATGATGGTGCGCCGCGGGTTGGGATAGGTCTCCTTCAGGATGCGCATGGCCTCGTGCATCATGATGGTGCCGGTGCCGTTGTCGGTTGCTCCCGACGCGCCGTCCCATGAGTCCAGGTGCGCGCTCAGCAGCACGTACTCGTCGGGCAGCTCGGTGCCGGGGATGGTGGCCACCACGTTGAACGCGGGCACGTCGCCCAGGAATTCGGCCTCCGCGTCCAGGCGGATGCGCGGGCCCTGGTCCCGCGACGCGAGCCTGTGAAGGAGGGAGTAGTCCTCGCACGCCAGATGAAGCGAGGGGATCTCGCGAGTGGCGGAGGCGAAGATCTTGTCCACGCCCCAGCCCCGGGACCAGTTGCCGGTGATCAGCCCGAGGGCGCCGGCGCTCTCCAGCCTCTGAGGGCCTGCGTTGGGGATGAACGTGAGTTGATAGCTGGCCTGCCATTCCGCCATCGCCGCTTCCCGGGCTTCGGTCATGCGCTGGAAGGACTCCGGGGTGGCGTGGTCGAGCCACGACTGGTCCTCGCGGCAGGTGGGTTCGGCGAAGGAGACGGCGACGAACTTGCCCTCGGCAGACGGCAGCCAGGCGTTCAGCTCGGCAGCGTCGGCGAAGTAGGGCAGCGCGACCACCTCGCCCTCCACGGGCCCGTCGGTGCCGGGGCTCCAGGCGAGCAGCGTGCCCTCGAGCGTCCGTCTGCGGGGCTCCACCATGTCGATGTGGGTAAAGCCGCGCTCCCATCCGATCCAGGTGCCGTACTCCTGTCGCTCCGCCTCGATGCCCCAGCGCTCGTAGTTGGAGATCAGCCAGTCCGCGGACCGCGAGTAGGACGGCGAGCCCATCAGCCGTGGGCCGATGGAGTCGAGCAGGGCCTGCGCGAGGTCGAAGGCCTGGCTTCGCGGGCCCATGCCCTCTTCCCACATCGCCTGGATGACGGGGTCGTCGGTCGGGAAGGTCTGGGCGGGCAGCGGCGTGGCCAGGGAAAGGGCGGCTGCGGCGAGAAGAATGCGTCTTGTAGTCATGAGATGGGGTTCCTTCTTTTGCGTGCTTGCCGGCTCCAAGCCGTCAGGATGGGCCAAACAGGTAGGAAAGCGCCAGCGCGCGCGGCGATGGCGCATGGACCGCCGAGCACTGATGCCAACCGAGCGACAGGTGCGATGGGGTCCGGTGGGCCGGGCGCGGGGATGCACTTCAGGGACGTTGCCGGATGGGTGCCGTGATGTCATGCTGACATTCCCCCGTCCCGCTTCTCACCCATCTCTACGGAGGCGAACATGACGCGCGCTCGCCTGCCGCTCCCGGCTCTCGCCCTGCTTGCTTCCCCAGCCCTCGCCGCGCTTGCCGCCGTGCCCGCCCACGCGCAGCGCTTTTCGATCGAGGACGTGCTCAGCCCCGGTTATCCGGTGCAACTGGTGTCGGCCCGGACGGCGGACCGCATCGCCTGGATCGAGTACGAGGAGGGGCAGCGCAACGTGTACACGGCGGCGGCGCCCGACTTCGCGCCGGTGCGGCTGACGCGCTTCGAGGACGATGACGGGCGCGACCTGTCCAACCTGCGCATCTCGGACGACGGCTCCACGCTGGTCTTCCTGCGCGGGCACACCCCCAACAGGCAGGGGTGGATTGCCAACCCGGCGAGCGATCCGCGGGGCGCCGAACGGGCCGCCTGGGCCGTGAGCACGACGGGGGGCGAGCCCTGGCGGGTGGCGGAGGCCTGGAACGTGGCGCTCTCTCCCGGCGGCGAGTGGATCGCGTGGGAGAACGATGGCGACATCTACCGGGCGCCGGTCAACCCAGGGGTCGCGGCCGGCGACCCGGAGCGGCCGCTCTTCAGCGTGTTCGGCAGCCAGGACGATCCGGTCTGGTCGCCGGACTCGCGGCGCCTGGCCTTCGTGAGCGGCCGCGAGGATCACAGCTTCATCGGCGTGTACGACACCGAGCGTCCCACAGTAACATACCTGGGCCCCGCGGTCGACCGCGACACCAGCCCGACATGGTCGCCGGACGGGACCCGGGTCGCCTTCATCCGTCGGCCCGGGCTGCCCTTCGGCGCGCGGACGGAGCGTGGCGGCGCCACTGGGGAGGGCGGGGCCGAGGACGTGTGGCCCGCCGGGATGACCGAAGCCTGGTTCGCCGGCGGGTACGACTTCTCCATCTGGGTGGGCGACGCGCGCACGGGGGAGGCGGTGGAAGTGTGGCAGAGCCCGCCCGGCGACAGCATCTACCGCGAGGTGCGCGAGGTCATCTGGGCCGGCGACCACATCATCTTCCAGGCCGAGCCCGATGGGTGGCGCCGGTACTACGCGGTCGCGGCGGACGGCGGCACGCGCGACCCGGTCGAGCTGACGCCAGGCGATGGCATCGCCGAATACATCTCGCTCGCGCCGGATGGGCGCACCCTTTTCTACGCCACCAACGCCGGCGACATCGACCGGCGCCATCTGTGGCGAGTGCCCACCGCGGGCGGAAGCGCGCGGCAGCTCACCCGGGGCGACGGCGTCGAGACCAACCCGGCGGTGCTGGCGAGCGGCAAACAGGTGGCGCTGCTGACCGCCAGCGCGAGCCATCCGCTTACGGTGGCGGTGGCGCCGGCCTCCGGCGGCGACGTCAGGACCATACGCGAACTTCCGGCCCGCTATCCTCTCGACGAGCACGTCGTCCCCGAAGCGGTGACCCTGAACGCCGAGGACGGCTTCGAGTTCTACAACCAGCTCTTCATGCCCCCGGATCTCGAGCCCGGCGAACAGCGCCCGGCGCTGATCTTCATCCACGGGGGATCCCGGCGGCAGATGCTGCTCGGCTACCACTACATGCACTTCTATCACATGGCCTACGCCATCAACCAGTACTTTGCGAACAAGGGGTACGTGGTGCTGTCGGTGAACTACCGGAGCGGCATCGGCTACGGCCGCGACTTCCGCAACGCGCCCGGGCGGGGACGCGAGGGCAACACCGAGTACCAGGACATCCGCGCCGCCGGCGAGTACCTGCGCGACCGCCCCGACGTGGATCCCGCGCGCATCGGCCTCTGGGGCCTGTCGTACGGGGGCATCCTCACGGCCCAGGGGCTGGCGCGCGACTCGGATCTCTTCGCGGCGGGCGTGGACATCGCGGGCGTCCACCTGTGGGGCAACTCCATCGACCCGGAGTCCGTGTCGTACCAGTCATCGGCGATTTCGGAGATCGAGAACTGGACCTCGCCGGTCCTCCTCATCCACGGCGACGACGACCGCAACGTGGCCTTCTCCCAGACAGTCGGGCTGGTGCAGTTGCTGCGCGCGCACGGTGTGCCGCACGAACTCATCGTCTTCCCCGACGACGTGCACGACTTCCTGCTGCACGAGCGCTGGCTGACCACCTTCGACGCGACGGACCGGTTTTTCGATCGTTACCTGATGGAAGGCAGGGCGGTGGCGACGGAGGGAAGGCGGTAGGCTCCCTCAACCCGCCGGCAGCGGGATGGACGCCACCGACGGGACATCCAGCTCGTCCCGGTAGACCCCCCAGATGCGCGAATCCGAGAAGCGCAGGGCGTCGAACCGGTCGGGCAGGTGCACGTCGCGCGCGACTCCGTCCGGAGAGATGCGCAGCCACCGCGGACCACCGTTCAATCCACCGGCGTCGGGGTCGAACGGGTGCAGCCAAATCGTCCCGTCTTCGCTGCAGCGGAAGTCGACATAGTGCGGCAGGTAGGTCGCGAGTTCCTGTGGGCTGCCGCTCACGCCCTGGGCCATCTGGTTCAGGAGCCGCTGGCGGTCTGCTTCGCCGAGCCTCCCCCTCACGTCTCCCGTCAACTCGGCCTGCCTCAGCTCGAACACCGCGCCGGCGAACTGTCGCGGGCTGACCTCGGTGAAGGGAACGGGCGGAAGGTCGACGGGCGCGACCTCCGACCCCGACCCGTCGAAGCCGCGCAGCTGATTCCGCACCCTGTCGTAGGCGCGCACTAGATTGTCTCCGCACGGGGCCCACAGCCTGTACCACTGGGGGAATCCGCCCTCGCTGGGGACGAAGTCTCCGGATGGATCGTCGAGCACGTCACCCAGGGTCACGAGGGTTCGGGTTCCGGCTGTCTCGGGGTCGACCGCGACCAGATCGGATCCCAGCAGCGAGAGACGGAGCCCGAGCATGCCCGCTTCCCCCGGCGGGCGCGGCCGGGGTACGATGATCTCGCCGCCGAGTCTCGCGGTTCGGACTGCGGGGCTCAGCAGGTTCATGCCGCCCCGAATGCTGCCGGGCGGAAGGGACTCCGACCGCAGGGGGATCTCCGCCCGGTCCGCGTCCGGCCTGGAGATCCGGATCATGGCGTGGCGCCTGAGATCGAAGACCCACGCCTCGCCCTCCCATCCCCCCGCGAGAAAGGCGGAGGGCATCGGAAACTCCTCGGGCCCGCCTCCGGCGCGTCCGTGCGCGCCGAGAGACTCGCCATCCCGGCCGAATCCGATGAAGTAGGGCTCGACCGAATTGAAGACCCACACGGAGCCGTCGGCCAATGCCTCCAGGTCCTGTACGACGGCGAGGGATTCGGAGGTGCCCAGGACTTCGATCTCCGACGCGCTCAACTCGAGCGGAGCACCCGGGTCGTCGGCTGGCGCACCACCGCAGCCCCCGAACAACGTCGTCGCAGACAGCGCCGCAGCGAGGCGGAGTGACATCCGGCGCTCAGGAGATGTCATCGGTTGCCCCTACGCCGTCACGATGGGCCATGGCTCCCAGTCCATCCATCTCCCGCGGGTGAAGTCGGGGAAGGGGACCGGAGCGCTGCCCTGTGCGACGCTGATCTCGGAGAGTTCGCAGACGGCGCTGAGCGCGGCCGCGTCGTAGACGTTCATGTCGGTGGGTTCGCCGCGGCGCAGGCACTGGATCAGCCGATAATCCTCCATGAAGTCCATCCCGCCGTGGCCCGCGCCGATGGAGGCCTCGCGGAGCGCCTGCCAGAGCGGGTGCTCGAACTCGCCATACCAGGCCTCGGCCTCATCCCATCGGTGGGACTCGCTACGGCCCTCGATGTAGACGCGGTCCGGGTAACCCTGGAAGATGCCGCGCGTGCCCTGGACCTTGTTGATGCGGTCGTAGGGGCGGGGCAGGTTCGTGTCGTGGGCGACGTAAATGGTGCGTCCCATCGCAGTCTGGATGAGGCTCGCGTTGACGTCGCCCAGCGCGAAGGTCTCGGCGCGCTTGAGATGCCCCGTGCCGTAGTGGAGCGCCGCCCACTCCTGCAGGCCGCGCGAAGGGCTGCTCATCGACACCAGAGAGGCGAAGCGGTCGCCCCGGTTGATGTCCATGCAGTTGGCGACCGGGCCCAGGCCGTGGGTGGGGTAGAGGTTGCCGTTGCGCGTCCAGGAGTGCGCGCGCCGCCAGAGCCCCTCGCCCTCGTCGGCGAACTTGATCTCGCGCAGATCGTGCAGATAACCGCACTCCGCGTGCAGGATCTCACCGAGCAGCCCCTGGCGCACCAGGTTGAGGCAGAGGAGCTCGGCGCGGCCGTAATTCACGTTCTCCATCATCACGCAATGACGCGCGGTGCGCTCGGCGGTCTCGACCAGCCGCCAGCAGTCGTCCAGGGTGTAGGCTGCGGGGACCTCGGTGGCGGCGTGCTTGCCGTTCTCCATGGCGGCGACGCAGACCGGGACGTGCCAGCGCCACGGGGTCGCGGTGTAGACCAGGTCGAGATCCGCCTCGCCACACAGCCGCTCGAAGTCGCGCTCGCCGCGGGTGTAGAGGGCGGGGCGGGGGTGTCCCGCCTCCTCGATGATGGCGGCGGCCCGCTCGGCGTGTTCGGCGCGGATGTCGCACACGGCGGTCACCACGCACCCGTCGATGCGCACAAGGTTGCGTACGTGGGCGGTGCCCATCCCGCCCACGCCGACGAACCCGATGCGCACCGGATCGAGGGGCGGGGCGGCGAGCGGCTGAGCCGGGGGGGCGTGGAGTCCCTGAGGGGTAGCGGCGGTGGCCGAGGCCTGGGCCTGAGCTCCGGTCGTGGCCGCTTCGGCTCCGGGCTCGGTGCAACTGGCGGCAGCACCCGCAGCCACTCCGAGCGCGCCGGCCTTCAGGAAGTCGCGGCGGTTCAGGGCGGTGGGGGCTCCGGTTGCTTGGTCTTCGACCCCGGAATCGCGGCGCGTCTTCCGGTGGTGGGCGTCGTCGTTCATGGGAGTGCGTGGTTCGGGTGCTCTGGGAACGCTCCAGAAGACAGTGACGCGGTCCGCGGGGTTGCGCCAGTCGCGGGAGGCGATCCGTGGCACGATTGGTCGCGGATCATCGATCGCTCTTGTCCTCGCTTCCGTAGCATCTTTTCCGGGCCCGCGTTTCCTGCAATCATGGAATGCGCGCATCTTCGCGACACCGCCGAGCCTCCAATCGACCTCCAGTCCTCGGACCATGCCCCCCTCCCCGACCCCTATGATGCCACGCGTGCCACGGAGCCCCGGTGTGGGCGCATCGATTTCCCTGGTGCGCGTCCTGAACCGGCGGGCGCGCGGGCTCATGACCATGATCAAGCGCATCGTCTACCGGCTGCCGGGCGTGCGCAACGCGATGCTTCCCGAATACCGCTACTGGGTGGACCCGGGCGAACTCGCGGCAATGATCGGGTTGATCGACGCTACCCGTGGCACAGGAAGCGCGATCGTGGAGATCGGCGTGGCGCGGGGAGACACCTCGGTTTTTCTTCTGGAGCATCTGCGGACCACCGGTGATCCCCGGACTCTGGTGCTGGTCGACACCTTCGCTGGTTTCACCCAGGAGAGCATCGACTACGAGGTCGAGAACCGACGCAAGCGCGCCCGAGAACTCTCCGACTATTCGTACGGCAGCGCCCGCGTCTTCGACTACAGCCTCGCCCGGCTGGGCTACAGCAACTACCGCATCATCGAGGGCGATTGCTCGAAGGTGAACTGGGACGAGATCGGCCCCATAGGCGCGGTGTTTCTGGATGTAGACCTCTATTTGCCCACGGCCGTGACGCTGGAAGCCCTCTGGCCTCGGCTCGTGCCCGGCGGCGGTATCGTTCTGGACGACTGCGTGGAGCCCGCCTGGTGCGACGGCGCTCTGCAGGCCTGTCGCGAATTCATCGACCGGCACGATCTGCCGTTCGTTCGCGTGGGTGGGAAAGGGGCGGTGCTGCGGAAGCCGGGAGGAGAGGCCGGCGTCTGACGTACCGACGCGTCTGTCGCGGGTGTAGTCCGATCGCTGGCGCGATCTGCCGAAGGATCGCGTCCCACACCGAGGAGTTTCCATGCGCAAGGGATTCAATGGCACGCTGCTGATCGTAGTCGCGCTCGCCGTCGCCGGATGTGGCGGAACCGGGAGCGCGGACTCCGAATTCGAGGTCGCGGAGGCCTCCATTCCCGAGCTGCAGCGGGCGCTGGAGGAGGGTCGGGTGACTTCGCGCCAACTGATCGATCTTTACCTCGACCGCATCGCAGTGTACGACGTGGCCGGGCCGGAGCTGAACACCATCACGCGGCTGAACCCGAGAGCGGGCGAGCAGGCCGACGCGCTCGACCGGGAGCGGGCGGCGGGAACGGTGCGCGGGCCGTTGCACGGCATCCCGGTGCTCATGAAGGACAACTACGACGTGGCCGGGATGCCGACCACGGGGTCGAGCCTCGCGCTCTCGGGGCTCATGCCGCCCGACGACGCCTTCCAGGTGGCGCGGTTGCGCGAGGCGGGCGCGGTCATCGTGGGGAAGACCAACCTGCACGAGCTGGCCGCCGGAATCACCACCGTCAGCTCGCTGGGCGGGCAGAGCCGCAACGCCTACGAGCCCGCGCGCAACCCGGGCGGGAGCTCGGGGGGGACGGGGGCGGCGGTGGCCGCGAGCTTCGCGGCGGTGGGGTGGGGGAGCGACACCTGTGGGTCGATCCGCATCCCGGCGGCGGTGCACAATCTGTTCGGGCTGCGGCCCACCAAGGGGCTGTCGAGCATCGACGGCATCCTCCCGCTTTCGCACTCGCAGGACACCGGCGGCCCGCTCGCACGCACCGTGACCGACCTGGCGATCACGCTGGACGCGACGGTCGGACCGGACGCGGCCGACCCGGCCACCGCCGTGCTGGAGGGGCGTGGCGTGCCGGACTTCCAGGCCGCCCTCGACCCGGCGGCGCTTGAGGGCGCCCGCATCGGCGTGCTGGCCGACTGGCTGGAGGAGGGCGGGGGCGGGGGCCGCATCACGGACGTCGTGCGCGCCGCCCTGGCCGAGATGGACTCGCTGGGGGCCGAGGTGGTGGACGTGGCCATCCCCGACCTGGACAGCCTCCTCTCGGGTACCGGCCTGATCGACCTGGAGTTCAAGTTCGACCTGATGGACTACCTGGCCGGGATCCCGGACGCGCCGGTGGCGACGCTCGAGGAGATCGTCGAGGCCGGCCTGCACCACGAGGCGCTGGACGGCACCTTCCGGCGGCGCATCGCCCGCACCGAGCAGCCCGCGGACGAGTACGCCGAGGTGATGGCCCGCCGGCAGGCCCTGCGGGAGGCGGTGGTCGGCTTCATGGACGAGATGGAGCTCGACGCGCTCGCCTACCCGACCATGCGCCAGGAGACCGCGCTCATCGGGGCTGCCCCGGTCGGCTCCACCTGCTCGCTGAGCGCGAACACCGGGCTGCCGGCGCTCACCGTGCCGGCCGGGTTCACCGAGACGGAGGTCCCGGCGGGGCTTGAGCTGCTCGGCCGCGCGCTCGACGACGCCCGCCTGGTCGGCTTTGCCTACGCGCTCGAGGCGGCCAGCCCGAAGCGGCGGGCACCGCTGCGCACGCCGCCACTCGACCGGGGGCGCCCGCCCGATCCCGTGCTGGTCGCGCTCGACCCGCCGCAGGGGGGCGTGGAGGGCGCCTTACTGCTGGATCTGCCGACCGGCACGCTCTCGTACCGCATCGCGCTCGCGGGGGTCGAGCCGGAGGACGCGCTGGGGGTGGTCGTGCGGCGGACCCCCGCGGCCGGCGGGGAGGGGGGAGGGGTGGTGGTGCTCCGCCTTGCCGGGCCGGATATCACCGAGGTGACCCGCGCCGTGCCGCTCACCACCCGCCTCATGCGCGACCTGCTGGACGGGCGGCTGGAACTGGTCGCCCACACGAGCACGGGGTTCGAGCACCGCAGGCTGGTACCGGGGGGCTAACTACCCGGAGGGTGGTGCGCGCCCTTCTCCCGGATCCAACCGCTCCGGCACCTGAGGGGTCCGCAGCTCGGCCGCGAAGCGGGTCTCGTCCTCGACCCGTGCGAGCCGGGTCTCAAGCGAATCCAGATCTTCGCGCATCGCCGCGAGCATGCGCTCATCACCGCGCGGAAGGGCACTTCGGTTCTGCCTCGTCCAGATCAAGCGCAGCACCGTGTAGAGCACGGCTGAACCCCAGCCCGCGACGAAGATCGTAATCATGAAGGTGACGAAATCTCTCATTAGCGCGATCCTACCGGCCGGCCGGTCCGGCTGTTCCGGATGGCCGCCCCGCAGGGGAGATCCGCACATGGACGATCCGCTTGCCTGACGCAGGCCCCGCGGGCACCTTCCAAACCCTGCATCCCGGCCTGCCGGATCCCCGTATCCCGACCCATCCATCGTCCGACAACCGGAGTGTTGCCGACATGAAGAACCTCCTCGTCATCGCCGGTGCCCTGGCACTTTCGGCCCTCGGCGCGTTGTCCGTGGCTCCGGCGCCGGCGGGAGCCCAGAACACCTCGCCGCCCGAGTACATGGAGATGGCCCGGTCGTTCCTGGAGGAGCTGGTCGAGATCAACACCACCGACACCGAGCGCGGCAACAACACCCTCGCCGCGCAGGCGGCGGCGCGGGTTCTCCTGGACGCGGGTTTCCCCGAAGAGGATGTCCACGTCCTGGTCCCTGAGGATGCGCCCACCAAGGGCAACCTGGTGGCGCGGCTGAGGGGCCGCGACGCGGGGCTCGCGCCCATCCTGCTGCTCGCGCACATCGACGTCGTCGAGGCCCTCCCCGAGGACTGGAGCCCCGATCTTCCGCCCTTCGATTTCATCGAGCGCGACGGCTACTTCTACGGCCGCGGCGTCACCGACGACAAGGACGAGGCGGCCATTTACACCATCAACCTCATCCGCATGATGCGGGAGGGTTTCGTCCCCGACCGCGACATCATCGTGGCGCTTACGGCGGACGAGGAGGGCGGACCGCGCAACGGCGTCTCGTATCTGCTGGAGGAGCATCGCGAGCTGATCGACGCGGCGTACGCCCTGAACGAAGGCGGAGGCGGGATGTCGCAGAACGGCCAGCGGCTCTCCAACAACGTGCAAGCCGCGGAGAAGCTCTACCTCTCCTTCTTCTTCACCGCCACCAATCCGGGCGGCCACTCCTCGCTCCCGGTGCGCAAGAACGCCATCTACGACCTCTCGAACGCCCTGCTCGCGGTGCAGAACCACGACTTCCCCGTCATGTTCAACGAGACCACCGAGGAGTTCTTCGGGCGCTCCGCGGACCTGGTCGGTGGCGAGATGGGCGACGCCATGCGCCGCCTCCTGGCCGATCCGGAAGACGCGGAGGCCGCTCTCGTGCTGTCGGTGGAGTCAGGCTACAACGCCCGCCTGCGCACCACCTGCGTTGCGACGGTGCTGGAGGGAGGCCACGCCCAGAACGCGCTTCCTCAGCTGGCGCGCGCGAACGTCAACTGCCGCATCTTCCCGGGGCACGATCCTGGGGATGTGCAGGCAACCCTTGCCGAGCTGGCGGCCCCGTTCGACGTCACCGTGGAGCCACGCGGAGTCGTCACCCCGAGCCCGCCCTCTCCCCTGACCGACGAGGTGCTCGGGCCCATCGAGCGCACCACCGAAGAGATGTGGCCCGGCGTGCTCGTGCTCCCGGTCATGGGGTCGGGAGCGACCGACGCGCTCTACCTGCGCAACGCGGGCATCCCCGTCTACGGGGTGAGCGGCATCTTCGTGGACATGGACGACATCCGCGCTCACGGCCGGGACGAGCGCATCGGCATCGAGAGCTTCTTCGAGGGCCAGGAGTTCCTGTACCGGCTGGTGAAGGCGCTCTCGGCAGGACCCGTGTCATAGTCCGGGCAGCCCCGGAGTCCCGTCTTGATAATATCTCTCGCCAAGGGCACAGGACCCAGGAGAAGGAAGCCATGACCTCCACATCCCCATTTCGTCTTCTCGTGCTCGCGGCCGCCACGTGCGTGCTTGCATCGGGCGCCTCGGCCCAACAGAAGCCCACGCTCACCCCCGACGACTACGGCCAGTGGGAGACCCTGGGCCAGGCTACGCTCGCGCCCGACGGCCTCTGGCTCGCGGTCGGCATCAGCCGGGTCAACGACGAAGCCGAGCTGCGCATCCACCGCACCGATTCCGACTCGGTGGTGGTGGTCCCGTTCGGCCGGAGCCCGCAGTTCAGCGAGGACGGGGCCTGGCTCGCCTACGCGATAGGCATCTCGCCCGACGAGCGGGACGCGCTCCAGGAGCGTCGCGAGCCGGTGCGCAACGACATGGGGCTGCTGAACCTGCGTACGGGCGAGCAGGAGACGATCGAGGACATCTCGTCCTTCTCCTTCTCGGGAGACGGGCGCCATCTCGCGCTGCGACGATATGCGCCCGAGGAGCAGGAGAGCGCGGGAGCGGACGCCATCGTGCGGAGCCTGGCCTCGGGCGCCTCGATCAGCTTCGGCAACGTCGGCGCGCTCGCGTGGCAGGACGAGGGGTATCTGCTGGCGATGACGGTGGATGCCGAAGACCGCGTGGGCAACGGGGTTCGCCTCTATGATCCCGAGTCGGGCCGCATCAGTTCGCTGGATACGGACGACGCCGAGTACCGGCAACTCTCCTGGCGCGAAGAGGCGGCGGATCTGGTCGTGCTCAAGACCTACACGGACGACGAGCACGAAGACACGGCGCATGTCGCGCTGGCGTGGCGGAATCTTGACGAAGGTGACGGCGAGGCCCTCGTTCTCGATCCGCGCGAATCCCCGACGCGGCTTCCCGGACAGCGCGTGGTCGAGCACCGCTCGCCGTCCTGGTCCGAGGACGGGTCCATCCTATTCCTCGGTTATCAGGAGCGGATTCCGGTGCCGGAAGATGAGGATGCCGGCGGGGAGGAAGGCGATGAAGCCGAGGGCGATGAGGAGCGGGGCGATGCGGAGGGCGAAGGAGATGAGGAGGGCGAGGGAGAGGAAGGGAACGCAGGCGACGACGAGGAGGAAGAGCGGGCCGGCGTCGAGATCTGGCACACCCTCGACGTCGATCCGGTGCCCCAGCAGCGGGTGCGGGAGCGCCTGTTGCGGCAGCGCAACCAGATCGGCGCGTGGCACCTGGCTGACGGGCGCTTCCTGATGCTCGGCGGCGACCGGGCCGACCAGACCACGCTGCTCGAGGGAGGTGGCCACGTCCTCAACCGCGATGAGACCCCCTACGACGTGGACGCCATGTTCAACCAGCAATTCTACGACCTGTACGCGGCGGATACGGGCTCGGGCGCCGAGTCGCTGGTACGCGAGCGGATCACCCTGGCGGCCCAGGGCAGCCCGGAGGGCCGCTACGTGGTGTGGTTCGAGGGCGAGGACTGGTGGAGCCACGATCTCTCCAGCGGGGAGACGCGCAACATCACGGCCGATCTGGGCGGGACCTTCGTCAACCTGGACCTGACCCCCACCCGGCAGCAGATGCCCGCGTTCGGCCTGGCCGGCTGGACCGAGGACGACGAAGCCGTGCTGATCAACGACCGCTGGGACGTCTGGGAAGTGCAGGCGGACGGCTCGGGTGGCCGCCGCCTGACCCGGGGCGCGGAGGATGAAGTGCGCTACCGCGCCATGCAGCCGGACCGGGAAGCCGAGGCTTTCGACCCCGGCGAGCCCATCTACTACTCCACCTACGGGCAGTGGACCAAGGAGGCGGGATTCTCACGGGCCCGCCTCGGCCAGGACCTCGAATCCCTTATCTGGGACGACGCCTCCTACGGCTCCTTCGGCGGCGCCCTGCGAAAGGCCCGGGACGCCGACGTCTTCGTCTTCCGGCGCGAGCGCTTCGACGATTCACCGGACTACTTTGCGACCGGGCCGGATCTCGACGACGCGAGCCAGGTCACGCGCACCAACCCCTTCCAGGACGACTATGCCTGGGGACGCACCGAGCTCGTTGAGTACGAGAACGAGTGGGGACGGCGCCTGCAGGGAGCGCTGACCTATCCCGCCGACTACGAGCCGGGCCGGCAGTACCCGATGATCGTCTATCACTACGAGCTGCTGTCGCAGGGGCTGCACCAGTACCAGGTGCCGGATCCGACCCGCTACTACAACCAGCAGATCTGGACCCACGACGGGTACTTCGTCTTCCGCCCGGACATCGTCTACCGCGACCGCCGGCCGGGACAGTCGAACGTGGAGACGCTGCGCCCCGCGGTGGCTGCCGTGCTGGAGACGGGGCTGATCGACCCGGATCGGATCGGGCTGATCGGGCACTCCTGGGGCGGCTACCAGACGACCTTCTTCGTCACCCAGGACAACCTGTTCGCAAGCGCGGTGGCGGGCGCGCCCCTCACCAACCTCATGAGCATGTACCTGTCGTTCTACTGGAACAGCGGGGGCACCGACGCGCGCATCTTCGAGATCAGCCAGGGACGCATGCAGGTGCCCTGGTGGGAGGACTGGGACTCCTACTTCAACAACTCTCCGGTCCATCACATCGAGAACCTGGACACGCCGCTTCTGATGATGTTCGGGACGGAGGACGGCGCGGTCGAGTTCAACCAGGGGGTCGAGTTCTACAACGCTGCCCGCCGGGCCGGCAAGCACATGGTGCTGCTGGTTTACGAGGGCGAGAACCACGGGCTGGCCGAGGAACCCAATCAGTTGGACTACCAGAACCGCATCCTGGAGTGGTTCGGGCACTACCTGAAGGGCGATCCGGCTCCGGACTGGATCACCAAGGGAGTCCCGTACCTGCAGCAGAAGGACGGCCCCCGGACGAGAAGGAAGGTGGTCAGCTAGCGGCAGGATGGCGGCTGGAAGCGATCCGGCGATGCAGGCGGCGGTCGCGCTCGTATTGCGCCGGGAGCCGGAGCCGTCCTTCCTGCTGGTGCGCCGGGCGCATTCGCCGCGCGATCCCTGGTCGGGGCAGATGGCGCTCCCCGGAGGGCGCCGGGATCCGGAGGACATCGATCTGCGCGAGACCGCCGTGCGGGAGACGCGGGAGGAGGTCGGGATCGACTTGGCCCAATCGGGCACGCTCGTGGGCCGGCTTCCCGACCTGAAGCCGACGTCGCGCGCGATTCCCCCGCTGGTGATCGCGCCCTTCGTATTCCTCCTGTCCGAGAGATCCGAGGCGCGCGTGGCCAGCACCGAGATCGCCGCCGTGTATTGGGTGCCCGTCGCCCACCTCAGCGCTCCCGGGGCGCGCTCGGCGGTGGCAGTGGAGACGCCTGCAGGGAAGCGGGAATTCCCCTGCTACCGGGTCGAGGGCCATCCGGTATGGGGACTCACATACCGAATCCTGCAGCGCTTCCTGAGGAGTCGGCTGGCAGAGCTCCCGCCCGAGGCGGGCGGCAACGGTCGGGGGATGGTAGAATGACTTCCGGAGCAGCGTACGCCCCACCCCATCCGGACCGGAGCGCAAGGTGAATACGCAAGAGCAGACCCGTTACCGCGAGCGCACGCCCTGGGCGTTCTGGGTGGATCTTATCTACGGCGCGGCCATCGTGTCGGGCGCGTATTCCGTGTTCGTGACCTCGGGCGGCGGCATGCTCTTCCGGCTGGCCGGGAGCGCGGCCATGCTCGCCGGGGGATGGGGTCTGCGCATGGTGCTGGGGGGGCTGACGGTGCTGGTGCAGGAGACCCGCATCGTGATGCACCTGGGCACGGTGCGTCTCGTGCGCAGGATGGTGCCGCTGGACAGCATCGTTTCGCTGGAGAGCGTGCGCTACCGGCCGCTGCTGGAGTTCGGCGGCTGGGGGGTGCGCGGCGCGGGCCAGAAGAAGGCCTGGACCGCCCGCGGCGATCGCGCGGTCGTGCTCGGGCTCGAGGAGGACCGGAAGCTCTACGTGGGGAGCGACCACCCGCAACGTCTCGAGGCGGCCATCCGTAGCGCCGTCGCGGGACGCCGCAAGCGGGACGACTAGGCTTCCGTCGCCCAATCCGGCATCACGCCCCGGTCGAAGTCGAAGACCGCCTCTCCCAGCAGCATCACCACCGTGGTGACCACGATCACCCCGATCAGGTTCAGGAGGATGCCCGCGCGCGCCATTTCCCCGACCGAAATGCGGTCGCTGCCAAAGACGATGGCGTTGGCCGGCGTCGCGACAGGCATCATGAACGCGCACGACGCAGAGAGTGTCGCGGGGAGCATCAGCGTGAGCGGATTGATCTCCGTCACCACCGCCACCGAGGCCAGGATGGGGAGAATCATCTCCGTGGTGGCCAGGTTGCTGGTCAGCTCGGTGAGGAAGGTGAGCGTGAGGCACACCAGCACGATGACGACGACCGGCGGCAGCCCGCCGAGTCCCTGGAACTGATTCCCGATGATGTTCGCGAGCCCGGTGTCGGTGAAGCCGGCCGCGAGGGCGAAGCCGCCTCCGAAGAGGAGCACGATGTTCCACGGCAGACGCGGGATCACCTCCGCGCCCATTACGCGGTTGGCAGTTGCGAAACGGGCTGCGCGGCGAAGCGGCCTCGGCCATTTGCGGAGCGGTCCGGCCGCCGCCTCGCTCGTTCCGCCCGGGGGCTGGTTCCGGGTCGGGATGAAGAAGAGCACCGCCGCCATGGTGATGGCCACGGTGCCGTCGTCGATCATCCCGGGGAAGGGCAAGAGGTTGGACCAGCCCGGGATGGTTCCAAAGCCCAGCTCCAGGTCCCGCCGGAAAATCCACAGCACCGCGGTGATCGCGAAGACGACCAGCACGGAACGCTCCTCGAAAGAGATCGGACCGAGCCCGGCCCGCTCGCGCTCGAGGACGTCCCGGTCGATCTGCACTTCCGGAGACGGGCGATAGAGGACCTGGGTCAGGATGAACCAGCACACCGCGACCATCGTGATCCCGATCGGCGTGGCCAGCACCATCCAGGTGCCGAACTCGATCGGGGGCGCTTCGGGGAAGATGATCTGGAAGATGCGCTGGAAGGACAGGTTGGGAGTGGTTCCGACCAGCGTCGTCACGCCGCCCATCGAACACGCGTAGGCGATGCCGAGCATGAGGGCGACGGTGAACGTGCGCGAGTGTTTGACGCCGGCGGTTTCCTCGACCTGGAGCACCATCGCGAGCCCGATGGGCACCATCATCACGGCGGTGGCGGTGTTGGCGATCCACATCGACAGGAAGGCGGCCGCCACCATGTAGCCCAGTATGATGCGCGAGGGTCCGCCTCCCACGGCGTGGATGATGCCCAGGGCTATCCGCTTGTGCAGGTTCCACCTCTGCATGGAGAGCGCGATCATGAAGCCTCCCAGGAAGAGGACGATCGTGCCGTTGAAATAGACCGGCGCGACGTCGTTCCCGGACATGATGCCGAGCAGGGGGAAGAGCACCAGCGGAAGAATCGCGGTCGCGAAGAGCGGAAGCGCGTTGCTCACCCACCAGATCGCCATCAGGCTCACTACGGCGGCGAGGCCGCTCGCGGGTGCGTTGGCCGCATCCACCGGAAAGGCCAGCAGCAGGAGGAAGCAGCCCAGGCCGAGCCAGAAGCCGATCGCCTGCGTCCGGCGGCTGGTCGGTGGTCGGTGATCCGCCATGGTATCGCCCTCCGGGCCGTAAGGCTTCCCGGCGGTTCGGCCGGGCGGCCAGTGCCGTTAGCCGCCGATCTCTCCGGGCGCGGCCTGGGTTGCCCACTCAGGCATCACGCCTGATTCGATGCCGAAGACGGTCTCTCCCAGCGTCAGCACCACCGTGGCGATCACCAGCGCCCCGATCAGGTTCAGGACGATGCCCGCGCGCGCCATCTCCCCCACCGAGATGCGGTCGCTGCCGAAGACGATGGCGTTGGGGGGCGTCGCGACCGGCATCATGAAGGCGCACGACGCGGACAGCGTGGCGGGGACCATCAGGATAAGGGGATTCATTTCGGTGAGCACGGCCACTGAAGCCAGGATGGGGAGAATCATCTCCGTGGTGGCCAGGTTGCTGGTCAGCTCCGTGAGGAAGGTGAGGGTGAGGCACACCAGGAGGATGACGGCGAAGTCCGGCAGCCCGCCGAGTCCCTGGAACTGACTCCCGATGATGTTCGCGAGCCCCGTTCCCTGGAAGCCGGCCGCGAGGGCGAAGCCGCCTCCGAAGAGCAGCACGATGTTCCAGGGCAGACGCGGAATCACCTCCGCACCCATTACGCGGTTCGCAGCGCCGAAACGGACGGCCCAGCCAAGCGGCTCCAGCCACTTCGGGATCGCGCTCCGGGCCATGACGCCCGCGGTGCGCGGCGCCCCGTTTCGGGTCGGGATGAAGAACAGCACCGACGCCATCGCGATGGCCACGGTGCCGTCGTCGATCATTCCGGCGTAGGGAAGCAGGTTCGACCATCCGGGGACGGTCGCGAAACCGAGTTCCAGATCCCGCCTGAAGACCCACAGCAGCGCGGTCATGGCGAAGACGATCGCCACGGAGCGCTCCTCGAACGAGATCGGGCCCAGGCCGGCGCGCTCGCGCTCGAGGATATCCCTCTCGATCCGGACCTCCGGCGATGGCCGATAGAGGACGTGGGTTAGCAGCAGCCAGGCCACCGCGATCATCGTGACGCCGATCGGAAGACCCATCACGATCCAGGTGCCGAAGTCGATCGGGGGCGCCTCGGGGAAGATGATCTGGAAGATGCGCTGGAAGGAGAGGTTGGGGGGCGTGCCGACCAGCGTCGTCAGCCCGCCCATCGAACAGCCGTATGCGATGCCCAGCATGAGGGCGATGGTGAACGTGCGCGAGTGCGCGGCGCCGGCGGTCTCCTCGACCTGGAGCACCATCGCGAGCCCGATCGGCACCATCATCACCGCCGTGGCGGTGTTGGAGATCCACATGGAGAGGAAGGCGGCTGCCACCATGAAGCCCAGGATGATGCGCGCCGGCCCGCCTCCCACGGCGTGGATGATGCCGAGGGCGATGCGCTTGTGGAGATTCCACCGCTCCATGGTCAGCGCGATCATGAACCCTCCCAGGAAGAGGACGATCGTGCTGTTGAAATAGACCGGGGCCACGTCGTTTCCGGACATGATGCCGAGAAGCGGAAAGAGCACCAGCGGAAGAATGGCGGTAGCGAAGAGCGGCAGCGCGTTGCTCACCCACCAGATCGCCATCAGGCTCGCGACCGCGGCGAGGCGGCTTGCCGGCAGGTTGGCCGGATCGATCGGAAGGGCGAGCAGCAGCAGGAAGCAGCCCACCCCGAGCCAGAACCCGATGGCCCGTCCCCGGGGGCTGGTCTGCTTGTCGTGTTCCGCCATGGACGGTCGCTGGGCAGCCGGGCTAGCTGCCCGGTTCCAGCCGTGCGACCATGCCGGGCCGGTCGAACACCAGGTAGATGAGCCCGTCCGGGCCCTGGCGCACGTCGCGAATGCGGCCCCGGCGGCGGACCAGCGTCTCCTCGCCGGTGACGGTTTGCCCGTCGAGGGTCAGGCGCGCCAACTGCTGGCCGGCCAGCCCACCCACGAACATGGAGCCGCGCCACTGCGGGAAGCGGTCGCCGGTGTAGATCATCAGCCCCGAGGTGGCGATGGAGGGCACCCAGTAGTGCGCGGGCGGCTCCATTCCGTCCCGGTGGCTGCCCACGTGGATCCTCGACCCGCTCCCGTAGTTGACCCCGTATCCGACCACCGGCCAGCCGTAGTTCCGGCCCGGCAGGATCAGGTTGACCTCGTCACCCCCCTGCGGCCCGTGTTCGTTCAGCCACAGGTCCCCGGTCTCCGGGTGGAAGGCCATGCCCTGGGCGTTCCGGTGCCCGTAGCTGTAGATGTCCTGGAGCACTCCCTCCTGTCCGACGAATGGGTTGTCGGCCGGGATGCGCCCGTCGTCGTGCAGGCGCACGACCACGCCGTGGTGGGTGGAGAGGTCCTGCGCCGGATGGGCCGACAGCTCCGCCAGCCCGCCCCGAGGGGACACCTGACGGTCGCCCGCCGTGATGTAGAGGTAGTTGTCGGCGTCGAAGGCCAGGCGCGAACCGAAGTGGTCGCGGCCGCGGGACTGGGCGACCCAGACCTCCTCGACCCCGGTGAGCGCGTCGTTCTCGAAGCGGCCCCGGACGACCATGGTGCTCGAACCGCCGTCGTCATGCTGGGCCGCAAAGCTCAGGTAGAGCAGGCGATTGCCGGCGAAGTCCGGGTGCGGCGCCACGTCCAGGAGGCCGCCCTGACCGCGCGCGCGGACTGCCGGCACGCCCTCGACCGCGTCGCGCAGGAGCGTGCCGTCGCGCACAATGCGCAGCCGACCCGGCCGCTCGGTCACCAGCATGTCCCCGTCGGGGAGCCAGGCCACCGCCCACGGGTTGTCAAGGTCGTCGACCACGGTCACGACCTGGTGCGCGACTTGCTCCGGGCCCCCTGCTACGGGGCCGGGTCCCGGGCCCGGCGTCTGCCCGTCCGGTGTGGAGGCGGCGGAGGGGCTGCAGGCTGCGAGCAGAAGGGCCGCCCATTTCGCACCGGAGCCGAACCATCGAGGTATGGGGACGGTATTCCTCGACCTCGTGTCGGGTTCGCTCGCCAACGCCGGTAGTAAGCAGAGTCTCATCGCCTGCAGCCGTGTTCAGGTAGACTGGCTCCCAGAGCGTACTATATACCGCGTCAAGCCCTTCTTCCGCCACATGCGCGCCCGACCACGGAGTGCCGATCGGCGACGCGAGCGAAGGGTCGTGCCGCTCCGCCACGCGCGGGAGGGAACAGCCTGGCGGGGCTCAAGGTAGGGCGGGCTGACCAACCGCCGTGACCACAGCCTCCGGGAGCCGCCATGTCCACTTCTCGCGTTGTCGTCGTGGGCGGAGGCCTCGTCGGTCTCTGCTCGGCATGGCAACTGGCGCGGCGTGGAATGGACGTCGTTGTGCTCGAGCGCGCCGGGCTGGGCGCGGGCGCCTCGCGCGGCAACGCCGGTATCGTGGCCGCTGGCCATCCTCCGCTGAACCGGCCTGGCAAGGTCCGCCAGTCGCTGCCGCACCTCTTCGACGAGCGGAGTCCCCTGTACGTGCGCTCGCGCCGTGACCCGGGTGTCTGGCGCTGGCTGGCCGAGTTCGCCCGGCACTGTACCCGCCGCCACGAGCGGCACTGCCTGGAGACGCTGGCGCCGCTGGGGCTGGATACGCTCGCGTGCTTCGACGCGCTTGTGGGCGAAGAAGGGATCGCCTGCGACTATCGGCGCGGGAGCTATCTGGAGGTCTGCGTCGGCGGGAAGGCCATGGCGAAGGCACGGGCCGATGCGGCGCTGATGCGCGGGCACGGCTACCACCCCGAAGTCGTGGACGACGGCCAGGCTCGCGAGCTGGAGCCGGCGCTCGGTCCCCGGGTGGCGGGCGGAGTCCTGTTTCCCGAAACCCGCATTCTGGACCCGTATCTCTTCCTCCTCGGTCTGGCGGAGGTCGCGCGCCGGAGAGGCGTGTCGATCCGCGAGGGGGTGGCTGTGCGACGGCTTACGATCGAGGGTGGGGCCGTGCGGGGCGTGGAGACCGCCGATGGCGAGGGGGTCGCGGCCGACGCCGTCGTGCTGGCCACCGGTCCGTTCGGTCTGGTGCTGGCGGAACAGGCCGGCTGCCGCCTCCCCATTCAACCCGGAAAGGGATACCATCGCGAGGTGGCCGTGGGACCGGGTGGGGCGCCCTCCATGCGCGTCGCCTGCACCAATCGAGAGACGGGCATCATCTGCACGCCGCTGGAAGGACGGGTGCGTTTCGTGGGGACGATGGAATTCGCCGGCTACGACCTGGAGCTCAAACCTGTCCGGCTCGAGCAACTCGCGCTGAAGCCGCGGGCGTGGCTGCCCGGCCTGGGGGACGCGCCACCGGTGTCGGAGTGGTGCGGCCTCCGGCCCATGTCGCCGGACGGGCTGCCCTTCATCGGCCCGATCGGCGATGTCGCCGGCCTCTCGGCGGCGGTGGGTCACGGCAACCTGGGGCTCACGCTTTCGGCGGTGACGGGCGAAATGGTCGCCAACCAGGTGACGGGCACCGCTGACCCGCGCCTGGCACCCTTTTCCCCCGCCCGCTTCGGGCGGTAGCATGTTCGCATGTCGCTCAGATCCAATCTTCGCCTCGTCTTCTCGCTTGGACGCGGCCTGACCCGCGGGCTCCCGGATGCGGATCCCGGTCTCGATCCGATCCAGCTCTTCGGGCAGTGGTTCGCCGCCGCGCGCAAGGCCGGCATTCTGCTGCCCGAGGCGATGACCCTTGCGACTGCGTCCGCCGATGGCGCGCCCAGCGCGCGCATGGTGCTGCTCAAGGGCTTCGGCGAGGACGGGTTCGAGTTCTACACCAACCTCGGCAGCCGCAAGGCTGATGAGCTGACCGCCAATCCCCGGGCCGCCCTCTGCTTTCACTGGGGTGTGCTCCAGCGCCAGGTGCGCGTCGAGGGCGATGTCGCCCAACTGAGCCGCCAGGCCTCGGCCGCCTACTTCCGCACTCGCCCCCGCGGGAGCCAGGTCGGCGCGTGGGCGTCGCGGCAGAGCGAGCCGCTGGGGGACCGTGGGATGCTGGCACGCCGGGTGCGCGACTTCGAGAAGAGGTTCGAGGGCGGGGAAGTGCCTCTGCCCGATTTCTGGGGCGGCTTCCGCCTGCATCCCCAGCGCATCGAATTCTGGCAGGGGCGCACGGACCGGCTGCACGATCGCCTTCTCTTCCAGCGTGAGGGGGATGGGTGGAGCAGCCGGCGGCTTCATCCCTAGTGACCGCCGACCGTCCACGCGCCGGAGCGTGGTTCTTCAAGGGCCACGGCCTGGGCAACGACTATCTCGTCTTCCCGTTCGGGGATGAATGGGCCGCGTCGCCCGAGGCGGTACGCGCGGTCTGCGACCGATGGCGGGGCGTGGGCGCGGACGGCATCGTCCTGCACTCGTCGCCGGACGGGCGTCCGTGGCGCCTGCGCATGTTCAACCCGGACGGCTCCGAGTTCGAGCGGAGCGGCAACGGCCTGCGCGTCTTCGCGGCCTGCGCGGCGTCGCAGGGCTGGATCGGCCACGAGGGGTTCGCGGTGGAGGCAGGAGGAGACCGCATCCGCATGCGCGTGGAGGAACACCTGGGCCGTGGGCTCTACGACGTGTCCGTCGAAATGGGCCGCGCGTCCGTGGACCCGGCGGACGCGGGGCTCGCCTCCGGCTGGGAGGAGCGGCCGCTGGCGCACCCGGCCGAGGGAACGCTCGACTGTACGCTGGTGAGCGTCGGCAACCCGCACTGCGTGGTGTTCACCGACGACCTGTCGGAAGCAGCCCTCTCGCGCCTTGGCCCCTTCCTGACGGCCCACGATGCGTTCCCTGCGGGCGTGAACGTGCAGCTGGCCCGGCCGGTCTCGCGCGGCTCCATCGAGATCGCCATCTGGGAACGGGGCGTCGGGCGCACCCTGGCATCGGGAACCAGCTCGTGCGCGGCGGCGGTCGCGGCCGCGGCGCGCGGAGTCGTGGACTATGGCGACGTCGAAGTGCGCATGGACGGCGGCACGCTGCAGGTGTCCGTGTCCGCGGAGCTGGAGGTTGTCCTGCGGGGACCGGTGCAGGAGGTGGCGAGCGGCCGGTTGTCGGATGGATTCCTGGACGCGCTGCGATCAGCCGCGCCGGAGCGAGGTTCGCCCGGACTGCCGTCGATGGGTTCCCGTTCATCGACAAACAGGACATAATGACGGCAGTCGCCTTGTCGGCGTCACGGACCCCAGCGGAGAAGCCGCCGTGCTGAGATTCCCGGAAGAGATCCTGCTGCTGTTGCTCGATGACGAGAACGGCACCTTTGCGCACGTCCCCAGCTGGTCGCTCAACTACGCGCTCGGCGGCGGCGTGCTGATGGACCTGGCGCTCGAGAACCGCATCGACACCGATCTGGAGAAGCTCTTCCTGGTCGACGCGACGCCGGTCGGGAACAGCCTTCTCGATCCGATGCTCGAAGAGATCGCACGGGCCACGGAAACCCACGACGCGCGCTACTGGGTGGAGCATGCCGCCGGCCGGGCCGCCGAAATCCGAGAGACCGCGCTCGATCGGCTCGTCTCGAAGGGCATCCTGGCGCGGCAGGACGAGCGTTTCCTGTGGGTCTTCCGCTCGCGGCGCTATCCGGTCGTGGACGGGAAGGCGGAGCGCGAGGTGAAGCTGCGCCTCATGGAAGTGCTGTTCAGCGACATGATCCCCGATCCCCGGGACATCGTCGTCATCGCGCTCGCGGATGCCTGCGGCATCTTCAAGTTCCTGCTCTCCAAGCGCGAGCTGAAGAACGTCCAGCCGCGAATTGACGAAGTGCGCAGGATGGAGTTGATCGGCCGGGCGGTCGCCGAGGCCATCTGGGACATCGAGCTGATCGTGCGCACGCAGAGCGTGCCGATGCAGGGGTAGCGAGGGGAGGCGCTGCCAGCGCGCGGCCCGACGGACCTTCCCTCGCAGATTGGTAGACGCCGGGGACCCGCACTCGCCGGGCCCGGATTCACATTCGCAAATCCCGTTCCTCCATTGACCTGGCAGGCCGCTCTCGACGGAGGAGGCCCCGCGCTCGGGGGGCCCGCATTCACATTCGCGAGTCTCGTTTCGCCATTGACCTTTGGTTCGGAGTCCGTGACGCCGGGGATCAGCGCGTCCCGAATTCACCATTCGCGGGTCCCGTTTCGCCATTGACCTGGTTCGGCGCTCGTGACGCCGGGGATCAGCGCGTGGCTGTCCCAAATTCGCATTCGAGCGTCCCAAACTGCCATTGACAACTTTGGAGCGCGCGATTCGGCGCAGTCCGAGATTCCAGATTCTCCAACCCGCCAAGGGCTCTCACGGACTCGCTGACAGCGTTCGCGGCCCCCATCCTCCTCCGAAGGCCTCCCGTCCTCACTTCGGCCACTACAGGGCATCCTGAGAAGCCGATTTCGGTGGCGTTATATTTGTACGTAAGTCATTGTACAATCGCATGTTGGGAGGAACGATGATCGCATACCCGGACGCTCTCTACGACATCCACCGCAAGCTCTCCCCGTGGTCCGGAGTGGTACGGGAACCGAACGGTGACCGACCTGCCACCGATGCCACTCCGGCGCCGGCGCGTGCGAGCGCTGGAGTCGTGGCTCGCGACGTCGGCTCTCCGCCCTCCGGTTCCGGTACTCGAGCCGCGTCCCCCGATGCCGCCTCCGTGCCGGCTCATCCCGGGGCCGGCAAGCCCGAGGACGACCTCGCCAGGCTGGGCGACCGCATCGCCGAGCTGGCCGCCGGCATCAACGCCGCGGAAGCGCAGATGATGACCCTCATCGCCGACTTCGATCGCCGGGGCGGCTGGAAGGACGGCTTCGGGTCCTGCGCCGAGTGGCTGGCCTGGAAGATCGGCATCAAGATCGGACCGGCGCGCGAGCGGGTGCGCGCCGCCCGGGCACTGGAGAACCTGCCGCAGACCGCCGGCGCGCTGCGGGAAGGCAGCATCTCGTACGCGAAGGTGCGGGCGCTGACGCGCGTGGCCACGCCCGAGAGCGAGGCGAAGCTGCTCGAGTTCGCGCGAGCGGGCTCGGCGGCGAACCTGGAGCAGATGGTGCGCATGTGGAAGAAGCTGTCGCGCGACGAGGAGCTGACGGCCGAGCAGGCCCGGCACCGCAGCCGGGCGTTCTCGGTCTTCGTGGACGGCGACGGGATGTACGTGGTGAAGGGGCGTCTCGAGCCCGAGGTCGGAGCGGTGCTGATGCGGGCCGTCGAGGCGGCGTCGGATGCGCTGTTCCGGCGCGAGGGCGATGCTCGAGACGCGGCGGGAAGTGGAAGCGGTGTCAGTTGCGAGGCTGGCGATGCGCGTGCGGGGGCGAAGGCGCGTGACCCGCGAGTCGAGAAGGCGGACCCGCGGCCCGAACCGAAGCAGCGGCGGGCGGACGCCGTGGGGCTGCTCGCGGAGCGTGCGCTGGCGATGGGGTTCGGGGGCGGCGAGCCCGGCGACGATCCGAAGACTCGATCCCGCGAGAAAAGGCAGGCCCGTTTCCACACGGAAACGCCCGCCTCACCCCGCGTCGAATCCGGCACCCGCGCGGAGCGCTACCAGGTCATGGTGCATTGCGACGCGGCAACGCTGGCGGCGGCGGGAGAGCCCGGGCGCTCGGATCTGGACAGGATTCGCGTCTCCGCGGAAACGTCGCGGCGCATGGCGTGCGATGCCGCGGTGGTGGCGATGGTCC
>JAPPHB010000101.1 GCA_028821195.1 Gammaproteobacteria bacterium
CGGCCGGCAGATCATCCGCCCGGTTGGCGATCACCCCGGTCTCCAGACCGGCGGCCCGCAATATGGCCAGCGCGTGCTCCAGCAGCGTCACCCCGGCCAGCCGCGCCCGCGCCTTGGGGCTCCCGTAGCGGCGGCTCCGCCCCCCCGCCAGCACCACCCCGAAGAGCCGGGGGCGGGGCCGGTCCATCCGACTCAGGTGCGCACCCGCGCGCGCCCGGCGTACACGTTGAACCCGGTCGCGCGCGTGAAGCCCACCAGGGTGACGTTGAAGCGCCGCGCCAGTTCCACCGCGAGCGAGGAGGGCGCGCCTACCGCCGCCACCACCGGCACCCCGGCCATGGTGGCCTTCTGCAGGAGTTCGAACGAGGTCCGCCCGCTCACCAGCACGATGCGGTCGGCCAGGGGCAGCCGTCCGGCCAGGAATTCCCGCCCGATCAGCTTGTCCAGCGCGTTATGCCGCCCCACGTCCTCACGAAGCCCGAGCAGGGCCCCTTCGCGGTCGAACAGCCCGGACGCGTGGATGCCTCCCGTCTTCTCGAACACAGGCTGCGCCGCGCGCAGGGCATCCGGCAGGGCCTTGAGCACATCCGCCCGCACCGAAAGCGTGCCGTCCGCGACCGGCGCGCACCCCTGCACTTCGATGGCCTCGAGCGACGCCTTGCCGCACACCCCGCAACTGGAGGTCATGTAGAAGTTGCGGTTCAGGAGGCCCGGGTCGAAGGAGGCGTCGGGCGCCAGCCGCACCTCCAGCAGGTTGTACTCCTGCTGCTCGTCACCCGTGCAGTAGGAAATCTCCTGCACATCGCGCCGGTCCGACACCAGCCCCTCGGCGAAGAGGAATCCGGCCGCGAGCTCGAAGTCGTCGCCGGGCGTGCGCATGGTGACCGACACGCTGCGCGTCTGCCACTCGTCCCCCTCGGCGAACCGCACCCGGATCTCGAGGGGTTCCTCGACTGCCACGACATCCTGGCGCATAGCGCGGTCCCGGTCCCGCAGGCGGGTGACCCTGAGTCGCATGATACGGCGGCGTGGAACGATCATGGCGTAAAGTCAGCCGGTCCGATGGGGATGGTCAAGAAGTCCCGTACTTGCGGGACCTCGGAAACTCCGGGCAAGTTGACAGGCATAATCCGGACCCGCAGTCCCCGAGAGAGGAGCCTCATCATGAAGAATCTGAACCTGTCCTGGCGCGCGATCGCGCTTCCGGTCCTGATCCTGGCCGCGACCTCGGCGCTGGGCGGGGTCGTGCTCGCCGGGGTATCCAGCACCACCGACGAAGTCGCGAGCGCGGCTACCAGCTTCGTCGCCACCCTGGACGCCGAGGGCCGCGACCGGGCCATGTTCCCGCTCGGGGACGCGGAGCAATTCAACTGGCACTTCATCCCCAAAGAGCGCAACGGGCTCCCGCTGAAGGCGATGACACTCGCGCAGCGCACCGCCGCCCATCAGTTGCTCAAGTCGGCGCTGAGCACCCAGGGATATCTCAAGGCCAACGGCATCATCGAACTCGAGCGCGTTCTCGGGATCATGGAGGGACGCGAGGAGCGGCGCGATCCCGAGGACTACTACTTCGCCATCTTCGGATCCCCGTCCGCGGACGGTGCCTGGGCCTGGCGCTTCGAAGGGCACCATATCTCGATGAGTTTCTCATCCGCGGGGGATGACAACCTCATCACCGGTCCCGCCTTCATGGGAAGCAACCCGCACGTAGTGCCCTCGGGCCCCAAGGCCGGACTGCGTCTGCTGGCTTCCGAGGAAGACCTGGCCCGCGAACTGGTGACGATGCTCTCATCGAGTCAGCGCGGGTCCGCGGTCATCGCCAGCGAGGCCTATGACGATATCATCACAGGTGCCGAGCGCACCGTGGATCTTGCGTACGAGGGGATCAGGGCCTCAGCGCTCAACGACGCCCAGCGCGCGCAACTCGACCGGCTCATCGGCGAGTACGTTCACAACATGGATGACGAGTCCGCAAGCCGCTGGATGGAGCGCATCGACGCCGGCTCGGACGACGAACTCTACTTCGCGTGGGCGGGGCCGACTGAAGCCGGCAACGGCCACTACTACCGCGTGCACTCCCCCGATTTCCTCATCGAGTACGACAACACCCAGAACAACGCCAACCACGTACACTCGGTTTGGCGCGATCTGAGCGACGACTTCGGCGGGGACGTGCTGAGGGCGCACTACGAGCAGGCGCCGCACCACAACGAGGCGCCGCACGATCATCCGCACCGTTAACCGGAACCGGACCTCGGCCGCGCACGAGGGAACTACGGCTCGGCCGGCATAGGCTTCGCCGCCAACCGCGACCCGGCAGCCAACAACAGACCCACTACCGGTAGGGGATAACCTACTACCGGTAGTGGGTCGGTTTCTGTTCGCCCGTTCGACCTGCCGTCACTCCCCTCCCGGCGGCGGCACATCGACGGCGGCGAAGTCCGGCAGGTCCTCCGGCCCGCGGGGACCGATCCGGCCCTTCGAGGACTCGAGCAGCTCGGCCGGGTCGTACGCCACCCCGTCCTTGAACACCATGCGCACGTCGCGGGTGTTGCGGATGTCGTCCAGCGGATTCGCTCCGAGGATGACGAGGTCCGCGATCTTGCCGGCTTCGATGGTGCCCAGATCCCCGTCCACCCGCAGGGCCTCGGCCGCGTTCCTGGTGGCGAACCGGAGCACGGCCGCCTCGGGGATCCCCGACTTCACGAACAGCGCCAGCTCCCGGTGCACCGAGAAGGGTGAGAAGAACTCGCCCGTGGACGGGTGGTCGGTTCCCATCGTGATCAGGTGCCCGCCCCCCATGTCGTAGAAGCGCTTGACGAGCTGCTGCTTGACGTTGTAGATGCGCTCGAACTGCTCGCTCACCTGCCGGGGCTCCGCGGCGAGGCGCTCCTCGACGAGCTCGCGGGCGTATGGGGTCAGGTAGCTCATCTCGTCCGCGAAGTTCTCGAAGATGTCGGGATCGCGCCCTCCCGAGTATCCGTACGCGCTCATGGTGGCGTTGTAGTTGACGCCGTCGTCGAGGTAGAGCTGGACGATGCCCTCGAACTCGGGCATGTCCGGGGTCATCCCCTCGAACGAGGCGTAGGCGGAGCGCTCCGCCGGCATCGCGTCCCCGCCCATGAAGTGCTCGATGCGGTCGATCCCCATGTGGATGGCGTCGCGCGGGTTGACCGAGCCCCCGAAGCCCGAGCCCAGGTGGCCGGTCACGCTGAGGCCGTGGTAGTGGGCCCGCTCGATCAGCGCCTCCAACTGCGGGGCCCGGATGGTCTTGGCCTTGAAGCCCGTCACCCCCTCCTCGACCAGCGCGTCCACCTGGCGGTGGACCTCCTCGGCCGTGAAAAACGGATCCCACCCCACCCGCGACGAGCCGAAGTAGGGCCCGGACCTGAGCAGCCGCGCGCCCACCTGCTCGCCCGAGCGCAGGCGCTCCTGGAGGGCGCGCATCTTGTCCGGGCTGGCTTCCCCGTTCGGGAAGGTGCTGGTCACCCCGTTGGCCAGGAAGAGCGCGGGGTAGACGGTCGTTTCGTCAACGCGGCCTTCCCCCAGCAGGTCGAGGTGGAAGTGGGCGTGCAGGTCGAGCATGCCCGGGAGGATCACCTCCCCTTCCCCGACTTCCACCACGCTCGCCCCGGCCGCGACCGCCTCCGATGCAGCCACGGCGTCCACGGCCTGGAAGCGCCCCTCCGCCATCACGATCCCCGGGTTGGGCACTACATCGTCCCCGGTCCCGTCGAACAGGCCGCCGCCCCAGACGACCGTCACATCCGACGCCGCGGGCGCCCCTTCCTCCGCCGGCGAACATGCTGCGAAGACGAGGACGGCTATGGCCGCGAGCGCTCGCCCCGCGGCGATTTCGTATGCCCTGAACCCGATCATGGTGCGTACTCCTGAAGACTGTCTCGATCTAGCCCGAGAGGTTGACGTTGTTGTTCACCTCAATGTCGGGCAGCGGCATGCAACTGTAGGGCTGGAAGCTGTTGCCCTTGTGGTTCACTCCCTGCGGGAACTGGATGTTGTGGCGGATCATGTCGCTGTGCCAGTGGCCTTCCAGGAAGAAGGTGCGCTTCCGCTCCTCCAGGATGGTCTCGAGCATGTTGTCGACTTCGCTCATCTGGATGTGCGGAATGCCGTACACGTCCCGCACCCGGTTCAGGGCGTCGAGCGCGGCCTGCCCCATGCGCGCCTCGGCGATGATGAATTGTGCCTCCCGCCATGAGGCGATGGGAATGGGATCGTCACGCGCCGTGTACTTGAGCTGGTCCCACTGGTCGGTTTCGCCGTCCTGGCCCTTGCGCCCGGTGTTGACCACCGGCACGCGCGGATCCGGCATTCCGGCCACTTCCAGGTTGCGCCAGGCGAAGCCCACCGAGAGGTAGTCTGTCTCGGTGCGGTTGTAGGTCGAGTTCTCCCGCCGGATCTGCGCGGTCGAGTATTCCGCGTTGCGCACGAACCCCTCGGGGACCTGCTCCGCATCCGCCGCCGCC
The DNA here is from genome assembly GCA_028821195.1 of Gammaproteobacteria bacterium. Taxonomy (GTDB): domain Bacteria; phylum Gemmatimonadota; class Gemmatimonadetes; order Longimicrobiales; family Gaopeijiaceae; genus BD2-11. Next base: position 4,488 of record JAPPHB010000101.1, read on the forward strand.
TCCGAGAGATTTCCCAGATCCAGGTTCACCCGCGCCCGGCCTACCCTCGCCATGTTGATGATGGAAGGATCCGAGGCCTGGCTCATCGCGGTGGTGAAGCGCTCCGCGGCCAGCCCCAGCACCTCGCGGGGCTGCATGAGCGGCCCGTTGTCGACCGCCATCTCGCAGTAGTTCTCGCCCAGGTGCACCAGGCTGTAGCCCGCGTAGGCGTTCAGCGTGCCCAGCACGTTGGACTTGTCGGGAACGTCGGCGTCGCTGAATTCCGTGATGCGGCGCACGGCGTCTTCCGCGAGGAAGCGCGCACGCTGGAACGGGGTGTAGTAGCCGTAGTTGGTAGCGGACCGGGACGTCGAACAGGCGCCCGACGTGGCCCGGATCTCCGTCTCCCCGCGCCAGCCCCAGACGTTGGAGCTCAGGAAGAAGTTGGAGGCGATGAACTCGCCCGTGAGAAACGCGTTGGTGGGAACCAGGGTGTTGAGGGCGCACTCGAACTCGCCCAGGGCGCTGACCATCATGGTGCCGGCCAGGGCCGGATCGTCGAGCGCCGCGTCCTCGACCTGCCCGGGGATCTCCACTTCCAGAAGGGATTCGCAGGCCAGCGTTCCCGCGAGCAGAATGCCGGTCAGAACCGTCATCGCCCAGGAACTCTTTGCCCGGCAGCGGTCGTCGCGCTGCCATCCGATGTTTTTGCTGTACCGTCTCATTTGCCTCACCTCGTGCCGCTGCGGATTCGATTGGCTGCTTCGAAGGTCGATCATGGTTCCACCTCCTTCAGAAGCTGAGGCGCACATTCGCCGTGAAGCTGGCGAAGGGCGGCATGACGGTTTGCTGATCCGCGCGGATGTTGCCGGTGCTGCGCAGTTCCGCATCCCAGGACCATCTTCCTCCGAATCCCCCGGGAGGCATCACCCGGCCGTCACGCCAGGTGCCCCATCCGTGGGCCTTGGTCCAGAGCATGGCCATGTTGCGCGCGGACACGCTGATGACCCCGCGGGAAGCGCCGATGTGGGTGAGCAGGTCCCCGGGGATGGTATGGCTCGCCCCGACTTCCCGAAGGCGCAGGAATCCGCCCTCGTGGAAGCCCATGGTGTTGTTCTCGTACTGGCGCCGGGCCTGTACCTCGGGAATGCAGCGGCAGATCACGGCCTCGGTCACGCCGATGTTGTGCGCCGCCCGGAGCTCCGAATTGAAGTTCCAGTGGCCTCCGTTGCCCTCGACCCGCGCGAAAAGGCGGAGGCTGTTGATGCTGATACTGTTGGTGATGCCGACCTGCCAGGTGGGCGTGGACGGGGCCCAGTGCACGTCCGGCGCGCCGGCGCAGGCCACGCCGGAGCCTCCCGAGTCGATGCCGCCGACGCCGGTTCCGCCGTCGCACATCGCCGAGGTCACGAAGCCGCCGGCGTCGATCTGCGCCGACAGCACGCGCTTGGCGAAGAAGGCGCCGATGGAATAGCCCTCGTAGTGCGACTGCTGGCCCCCGGCCGGCACGCGGGACAGTCCGCCTAGATCCTGGATCTCGTTGTTCATGGTGGCGAACTGGGCGCTGATGTCCCAGTTGAAGACCGGGCTTTCGACGGCCCGGAAGTCGACGCCGAGCTCGTTCCCCCAGGCTTTCACCTCGGCCAGGTTCACGATCTGGCTCCCGGAGAAGCCAGTGGAGGTAGGCACCGGGCGCTGGACGATGGCGTCCTTGATGGTGCGGTCGTAGCGGCTGAAGATGAGTTCCAGCCGTCCGTCCAGCAGGCTCAGGTCGAAGCCGTACTCCAGCTCCTCGCCGCGCTCCGGCTTGAGCTGCGGGTTGCCGAACGAGCCGGGGAGCAGGCCGGGCTGGTCGCCGAAACCCACGCCCGGCACGTAGAGGCGCGCCGCGTCGAAGGTGCCCGGCTGCTGGCCGGCGGCTCCCCAGGCCGAGCGCAGCCGCAGCTGGTCGACCCAGCCTACGTCGAAGAAGTCCTCCTCGCTGACGACCCAGGTGGCACTGAACTTCGGATATACGGCCGCGTCGAAATCGGCCCCGAAGGCGCTGTTGTCGTCGCCGCGCACCGCCGCAGTCAGGAAGATGCGGTTGTTCCAGTCCACCTGCTGCTGCACGTAGGCGCCCAGGGTCACGTTCTCGGTGAAGTCCTCGCCGCTGTCGCGGTCGGCGCCGCCGCTCACCGTCGTTATGGGCACCGCCGGGAACTCCGACCCCTCCGCCTCGATGATGGAGGTCTGGCGCTGGTAGTACTGGACCCCCACGGAGCTGGTGAGCCGCAGTCCCGGACGCACGTCCAGGAATGCCGAGCCGCTGTAGTCAAGCGTGGTAAAACGGTTTGCGATGCGCGCAACATCCTTCACGCCGAGACCCCGCCGTCCCCAGAAGTGCGAACGGCCCTCGGGCTGGCGCGGGATGAGCACCCAGTCGACGGCCTCGCCGCGGTCCATGCCCACGGACAGCCGGTGCGTGGTCCAGTCCGCCGGGTTGTAGCCCAGCTCCAGACTCGTGGTGATGCGGTCGTTGTCGGCCCGGGTGGTGTGCTTCGACCACTCCTCGGGCGGCGCCACCATGAACCCGCGCTGGGGCGTCTCGATCGTGCTCGGGAATCCCCAGATGATGCCGCTGAAGGGTTCCGCGCCGAAACCGCCGCGGTTCTGCGCCAGCCGCACGCGGTTCTGCATGTATCCCGTGCTCGTCCTGAGCGAAACGTCCTCGGAGAGCACCAGGTCCAGGTTGACCCGGGCGTTGAGACGCGTGGCGTAGTCGTAGCCGACGATGCCCTCGTCGTCGTCCCAGGAGAGCGAGGTGTAGTAGCGCACGTCCTCGGTGCCTCCCCTCAGACCCAGGTTGTAGCCCTGCTGAAGGCCGGTGCGGAAGATGGGTGGGCGGCCTGCGTCGATTTCCTGTTGGACGAGGTTGAATCCTTCGAGCTGCCCGGTGTTCGCGTTCCTCCGCCACTGGAGACCGTTCGCGCAGGCAAGCGCATCGAGCGATGCCGGGTTGTTGTAACAGGAACTCGGGTCTCCGCCCGCGCGCCCTGCCGCATTCTGGAGCCAGTTGGCCCCGCTTCGCACGGCGATGTCGAAACGGGGCGCACCCACCGCTCCACGCTTGGTGATGATCTGGATCACGCCGTTGGAGGCCTCGGTGCCGTAGAGCGTGGCAGCGGACGGACCCTTGATGATCTCGATGCTCTCGATGTCTTCCGGGCTGAGATCGTTCAGACGGCTGACGCGAGCCCCGCCGCGCACGCCCGGGCCGCCACGCGGGTTGGAGTCCATGCGGATGCCGTCGATGTAGACGATGGGGTCGTTGCCGAGCGACATGCTGGTGGTGCCGCGGATGCGGATCGGCGACCCGGTGCCGACCTGGCCGGCGGACGGTAGCATGATCATGCCGGGGGTGCGCTGAGCCAGGAGCGTCTGGACGTTGGTGACCGGAGAGACCTCCAGCACGGCGGCCGCGTCCACCGTCTCCACCACGTTGCCGATGGCCCGCCGCTGGGTTCCTCCGGCGGTGCCGGTAACCACGATCTCGTCGAGCGCGAGCGCCTCCTCGCGCAGCGACACGTTGATCTCGGTGGCCAGATCGGCGGTGACGGTCGCGGTCACGGTCTGCGTGCCGAAGCCCAGGCTTTCGAAGGCGACCTCGTGGCTTCCGGCGGGGACGCTCAGGATGTAGCGCCCGTTCTGGTTGGTGGCGGTGCCCAGGTCAAGTCCCTGGATGTAGACCTGGACTCCGGCGAGGGGTTGGAGGGTTTCGGCGTTGACCACCTGGCCGACGAGATTGCCCGTTTGGGCAGCGGCGGGCGTGCCGGAGGCAACGACCACAGCCAAGGCTCCGGCCAGGCAGGCAAGCGCCCGTGCGAACGGACGAAACTTACCCATGCGTACTCCTCTGGAGGCGGGTACTGCCGAGTGAGCCGCCAGGAGGTGGACCCGTCGGAGAAACGGGTCGCGTGGGCCAGCCGCCTGGCGGGGGTCCATACTGTCCGAGAACGCCTCCACGGTGATTCTACGACTCGTGTCAAGCGGCGGCCAGTCGGCGGGTGGCCGGCGCGGGGCACCGGGGGGGCCGCTCTACGGATTGGACACGCCCTCCCGGCGGCGTCAGGTTCAGACAGGCGGGGTGGTGCAGGGCCGGCCCGCCGTCCATGCCGATCCGTGAGGTGGCCGGTGGCTCCAGCAGTTGGAAGCGAGAGCGGCCGGCGGTGGTGGGCGGTGGCGCTGGCGGCGCTCGTCGGGGCAGGTTGCGCGCCCGGGGACGAGCGCTCCGCCCTCTCCTCCCGCGAGATCCTGCTCGATCCCACCCTCCCGGCGTGGAGCGAGGCCGCTCCCGACACCTTCCTGGCTCGCTTCGAGACCAGCGCGGGTGACTTCGCCATCGAGGTGGTGCGAGCCTGGGCGCCCGTGGGGGCCGACCGATTCTACAACCTGGTGCGCCACGGCTACTACGACGACGCGCGCTTCCACCGCACCGTACCGGACTTCATCGTGCAGTGGGGACTGGCGGGCGATCCCGAGGTCACGGCCGCCTGGATCGGCGAGACCATCCGGGACGACGACGCGGTGTTGGCCAGCAACGTGCGCGGCACCATTGCGTTCGCCTTCACGGAGCCGCACACCCGCACCACACAGGTGTACATCAACCTGGTGGACAACAGCCGCCTGGACGCGCAGGGCTTCCCGCCCTTCGGCCGGGTGGTGGAGGGGATGGAGGTTGTGGACCGCATCTACCCGGGGTACGGCGAGAGCTCCGGGGGCGGGCTGCGGCGCGGCGACCAGAGCGCGATCGTGGCGGGTGGCAACGACTATCTCGACCGCGAGTTCCCGATGCTCACCCGCCTCCTGAGGGCCACGGTGGAGCGCGGCTCGAAGGAGTGACCATGGAATCCATACGGGTGAAGGACCGCCCGACCGGCGCATGGCGGTGGCTGCAAATGGTGCTGCCGCTCGCGCTGGCAGTCGTCTCAGCCTGCGTCGTGGGTGCCCCCGGACCCGCGCGCAGCACGTCACAGGGAGACATCACGCGTCCCGAACTGGAACAGATTCTGAGCGAGAGCGCGTACCAGGCGGTCGAGCAGCTGCGGCCATCGTGGCTCTTCTACCGGCGCACCCCCACCATCTCGAACCCCAATCCGGAGCCGGCCGTGTACGTCGACCAGGCGAAGCTGCTCGCGCTGGACGATCTGCGCAGCATTCCCGTACAGGACGTCGAGCAGATCCGCTTCCTCTCCTCCCGGGACGCGACCACGATCTACGGGACCGGCCACATGTGGGGCGCGATCGTGGTGACCACCCGACGGCCCGGGGGCCAGGCCTGACAAGCGTCGGCTGCCAGCGGACCTGGCGGCCGACCCGATCGGCGAGCATCGAAAAGCCTGACGCGGGACCGATGCCGGTCGATCGAATTCGACGTGCCGGACACTTGACCTGATCCCCCTGCCTGTGGATCTTCAGGGCGAGTTGAGAATGAGTCTCATTTTATTCGGATCGCGCTCGGCGCGCCTTTGGCGCTACACGCAACGAGACTCGCCACAGGAAACGGAGAAAGCATGTCGCGCAGTCAAGCCGTAGCACTCGCCCTTGCCGTGATTCCGCTCCTGTCGGCCGGCTGTGCCCCGGATAGCGATGCGGCGGAGTCCGAGCCCGCCGCCGCCGGGGGCGTCGAGGCCATGGGCGGTCTGAACGCCGATGCAATGGCCGTCCTCTCCAACCCCAACCTCGCCACTGAAGACGAGCTCACCGCGGTCCCGGGGATCACGGCGGAGGCCGCCGCGGCGGTTGCCGGCGGACGGCCGTACCTGCGGGCGGCGGACCTGCACGCGGTGCTGGCGGGGGCGATCGGAGAAAAGGAGGCGCTGGGAGCCTACCGCGCGCTCTGGCTGCCGATCAACCTCAATGACGTGACCAACGACGAGATCCTGCTGATTCCGGGTGTTGGGGATCGGATGGCGCACGAGTTCGAAGAGTACCGCCCATACGTGGATATGGGCGAGTTCCGCATGGAGATCGGGAAGTACGTGGACGAGAACGAGGTTGAGCGACTCGCCCGGTATGTGTACGTCCCTATCGACCTGAACAGCGCCACCCGCGAAGAAATCATGGCCGTTCCGGGGATGAGCGAGCGCATGGCCTACGAGTTCGAGGAGTACCGTCCGTACACCGACCTGGACCAGTTCCGGCGCGAGATCGGGAAGTACGTGGACGAGACCGAGGTCGCGCGGTTCGAGCGCTACGTGACGCTGAACCAGGGCGGATAGGGGCGCGGGCGGGCGGGGCGCCGGCTTCGTCGACCCGGCGGCGTCAAGTGCGGATGATCCGCGCAGTCATCTTCTGGCTGCACCTCGCTGTGGCCGCGGCCGCCGGGCTGGTCATCCTGATGTTGGCGGCGACGGGAGTGGTTCTGTCGCTGCAGGAGGTGGTGACGGCGCTTGCTGATCGGCGGTATGTCGTGGCCGCGCCCGAAGGTGTGGAACGGCTGCCTCCCGAGGGACTCGCGGGGGTGGCCGGGTTCACGGCGACTTCGCTGAGCTATCGTTCGGACCCGCGCGCGCCGGTGCGCGTCTACGAGGGGCGGGACCGGTACGCCCGCGTCAATCCCTACACGGGGCAGGTGTTGGCAACGGGACCGGACGGACTCGAGCGGTTCTTCGAAGGCGTTCACAACTGGCACCGCTGGTTCAACGTCTCGGGAGGCTCGGTGCGTCGTGCCCGGGCGGTGACCGGAGCGGTCAACGTGGCCTTCCTCTTTCTGCTGCTTACCGGACCGATCCTGTGGATTCCGCGGCCCGTCACGCGGCGGTCGCTCGCCAACGCGACCCTCCTCCGTCCCGGGGCGAGAGGTGCCGGGCGCGACCTCAACTGGCACCAAGTGGTCGGGATCTGGTCTGTCCTGCCGCTGGCAGTGATCGCGGCGACGGGGGTCATCACGTCGTATCCGGCCGTGGGAGATCGGGTCTACCCGATGGTGGGAAACACGGTGTCCGCCGGGGCGTGGGCGGTTGGATCAGCGTCCGGAAGGGTGGGGTTCGACGAGGCGGCGATTCCGGAGGACTCGGCTCCCGTGGCGGAGCCGGACCTGAGGGCGGTGCTCGCAACCGCGGAGGCATGGGCGCCGGGGTGGCGGACCGTGATCCTCAACCTGCCGCGCCCCGCTGACCGTGAGGTCCGCGTCGAAGTGCAGGGGGGCCGCGCCGGCCAGCCTCACAGGACCGGCTTTCTCACCGTGGACGCCGCCTCCGGCGCAGCGCGCTCATGGGAATCCTTCGCCGACGATTCGCCCGCACGGCGCGCGCAGCAATTCCTGCGATACGCGCACACCGGGGAATACTGGGGGCTGGGGGGCCAGCTGGTGGCAGGAGTCTTCTCGTTGGCCGCCACGCTGATGGTGTGGACCGGCCTTTCGCTGGCGGTGCGCCGGCTGCGACGCTTCGTCAGCTCCCGGCGGGTGGCGCGGAGATAGCGGCGGTGGTTCCGCTTCGGCGATGGACGGGCATTGACTACTCCGGAGGACCTCTGCGGGTGACGATCACGATCGCCCCCGAGGCGTGACCGGTGCCGAACCGGGTGGTGGCATCGGTGGGGGAGAGCAGCGAGATCCGCTCGATGTATTCGGCGCTGATGCCGAAGAGTTCCTCGATGCGCCCGACGCGCACCCCGTCCATGTAGACCAAAGGCCGGTTGTCCGGGTTGTTCGGGGTGCGGGCGCCCCGGCGCCGCAGCCAGCTGCGGCGGAGCCGCTCGATGGCGTGGTGGGCGCTGGTGTACACCTCCAGGTTCAGCTCCTCCCTGGTGATGTCGCCGGTTCCGCGGACGGGTGGGGGGCCGTCTCCCCCGGCACCCGAACCGCCGGCGCAAGCGCCGAGGCAGAGGAGGCCTGAAAGCGCCAGGGTCCACGCCCACAGGAACATACCTCTCCCGCCCCCGCCCGGGGAGAGCCCTTGCGGGATCCCCCCGGACGGGTGCCGGGCCCTGCGAGCCGGTGTCAGCCGCTCGTGTTGGGGTTCAACTCGAGTTCGGTTTCGTCGATGGGAAGGCACGTCGTCGGCCCGTAGGCCACTCCCTTGTGGTTGAAGTTCTGGCCGCGCGGGAACCACAGCCCGTAGCGCAGCTTGTCGGCGTGGTGCCGTCCTTCGAGGAACATCTCGCGGCGCCGCTCCTCGACGATGACGCCCATGTCCACGGATGAAGCGTGGGGCAGGCCGTGCCGGTCGCGCAACGCATTGGGAATTATAAAGCCATCTTGACACGCAACCCGGATCGTGCTATACTTCATGTAGGATAAGAGACGCGCTGACATGGAGTTGGGAGATGGCTAAGGGACCGGGAAAGAATCATCGGAAGGGCATCAGCATGATGGCGGTTGCGGAGATGTTCGCGACCGAGCAAGCCGCCGTCACGTGGTTCGAGAAGTGGTATTGGCCGGAGGGCGAGATCCATTGCCTGCTGTGCGGCTCGACGGACGGCGCGTACCGGGTCAAGAGCGGCAAGCCGATGCCGTACCGCTGCCGCGACTGCAAGCGGTATTTCAGCCTCAAGAAGGGTACGGTGATGGAGAAGTCGCCGCTACCGCTGCGCAAGTGGGGCTGGGCCATCTACATCGAGTTGACGAGCCTCAAGGGCGTGTCGGCGATGAAGCTGCACCGCGACCTCGACGTGTCGTATCCGACGGCGTGGTTCCTTCTGCATCGTATCCGCGAGGCGTTCGCGGACGTGGCCCCGATCTTCGGTGGCCCGGTCGAGGTAGACGAGGCGTGGTTCGGCGGGAAGCGGAAGTCGATGTCGAACGCGAAGCGGGCAGAGTTGAAGGCGCGGGGGCTCAAGCAGGGACCGAAGGGCAAGACGGCGGTGGTCGCGGCGAAGGACCGGGAGACAAAGCAGGTGGTGGCGAAGGTAGTGGATCGGACGGACGGCGCGACGCTGGGCGGATTCGTGGAGAAGCACACCGCGCCCGACGCGAAGGTGTACACGGATGACGCAACGGCGTACAAGGGCACCGACCGCGACCGCGAGACGGTGAAGCACTCCGCAGCCGAGTACGTGCGGTATCTCGCCGGGGAGACCGTTCACACCAACGGCGTGGAATCCTTCTGGAGCATGTTGAAGCGCGCTCACAAAGGCGTCTACCATCGGCTGAGCCCGAAGCATCTCCAGGCCTACGTGAACATGTTCGCGGCTCGCCAGAACATCCGCGAGTTGGACACGCTCGCTCAGATGCAGCACGTTGTCGCGGCGATGGTCGGACGGCGGTTGATGTACCGGGACCTGATCGCCGACAACGGACGATCCGCAGCGGCGAGTTGAGCGGGGAGAAAACGGAAAATGGGCAACTGGCACGAGGCTCCGTTGCAGGTCGATCCGAAGACGGGCGAGTCCCGCGACTCGCGTGACGACAACAGCCCCGAAGCGTGTCGCCAGCGGCTCCGCTCCATTGAAGCGGCGAAGCGTTGGCGGGCTGGCGATGTTGAAAACGCGATGCGGCTCCTCGGCGGCAAGGATCCCCGGCCATGAGTCTGCAAGCCAACACGCTCTACTACGGGGATTGCCTGGAATGGCTGCCCAGCTTCCCGTCCGAATCGGTGGATCTGATCTATCTCGATCCGCCATTCAACTCGAACACGGACTACAACCTGCTGTTCGGGAACGGGAAGCAATCCGAGCGCAACGGCGGCAAGAGTGCTCAAGTGAAGGCGTTCGATGACACGTGGCGCTGGGACGATTCCGCCGAGGATCGCGTCAGTCGGCTCACCAAGGCTACTGCCCATCCAGCGCACCGGGCTGTTGTGGGATTGAGCGTCATGCTCCCGGCGGGGGGGATGCTCGCGTACCTGTCGTACATGGCGGAACGGCTTGCGGCGATGCCGCGCATCTTGAAGCCCACGGGCTCTATCTTCTTGCATTGCGACGATAAGGCATCGCACGGATTGAAACTCGTCATGGACGTGATCTTCGGACCGGGCAACTTCCGCAACGAAATCATCTGGCAGCGCCGGGCCGACAAACACAACCTCGCCACGAAGCACATGGGCCGTATCCACGATGTGGTCCTGTACTACGTTCGCTCCGACGCTGCTCGCTATCGGAAGCAGTTCCAACCCTACGACAACTCGTATCTGCGCTCGCACTACAAACACCGTGGCCACCGGGGCAGGTATCGACTCTGCCCGGTCGCCAATAAGGCTGGCGGCAACAAGCCTTACGAGTTTCGCGGCGTAGAGGGGGCGTGGCGCTATACACGTGAACGGATGCAGGCCATGTACGACGATGGCTTGCTCTACCAGTCCGGCCCCGGTCGCCCCTGGCAGTACAAGAAGTTTCTCGCGGACGCGGAAGGCGTACCGCTCCAGGACTTGTGGACGGACATCAAGCCCGTTCGCGGCAAGAAACAGAGTCTCGGCTACCCCACACAGAAACCGGACCCCTTGCTAGAGCGCATCATCGCGGCAAGTACGGACGAGGGCGACATGGTGCTCGATCCGTTTTGCGGATGCGGAACAGCGGTGGCTGCCGCCCACAAGCTGAACCGGAAATGGGCGGGAATCGACATCAGCCCGTTTGCGATTGACCTGATCGCGAGCAAGCGGTTCCACGGCTTCAAGGTGCCGACCGAAGGCTATCCCTACGATCTAGCCGGGGCTCGCAAGCTAGCCAAGGATGCGCCATTCAAGTTCGAGAAATGGGCCGTGACGCGCGTCCCCGGTCTCGCTCCAAACGACAAGCAGGTCGGCGATCATGGCATTGATGGCGTGGGGCAGTTGCTTCACGATCCATCCGAGCCTGAAATGACGGACAAGGTGCTCGCTCAAGTGAAGGGCGGACGCTACCAGTTGAAAGAGGTGCGCGACTTCCTCCATGTCGTGAACCGAGAACACGCCGCAACAGGGCTCTACACGACAGTAGACCCCATCCGTGCCGCTGGTGCGCGCTCGGAGGTCCGCAAACTCGGCACATTCCGCATGGGCGCGAGCAAATACCCCCGCGCTCAACTGTGGTCGATCCGAGACTACTTCGAGGACCGATTCCCGTCCCTGCCCGCGCTGGCCGATCCTTATACAGGGAAACCCGCGCAAATCCCCTTGCAAATGACGCTCTGACCCGGAGAAACCCGATGGGTGGAAAACGACGTGGAGACGTGGAAAAGCCGTTCGACGTGCAGGCGATCAATCCCCGCTATCGGGGCGCGATGATGAGCGACGTGGCGCGGGCTTTGATGCTGCCCGTGGACCCGGAGAAGCGGGCGGAGAAGCTCGCGGAATGGAAGGCGGAACGCCGGTCTGTCACACCGCGAAAGGTCGCGGGCTGACCCCCGCGCCGTCAAGATGGCTTTATAATTCCCAACGCATTGATACGGCTCAGCGCGGAGGCCGCGTCACCGGACATGACCTCGACCTCGGCCAGGATCAGCTGCGCCTCGGCCCAATCGCCGAGCGGAATATCGTACCCCTGGTCCCGGTACTTGGTCTGGACCCAGTGCGGGGTGACGCCGTCCTGACCCACCTGACCGGTGTTTACCACCGGGACGCGGGGATCGGGCATGCCGTCGTCCACCGTCTGGCTCCCGTCCGCGGCGATGGTCAGGTTGCGGAATCCGGGCGCCACCTCGACTCCGTCCACCATCACGGGAGGAGTGATGGTGCCGTACTTGTTCTCGTTGAGCATATGGTAGACCTGATTCCACCGCTTGCGCACCGAGTTGTCGCGGGTGACCCAGGCGATGAAGTTCGGGTCCGTGACCTGGGCCGCATCCGCCGCCGCTCCGGACATGTTGCCCTGCGAAAGGCGGTTGCGGGCCCGGGCAAGGTGCGCCAGCTGGCGCGCGCTCGAGGTCACTGCGGTGATGTCGAAGTCGCCGCCCATGTGGCCGATGCCGGTGCCGAGCCACTCCTCGCCGCCGGCCAGCAGCTGGGACGGGGTCATGAGCGGTCCCACGTCCACGGTGTTCTCGCACCAGTGCTCGCCGAACACGGTGTAGACGAGCCCGGCGTAGAGTGCCGCGGTCGCGAGCAGGTTGTCCTGGTCCGGAACGGCCTCCTCGAACCCGCTGATGGTGTTGTACGCCTGCTCCGCCTGGAAGCGGGCCTTCTGGAAGGAGGTTGCGAACGCTGCGTTGGTATTGCTCTGGCCGCAGTTGCCGCTGGTGGAGGTGATGCGGTACTCGGACCAGGCTCGCGTGAACCAGCCGGTCGACTCCCAGTAGGCGTCCTCGAGGCCTCCGATGGAGACCGAGAAGTCCGAGTAGGAGCACTCGAAGTCGGCGATCGCGGACACGACCATGGTATTGGCCATGTCGGGAATGAGGAGCCCGTCCTCGGTCAGGTTGCCCGGCAGCTCCACCTCGAGCAGGCTGTCGCATGCTCCGGCCGCCGTTGCCGCCAGAACGAGCGCGGCGATCTTCGTGAATCGTCCGCGGGCGGGTCGCTTTCCATTTCTGATTGTCTTCATGGCTCTTTCTCCCTTGCACATCAGAACGTGACCCGCATGGTCAGGTTGAACGACGCGGTGGGCGGGACATTCGAGTTGGAGCCGGTGCTGGTGTCCGCCGTGCGCCGCGCTTCCGGATCGTGGATCGGTTCACCCCAGATGTCCGGCTGGGATACCCAGAGCATCGCGAGGTTGCGCGCGCCGAGGCTCACGGACGCCCGCGAGGCTCCCGAGCGCTCCACCAGCGACTGGGGCAGCCGGTAGTTGGCGCTGATCTCGCGGAGGCGGGCGAAGCCTCCGTTGTAGACCATGCCGCTCCCGAAGTTCTCGTCCGCGCGCGCCAGGAAGAGCGGGTTGGTGCGCTCGTTGGCCGCGAGCGAGGTCTGGAAGTGGATGTGCTTGCCGGCAACGTCCGACGAGGTGGCGTAGCCGCCGATGCGGTGCTCGACCAGGGCATGGAGCCTGAGGTTGTTGAAGAAGGTGAAGGTCAGGTTGTAGCCCATCTCCCACGGCATCTGGAGCGGTCCGTAGAAGACTTCCATCCGGCTGTTGCACGGAGCCGGCGGCCCGCCCTGCTCCCAGCCGTTGATTCCGGTTCCGCTGTCGCACATGATCGACGAATTGATGAGGCGCCCGGTGGAGGGATCGATCTCGGCGCTCACCGCCAGTTCGTCGAAGATGGCCGGGAAGGGGAAGCCTTCGCGCAGCGTGTTGGTCGGAGGCAGGTCGCCGACGTCCTCCACGCGGTTCCGGTTGTGCGAAAGATTCGCGCCCAGGTCCACCGCGAAAGCATCGCTGTCGAAGACCCGTCCGTTGAGGTTGACCTCCCAACCCCAGTTCTTCAGGTGCCCCAGATTCACGGACTGGGAGCCGGGGAAGCCGCGGCTGGGAGCCACGGGCAGGGAGACCAGCGCGTCCCGGATGTCCTGCTGGTAGTAGGTCACCTGGGCCAGGAGGCGGTCGTCGAACAGACCGGCGTCGAACCCGGTCTCGATCTCGGTGCTGACCTCGGGGCCCAACTCCGGGTTGCCCACTTCGTCGGGGGTGACCGCGGCCTGCGAGGCAGGGCCCACCGCGGGTTCGTAGAGCCGCACCGCAGCAAACACATCGGGCTGCTGGCCGGCCTTGCCCCAAGCGGTGCGCAGCCTCAGCGAACTCACCCAGCCGACATCGAAGAAGTCCTCTTCACTTAGAACCCAGGTGCCGGAGAGCTTCGGATAGACGGCGGCGTCGAAGTCGGCTCCGAAGGCGGAGTTGTCATCGCCGCGGATGGCGCCGGTGATGAAGATGCGGTCCCGGTAGCCGATCTCCTGCTGCACGTAGGCGCCCAACGTCTTGTTCTGCACGAAGTCCTCAGTGGAGGTCGTGCTGGCCGCTCCTGCGAGCGAGGTGATGGCGGGAGCCGGGAAGGTCTTCCCGGTGCTGATCACAGTCTCGAACTGCTTCGAGTAGTACTGGGCGCCAACGGAGCTCCGCAGGGTCAAGTCGCTCAGGTTGACCGTTCCCGTGGCGGCGTAGTCGAAGGTGATGTAGCGGGTGTACGGGCGCTCGACGACGACGTCTCCGAGCGAGAGGCCGCCGAAGTCGTGCTGTGCTCCGGTCGGATGGCGGGGGAAAAGCGTACGGTTCTCCTCGTGGGCCTGGTCGAGCCCTACTACGGCCCGGTGGGTCAGCCAGTCGAACGGCGTGTGGTTGAGTGTGAGGCTGCCGATGAAGCGGGAGTTGTCGCGGATCGCCTCGACTTCCTCGATCGACTCCGGACGCGCGCGCAGGAATCCGCGCAGCCGGGTGTCGGCGCCTTCGGGGGTGGACCACTGCGCCTGCTCCCAGACGCCCCACGAAGTCTTTTGCTGCATGAAGCTGGTGGTGCCGTTCACGTAGCCGGTGCTCATGTCGATCTGGAGCGATTCGTGCGGCATCACGGAGACGTTCGCGCGCGTATTGAACACCTTGTTCCAGTTGTAGCGGACGATGCCGGTCTGGTCGTCCCAGTCGGTGGCCAGGTAATAGCGCACCCGTTCGGTGCCGCCCCTCATGCTGAGCGCGTAGCCCTGAGAGTGGCCCGTGGTGAAGAACTGCCGCCCGGCATCTCGCTCCTGGTCCCAGATGTTGAAGGAGATGATGTTGCCCGCGGTGTCCTTTCCGTAGGCGACGCCCACCTGGTCGCGGGCATTGGGAAGCCAGGTGGCGCCCTGCTTGATGGTCAGGTCGAACTGGGGCGCGCCTTCGACGCCGCGCTTGGTGATGATGTTGATAACGCCGTTGGAGGCCTCGGTGCCGTAGAGAGTCGCGGCTGACGGACCCTTGATGACCTCGATGCGCTCGATGTCCTCGGGGTTGATGTCGTCGAGCTTGCTCACCTGGCGGCCGTCGCGGAGGTTGGGGCCCGCCTGCGTCTCGTTGTCGACCCGGATGCCGTCCACGTAGATGAGCGGGTTGTTTCCGACGTTCAGGCTGGAGTAGCCGCGGATGCGGATGGGCGATCCGGTGCCGACGTTCCCCGACACGCGCTTGAAGCCCACGCCCGCTTCACGTCCCTGCAGGAGGTCCTGCATGGTATTGATGGGCGCGACTTCTGCCACGTCGGCGGCCGCTACGCGGGCCATCGCGTTGCCGAGTGCGCGCTGCCGGGTGCCGCCGGCCGTGCCGGTGACGACCACCTCGTCCAGCGCGAGCGCTTCCGCCGTGAGGTTGATTTCGATCCGGGTGGTCTGGCCGGCGGTCACGTCGATCTGAACGGTGGCGGTGCGGAACCCGATTCGCGTCGCCCGCAACTGATGCGTGCCTGCCGGAACGTTGAGGAGCAGGAACTGACCGTTGGCCTGGGTCAGCCCCCCGATCTCCAGGGTTGGGATGTCCACCTGGACGACCGACATCGGCTGCAAGGTGCGGCCGTCCACCACCGTTCCGGTGACCGTGCCGGTTCCCTGCGCGCCGACCCTTGCCGTCGCGGCCGCGATAGTCGCGACAAGCGCAATGGTCGTGCGCCCGGATCTGATTCCAACGAAGCGAGCGCGCATGGGCAGGCCTCCTGCCAAGGGGTGAGACGGACAGGGGCGAGTGCCGGGTGGGTGGCGTTCGGTCGGGTAGCCGGGTGCACGGTTCCTCCGCCGAAGGAGATGCAACTCGCCGACGATACGTATCCCCGAGTGCGATCGACGCGAGGTCGAGGCGGCATCCGTCCATTGTCCGGAGCGGAGATTGCAACTGTCAAGTAGGGTCCGGCGCGCCACCCACTTGTTGCGCACGTCGGGCGAAACGAAGGTGAGCCCGTGTTTGAGATCGGCCTCTCGCCGGCGGCGAGCTGAAGGGCCGGCGGGACCGGCCGCTACCAGCGCGCCCGCGTGCGGATGTCCTCGGCGACCTGCCCCGCGAACGCCTCCCGCTCCATGACCACCTGCTTCTTCCCCGCGCCGCGCCTGCGTACCGCCACCGTCCCCGCCTCGGCTTCGCGCTTCCCCACCACCCCCATGTAGGGCA
>JAPPHB010000020.1:0-95750 GCA_028821195.1 Gammaproteobacteria bacterium
ACTGGATCGAGTGGTCGGCCAACGGCGTCATCTGGGATGTCCTCGAACGCAACCACCGAGATACCGACTACAGGGACGAGGATCTCTCGCCCGGCACCACCCGGCATTACAGAGTCGCAGCGGTCAACCGGTATGGACAAGGGGCTTGGTCGGACGAGGCGCAGGCCACGACGAGCCGCCCGCCGGGGAGACCGACGGGCCTCGTGGCCCGGGCCCAGGGAACGTCGAGCATCGAGCTGGAATGGACCGCCCCCACGGGCGGGGGCCCGGTCACGGGCTACTGGATCGAGTGGTCGAGCAACGGTACCGGCGGGTGGACGCGGCGCGTGAGGAATTCCACAGCCACCTCCTACCCCGACACCGGCCTCAGCGCCGGCACCACCCGTCATTACCGCGTCGCGGCGATCAACACGGCGGGCGAGGGCCCCTGGTCGACGGTCGTCCAGGCGACCACCGAAGTCAGCGTTCCGGGCGCGCCCACGGGGCTGAGGGCGGCTCCCGACGGTTTGAGGGGAAGTACCCAGATCCTCCTCACCTGGACGGCTCCGGCCTCGACCGGAGGGAGTCCGATCACGGGCTACCGCATCGAGAGGGCCGCCACCCGCGGCGGCGCCTGGATCATCCACGAGGCCAGCACCGGCAGCGCCAACACCACCTACCTGCACCCCGATCTCCCCCCCAACACGACCCGGTTCTATCGGGTGCGCGCGCTCAACGCCCAGGGGCACGGGGACCCCTCGAACGTGGCCGAGGGCACTACCAACGCCGCACGGCCCGGCCAGCCCCGGAACCTGCGCGCGCAGGCGGCTGGACCCACCAGCATCACGCTCACGTGGGAGGGGCCGGCCAGCGACGGCGGGGAGCGGATCACCGGCTACACCATTCGGATGCGCGGCCCCAACGACGGAACCTGGATCACGATCCCGCGCAACACGGGTCCGCAGGAGACGACCTTCGAGCACACGGGCCTCCAGCCGGCCACCGCCTACCGGTACCAGGTGGCAGCGATCAACCGCGTGGGAACCGGCCAGTGGTCGTTCGAAGCGAGCACGAGCACGTACGCCCAGGCTCCCGGGGCACCGACCGGGCTAACGGCCCGGGCGGTGGGCACCTCGCGCATCGACCTGTCGTGGAGTGCGCCCCGCAATACCGGCGGGGCCCCCATCCTCGGCTACCGGATCGAGGGCTCGAGCGACGGGGGCAGGACCTGGGACATCATCATCCGCCGCAACACCAACTCGACGGGAACGACGGCCTCCGATGTGAACAATCTCCAGCCCGCGACCACGCGGCACTACCGGGTTGCCGCGATCAACACCGCGGGGACCGGGCCGTTCTCCAACACCGCGCGCGCCACAACCGAAGCCACCGTGCCGGGCACGCCCCGGAGTCTCGACGCGGAAGCCGACGGAACCTCGCGGATCGAGCTTTCCTGGCGAGAGCCCACGAGCAACGGGGGCTCTCGCATCACCGGCTACCGGATCGAGATGTCCGAAGACGGGGGCACCCGCTGGGGTGACTTGGTGGCCAACTCGCACAACACCCGCACGACCCACGTGCACCCGGGACTGGAGCCGGCCACCAGGCGCCACTACAGGGTCTCGGCGATCAACCGGATCGGCGTGGGCCGGGCGTCGCGGGTGGCGAGCGCCATTACCGACGCAACCGTGCCGGACGCGCCCACGGGGCTGACCGCCACCGCGGTCACGTCCACGCAGATCGACCTGTTCTGGCTCGCGCCCGCATACAATGGCGGCGCCCCCGTCACCGGCTACCGTATTGAGGTCTCGGAGACTGGCGCCGCCTGGGAGGATCTGGTCACCAACACCCAGTCCAGAGCCACCACGTTCTCGCACCCCGACCTGCTGCCGGGGAGCACGCGCCACTACCGCGTCTCTGCGATCAACCGGGTGGGCGCCGGCGCGCCGTCGGACACCGCTTCAGCGGCCACGGACGACCCCATTGGGCGCGCGGGGCGGCTCAACACGCGCGTGCTGCCGCACGTGGCGTCGGCGATGATGTCGAGCACCGTCTCGGCGATCGCCCGCCGCGTCGACGCCGTGGCCAGCGGGATGGGCATGGCGCGGCGCGTGGAGACGAACGGGCTCTCTTCGATGGCCGCAAGCCTGTCCGCGCCGGACGCGGGAGGCCTCGGCCTCGCGCAGGGCGACCAGGCCGGCCTGGCTGCCCTCTTCGGCGGCACCTCGTTTACGATGCCCTTGGGCGCATCCGACGCGCCGCAACAGTCCGCCACGGGCACGCAGCTGGCGAGTTGGGGCGCGGGCGAATACCACCACCTCGGCGAACCGGGCCAGAGCGCCCTCGACTGGAAGGGCAACATGGTTAGCGCCCACGCCGGCATCGACGTGCGCGTGGGACCCGACATCCTGGCAGGGATCGCGGGCTCGTACTCCTCGGGCAGCTTCGACTTCACCGACAAGACCGGCGCCAGTCCGGTGAGCGGCACCTACGGGACCACCATGGCCAGCGTGCATCCCTACATGGCCTGGTTCTCCGGCGGGGGCGGCGCCTCGGTGTGGGGCTCGGCCGGACTCGGCCGGGGCGACATCGAGGTCGACGACGAGCGCGAAGGGTTCCGCACCACCCCCGCGAGCCTGTTGACCGGGGCTGGGGGCGCCAGCTATCAGCTGCTCACGCGAGGCGTGGGTGGCGTGCGCATCAAGGCCGAGGGCTGGTACGGCGAGGTCACGGTCGACGGCAGCGGGCAGATCGAGGAAGTGACGCTCGAGATGCGGCGCGGCAAGCTCGCCCTGGAGCTGACGCAGGGCTTCCGCACCGGCACCGGGAACGAGCTGGCGTTCGTGCTCGAGGGCGGGACGCGCTACGACGACGGCGACGGCATAAACGGCGCCAGCGCGGAAGTCGGCGGCGGGCTGCGCTACACGAACCCGGGATTGGGGCTGACCGCGGAGGGCCGCGGCCGGTTCGTGATCTCGGCGCGCGCCGGCTACGAGGAATGGGGCATGGGCGGCACGCTCATGTTCGACCCGGCGACCCCAGGCCAGGGGCTCTCGATCCGGGTGGCGCCCTCCTACGGCGACCACATGAGCGGGGTCAACCAGCTCTGGGAGCGCGGGGTGCACGACGCGGTGGGCGGCCACGGCATGGGCATGGGTCCCAACGTGGACGGTGAGATCGCATACGGCATCGCCGGCTTCCAGGGAACGCCCTACAGCGGCTTCTACCTGGCGGACAGCGGCATACGCGCTTTCTCGAGCGGCGTGCGCTACGGCCTCGGGTCAGGGCTCGGGCTGCGCTTCGAGGGCACGCGGCGCGAGAGTGGGCTCGGCGGAGCGCGACACACCGTCGGCATCCGCGGGAGGATCAAGTTGTGGTAGGGGCGGGGGGATCGTCCTGGAGAGCGGCGGAAGGCGCTGCTATGAACGCCGTGGCGGGCCTCCCGTCGCGTGCGCGAAAAAAAGGGGGGTCACGATGGCGGCCGGCAAAGACCGACTGCGTCTCCACAACGTTGGGGACGCCCTCTATTGGACGGTAGGCTCAAGGGCAAAGGAATCATCACGGGAGGGGAGTGATGGCGACACCTAGGACGGGCGGGAGCACCAGTTTCCCCGTCATGTCTGTGAGAGAGGGTGATGTCAGGTTAATCGTGATCGCGGCGTTCCCATGGGCAACTGATCGCCCGCACTTGCCAGACCTCCAGCAAGAGTTGGGCGCGCTGGAGCAGGCGGCGCGCGCCGTGGCCCGTGAATTCGACAAGCGAGCGACAGAATGAGCAACCCGAAATACAGGTTCATCGCGCGTGTACTGGAGCGCCACCGCTACCACAAATCACGGAAAAAGAAGGAGAAGTCAAAGATCAAGCGGCTGTTGGAGCAGCAAACGGGCTACTCTCGGGCGACGATCACCAGGTTGATCCGCCAGCACCGCGAGACCGGTAAGATCATCGACCGGAGGGTTGAGTAGATCCCGTACGCGATCAGCCGCGCTTCCAAGCCATCGAAGCGCTTGTCCATCGCGTCGAAGCGCTCCGTGAACGGGCCGGAGCTTCCTCTAATCCCACTCAAACCCGTAGTGCGTCTCCAGGAAAAACCTGAGCGACCGCGCCAGGGCGCCCGCAAAACGCCGGCGATTCTCGTCCGTATCGCGGATCCCGGGGCCATGCAGCTCGATCTGTACACCGTCGATGACGCCTCCATCCAGTGACCCGTGGCGGCGAGTGCTGTAGCCTCCGCTGAAGAAGGGTTCCCCATGCGGATCGGGAATCAGCGGGCTGGGCACCGTCGTGACCCGCTCGCCGAACAGCAGCGCGCCCAGGCTCTCGGGTCCGCGCACGATGTCGGCAAAGGACAGGTCGACCCGGCGGGCGAGCGAACGGATGCTCGACTGCTCCGGGAAGCGCGGCGCGTTCAACTGGGCGTCGGAGCGGCTCAGGTCGCTCCCGGTAAGGAGGTATCCCAGCTCGACCCGCGGGGTGGGGTGCGAGTGGCCGTGCAGGTCGACGTAGAATCCGCGGCCGTGGTCCTCGGCGACGCGGTCGCGGGCGATCACGATGAAGCGGTGGTATTCGCGCCAAGCCTGCTCCGCGAACTCGCTTCCCTGGGCTGCCTCCACGATCTCCCGGTTGGGGTCGAGGCGCGTGCGCCGGAGCCGGCTGATCACGATGTGCGGCTGGCCGCCTCCGAAGTAGGCGATGATCGAATCGCGGACCGCACGGGTCGTCTCCTGCGTCCACGAGTCCCGCGCGAGGGTTCCGTAGGTGCGGCGCGGAATCTCGTCCGGCTCCTCGCCGCCCCCGTGTCCCGCGCTCACCACCAGGGGCAGGTCGCCGGCGATGTACTCGACGTACCGGTTGCGCCCGAAGTAGGTCCGGCCGGGCACGTACTCGGCGACGGGCGGGGGGATGTACACTTCCAGGGTGGCCGTGCCGGACACGTCGCCCGCCGCGGCCCGGACCTCCGTGCCGCCCGTCGCGACGGCGGTGGCCTGCCCGTTGGCGTCGATGGTCGCGACGGAGGCATCGGCGACCGACCAGGCGACCTCCGCCCCGGCGATGGCCGCGCCTCGCGCATCGGCCACCCGGGCTTCGAAGCGAATGGTCGAGCCCCGCTCAAGCAGCAGCTTCTGTTGCGGTGAAATGGCGACGTACGCGGGAGGCGCGGGCGAGGTGCCGCCGTCGCACGCCGGGACGGCGAGCAATATCGCGGAAAGCCATGTGCGCATGTAGCTTCTCCGGGTCCTCTCCCGCGGATACCTCTGAATAGTGACGGCCCCCGGCATCCGCAATCAAGGGCAGGGGGGGCGATGCCCGCCACGGAGCCGGGACGCGAGGAGAACCGGTGAAGAGAACGACATGATCCGCACCGAGGCGCTCAGCAAGGAATTCCGGTCTCGCGGGGCCAGGCGGGTGCAGGCGGTGGATCGTCTGGACCTCACCTGCGACCCGGGCGAGATCTACGCGCTCCTGGGGCCCAACGGGGCGGGGAAGACCACGGTGCTGCGCATCCTGAGCACCCTGATGGACCCGACCTCGGGCGAAGCCTGGGTGCGGGGACACTCGGTGCGCACGCAGAAGGCGGCCATCCGCGCCCTGATCGGCTTCGTCTCGTACGAGACCCGCGTGTACGAGCGCCTCACGCCGCGCGAGATCGGCCACTTCTTCGGCCGTCTGAACGACATGGCCGCGGCCTCCATCGAAGACAACCTCGCGTACATCTTCGATCTGCTGGACATGACGGAGTTCGCCGACGAGCGCACCGATACGTTCTCGACCGGCATGAAGCAGAAGACCGTGCTCATGCGCGCGCTGGTGACCAACCCGCTGATCCTCATCTGGGACGAGCCCACCTCCGGGCTCGACGTCCTCACCGCCAAGCGCGTGATCGACTACATCCGCCTGCTGAAGGGGGAGGGGAAGACGGTCCTGTTCTCGACCCACATCCTGTGGGAAGCGGAAAAGCTCGCCGACCGCATCGGCATCATCCATCGGGGAAGGCTCAGGTCCGAAGGGACCCTGCAGTCGCTGAGGGCCCGGACCGGGCTCGGGGACCTCGAGGACATCTTCTTTTCCCTCGTCGGGGCCGACGGGGAAGCGAGCGGCTGATGATTCGCAAGGCGCTGCTGATCTACGGCAAGGAGATGCGGGTCCTGAGGCGGGACGTCCGGCTCATCGGAGGGATGGTGGCGAGCGCGCTCGTCTTCTTTCCCCTGCTGATGGGGCTGGCCAGCAACCTCGACCGGTTGACCGGGGACGGCTCCGGGCCGGTCCCGGTGGTCGCCCCGGGGGGCGACGATGTCCTGCGCCGGCTGCTCGACGCCAATCCGCTGGTGCGCATCGCGACGCTGGAAGAAGTGGCGGCGGGCGGCGAAGCCCACGTGACCGTGCTGCGGGAAGGGACCGCGTACCGGATCCGGGCGGCATCCGCCGACAACGCCGTCTGGGCCGCGGCGGTGTCGCTGCGCCAGGATCTGCAGGCGGTGCAGCAGCGGGCTGTCGAGGACAGGCTTGCCGAGCGGGGCCTGCGCATGCGCGATCTGCGTCCCTTCGAGGTTGTGCTGATCGATACCTCGGGCGGCATCGGGGGAGCGCTCAGCCTCCTGATCCCCTACATGGCGGTGATCCTGCTGGTCACCAACGCGGCGCGCGCGCTCTACGTCGCGGTCGGGGAGAAGGAGAAGAACACGCTGGCGGCGCTTCTGGTGTCGACGGTGCCGCGTCCCGCGATCGTAGTCGGCAAGAGCCTGGCCATCATGACGTTCGCGGTGGCGGCGTCGCTCCTGCTCATCGTCGGGATGATGATGGCGGCGCGCCTGGGGCTCGCGCCCGAGGACTTCGCGGGGCCGGGCGAACTGTCGCTGGCGCCGGCCCAGGTGGCGGCGCTGGCCGTGAACCTGGCCGCGCTCGCCCTGCTGATCTCGGCCCTTGTCATGGTGATCGGTACCTGGGCGCGCTCTCAGCGCGAGGCGGGAATGTACACTGCGCCGTTGGTGTTCCTCTCGGTCTTCCTGGCCATCTTCGCCCTCGCGCCGGCCTCGTTCGGGGCAGCGGTGTACGCGGTGCCCATCCTGGGCAACGCGCTGGCGATGCGCGAGGCCATGCAGGGGCAGGTCGACTGGCTGGCGCTGGCGCTCCTGGCCGGCGTGAACGCCGTGGGCTTCGCGCTGCTGACGTGGTGCTCGATCCGCCTCTACGGGCGCGAGTCGGTGCTCTTCCGGGTGTAGGCCGGGTCTTCCCGGATGCAGGCTACGCCCTCCACTCCGCCAGGAGCTGCCGGTCGCGTTCCAGGTTGAGTTGAAGCTGGTTGCGCCGCTCCTCGGGAAGCGTCCTGAACCACTCCAGCGTGTCGAGGGCGGTGACCGCGATGGGGCGGAACTTGAGCCCTTTGGCGACGGCCCTGTGGGACCTGACGCGCGAGATTCCGCGGACTCGACCTTCCGTGGGCGGATACCAGAGCGGGAAGCGGGCCTGCCGGTCGGCGAGGAATGGCTCGTCGATCCAGGTGAAGGAGAGCGAAGTGCTCGTGATCGCGCGGATCCCGTAGACGAACTCGGCCATCGAGGTGGGGGCGAGGGTCGGGCCGGCGGCGTTGAAGGTGCCGCCGATGTCGCGCTCCAGGCACAGGATCATGAACTCGGCCAGATCGCGCACATCGATGAACTGGACCGGTGTGTCCCGGCTCCCCGGTGCGATGATCTCACCGCCGTGGTCGATGCGCACGGGCCAGTAGGTGAAGCGGTCGGTCGTGTCGCCGGGCCCCGCCACGACATGGAGCCGCACCACGGTGCCGCGTTCCCGGTAGGTGTCGGTGACCGCGTTCTCGCAGAGGATCTTGAGGGGTCCGTAGTAGCGGTCGACGTCTTCGCTTTCCGGGTCCTCTATGGGCAGGAGTGCCGAGTCCTCGGTGAGCTCGTCCTGGTCGAAGCTGTACACCGATCCGGTCGAGGTGAAGAGGTACCGGCCCACCGAGTCGCGCAGGAGCTCCGCCGAGTCGCGCACATGGCGGGGCACGTAGCCGCTGTTGTCGATCACCGCATCCCAGGTGCGGCCCTCCAGGGCGCCGAGCTGGCCGTCCCGGTCGCCGATCAGCGTCTCCACGCCGGGAAAGAGGTCCGGGGCGGTGCGGCCCCGGTTGAAGATGCTGACCTGGTGGCCCCGGTACATGGCGTACCGCACCTGGTGCGGGCCGATGAACCCGGTGCCGCCCAGGATGAGGATGCTGAGGGGGCGGAAGTACGTCATGTCAACAACTCCTAACGGATGCCCGGCGACGCGAGCAGGGCCGCCGCGCGGCGGTTCGATTCGGTGATGGCCTCCAACAGCCGGTTCCGCTCGCGCACCAGCGTGGCCATGGCGAGGCGGTAGCGCTCGCTGCCGGGCGCCTCCTCGGCGAGGATCCGGGTCGGGGCGAGGCCGGGAAGGGGGCCGGGGACCGCGCCAGCGTCCGGGTGGTGCGGGGTGAGCGGGACGTAGAGCACCCGGTGGAGCGGCCGCAGCACGTCCACGAGAGCCATGTCGAGCTCGGGTGAGCCGGTCGCGCGGGGGAGCGCGGCCTGCAGCCGGCCCGCCAGGGCGAGAAGTTCGCCCTGGGCCTCGGAGGCCTGTGAGAGATCGAACTGACCGCTGCCCAATTCGGAGCGCGCGGCGATGGCCGCGCCCAGAGCCTCGACCTGGCCCACCAGGTCCACCGGCAGCACCTCCCGTCCGAGCAGCGCCGAGAGCGCGATCGCGTACAGGTAGGTGTCGCCCTCCAGGATGTCGAAGTCGATCTTGTCGAACGTGTCCTCGGGGGTATGCCACCACCAGTACCCGCCGTCCTCTTCCGCCCGGTTGCGGTAGAGCTGCAGGAGCGGAAGGCCGACTCCGTTGAACGACTGGTCGGAGTTCCGTCCCGGCCGGTTGGGCTGGATGTCGGCGTCCTCCCCGCGCTGCATGGCGAAGCGCGCGACCTCGGCCAGCGAGGCGGTCGTCGCGGCTGCGAAGAGGCGCGCGCCCATCTGCCCGATCCCGTCCACGTTCACATGCGCCACCGCGCGCGAGCGCAGCTCCTCGAAGAAGTGGTCGGAGAACCAGGTCGACCCGCCATAGCGCGCGTTCGAGTGCCCGGGCCACCAGGCCACCACCAGGCCGCGCCGCATGCGTTCGCGCTCGGCGTGGAAGGCGAGGGCCAGGTCGAGCATCGCCGCGTTCGACGCGCCCTCGTCGGTCGCCGCGTGATACCATCCGTCGATGTGACCGCCGAACAGGACGTAGGGGCTCTCCGGTTCGGGTCCGGGGATGTGGGCGATGGCGAGCCGAAGCTCCTTCCATCCGGTGTCGGTGCGCGCCGAGAGCTCGACCTCGAGCGGGCCACGAGCGAGCAGCGCCCGAAGTCGCTCTCCGGAGCTGCGCGCGATGTGCGCGACGGGCATGTCGGGCAGACGGTGGTAGTTGAGCAGCGAAGGCGTGCCCCAGGTCGAGGTGACGATGAGGTCGTTCACCCGCTCTTCGGGGTGCACGAAGATGACTCCGACGGCGCCCAGCCGGTCCAGAACGACGACCGGGATGTTCCTCGGCTGCCCGTCCACGAGCACGATGGCCCCCGCAACGTCGGGAAGGTCGCGCGCGCCGGCTCCGTCCATTCCTTCCCCGGCGAGCACGATGCGCTCGCCCGTGCCGACCTCGACGGGAGGCAGATAAGCGAGTACACCCAGGTCGACCAGCGGGGCGCGCAGCGAGGCCACCGAAGCGGAGAACGACGACGTGATGGCGCTGAACGCGGGGCCGTCGGGCACGGACACCGATGCCGAGACCGGATCGGATACGTAGGTCTCGAAGGCGTGCACTTCCACCGGTACGCCGGCCGCCTCGAGCGTGGCGACGACGTAGTCGATCGCCGCGTTTTCGCCCTCGCTGCCGGAGAGGCGGTCGTGCTCTACGATCGCGCGCGCGTGAGGCTCGAGCGAGGCTGCGGAAATGTGCGTGCGCACCGCGGCGGCCAGCAGATCCGCGTTCATGTCCGCCTGCATGCCCGACCGCTCGCCGGGGCCGCAGGCGGTCGTCAGCCATGGCGCGAGCGCCATCGCGATGAGGGCAACACGGTGTACGGATCGAGACATGGGACGTTCCTCCGGGACCATTGGGGCAACGCCATGGATGATGGAACAGCGTCCCGGGCGACGCCAGCCTGTGGACGGTTCGGCGGGTGCGGGAACCTGCGCCTCGTCGCTACTATCAGGGCATCAGGCCCTCGCATATCAGGCTATCGGGGCGCTTCCCGGGAGGAGGCTTCATGAAGCGAACAACCGGATTTCACATCCTCGTGGTACTCGCGCTGGCTTCGTCATGCGCGCCGGCGCCCCCTGACTATTCGGCCGTATTCGACGGCACCGCGGGCCGCTGGATCGACCTGACTCACGACGTGTCCCCCGACGCCGTCTTCTGGCCCACGGCGGATCCGTTCGTGCTGGACACGGTCGCCTACGGCATGACCGAGGGAGGGTACTTCTACGCCGCCTTCAACTTCGCGTCGTCCGAACACGGCGGCACCCACGTCGACGCGCCCATCCACTTCGCCGAGGGAAGGATAACCACCGCGCAGATCCCCCTTTCCGCCCTGATCGGGCCGGCCGCCGTCATCCGCGACCCGGCGGGGGACAATCCGGACCACCAGGTGGGGGTGGAGGCGATCGCCGCGTGGGAGGCGCGCCATGGTCCCATCCCCGCGGGAACGACCGTCCTGCTCGACACCGGCTGGGCTGACCGCTGGCCGGACCCCGTCCGCTACCTGGGGACTGCCCTGCGAGGCGAGGAGGCGATTCCGGAACTCCACTTCCCCGGACTGGACCCGGAGGCGGCGCAGTGGCTGGTCGACAACCGCGACATTGCGGCGCTGGGCCTCGACACGCCCAGCCTCGACTACGGGCAGTCGAGCGCCTTCGAGACGCACCGCATCCTCTACTGGGAGAACATCCCGGGCTACGAGAACGTGGTTTCGCTCCCGGCACTCCCCGAGTGGGGCGCCTTCGTCGTGGCGCTGCCGATGAAGATCGCGGGGGGCAGCGGCGGGCCGCTGCGAATCGTGGCCTTCGTGCCCGACTGAGGAACGGCGACCGGACTAATTTAGTTTAGTCCAGTTAGCTAATTACCTCTCCAGCCCGGCCCGCGCACGAAGCGGCCGGACATCGCGCCGGTGGGTTCGGAGTCCTCGAGCACCATCACGCCGTTGACGAACACGTGCGTCACACCGGTTGCGAGTTGGTGGGCATCTTCGTAGGTGGCGTGGTCGATGATGGTGGCGGGATCGAACACCACGACATCCGCGAAATAGCCTTCCGCGAGCCGCCCGCGGTCGGAGATACGCAGGTTGGCGGCCGGAAGCGAGGTCAGCTTGCGCACCGCCTCTTCAAGCGGGATGACGCCTTCCTCGCGCACGTATCTGCCCAGCAGGCGGGCGAAGTTGCCGTACGCGCGCGGATGGGTGCTGTTTTGCAGGAAGACGCCTTCCGGGGCCATGGACGCGGCGTCGGAGTCGAACGACACCCAGGGCAGCGCGATCTGGCGGCGCACGTTCTCCTCGGACATGAGGAAGTAGACGACCTGCACCCGGGTGCCGTCCTCGATCACCAGGTCGATGGCGATCTCCTCGGGCGGTGTGCCGCGCTCCTCGGCCACCTCGGCCAGGGTCATGCCCTGGTACCGGCGCAGCTCCTCGTTGCGGAAGCCGACCAGCAGCGCCCCCTCGGGGCCGGATGACAGCAGCAGGTTCTCCCACTCGTCGGTGGGGGTGCGCATCTCTTCCACTACGCGCGCGCGAATCTCCGGATCCCGGATGCGCTCCGCCCAGGCGTCGTAGCCGCCCTCCTGCACCCAGGGCGGCATGGCGGCGTCGAGCCCGGTGGAGCCGGCGGTGTAGGTGTACATGTCGGCGGTGATGCCGAGCCCCTCGGCGCGCACCTGTTCCACGCGCGCGATCACGTCCTCCATCTTGTGCCAGTTCTCGCGCCCGCCCGCCTTCAGGTGGTAGATCTGGGCGCGGATGCCGGCCTCGCGCGCGATGGTGATGAGTTCATCGACCGATTCCAGCAGCCGCGCGCCCTCGCTGCGCATGTGCGAGATGTACAGCCCGTCGTACTCGGCGGCGACCTCGGAGAGCGCGATCAGCTCGTCGGTGTCGGCGAAGAAGCCGGGGGTGTAGATGAGCGACGAACCCACCCCCATGGCGCCTTCCTCCATGGCCGTGCGCACGAGGGCCCGCATGCGCTCCAGCTCGTCCGCCGTCGGGGGACGGTCGTCGTAGCCGATCTCGTGGATGCGCGCGGTGGTGGCGCCGATGAAGGACGCCACGTTGGTGGCGACGCCCTTGCGCTCGAGGAAGCTCAGGTATTCGCCGAGCGTCGTCCACGGCACCTCCAGCGGCGCATCCGGCGGCAGCCCCAGGGCGCGCGCGGCGGCTTCAGTCCCGCCCAGCCAGGAGACGAAGCCCTCGAGGAAGTCGGCCTTCATGGCGTCGTTCGCCGGTCCCATCGATGTGCCTTCGCCGAAGACCTCGAGCGTCACCCCCTGGCGGATGTCGCCGAGCGAGCGGCCGTCCACGATGAGCGACTCGGTGGCCCAGCTGAGCATGTTGATGAAGCCCGGGGATACCGCCATCCCCGAGGCGTCGAGCACCTGCGCAGCTTCGGCGCCGGAGAGGTCGCCGAGCGCCGCGATCCGGTCTCCGCGGATGCCGACATCGGCCGCCACCGGGGGTGAGCCGGAACCGTCGTAAACGGTGCCTCCGCGGATGAGGACATCGTATCCGGTCGCCTCACCGGCGCATCCCGTCGCGAGCGCGCCCGCGCACAGCACCGCGGCCGTCCGCCACCGCGCGCGGCTCATGCCGACACCTCATGCGCAGGTCCGGATCCCTTCGGCACCCGGATGCTCTCCACGAGCCGCCCCACCTCCTCGGGCGGTGCAGCGGTCGACCGCGACACGATGCCCGCGACCACGAAATTGATCAGCATGCCCACGAAACCGATGCCCTCCGGTGAGATCCCCAGGAACCAGTTGTCGGCCGTGTTGGCGGCCGGATTCACGTAGTTGAAGTAGATGATGTAGGCGGCCGTGAACACGATTCCCGAGATCATGCCGGCGATGGCGCCCTCCCGGTTCATGCGCCGCGAGAAGATGCCCAGGATGATGGCGGGGAAGAACGAGGCCGCGGCCAGCCCGAAGGCGAACGCCACCACCTGGGCGACGAAGCCCGGGGGGTTGATGCCCAGATAGCCGGCCAGGACGACCGCGAAAGCCGCGCTGACGCGGGCCCACACAAGCTCTCCGCGCTCGGAGATGCCGGGCCGGAACACTCCCTTGAGCAGGTCGTGGCTGATGGCCGACGAGACCACCAGCAGCAGTCCCGCCGCGGTGGAGAGCGCCGCCGCGAGCCCGCCGGCCGCCACCAGCCCGACCACCCAGGCCGGCAGCCCCGCAATCTCCGGGTTGGCCAGCACCATGATGTCGCGGTCGATGGTGAGTTCGTTCTGCACCGTTTGCCCCGACTCGTCGACGGCATCGGGGCCCACGAACTGGATCAGCCCGTCCCCGTTGTGGTCCTCATAGGCGATCAGGTCCGTGTTCTCCCACGTGGTGAACCACTCCGGGACCGCCTCGTAGGGCTGCTCCGACACCGTGTTGAGCAGGTTGGTGCGCGCGAACACGGCCACCGCGGGCGCCGTGGTATACAGGATTGCGATGAAAAGCAGGGCCCATCCCGCCGAAATCCGGGCATCGCGCACGCGCGGCACGGTATAGAAGCGGATGATCACGTGGGGCAGCCCGGCCGTGCCCACCATGAGCGCGGCCGTGATGGCGAAGATGTCCAGCGTCGACTTGGAGCCGTCCGTGTAGGCCGCGAAGCCCAGCTGTTCGTGGAGCCCGTCGAGCCGGTCAAGCAGGTATTCGCCGCTGACCAGGTCGGCGCCGCCCAGCCCCAGCTGCGGCACGGGATTCCCCGTGATGAGGATCGAGAGGAATATGGCGGGCACCATGTACGCGAAGATGAGCACGCAGTACTGTGCCACCTGCGTGTAGGTGATGCCCTTCATCCCCCCGAGCACGGCGTAGAAGAAGACGATCGCCATGCCGATTGCCACGCCCCACTCGATCGGCACCTCGAGGAAGCGGCTGAAGACGATGCCCACCCCGCGCATCTGCCCGGCCACGTAGGTGAACGAGATGAAGATCGCGCACACCACCGCCACCACCCGCGCCGTCTTCGAGTAGTAGCGCTCGCCCACGAAGTCGGGAACGGTGTAACGGCCGAACTTGCGCAGGTAGGGCGCCAGCAGCAGCGCCAGCAGGACGTAGCCGCCCGTCCACCCCATGAGATACACCGAGCCGTCGTATCCCAGGAAGGCGATCAGCCCGGCCATCGAGATGAAGGATGCGGCCGACATCCAGTCGGCGGCGGTTGCCATTCCGTTCGCAAGCGGATGCACGCCCTTGCCCGCCACATAGAAATCCCGGGTCGTGTTCGCGCGGGACCACACCGCCACGCCGATGTAGAGCGCGAAGGAGATCGCGACCAGGGTGAAGGTCCAGGCCTGAACGTTCATCGAGCCGCCCCCCTCATTCCTCCTCCACCCCGTACTCGCGGTCCAGGCGGTTCATCAGCCGGACGTAGACGAAGATGAGCACCAGGAAGGCGTAGATGGCGCCCTGCTGGGCGAACCAGAATCCGGCCTTGAATCCCGTGCCGGGGATCCGGAAGCCGTTGAGCGCGTCCGCGAACAGGATGCCGCAGCCGAACGACACCAGGAACCAGATCGTCAGCAGGATGGCCAGATAGCGCAGGTTGGCGGTCCAGTATCCCGGTCGGACGGATGGCGGAGAGGTCATCGGCGGATCCTCGCGCGGAGCGATGAGGTTCAGGAGGTCAGACCCGGACGGCGGTACAGATCGTCGGGCGGGCGCGCTTCCGCGCGGAACGTGCGCCGCAGCAGCAGATAGCCGCTCACGGCGAACGCCACGCCCACCACGTTCAGCCAGAAGGGCTGGAATTGCACGGCATCCTCCATGCCGCTCGTGAAGCCGGGAATCTCCACAGTGGTCAGCCCGGCGAGCCAGGCCGTGCCGTTGGCGACCGCATGCGCGAACAGGCAGGGGATCAGCGATCCGGTTTCGATCAGCAGCCAGGCCAGCAGCACTCCGGCGACGAAGGCCGAGATGAACTGCCAGGGGTTGGTGTGCATCACGGCGAAGAGGAACGCGGAGAGCAGGATGGCGCGTCTCTTCGAATAGTTGGCGAGGAAGCCCCTCAGGATGAGGCCTCTGAAGAGCACTTCCTCGGTCACCGGCGCAACGACCACGAGCAGGAAGAAGCTGCTGATCGGGCGCGCTCGGGTGTCCAGGAGTCCTTCGAACGCCTCGGCCAGTGCCGCGGGCGGCGGGAAGAA
This sequence comes from Gammaproteobacteria bacterium, assembly GCA_028821195.1. GTDB lineage: Bacteria > Gemmatimonadota > Gemmatimonadetes > Longimicrobiales > Gaopeijiaceae > BD2-11. The sequence continues at coordinate 15,394 of JAPPHB010000020.1, forward strand.
CAGGCGAGTGAGATTGTCGACCTCGGAGAGCAGAATAACCGTGCCGAGGATGAGTACGGCGGTGAGGAAGAGCACGCGCGCGGAAGCCGCCGAGAGCGGACAGGTCTCGCGGAAGCCGGCCCCGCTGCGCCGCGTGGCGCCCAGAATAACCAGGCCGAATGCGAGCACGTTGCCGAGGCCAAGCGCGAGCGGGTGTTGGCTGAAGGTCCCCGCCGTCGGATCGAGCAACGTGAGCGACAGCCCGATGGCAACCTGCAGCACGAGCACCAGCACCACCAGCCAGAGGGCCTTCCCGAAGGTGGGGTAGGAGCGCGTGGAGGGGGCCCGTGCGCGGGGCGTCCCTTGCACGCTATCCGTGGGCCTCCCGGCCTCGGGGGCGGCCGGATGCTCGGATGTGTCCTGGCTGTCGGTCACCGGCGACTACACCCAGCCCTTGCTGCGGAAGTCGCGCAGGGTGTCCGCCCACTGCTCCATGTGCTCGGGGAGGGAGAAGGAGAGGCGGTTGTAGCCGAGCATGGGCGGGAACCTGCGGCCGACCAGGAGGCCGGCGTCGCTCATGCGGTTGATGTAGGTGTCCAGATCCCCGCTGATGCGGTGCATCAGGAAATTGCCGTGCGTGGGCAGATACTCGAGCCCGAGTTCATCCAGGCAGGCCTCGGTGACCTCGCGGGCCTCCCGGTTCACCTCGCGGCTCTTCGCCATGAGTTCGTCGTCGCCGAAGCACGCGATGCCGGCTGCCAGCGCGAGCTGGTTGGCGCTGCTGTGTATCGCGAAGTCCTGCATGCGCCGGACCGCGAGCGGATGAGCGATGCCGAAGCCCAGGCGCAGCCCCGCCATCCCGTAGATCTTCGAGAAGGTGCGCACCACGATCACGTTGGGGCGGTCGTGCACCCACTTGAGCGCGGACCAGTACGCGGGGTCTTCCACGTACTCGTAGTAGGCTTCGTCCATGAGGAAGAGCACGTGCTCGGGCGCGTCCGCGATCCAGTTGTCGAGTTCGGCGCTGGGCGTAATGGTGCCCGTCGGGTTGTTGGGGTTGCAGATGTAGACCATGGCCGGGCGGCCGTCCCTCTCGGATTCCTCGCGCATGCGGTTCAGGTCGTGCTCGTACCTGGAGTTGAGGGGGACGGTCGCGACATCGTACGGATAGGTGTCGCGATAGTCGTTCACGTCCTCGAAGGTGGGCTCGGCCAGCACCAGCTTGCGCAGCGGCGACGCATACGCCTGCACGATCATCTGGAGGATCTCGGTCGAGCCCGCCCCGAGCACCAGTTGATCGGAGTCGATGCCGTAGTAGGAGCACATCCTGTCGCTGAGCTGCCCGATCAGATCGCCCGGATAGCGGTTGGCGAGGTCGAGGTTGTCGATGACGGCCTGACGGGCCGCAGCCGAGAGCCCCAGGGGGTTTTCGTTGGAGTTCATGCGGATGGCGCCGGCCTGGAGCCTGGGCGACCAGTTGGCGCTCGCGAAGCGGGGGAAGCCGAGGCCTCCCATGCCGAGGGCTCCGAGGGTGGCGCCGGAACGAACGAAGAGTCTGCGGTCCATCGGGTTCCTCACGGCGAAGGATGATACAAGGCGAAACCCGGCTGATGATAGACGCGCGCGGAGTGCGGGGCAACGCGCCCCTTGCACGTCATCGCAAGCACAGTGAACGTTTTCCGGCGCCGTGGCCGCTGGCCGGCCGCCGGCGCTGCATGGTGGAGCACAGGCCATCGCGGGACACGTTGCCGCGGGGGCCGCCGGGACCACGGAGATCACCTGCCGGAGACATGAGACTACAGGCACCCCCGCGCTTCGTGCCGGTTCGCGAAACCGTCGAGGACAGTGGCCTCGAGCCCGGTGCATTCCTGAGATGGGGCCGAGGCCGCGCGCGCGGCTTCTGGGCGCGAGGCCGGGGATGGCTGGCACATGTCGGGGAACTCGACTCGCTGGTGGTTCATCCCGGGTCCCGGCCGCGAAACCGCTTCCTTGAGATCCAGGACCGTGCTGCACGTCGTGCGGGGCACGGGAGCGGCAACGGGTGGCGAGGAGCGGGGCCGGAGCCCGCGCTGCGCTTCTACGGGGGCTTCTCGTTCCGGGACGATCACGTGCCGCGGGATTTCTGGGCCGCGTACCCGCGCGCGCGCTTCGTTCTTCCGGACCTGGAGCTCGAACATGACGGCGAGGCCGTGCGGCTCAGCGCCCAGGAGCTGGTGGCCCCCGGGGAAGACGTGGCGACGGTGCGCGGCCAGTTGCGGGCGCGGCTCGACTATACGCTCAAGGGTGTGGCCCGGGCTGCACGAAAAGGGGATCATCGGGCGCTGCATCCCGCCGCCCGGCTGCGGTCCGGGCGCCGGAGCTGGCAGCGGGCGGTCGAGGAGATCCTGGCGGCCATCGAGGACGGCCGCATGGAGAAGGCTGTGCTGGCGCGGATTCTCGACGTGTCCACGACGGGTGCCATCGATCCGGTGGGCGTGCTCGCGTACCTGCGCCGTGAAAACGCCGACGCCCATGTGTTTTTCTTCGAGCCCGAGGCCGGGTCGCCGATCGTGGGTGCCACCCCGGAGGCGCTCGCCCTGGTGCGGGGCGACCGTTTCCGCGCGACCGCCGTGGCCGGTTCGGTGTCCCGCGGCGCGACCGACGAAGAGCAGCGCGCCCTGGCCCGACAGCTCCTGAACAGCGCGAAGGACCGGGTGGAGCACGCGTTCACCGTGAGGGACATGGTCGCGCGCCTGGAGCCGCTGTGCCGGACGGTCGAAGCCGAGGCCGAACCGCACGTTCTCACGCTGGCCCGCATCCAGCACCTGGAGACCCGCATCAGGGCGGTTCTGCGGCCCGGCACCTCGGTGCTGGATCTGTTGGCGGCGCTCCACCCAACGCCCGCGGTGTGCGGTCTGCCCCGGGATGCGGCGCTCGACCTGCTCTCCAGGAACGAACCCTTCGAGCGCGGATGGTACGCGGGTCCCGTGGGGTGGTTCGACACGCGCGGCGACGGCGTTTTCGTGCCGGCGCTGCGCACCGCAGTGGCGCGCTCGACCACCTGGCGGCTCTTCGCCGGCGCCGGAATCGTGCCCGGTTCGGATCCCGACGGGGAGTGGGACGAGACCGGGATCAAGTTCGAGCCGGTGTTGCGCGCGCTTGACGCGGCCGGGGCCCGCGGGATCCGCTGAGCGGCGGCGGAAGTTGACCGGTCCGAACCGGAACCTGATGTGGGCCGGCGTCCTGCTGGACGAACTGGCGCGCGCCGGCGTGCGCGAGGTGGTGCTGGCGCCCGGCTACCGCTCGGCGCCGCTGGTGATGGCCGCCGCCGCGGACGCGCGATTGCGCGTCTTCACCCACCTGGACGAGCGGTCGGCGGCGTTCTTCGCGCTCGGTGTGGGCAAGCGCGCCCGGCGGCCGGCGGCGGTCATCACTACCTCGGGGACCGCGGTCGCCAATCTCCTTCCGGCCGTGGTGGAGGCGTCGTACAGCGAGGCGCCTCTCCTGCTGCTGACCGCCGACCGCCCGCACCGGCTGCGGGGCGCGGACGCGAACCAGGCGATCGACCAGGCCGGGATCTTCGGCAGGCACGTCCGCGACTTCGTGGAGGCTGCTCCACCCGAGGCGGAGGAGGCGGCGCTCGTCCACCTGCGGGCGCTGGCGGCACGCGCGGTCGCCTCCTCCCTCGGTCGCCCGGCCGGCCCGGTGCACCTGAACCTGCCCTTCGCCAAGCCGCTCGCGCCCACCCGCGTGCCCGGCGACGTTCCGGACGGTTTCGCCGCCTCGCATCCGCTGGCCGCACGGGGCCGCCCGGAAGCGGCGTCCCTCACGCGCATAGCGGTGCGTCGCCCGGCACCGCCCGCCGGCCACCTGGCCGAGCTTGCCGCGCGGGTGCGGGAGGTCGACCGCGGCCTGATCGTGGCCGGCCCCTCGCCCGAGCCGGAGCGCGACGGGCCCGCCGCGAAGGCCCTCGCCGCCGCCACCGGCTTTCCGCTTCTTCCCGACGCTCTCTCCGGGGCCCGCTTCGGAGACGCCGAGGGGGCGCTGCGCATCGGCGGCTACGACCTCTTCCTGGGGGACGCGCCCACGCGGGAGGCGCTGCGTCCCGAGCTGGTGCTGCGGCTCGGCGCGAGCCCTACCTCCGCGAATCTCCTGTCGCTCCTGGAGGAAGCGGGCGGCGAGCAGTGGGTGATCGACGCGGGGGATCGCTGGAAGGATCACCTCAACGTCGCCAGCGACTACCTGCGCGCCGACGCCGCGGGCTTCGCCGAGGCGCTGTGCGCGGCGATGGCGGCCGGGTCCGAGCGCACGGGCGGCGACGTGGCCTCAAAGGCCGCGGGGCTGGAGCGCGCCGGGGCACCCAACGAGTCGAAGGCACGGTGGTCCGCCCTCTGGCGCAGGGCACAGGGGGCGGCCGCGCGCGCGGTCGCCGAGGCCTCTGAGGGCGAGCTGTTCGAAGGCGTCGTCTGTGCGCAGGTCGTGCGTGCGGCGCCATCCGGCGGCACCCTCTTCGTGTCGTCGAGCATGCCCGTGCGCGACCTGGACGCCTTCGCCTTCCCCTGCCGGAAGCCGCTTCTGGTTCACGGCAACCGCGGAGCCAGCGGCATCGACGGCATCCTGTCGTCGGCGGCAGGCGTCGCAGCCGGCGGAGAGGGCCCGGTGCTGGCCATCGTCGGCGACGTGGCGTTCATCCACGACATGAACGGGCTTCTGAGCGCGCGCGACCACGCCGAGGTCATCTTCGTTCTGGTCAACAACGACGGGGGCGGTATCTTCCATTTCCTGCCCATCCGGGACTTCGAACCCGCGTTCACCCGGCACTTCGCAACGCCGCACGGGCTGGACTTCGCGCACGCGGCCGCCCTCTACGGGTTGCCGCACGAGCGGGTGCGGACGCGCGCGGAGTTGGTGTCGGCGCTGGAGCGGGGGATCGTCGCAGGCGGGAGCAGAATCATCGAGGTCGGAACGGATCGGGAACGGAACCGGCGTTGCCGTCGGGCGGTGTATGAAGCCCTCGACCTGCCCTGAGCGCGGCTGCCGGGGTTGTCCCTGCACGACCTTCGGCGGGATCGCCGGGAGGGGCGCCTCGAGGCGGGGGTTGTCGTGAATGCCGGGGGTCGCGCATGAAGCAGAGACCGGGAGATCGGGAATGAGAGAGCCGGATTGGAAGCAGGTCCGCGAATACGGGGACATCACCTATCACAAGAGCGGCGGGGTGGCGCGCATCGCCTTCAACCGTCCCGAAGTGCGCAACGCCTTCCGCCCGGAAACGCTGTTCGAACTGCAGGAGGCCTTCCGGGATGCCGGGGAGGACATGGGGATCGGGGTCGTGCTGTTCACCGGCAACGGTCCCGCGAAGGACGGCAAGTACGCGTTTTCGTCGGGGGGAGACCAGCGCGTTCGCGGGGATGCCGGGTACGTGGGGGGCGACGGGGTTCCCAGGCTGAACGTGCTGGAACTGCAGCGCTACATGCGCACGATGCCCAAGCCGGTCATCGCCCTGGTGGCCGGATACGCCATAGGGGGAGGCCACGTGCTGCACGTGGTTTCGGATCTGACGATCGCCGCCGACAACGCGGTCTTCGGCCAGACCGGGCCCATCGTGGGAAGCTTCGACGGGGGATACGGCTCCTCGTATCTGGCCCGCATCGTGGGGCAGAAGAAGGCGCGCGAGATCTGGTATCTGTGCCGGCAGTACAACGCCGCCGAGGCGCTGGAGATGGGGTTGGTCAACAAGGTCGTGCCCGTGGAAGAACTGGAGATGGAAGGCTGGCGCTGGGCGCAGGAGATCCTGGACAAGAGCCCGCTTGCGATCCGCTGCCTCAAGGCCGCGTTCAACGCCGACGTGGACGGTCAGACCGGGCTCCAGGAGTTGGCGGGCAACGCGACCCTGCTCTTCTACATGACCGAACAGGGGCAGGAGGGCAGGAACGCCTATCTGCAGAAGCGGAGGCCGGACTTCCGCAAGTATCCGTGGCTGCCGTAGCAGCTGAGGCATGACCGGCGGGAGCATCTCCCGGACGCAGGCCTGGGTGATGGCCTGCAGGCCCCGCACCCTCACCGCCACCATCGCGCCGGTCGCCGCCGGCACGGGGCTGGCGCACATGCACGGCGGCTTCGCGCTCCTGCCCGCGCTGGCCGCGCTGGCCGCGGCCGTGCTGATCCAGGTCGGCACCAACCTGGCCAACGACTACTACGACTACCAGAAGGGGGGAGACAGCGAGGGACGGCTGGGTCCCGTGCGCGTCACCCAGGCCGGGCTGATCGAAGGGAGGGACGTGCTGCGGGGGGCCTTTCTGGCGTTCGCGCTCGCCACGGGGGCGGGGGTCTTCCTGGCCCTGGCGGCGGGGTGGCCGGTGGTAGCCATCGGGGTGGCCAGCATCGCCGCGGGGATCGCGTACACTGCGGGCCCCTGGCCGCTGGCGTATCACGGGCTGGGCGATCTCTTCGTGTTCGTCTTCTTCGGCCTGGTGGCGGTCGCGGGGACCTGCTACGTGCAGATGCTGGAGTTCCGCCCCGATTCCCTGACCGCCGGCGTCGCCCTGGGAGCCTCCAGCACGGCGATTCTGGCAGTGAACAACCTTCGCGACATCCAGACCGACGCGCGCGCGGGAAAGCGCACCCTGGCGGTGCGCATCGGGCGCGGGTGGACGAAGGTGCAGTACGTGCTGCTGGTGGTGTTGACCGCGGCCGTCCCACCCGCGGGGATGGCGCTGCACGGCTGGAGCCCCTGGGCTCTGGTCTCCCTTTGCGCACTTCCGGCGGTGGCGGGGCCGCTGAGGCTGGTGCTTGGCCACCGCGAGCCGGCCGTGCTCAACCGCGCACTGGCCGGGACGGCGCGCTTCGTGGGGCTCTTCGGGCTCCTGCTTGGACTTGGGTTCGCGCTGGGGTGACCAGCGGCGGGGCGATGGTGCGCGCGTGATCGAGCGCCCGGTGCAGGATGTGGTCGCCGCGGGCGCCCGGGCGCATCCGGGCCGGATCGCGGTCGACGATGGCGGTGCGCGGCTGAGCTACCGTGACCTGGACGCGGCGGCCGACCGTCTGGCCCGGCGCCTGGTGACGCTCGGCGTAAAGCCGGGGGATGCGGTCGCGATGCTGGCGTCCGCCGGCCCCGGGGCGGTGGCGGCCATGTATGCGGCGCCGCGGGCGGGAGCCGCGCTCGCCCCGCTCAGCCCGGCGCTGGCACGCCGGGAGATGGCGGATGCCTCCGCCGTCGCGCGGCCGGCAGTCGTGTTGTGCGATCCGGCTCATCTGGAGTTGGCGCGCGATTTGGTCGGGGCGCTAGCTGGGGGAAGGGAGCTCCGGGTGTTCTCACTTCAGAGCCGCGAGGTCCCGCCGGGCGTCCGGCGGCCCGGCGCCGGCCATCCCGCGCCGGACGACATCCGCCGGGTGATCCCCTGCGACGAGCCCCTCCCCGGGTCGGCCCCGGATGACGTGGTCGCCATCCTGCGCACCTCGGGCACCGGGGGGCGGGCGCGCGCGGTCACACTCACCCGGCGCAACTTCCGCACCAGCGCTCGCGCCGTGCGCGCCCGCCTGGAGTTGGGACCCGACGACGCCTGGTACGCCTCCCTGTCGCTCGCCCACATCGGCGGGATGGCGCTGGTCGACCGGGCGCTGGCGGCCGGCAGCCGAGTGGTGACGCGCGGCGAATGGCGGCTCGAGGAGTTGGTCGAGCTGCTCGGGGCCGGTGCCGTCAGCCATGTCTCCCTGGTGCCCACCATGCTCAGCCGCCTGCTGGACGCCGGCCTCCGCCACCCGCTCCCCGCCTCTCTGCGGTGCGTGCTGGTGGGCGGCGCGGGCGCCCCACCCGACCTGGTGGAACGCGCGCTATCCGCCGGGCTGCCGCTGGCCCTCACCTACGGGATGACGGAAGCCTGCTCGCAGGTGACGACCGCCCCGCCCGCCCTGGTGCGCGCCAAGCCCGGCGCCGCCGGCGCCCCCCTCGACGGCGTCGAGGTCCGCATCGCGGGCGACGGCGAGATCGAGGTGCGCGGCGACATGGTGGCGCGCGCGTACCACCGGGGTGGTCCCATCGCCGGTCCGCATGGCTGGCATCGCACCGGCGACCTGGGCCGCCTGGACCACGACGGCCACCTGTGGGTCACCGGCCGCAAGGTCCGCCGCATCGTGAGCGGAGGAGTCAATGTCCACCCCGCCGAAATCGAACGGGTGCTCGCCGCGCACCCTGCGGTGGCGGAGGCGGCGGTTGTGGGACTGCCCGACCCCGAGTGGGGAGAAAGGGTGACGGCCGCGATCGTCCCCGCCGTTGCGCGCGAGCTGCGCGTCCAGGCGATCCACCGGCATTGCCGGGAACTGCTCGGCCCCGCCGCCCGCCCGCGCGCCCTGGTGGTGCTCGCCGAGCTTCCACGCAACCCGAACGGCAAGATCGACCGCGCCCGCCTCGCCGCCCGGCTTTCCGGCACGACGCCCCCGTGACCATGGTAGAACGCCGCTTGACCCTGTAGCTTTGGCCGTCCCGACGGCCAGCGCGCACCGACCCGTCCGCACCGTTCACCCGCAGCCCCGGCGCCGTCCCGGCCATCCCCCGACCCATGAACCTGCTCGACGAATACACGTGGCGCGGTCTGCTCCACGACGCCACCGACGGCGCCGCGCAGGCGTTCGCTTCCAGGCCGCGGGTCGCCTACATCGGCTTCGACCCGACCGCCTCAAGCCTGCACGTCGGCAGTCTGCTCCCGATCATGGGGCTGGTGCATCTGCAGCGCGCGGGACACACCCCGGTCGCGCTGGTCGGCGGAGGGACAGGCCTTATCGGCGATCCGTCCGAGAAGGCGGCCGAGCGCGCGCTGCTGTCGAAGGCCGAGGCGGAAGCCAACGCCGCCGGCATCCACTCCCAGCTCGCGCATTTCCTCGATTTCGAGGTGAAGGGCAATCCCGCGCGCATGGCCAACAACCTGGACTGGCTGGGCCGGGTCGGGATGGTCGACTTCCTGCGCGACGTCGGCAAGCACTTCTCCATCAACGCCCTCCTCGGCAAGGACTCGATCCGCAGGCGCGTACAGGACCCGGAGGCGAGCATCTCGTTCACCGAGTTCAGCTACGTGCTGCTGCAGGCCTACGACTTCCTCGAACTGCACGACCGCCTGGGGTGCACCGTTCAGATGGGCGGCAGCGATCAGTGGGGAAACATCACCGCCGGCATCGATCTTATCAGGCGCGTGCGCGGCGCCCGCGCGTACGGGGTCACCTTCCCGCTCCTGACCACCTCCTCGGGCACCAAGTTCGGCAAGACCGAGAGCGGGACCGTGTGGCTGGACCCGGCGCGCACCACGCCATACCGGCTCTACCAGTTCTGGATGAACACCCCGGATGCGGATGCGGGGGCCTACCTGCGCCTATTCACGCTGTTTCCGCGGGAGGAGGTCGAGGAACTGGAGGCGTCCATCGCGGCTGAACCGCATCGACGTCTCGCGCAGAAGGCGCTGGCCGCCGACGTTACCCGCCGTCTCCACGGGGAGGACGGACTGATCCGCGCGCGCAAGGCGAGCGAGGTGCTGTTCGGCGGCGAAGTGCAAGGGCTGGACGCCGGCGAAATCGCGGACATCTTCGCCGACGTGCCCTCCAGTCGGGTCACGCGCAGCGATGTCGGGGGCGAGGGTCTCGCGCTCGTGGATCTGCTACACGGTACCGGTCTGGCCGCCTCGAAGAGCGACGCCAGGCGCGCCATCGCAGGCGGGGGCGTCTACCTCAACAACCGCCGGGTCCCGGACATCTCCTCACGCGTCGCGCTGGACCAGGCGCTGCACGGGGAGTTCGTCGTGATGCGGCGCGGGAAGAAGCGGTATCACCTGGTCCGTGTCATCGGCCCGTGAGTACGGTGACCGCCGTGCCTGGCTGACGCCGGCCGGGGTGCTCGGCCCTAGACGATCTCCACGTCGTAGCAGATGCGCCAGTTGCTCATCGCCTCCGGGTCGGGCGGCCCCTCGTCGCCCGGCCGATGACGGCCCACCCAGGATTCCACGGGGCCCGAGAATTCGCGTGAGTAGCGTTCCAGCTCGTCGTCGGCCGAGAACCTGTCCGTCTCGACGCCGCGGAGCTCGATGCACAGCGAGTCGCCCGCCTCGCCGTCATACATGACCTTGTTCAGATGGTCGAGCTTGTTCCAGCGGCGATGGTCCGAAATGGAATAGTGGCCCTCTTCGGGGAACCGACGGTCCTGCGTGCTGTCTCCACTGGTGACTTTGGTCCAGAAGACGAACTCGCCCTTGTTCTTATACCAGGGTTCGAGCTTGTCGAGTACCTGCAGCCAGCGAAGCGTGACCCTGATGTTCATTCGGTTTCCCCTGTTGATCCTGAGGTGATGTTCGGGACGGGCGCGGATGCGACAGACGAGACAGTAACTCCGGGTTCGGCGCCAATTCAACCCTTGACCCCTTCACGGGGGTTCTGCATCGTGGGCTCTCCCTTCCGACTTCTCCCCAACAGCATCGGTCTCGTACGCATGGACTCCAATGGCAATCCCAAAGTCGGCGTGATCATGGGCTCGAAGAGCGACTGGCCCGTGATGACGCATGCCGCCGCCACCCTCGAGTCGCTCGGCGTTCCCCACGAAGTGCGGGTGATGTCCGCTCACCGCACCCCGGACGTGGTGCTCGACTACTCCCGCACGGCCGAGGAGCGCGGGCTGGGCGTGATCATCGCCGCCGCCGGCGGAGCCGCGCACCTGGCTGGCGTGGTGGCGTCGAGCACCGCGCTGCCGGTGCTGGGCGTGCCCATGAGTTCGGCGCTGGACGGCCTCGATTCGCTCCTCTCCACGGTCCAGATGCCCGGGGGTGTGCCGGTGGCCACGCTGGCCATCGGCAAGGCAGGGGCCGTGAACGCCGCGATCCTGGCCACGCAGATCCTCGGGGTCGCGGACGCCGGGTTCCGCGAGGCGGTCAAGGCCGACCGGCAGGCCCGTCGCGAGGTGGTCCTGGCCACCTCCGATCCGCGTGCCTGAGGGCGCGCGGCTCCGCCTTCCCGTGTCGTCCGGAGGGGCCGCATGCTGAACGAGATCAGGCAGAAGATCGAAGAAGAGATCGAGGCCCTTTCCCGGGAACTGCAGTTCGAGCTTCCCGTGCGAATTCGCAAGGCCGTCGAGCTGGGCGATCTGCGCGAGAACTCGGAGTACAAGTCGGCGCTGGAGCGGCAGGAGTTCGTGAACGCGCGCATCGGACATCTGACCCGGCGCGTGGCCGAGCTGTCGCAGATCGACGTGGAGGGAATGCCCGCGGACAGGGTTGGCTTCGGCTCGCGGGTTACGGTCCGTGATTGTATACGGAAGACTGAGGTAACGTATACGATCGCGGCCGGTGACTACATCGACATCGAGGCGGGCCATGTATCGATGGCCTCTGCGATCGGCCGCGGCCTGATGGGCGCGCGCCCGGGAGAGGAGGTCGAGGTGAAGCTGCCCAGGGGCGCACGCCGATACGAGATCGTCGCGCTCGTGACCCTGCCACAGCGAATGGGGGTGGCATGATGACGATAGCGGCGACCGGTGGACCGGGGGGCCGAAAAAGCGTGGCCGGTTGCGTCCATCCTGCCGGCCGGATCCCCTCCGCCGCGCTTCTCGTGCTCGCGATCGGCGGGTGTGCCGAGGGGCCCGCGGCGGAACCGGCCCTCCCGCCCCTCCACTACGTCGCCGCCGCGGAACAGGTGGGACCGGTGGCGTACCGGGACCCGCTCGGCGTGGTGTCGCCCGATGGCCGCTGGCTGGCATACACCGAGCGCGACCGCCTGCATGTGGTTCCGGCCCGGGGTGGGGCGGAACGCGTCATGGGGTCGGGCGCCGCGTCGATGCGCTTCCTCGCCTGGCTGCCCGACAGCCGCCACGTCGCCGTGCGGGAGCGCGTCTTCGACCGCAGCCGGCAGGAGTGGTGGCTCTACGACCGGGCGGACGGCGGGCGCGAGCCGCTTTGGCCGGGCCGTGACCAGGCGCCCGACCTGCTCGCGCTGGACATGCTCGCCTGGTCGCCGGACGGCACCACCGTGGCCGGCGTGTCGTCGGCCGGAGGCGAGTCCGCGGTGTGGCTCCTGGACGCGGACGGCGGCAACGCGCGCGCGGCCACGACCGGAACCCGCCTTACCTTCCCCGCGTGGTCGCCGGACGGGCGGCTCGCCTGCCTGTCCTTCGAGGACGACCATCAGCGGCTGCACCTTCCCTGCGACTCACCCGATCCGCTCTTCACCGACCAGGAGGTGTACGGGCCGCTCGCCTTCTCACCGGACGGCGGCCAGGTCTACTACGCGGCACCGGGCGAAGGCGGTTTTCTGGATCTCTGGGCCAGACCGGCCGCGGGCGGGGCGCCCACCCGCCTCACCGGTTTCGTCCGCGACGCCTACGCCCCCTCTGTTGGGGCCGATGGGCGCATCCTCTTCAAGTCGCAGGACTACCGCGTGTTCGTCGCGACGGCGCCGGCCGGAGGGGGGCCGTCCGCCCCGCTGACCACTTTCCAGTCGGAGACGCCGACCTGGAGCTGGGACGGATCCGAAGTCGCCTTCACCTTCGGGAGCTGGCGCCACGTCACCGACGACTTCCACTACCCCGACATCGCACAACACATCGGCATCGTCGGAGGCGACGCGAGCGAACCGCACGACGCCCCCGAGCGCGTGGTGCGCCAGTCCTACTCCGAGGACCAGGGCATGCACACCTCACCTAACGGGCGCTGGATCGCCTTCCATACCCACGTGGAATCCGACGACATCTGGCTCATGGCCGCCGACGGAAGCGGCGAGGCACGCATGATCAGCGAAGACGGCCACGAGACAGGATGGGCGCGCTGGTCGGCCGACGGGCGCTGGATCCTCTTCCCCAGCTATCGCGTGGACGACGCCGGGGCCCGTCGGGCGCACCTGTTCGTCATCGGCATCGACCAGGAGACGGGGGAAGTGACGCAGCCCCAGACCCGCATCGAACTGGAGGGCTTCGAGCAGGACGTGATCCAGGGTGAGTGGGGCGACGCGGGCGAGGCGGTCATCTTCGAGGCGGCCGAGGCGGTCGGGCGCAAGAGCCTGTGGCGCGTTTCCCGGACGGGTGGAACGCCGGAGCGCTTCCACGACTATGGCTCGGACCAGCTCCACTCGGGAATCGGCGTCTCGGCCGACGGGCGCTGGGTGGCGTACGTCGACCGGGCCGGCGACGGGTTCTTCCAGATCTTCCGGGTTCCCGCCGGAGGCGGAGCCGCCGAGCAGCTCACCTTCGATCCCTCCCACAAGACCCAGCCTGGCTATTCGCCCGCGGGGGATCGCATCGCCTTTACCGTTTTCGACTACCGGGTTCTATTCTGGCAGATCGAAGCCGCGTTCTGACGGAACGCGCCAATGTCCGGAAGTGAGCCCGTGGCTTGACATCACCGTTGCCGAGTTAAAGAATCGACCGGCAGCACCTTCACCAGATTACCCACAACCCAAGGATCCGACACAGAATGTCTACGACTGAAGCACGCCTCCGCGCCCTCATCGACGAGCACCTGGATCTGGACCACGAACCGGACTTTGATTTGGCGTTCGGCGAAGCCGGTGTTTCTTCTCTGGACTGCGTCGCCTTCGTGAAGCTGGTGGCCAGCGAATTCGGCGTCGAGATTCCCCCCGAGGAGTGGATGGGCATCGGATCTCTGCGCGGCCTGGCCGCTCGCATCGACGCCATCTGATCGGGGCGCATCCCGTCTCATCGCGCACCCGCCCGGCCGGGCGGGTGCCGGTTTCGACATAGCGCATCGGGGGTGTAGCGGCCGCCAGCATGAACCGGGCAGCCAGATGGGAGATCCCCGAGCCGCGCTCCGTGCACGAGGTTCGTCAGGACGACGGCAGCGTCACGATTCTGCGCAGGCATGGGAATCCGGCCGGCCCGCGTCTTCTGCTGGGGCACGGAAACGGGTTGGCCATGGATTTCTACTACCCGTTCTGGTCTCTCCTGAAGGGTGAGTTCGATGTGCTGCTCTACGATCTGCGGAACCATGGCTGGAATGCCGTCGGGGCACGCCCGGAGCACAACATGCCCAACCTGGTCCGGGACCAGGAGCGCGTCATCGAAGCAGCGGCGCGCCGGTACGGGGAACGGCCCACGACCGGGGTCTTTCATTCGCTTTCCGCCCTGACGGCGCTCCTCTCATCCACGCTGGGGATGGGTGGGTGCGACAGGTTGTCCGCGTGGGTCCTGTTCGATCCACCGCTCTACCGGCCCGGTCCCAAGGACCCGGATTACGACGCGATCGCCGAGGCGGCGGCCGGGATGGCGAGCCGTCGCGCCGACCAGTTCCGGAAGAGGGAGGACTTCACGGAGCTCCTGAACTTTCTGCCGCTGCTCACCAGGGCGGTTCCGGGAGCCGCGGATCTGATGGCTCGAACGATTCTGCGCGAGTCCTCCGGGGAAGGGGGCTACGAACTCCGTTGTCCTCGCGAGTACGAGGCGCAGATCATCGCCTACGTGAGGACCTTCGCGTTCCTCGTGGACTTCGGCAATCTTCCGTGTCCGACGAAGGTGATCGGCTCCGATCCCACGCTTCCGTACGCGTATCTGCCCACCTTCGACCTCAGCCACATCGAGACGGTGGACTACGATTTCATTCCGGAGACGACGCACTTCCTACAGGTGGAGAATCCGGCGGATTGCGTCGCGGTGATGCGGGGCTTTCTGGAGGAGAGCGGGCTGCTCGAGCAGGCTACACGCCCCAGGCGGCAATGACCATCGCCTGGCCGATGAGCGCCACCCCGTTGTAGCCGACGTTCAGCCACGCGAGCCCGGCTTTCCGGCCCTCGAACGTGACCCCCTGGTGCGCGACCGGGAGTACGAATGCGACCAGCGCCATGAGCCCCACATGAACGCCGACCATCGCGGATGCGCCGCCGCCACCCAGCGAGGAGACGTCTCCGGGAGCGATATCGGCGATTAGTTGGGCCAGAATGAAGGCGGTGACCAGCGAGAGCAGGAAGCTGATGCCGTAGGTCTTCAGCGGATTGAAGCCCTCCTGGATCTCCTCGCGCGTCGTCTCCATCAGCGCCAGCCAGCGCTTCCCGAAGAGCGGGCCGTACCAGAGCATGCCGACGATCATCGGGACGATCCCGGCGACCAGGACTGCGATCAGGTTGACATCGTGCATGGGGTGGTTCTCCCGTGAGCTGAGGTTGACGGTGTTTCTGCGATCCGGTCCCGGGCGAGATTCGGCGCGGCACTCCTGCGGCGAACCGTCAGCGGGAGTCGCGCGGGGCCTCCACGCGAACCGTGATGATGTCCGTGTCGTGGTATTGCTGATGGCGAACCGAAGACGCCAGATGGCGGAGCAGGCGCAGCGACACCTCGCGGTCCAGGGAGGCTTCATCGGCGGATTCTCCGAGCAGGCCGATCCGGTCCTGCAGGTTTCCGGTCCCGGGGCCGACAACGAACTCGAGCACGGCGCCGCCCTGCTCCCTGCTGGCCGACAGCCGGAGGCGCCGGCGGCCCCTGGCCCCCTCTCGTCCCGAATCCTCCTCGCGCGCGAGTGTGAGCAGAGCCTCCTCGGCGGCGGCCCCCAGCCGGCCGGCCATCTCTTCGTCCCACCCGCTGCGGGACGCGAAATCGCCCAGGAACCGGCGGATCGCCGGGAGTTCCGCGCTGCCGGGTCCCGTTTCGATGCGGCTCGGGCGGGGCTCCGTCAGGCGGAGGAAAAGGGTCATGAGGATGGCGCTGAATCCGCCCGCGTTCATGCCGTTCTCCAGCAGGCCGCCCGCGAACCGGGACGCCTGCTCGGGGAAGATCAGTCCGTACTGAAAGCCCGTTCCGGCCAGGAAGGCGATGCCGACGACGAGGCCTTCGCGGTATCCCAGCCCACCCTGCAGCACGATCTTCAGGCCGATCGCGAACAGCATGGCGAGCAGGATGACCAGGTAGCCGGCGAAGACCGGGTCGGGGATGGCGAGCACGGCGGCGAAGGGCTTGGGCAGGAACGCGAAGGCGACGAAAGCCGCGCCGGCCACGACCCCGACCGCGCGCGTGGCCACACCGGTGAGCTGGGTCAGGGGGACGCTCGTGGTGGTGGCGCTTCCCGGGACGGTCCCGGCAAACCCGGTCAGCAGGTTGCCCACGCCGTCCACCGCCATGGCGCCCTGCACGGCGCGGAAGTCGACCGCGCGGCTCCTGCGGCGCCACGAGACGCGCTGGACGGCCACCGCGCTGCTCATCGTGCGGATCGCGGCGATCACGGCCACCAGCAGGAACGAGGGCAGGAGGGTCCAGAACGCCGGGCCGAAGCCGAGATCCAGCCCGGGTGCCTGGACGCGCGGAAGATCGACCCAGGAAGCCGCGGCGACGCGCTCCAGGTCGTAGAGGCCATACCCCGCGGCGATAAACGAGCCCAGGACCACGCCGATCACCGGGGCCCAGAGCCGCAGCGCTCCGCTCGCCTTCAGCGCGAGGCCTCCGATGACGAGCACGGTCACCAGGAAGCTGAGCGGCGCGCCGGGGGGAGGGCCTGCGCCGGACGAGCCGGACAGGAGGCTCGATATGAACGGCATGACCGTCACCGGGATGAGCATGATCACGGTGCCCGACACCGCTGGTGTCAGGACGCGCTGAAAGAGGGAAAGCCGCCAGGAGAGGAGGAGCGGCACCAGTGCGGAGATCGCGACGAGGGTGGCGAGCAGGG
This sequence comes from Gammaproteobacteria bacterium, assembly GCA_028821195.1. Lineage (GTDB taxonomy): Bacteria > Gemmatimonadota > Gemmatimonadetes > Longimicrobiales > Gaopeijiaceae > BD2-11. Next base: position 31,980 of record JAPPHB010000020.1, read on the forward strand.
CAGGGCCGCCCTGGCCGAGCGCCATGATGGACGCCGGGATGAACGCCCCGGAGGTGCCCATGACCATCACGTGCCCCATCCCGATGCGCCCCCCGCGCCGCGCCTGCAGGATGGTCGCCACGCCGCAGATGGTGACCGACGCGAGCACGGCCCACGAGAGGTATGCGTCCGGCACGCCGGCGGCCCGCATCACCACCATGGGGATCAGCATCACGGCGGCGATGTTGAGCACCGCGAGCTGCAGGCCGACCCCGAGCGAGAGCCGGAGCGGGGGCTTCTCGTCGGGCTGGTAGCGAAGCGAGGGTTCGCCGCCGGAACCGTGGGGGCTCACCGGGCCGGACCGACCCAGTGGCGCCTGCGCTGGAACGGATAGCCCGGGAGGGAGATCCGGCGGCGCGCCTCCCCGGCGAACAGGCCGGCAAAGGCAACGGGCAGTCCCGCCTCGTAGGCGCCCGCCACCGACTCCGCGAAGGTCCGGTCGGGCCGGTCGGCCGCATCCGACCATTCGGGCAGCGGGGTGGGCCCGGGTCCCGGACGCGGACCGATCTCAACGACAAGTTCGGTGTCCAGCCCTGCGAGTGCCCCCGCCAGGGCCCGGTAGGCCGGTGCGCTCGCCTGCCGGCGCCAGTATGCGCCGTCGAGCGCCTCGTCGGCCGTCAGAACCGTGCCAGTGACCTGGCTGACCATCACGACCTCGGGGCGGGAGAACGACATCCCGGCGCACGCCGTTTCCAGTTCGGCCAGCGGATCCCGGTCTGCAGCGGAAGGATCATCGACCGGCGCCGCGGCCGCCATCCGCACTTTCGGCCGGGCCATCGCGGCGCCGCGGGCCGCGGCGAGGCGCAGCCCGTCTTCCAGGGTGAATACGCCCGCTGCCCAGGCGGCCGCCAGCTCGCCGACCCCGTGGCCTGCCACCACCCCGGGGAGCACGCCCACGCTCGCCCAGAAAGCCGTGCGCGCGCATGCGAGTGCGTAGATGGCCGGCTGGGCCCACTCCGGGTCGTCCAGCCGGCCGGCCGCGCCCGCCCGCCCGAACATGACGTCGATCAGGGAAGCTCCGCCGCGCTCCGTTCCGAAGACGGCGTCGCATCGATCCAGCAGCGCGCGCACGACGGGTTCGGCCTGGTACAGATCCTGTCCCATGCCGATCTGCTCGCTCCCCTCGCCGGCGTACACGAACGCGGTCCTGGGGGGTGAGGGGGGCCTGGGCATGCCTTTGGGCTCGGGCCCCAGGTCGGCGTCGAGCACGCCGTTCAGCCCCTCCCGCAGCGATGCGGCGTCGCGGAAGACCAAGCCGGCCCGGCGCGCGAAGTGGCTGCGCCCCACGCCGGCCGTCCAGGCCATGTCGGCGAGCAGCGACCGCGCCGTGCCGTCTTCCGCGGAGAGAACCTCCTCCTGCTCGTCAAGCCATGTCAGATACCGGTGTGCGACTTCCCGCAACGCCGCCGGAGACATCCCGGAAAGGGGCAGGATGCGCGTCTCCCGGGGCGCGAGGTCTCCGCGCGGGGCCGGCACCTCGACCGCTCTCCCGGGCGACCCGGTCGGCACGGTGCGCGGGGGCCCGGGGGCCCACAGCGCGTCTGCGAGATCGGCAGCATCCTCCTCGGCGGCACCTTCTTCGACAACAACGTGCGCGTTCGTCCCCGAAAGGCCGAAGGAGCTGACGCCCGCGCGCGCCGGCCGATCCGGACGGGAAGGCCAGTCCGTGGGCTCCGAAATGACCCGTACCGGAAGCTGGTCCCATTCCAGGTGTGGGGTCGGATTGTCGAAGTGAAGCTGTTTCGGGATGCTGCCCCGGTTCATGGCCAGCACGGCCTTGATCAGGCTGGCGACGCCCGCCGCGCATTCCAGGTGGCCGATGTTGGTTTTCACCGAACCGATCAGCAGCGGCCGCTCCGGGCTGCGCTGCCGCCCGTAGACGGCGGCGGCGGCCTGCACCTCGATCGGGTCGCCCAGATCGGATCCGGCTCCGTGCGCCTCCAGATAGTCCACTTCTCCGGGCTCGATGCCCGCGCGCGCAAGGGCTTCCTCGATGACCCGCTCCTGAGCCGGCCCGTTCGGGACCGTCAGACCCGCGCTGAAGCCGTTCTGATTGACGGCGGATCCGCGGATCACACCCCAGATCCGGTCGCCGTCCGCCCGCGCCTCGCTCAGGCGCTTCAGCACGACGACCCCGCAGCCCTCGCCGCGCACGAAGCCGTCGGCCTCGGCGTCGAAGGTGCTGCAGCGGCCCTTCGTGGACAGCATGCCGACTTCCTTCATGAAGGTTGTGATGTCCGGGGAGAGGATTGCGTTGACCCCGCCGACCAGGGCCATCTCCACCTCCCCCTGCCGCAGGGCGGAAGCGGCCTGGTGCACGGCCGCAAGGGAGGACGCGCAGGCCATGTCCAGCGGCACCGCCGGGCCGGTGAGACCCAGCGCGAAGGAGATGCGCCCGGCCGTCACGCTCATGGTGGTGCCGAGGTACCCGTGGGCCTCCCCGCTGATGGCGGCCACATCTCGATAATCGCCGTTGCCGACCCCGGCATAGACCCCGGTGTTGCTTCCCGTGAGTTGCCCCGGATCCATCCCCGCGTCCTCGAGCGCGTGCCAGGTCGTCTCCAGCAGCAGGCGCTGCCGCGGATCCATCATCCGCGCCTCGATCGGCGTGATGCGGAAGAACCTGGCGTCGAACTTGTCGATGTCCTCGAGGAAGGCGCCCCGGCGGGCAGCGCTGTCCGCGCCGTGCGGATCCCCGGCGACCCCGTTCCAGGGGCCGGGGTCGCGGCGTCCGTCCGTCACCAGGTCGGCGCCGGCCTCGAGCAGGCGCCAGAACGATGCCAGGTCGGGCGCTCCCGGGAATCGACAGGCCATCCCCACGATCGCGATGGCGTCATCGTCGTCCTGCACGCGGGGCTCGCGCGCAGGCTCGGGTGCGGCTTCGGAGATGGGAACTCCTCCGCCTTCGACCAGTTCTCCCGCCAGATGCTCGCCGAGCGAGGCGATGTCCGGGTAGTCGAAGACCAGCGTGTTGGGCGCCGTGTAGGTGCCGGCCAGGGCCCGGTTGAGCCGATTGCGCAGCTCGACGGCCATCAGCGAATCCATCCCCAGGTCGAAGAACCCGACCGTCGCCGCGGGGGCCGACGGCAGCCGCAGCACGGCCTGAACCTCGCCCTGAAGGAAGGACACCAGCACGTTCCCCCGTTCGCCAGCCGGGGCTTCGCTCACCTGGGTAAGGATGTCCTTCGGGGCGGCCGCGGAGTCCGCTTCGGCATCCGATGCCGCGGACAGGAGTTCCTCCAGCAGGGGAGGACGCTCTTCCACGGCCTCCTCGAACACCGACCAGTCCATCGCCATCACCACGGACGTCGTCACATCCTGACGCACCAGGCGATCGAATGCCCTGAGTCCCTGCTGCGGCGTGAACCAGCGTCCCCCGAGCGCGGACCGGCGCCGGTCGATCCGCTCGCGCTGCTCCGCCGCCTCGCCGATCTCCGACCACGCCCCCCAGGCGATCGCCTGTCCGGCGAGTCCCAGCGCGCGCCGGTGTCCGGCCAGCTGGTCCAGGAAGGCGTTGGCTGCGGCGTGGTTCGCCTGGCCGGGATTGCCCATGACCCCGACCCGGCTCGAGAAGAGGACGAACATGTCCAGGTCGCGATTCATGGTCGCGCGATGGAGATGCCACGCACCCAGGATCTTGGGCCCCAGCACCTGTTCGAACCTCTCCCAGGTCTGGTTGGTGAGAGCGCCGTCCGAGAGCACGCCCACGCTGTGAATCACGCCCGCGAGCGGGGGCAGCCTCCGGTCCATGTCGGCCAGCATCCGGTCCAGCGCAGCCGCATCCGCCACATCCGCCAGCCCGACCTCGACCGTCACACCGCGTTCCCTGAGCGCGTGGATAGTCTCCTCGGCGGCGGCGTCCGGCGCGCGGCGCCCGTTGAGCACGATCGCCCCCGCGCCCCGGTCCGCGAGCCATTCGGCCACGGCGCAACCGATCCCGCCGAGACCGCCGGTGACCAGATAGGTGCCGTGCTGGCGCAGCCGGCCACCGGATAGCGGGGGCGCGGTCACGACGATCTTCCCGAGGTGCCGGGCGGAGCGCATGAAGCTCAGCGCCGCCCCCGCTTCCGCCAGCGGCCATCGGCTGTGGACGATCGGTTCGAGTTCTCCCGCGGCAATGCGTGCCATCACATCGCGCAAAACGCGTCCGACCCACTCCGGATCGGTCTTCTTCAGGACGTCCAGCTCCAGGATGTCGTAGGATACGTCCGGACGGGTCGCCGCCATCTCGTCCTCGGTCAGAATGTCCCGCCGGGCCATCTCCACGAAGCGGCCTCCGTGCCTCAGACAGGCCAGGCTGGCGTCGATGAAGCCCTCACCGGTAAGGCTGTTCAGCACGACGTCCACCCCGGCGCCGTCCGTCGCCTCGAGGATCTCTTCGCCGAACGCCGTGGTGCGGCTGTCGAACACGTGCTCGACGCCGAGCGAGCGCAGGTACGCTTGCTTGGGGGCGCTCGCGGTGGCGAAGACCTCCGCGCCCGCCGCCTGCACCCACTGGATGGCGGCCAGACCCACGCCGCCCGCGCCCGCGTGAATCAGAACCCGCTCGCCGGGCTCGAGCCCGGAGTACTCGAAGGACAGGGCAGCCGACACGAAGGCGCTGGGGATGGTCGCGAGTCCGGTCTGAGAGATATCCGTCGGAGCCGAAGCCACCAGTTCCTCGTGGGTGATCATCATCGGCCCGAACGCGCCGAATCCCATCCCGACCACGTGGTCGCCCACCGATACCCGGGACACCTCGGCCCCGACCTCGACGATGCGGCCACACATCTCCCTGCCCAGCAGCCCTTCCTCGATGAACCCCAGGGAACGGAACACGTCCCAGAAGTTGAGCCCGGCCGCGCCCACGGCGACGCGGACTTCCCTGGGCTCCAGGGGACGGGCCGGCAGCGGCTGCACGTACGGCCGGTCGAACACCCCGCCCGGATTCTGGCGCCAGCACCCAGTCGGGTTCTTCCGGCAGCGCCAGCCGTTCGGCCTCCGACTCCGCCCGGATCAGGCGAGCGACCCGCCGGCGCCCGAAGCGGTGAATGACGTGGTTCTCGGAGTCGGGATACAGGAGTTCGTTCACGAGGTCGGGTTCGGGCGCCATCTCTCCCGGATCCAGATCGATCATCCGGGGCTGCAGGTGCGCCGCTTCCCGGGCCACGCCCTTGCCGAAGCCCCAAAGGACCGCGCCGGCCAGCTCCCCTCCGCGCTCACGCTCCAGCACCTGCGCTCCACGGGTCACGAACCAGATGCCCTTTTCCGGCGTGAGACCGGAGTCGGCCACTCCCTGCGCCAGGGCCAGGGCGCTCGCGCCCATTCGTTCGACGTCGTCGGCCACGTCGCCGGTCGTCGCGTCCTGACCGGCACCGTCGAGTGCCATCAGGTGCGCGACACCGCTGAAGGGTACGTCGTCCGGAAGGCTGTCGATCAGCGATCGCCAGGACTCACGCCGCTGCATCTCGACCGTCGCGGCAAAGACGCCGGGGCCGTTCGGCTCGGGCAACTCACCCTCCGGTTCGCCGCCGCCGGCCAGTACGACCGTCTGGTTGCGACCCGCGAGGTCGGTTGCCAGCTGCGCCGCCGCGCCCCCCTCGTCCGCCGCCAGGATCCACGCACCGGGCGGCTCCCGCACCTCGGCGGGCCCCTGCGCCACGATCACGCCCTTGTCGGGGGTCCGGTCCGTGTCGGCTTCGTCCACCCCGAGCACCTCGACCCCTTCGAAACCGGCGTCGCCCAGCGCGCGTCGCCACACGGCCGGGCTCGCCAGCGCATGATGCGGCCGGTAGTCGTCGGCGAACCGCCACCAGCCGTCGAGTTGTCCGAATGTGAGGTCCATCCAGCCCAGGCCGCTCAGGTTTTCGAGCGCGACCAGTTGTCCCGAGGGCGCTAGCAGCCGGCGGCAGTGCCCAAGGGTCTCCTCCAGGTATCGCGTCGCATGCAGGACGTTGGACGCGAGCAAGAGGTCGTAGCCGTGGGCGGCAAACCCTTGCTCGACGGGATCCTTTTCGATGTCCAGCGGACGGTACTCGATGCATCCGCCCCCATCTCCGAAACGGGCCTCCGCTTCCGAGAAAAAGCCTGCCGAGATGTCGGTGTACATGTAGTCGAATCGTCCCTCGGGCAGCAGCGGCAGCACGGAGGCCGTGGCCGAACCCGTGCCCGCCCCGACCTCGACCACCCTCAGGCGGTGTCCTTCGGGCAGGGCGTCGACGAGTTGCCGGACCGCCTCTTCGAGCAGCCGGTTCGCCGCGCGCGCGACGGGTGCCTTGAGATACAGGTCGGCCGCGGTCGGCTCTCCGCTGCTGAACAGCAGGGTGAGCGGATCCTCGCGGCCGCGCAGCACCTTTGGGAGGGCTCCGCCCGACCGCCGGAAGAGCCCCACCTCGGTCAGGCCGTGGGAGTATCGCCGGGCCATCACGGCGGCGTGCGCGTCCGGCTTTGGTGGAAGGACTTCCGGCCACCGATCTTCCGACCCCAGCGCGACGACGAAGCCGGATCCATCCTCGACCAGCACACCCGACTTGGCGAGCATCTCGAGCATTCGCCGGAATACGCGGCTGTGCTCCGGCATGACGCGGAGTTGCTCCCGCAGGGTCTCCGGTTCTACGGCCGCGCCCCGGCTTCGCCGCCATCCCAGCGCGTCCAGGGTCGCGAGCGCGTACGACCACGACCAGTGCTCGAGATCGGTCAGCAGCGCATCCCGATCATCCGGATCGACTCCCGCCTCGATGAGGTGCTCAGAGAAGAGGCGGGAGGCCGATTTCACGGCTGCGGGGCTGGGGAAGAAGTCCGCCGGGGGCATGCCCGGCGGAAGGGCGCGTTCCCGCCACACGACCTCGTAGAGCAGGTCGTTGACGCCCTCGACCGTCGACAGCAGCGCCGCGCGCGTCGCCCGCTTCACCGTGTAGCCGCTCAGCCCGCCCAGCAGCCTCCCCTGCGGATCGTAGATGCGCAGCTCACCGGTCAGGACCTCGGGTGTTTCGTCCGCATTCGCTTCCGCCGCGACGGACGCCTCGCTCAGGCGCACATGGCATACCACCTGGTCGGGCAGGCGTCCCGTCGTCAGCCAGCAACGTTCCCAGCCGAAGGGCAGGTAGGTGACCGAGCCGTGCGGTCCGGTCAGGTCGCGGGCGGCTCCCACGACCTGAAAGCAGCCGTCCAGGACCAGCGGATGAACGTCCAGCGCGTTCGAGCCCAGACCTTCCGGAAACGACACCTCGCCCAACGCTTCCCCCGGAGCGGACCACGCCCTGCGCAGCGTGCGGAAGGAAGGGCCGAGCTCGACCCCGGTCCCTGCCCGGGCGCGGTAGTAGTCCGCGACGTCCATGGGCGAGAGGCGGGCTTTCAGGCTGTCCAGGTCGATCCGCCCGGGGGCCTTCGGCGGAGACCCGTCGGGTGACACGCGCCCCTCCACGTGCATCGTCCATTTGTCGTCACCGCCCCTGCTGAAGAGCTGGAATCGGCGCGATGCCAGCGGATCGCCGGCGTCCAGCACCAGTTGCGTCCGGCGCGCGGCCTCGCCGTTGCCGTCCCCGGAGTGCTCCTCCGTGAACACCAGCGCGTTGTGCAACTGCACGTCCTCCACGGCCGCCGCCCCGCGTCCCTCGGCGCGGGAGGCCGCCACGGCCATCGCCCCGTACAGCGCGCCCGGCGCCACGACCCGTCCGAAGACCCGGTGATCGTCCAGCCACTCCGGATCCGAGGGGAACAACTCCGTCTCGAACGTGACCTCGCCGCGCGCCGTCTCGTGCCGCGACCCCAGAAGGGGATGGCCTGCTCCGAGTACCCGCCGTCTGGGGGCCTCGAGCCAGTGGCGCCTTCGCTGGAACGGATAGCCGGGGACCGCGATCCGCCGCCGGGCTTCCCCCGCGAACAGTCCCTCGAACCCGACCGGAAGCCCGGCCTCGTAGGCACCCGCGACCGCCTCCGCGAAGCCCCCGCCATCCCGGGGCGCCTCCGGGTCGTCGGAGGGAGGGCTCAGCGTCGAGACCACCGCGGGGGCCGGGGTGCCGGGCGACTCCGGCCAGGCCGACAGCGCCATCGGGGCCAGCACCGAGCGTGGTCCGATCTCCACCACCAGATCCACACCCAGCTCCGCGAGCGATTCCACGCCGCTGGCGAACGCCACGGCCTCGCGCGCGTGACGCGTCCAGTAGGAGCCGTCGAGGGTCTGGCCGGACTCGACCGGCCGGCCGGTCAGGTTGCTCACCACGGTCAGGAAAGGGGAGGCGACCGCCACGCCCTCCAGGGACTCTCCCAGAGCGGGGAGGATGGGCTCCACCAGGGCGCTGTGGAACGCCTTCCTGGTGTTCAGGCGCCGTACCCGAATCCCCTCCGCGTCGAAGTTCCTGGAGATGGTTTCGATTTCCTCAACGGGGCCGCTGACCACCTGGTGGGTGCCGTTGTCGCCGGAGATGCTGAGTCCAACGCCACCGGACACGGCGTTGTGTGCCTGCACGGCTGCCGCCACCCGCGCGGAGGGTGCGAACACCGCGGCCATGGCCCCGTCGGCCATTCCCGACATCAGCGCGCCGCGCGCACAGGCGAAGCGCATGCCGTCCTCCAGGCTGAACACGCCCGCCGCCTGCGCCGCCGCCAGTTCGCCGACGCTGTGACCCACCACCACGGCGGGGCGCACTCCCACGCTCGACCAAAGGGCGGTCAGCGCGCACCCCAGCGCGTAGAGCGCCGGCTGCTCCCAGGCGGTGTCGCCCAGTTCTCCCTCCGACCCGCCACGGCCGAACATGACATCCAGCAGAGAGGCGCCCCTTTCGTCGCGGACCACCGATTCGCAACGGTCGAGGACGGCTCGAGCCACGGGCTCCGTCTCGTACAGTGCCCGGCCCATCCCGACCCACTGGCTTCCCTGTCCGGTGTAAGCGAACGCCACCTTTCCGGCGGCGCCCGGCCCTGGAATGTCCCCGCCTTCCGTCACTGCCTCCAGCTGCCCGCGGAGTGACGCGGCGTCCCGGAACACCACCCCGGCGCGATGATCGAAATGGCTGCGCCCCACGCCCGCGGTCCACGCCATGTCCGACAGAAGCGGTTCCGCGTCGGCTCCTTCCATGGCCAGTTGGTCAGCCCGTTCCTTGAGCCACGACAGATACCGCCCGGCCGATTCCCGCAGCGCGGTCTCCGACTTGCCGGACAGAGGCAGCAAACGCGCCTGGCGCGCCTGCAGGGCTCGGTCGGGCAACTGCAGATGCCCCAGAGTCGCGGGAAGCGACACCTGGACCGATTGCCGCGACCCCGCCGCCAGGGGACCCCCTTCATCCGCAGCCCCGTTCGCGCCGCGATACTCCTGAACTACGAGGTGAGCGTTCGTTCCGGAGATGCCGAAGCAATTGACCCCGGCCACCCGCGGGCGGCCCGGACGGTCCGGCCAGTCCATCGTCTCCGAAGTGATGCGCAGCGGCATGCGATCCCAGTCCACCGCCGGGTTGGGATCGTGGAAATGCAGGTGCTTCGGGATGATGCCTCGCCTGACCACCAGCGCCGCCTTGATGAGCCCGACGACGCCCGCCGCCGACTCCAGATGGCCTACGTTCGTCTTCACGGAACCGATCAGCAGCGGGTCCCGGGCGTCGCGTCCCCTGCCGTAGACGCTGGATACGGCGTTCAGCTCGATCGGATCGCCGACCGCGGTTCCCGTCCCATGCGCCTCGACGTAGTCCACCTCCAGCGGATCGACGCCCGCCTGGAACAATGCGTCCTCCATGACCTGTTCCAGCGCGGGAGTGTTGGGCACGGTGAGCCCGACGCCGGTCCCCCCGTGGTTTACCACCGAGCCCCGGATCACCGCCCAGATCCGGTCCCCGTCCGCCTCGGCGTCGCTCAGGCGCTTGAGGACCACGACCCCGCAGCCCTCGGCGCGAACGTAGCCGTTCGCGGAGGCATCGAAGGTCTTGCACTGCCCATCGGGGGACAGCATCATCGCGTCTGCGCGCAGCTCGTAGATGCGCCCGTTGAGGATGGCCTGCACGCCGCCCGCAATGGCGAGATTCGCCTTGCCCTGCTGCAGATCTGCGACCGCGTCGTTGATCGCCACCATCGCGGAGGCGCAGGCGGCGTCCACCGCCTTGGCCGGCCCGGTCAGCCCGAGCACGAAGGAGACACGCCCGGCGGTCCCGTTCAGGTTCGTCCCGCTCAGCGCGTACAGGCACGCCGCGGCCTCCGCGGGCTTGGCCGAATCGACCACCAGCATTCGGTACTCGTCGTTGCTGATCCCGGAGTAGACGCCGGTGCGGCTCTCTTTCAGGCGATCCGGGTCGATGCCCGCGTCTTCAAGCGCCTGCCAGCTCACCTCCAGCATCATGCGCTGCTGTGGATCGAGGAGCTCGGCCTCTACAGGAGAAATCCGGAAAAAGGCGTCGTCGAACCGGTCGATGTCGTCGACGAAGGCGCCGAAGCGGCAGCCCTCGCTCTGGACCGCATTGTCGCCGAAGATCTGGCCCCAGCGCCCCTCCCCGGAACCGGGCACCCCCTCGACCACAGCGTTTCCGCCGGTCTCCAGCAGGCGCCAGAAGGCTTCGATATCGTTTGCGCCGGGGAACCGGCACGCCATGCCGATGATGGCGATCGGCTCTCCGGATCCGGACGCAGGCTTGGAGGCTGAATCAGGCCTGGAAGCTGACATGTTTCGTTTCCTCCGCTTCCCTCGAAGCGGATGTCGATACTCGTTCGCGTGAAGGGTGAGAGCGACCTGCGTTTGCGCACGGTCCCGCTACAAGGATAGCCGCACTCCGATGGAGTGGCAGCACCGCCCCGGCACGACGAAGGCGCCGCCGGATCGATCCGACGGCGCCTTCTTCCAGTGTTTTCTGCTCAGCCCGGCACGATGGCCGCTGGCCCGAACAGATACGATCACTCGGCTAACGGCGATCGCTTGCCCATGCCAGGCTGAACAGGGTACTTGGACTAGACAATTGATCACCTCCTTTTCGTGAGTCGACATCGGGCCGAACACCGGCGGGCCCAGGCCCGCGGTCCGTCGGAGAACGCCATCTGAGCGATTCCCCAGCGGCCCGCCACCCCCTAATGGAGCAGTTGCCGGAAATTACATGGCCGTGGCGCCTGCGGCAAGCGAGGGGCCGGTGGGCTCCCTACGCTTCCCGGAACGCCTTGCGGAAGAGCATGAGGGCGACCGCGATGGCGATCCCGATCCACAGGAAGCCCCAGACCATGGTGGGGACGCCGGTCATCTCGGCGAGCATGCGCGCGTCGGACTGGAGTTCCGGGCGGTCGATGATGTCGCTCTTGATGTCCAGGATGGCGTACAGGCAGCTGGTGAGCCCGAGCGCGGTGAGCAGTACCCGGTTCGCCCGCGGCGGCAGCTTTGCCGCCGAGGTGAAGAGGGCTAGCCCGAAGAGCAGGCCGAAGCCGAAGCCGAACCCGTTGCGCACGTACAGCAGGGTGAGCACGACCACCATCACGCCCACCGCGCCGACGATCCACCGTGACGGCCGGGCGCCGGCGCGCGCGCCCATGAGCAGCAGCGCGCCCCAGCCCAGGCTGCCCAGGTATCCGGCGGACAGTGTCACGAACGCGTTCCCGCCGGGACAGTAGCACACGCCGCCCTGGGCCGGGTCGAGTTCGATGGCCTGGATGGTGCCCCCGGTGGCGAGGGCCGCGATGCCGTGGCTGATCTCGTGGAGGAGCACCACGAAAACCTTCAGTGGGTAGACGATGGGTGTGTCCCATGCAAACCAGATCGCTCCGAAATAGAGGGCGAAGCCGGCGAGGAAGACGAGGCGTCGTTTGGTCTGGGAACTCATGCGGGGTAGGTACGTCCGCAGCAGGCGACGGGTTCCGGGGACTTCTGGTTCCCGGGGAATGACCAGCGGTTTCGCCGCCCGGCGCACGAGGAGCGTCAGGGCGCTCGGTCTTCGAGGATGGCCGCGAGGACGCGAGCGTCGATGTTGCCGCCCGACACCACCGCGACGATCGGGCCGTCGCCGACGCCGGGAAGACCCGCCAGTCCCGCCGCGACCGCCGCCCCGCCCGCCCCCTCCGCGACCACGTGCGCGCGCTCGGCGAGCAGCCGGATCGCCCCGCAGACGTCCTCGAGCGACACGACCCGCGACCCCGCCAGGAGCGCGCGGGCCAGCGGCCACATCGCGGGCAGCAGGCCGGCGCCCCCGATCCCGTCCACGAACGACCGCGTGTACGCAACGTCCACCGGCCGGCCCGCCCGGAGCGACGCCGCCAGGGGGGCCGCCGTCTCCACTTCGGCCGCGAACACCCGCGCGTCCGGCCGGAGCGCCCGCACGGCCGTGGCGATCCCGCAGGAGAGCCCGCCCCCGCCGAACGGAACCACCACCGCGCGCACCCCCGGCAGGTCCTCCACGATCTCGAGCCCGATGGTGCCGTTGCCGGCGATCACGGCCGGGTCGCTGACCGGGTGGACGAAGAAGCCGTCCTCGCCCGGATGGCCGTGGTCGCGCAGGACCGTCCACCACTCGGCGAACGGTACCGGGACGGCGGTTGCTCCCAGCCGGGCGATGGCGTCCAGCTTGGCCGCGGGCGCGGTGTCCGGGACGATCACCCGGCAGGGGATCCCGCGCCGGCCGGCCTCGTACGCGACCCCCTGGGCCATGTTGCCGGCGCTTCCGGTGTAGACCCCGCGCGCCAGCCGGGCGCGGTCGGCGAGCGCCATGGCGTTGGCGGCCCCCCGGATCTTGAACGACCCGATGGGCTGCAGGCACTCGAGCTTGAGCCACACCTCGGCAGACGCCCCTGCCGCCTCCAGACGCACCAGCGGCGTGCGGATGGCGGCTCCGGCGATGCGCTCGCGCGCAGCTCGGATGTCGGCCAGGTCGATGGGGCCGACCGGCTTCATCCCGCGGCAGCCCCCGGACGAACCCGCCTCTCGCGGTGCCCGCGCGGATTCATCCACGGACTGCCCGGAACGCGGCCACGATGCCTTCCGCCGCGCGGGCGATGCACCGCTCCCCGATCTCGCGGCTCATCCCGCGGGGGTCGCCGAGCACGCCGTTGAGCGTGACCGCGCGCAGTCCCTCCTCGAAGATTCGCTCCGCCAGCGCCGCGTCGAAGCCGCCGACGTACCCCGCCTCGGCCAGCTCCTCACGCACCAGGTCGGGCCGGATGCACAGCATCTCGGAGCTTTCGGCGATGTCGGCGTGACCTCCCACGCGATCGTCGAGGCCGGGCGCCACCTCCCGCACCGCACCCTGCCACAGCCCCACGAACTCGAGCAGGTCGGTATATGCGTGCACCGCGCAATCGGGGGCGCCGGCGGCCCGTAGTTCGTCGAGCATGGCCGCCAGGGGCGCGAAGTTGCCTCCGTGGGACGGCACAAGATAGACGGTGCGGAAGCCGTGGCGAGCGAGGCTGCCCACATAGTCCACGCAGATGGCCTTGAGGGTGTCCGTGCTCACCGAAATCGTGCCTGGAAACGCCATGTGGTGCTCAGAGCAGCCCACACGAATCGTGGGGCCCACGAGACTGCGCCCCAGACGGCGCGCCACCTCGAGCGCGAGCCGGTCGCCACGCGCCGCGTCCACCAGCAGCGGCAAGTGAGGGCCGTGCTGTTCGATCGCCCCCACGGCCACCACGACCGAGGTGAATCCGCCAGCCAGAGCCCGTTCCACCTCGGGCCAGGTCATCTCTTCGAGGAGAAGGGTGTCCGCCATGCCCCAACCTATGCGGAGAAGAGGCATGTCTCCAGATCAAAGGCGGAGCCTGGGACGCGGGGTGCACGCCGGTCAACCGACTTGGCCGACCTGAGCGGGCCGGATATACTGCCTCACTCTCGTGCCACATCAGGGAGCAATCCAGAATGCCCGACGAAGCCGATCCCGAGCCGCGATCTCGTCGCGTGCGCACCCCGGAGCGGAACTAGCCATGCTGCGCCAGGTTCTGCTCTGGGCCTCCGAAAACGCATGGATGGAGCGGCAGATGCGCCGTCGCTCGTTCGCACGCCGGGCGGTGTCGCGCTTCATGCCGGGCGAGACGGCCGACGCGGCGCTGGGAGCGGCCCGGGGACTGGCCGGGCACGGCATCTCGACAGTGTTCACCAAGCTCGGCGAAGCCCTTGAGGACCGGGACGAGATCGAGAGGGTGGTACGGCACTACCTGAACCTGATCGACCGCATCGCGGCGGAGCAGCTACCCAGCCAGATCTCCATCAAGTTGACTCAGCTCGGCCAGGACCTCGGCGCGGAGGTTGCGCAGGCCAATCTGGAGCGGCTGGCGGCGGCCGCCGCCGCGCAGGGGGACGTCCTGTGGGTGGACATGGAGGCGTCGCCGTACGTCGACGAGACCCTGGACATCTTCACCGCCACGCTGGCTCGATTTCCCGACCTCGGTCTGTGTGTGCAGGCGTACCTGTACCGCACGGCCGCGGACGTGGAGCGGCTGCTCGCGCTGGGAGCCCGTCTTCGGCTGGTGAAGGGGGCCTATCAGGAACCGGCGGAAATCGCCTGGCCCCGCAAGCCGGATGTGGACGAGAACTTCATGGTCCTGACCCGGCTCATGCTCGAAGGCGCGAATCCGGCCGCGCCCCACGGCGTCGCAACCCACGACACCGTCCTGCTCGGCCGCATCCTGGAGGAGGCGCGGGGAATGGGACTGCCCCGGGATGCGTTCGAAGTGCAGATGCTCTACGGGATTCGAACGCGGGAACAACTGGCGCTGAGGGGGCGCGGCATCCCGGTTCGGGTTCTCGTGAGCTACGGTCCTCACTGGTATCCGTGGTACATGCGTCGCCTGGCGGAGCGGCCCGCCAACCTGGGATTCGTCATCCGCAGTGTCTTCACGCGATAGGGATCTCGCCGTCGAGGGTCTTCGGGCGAACCTGCGCGCGGCGGGGATTCCCGCGCGGGAAGAGGACATCGAGCGCGTGGTGGAGGAGGGCATCCCCGACCGGGCGGTGGCCTTTCGCGCCCTGCTTGCGGCCACGGGCGACGATTGCATACCGGACTCTCTGTCGGGGTGGTCGCTCGCCGGATCCGGGGCAGATGAGGAGGGGAAGGGCGTCGCGAGGTCGGCCGCTGGCCCGCCCCAGACCACTGCTCAGTCCCCATCCGCTGCTCAAGCGCGACCGCAGCCTGCGCTCTGGCCCTCGACCATCGCCGAGCTGGCGCCGCTGGTGCGCGCCGGTGCGGTGTCTCCGGTAGAACTCACCGAGCAGGCGCTGGCCCGCATCGAGGAGGACGACGGCCGAGCCAACGCCTTCCAGCTGGTACTGGCGAAGGAGGCGCTGGCGGCGGCGCGTGTCGCGGAGGAGGAGGTGCGGCGCGGGGATTGGCGCGGTCCGCTGCACGGGATACCCGTCGCCGTCAAGGATCTCCTGGCCATGAAGGACACGGTCACCACGTCCGGATCGAAGGTCCTTGCCGATCACGTCACCGACCACGACGCGGCGGCGGTGGAGCGCCTGCGCGCGGCGGGGGCGGTCATCGTGGGCAAGACCCGGCTGTCGGAATTCGCGTACTGGCCGGGGTCGACCAACCCGCACTACGGCCCCACCCCCAACCCCCGGGACCCGACCCGCGACGCCGGCGGATCAAGTAGCGGCTCGGCGGCGGCGGTCGCGCGCGGCATGGTGTACGCGGCCCTGGGCACAGACACGGGCGGTTCGATCCGCATTCCGGCGGCGCTGTGCGGGGTGGTGGGCCTCAAGCCCACCTTCGGTCGCGCAAGCCTGCACGGCTGCATGGCGCTGGCGTGGTCGCTCGACCACGTGGGTCCGCTGGCGCGCAGCGTGGAGGATGCCGCGCTCATGATGGCCGCCATCGCGGGACCCGATCCGCGCGACCCCCGCACCCGGCCGGCTCCTCCCTTCGCGGTGGCGGGCTCGCCCGGCGATCCGCCCGGAGGCACGGGCCGCCTGCATCCCGACCTGCCCGGCGTCCGCGTCGGCGTGCCCCGGGACCTGCACCTCGCCACGCCGCTTCAGGAAGCCGCCGCGCGTTCGTGGGCGCGCGCCAACCGTGCGCTCGAGCAGGCGGGTGCAACCCTGGTGGAGGTCGACCTCGACGAGATCCACATGCTGCGCCAGGTCGCCGTGCTCACGCTGGGCGTGGAGGCCGCCGCGCATCACGCGCCGTTGCTGAGGGCCCACTACGACGACTACGGCGAGTTCTCCCGTGGCCGCCTGGTCGCCGCCTTCACCTTCTCGGCCCAGGACTTCCTCGGCGCGCAGCGGCTCAGGCACTGGATCCGAATGCGCTGGGATGCCGCGTGCCGCCACGTGGACCTTCTGAGCTTGCCCTGCCAGCCCGGCGTGGCCCCATTGTTGGATATGCCCGCCTCCACCGACCTCACGAATCTGTTCAACGCGCTCGGCTGGCCCGCGATCAGCGTACCCCGCGGCGAAGGCGAACGCGGCCTGCCGCTCGCGGTGCAGCTCGCGGCGAAGCCCTGGGACGAGGCCACGCTCCTGCGCGCGGCCCGGGCGGTAGAGGCATGAGGAAGACCTGGGCGGTCGCCCTGCTGCTGGCAGTTGCCTGTGGCGACAGCCCTTCCGGCCCGCGGGACATCCCGGAGGTAACCGGGCAGCTCGAGCCCGCCGCTGTGCCGGCGGGATACGAAGGCCCCGCGGATTTCGCCGGCTACCGCCACGCCTTCAGGGGGCAGCTCAACCGGGCCGGGATCGGTGTCGGGCATCTCTTTCCGGAGGCTGGCGGCCTGGACCGGGTGCCCTGGATGTGGATTGGCTGCTACGTCCGGGAGAATGCGGAAAGCCCCTACATGAGCATCGATCCGGTCGAAGGATCGTCCTCGCCATGCGGCTTCAGATGGCACCGGGACCACCTGGATGGGGTTGTCCAGTCGCCGCACACTCCGCTGTGGGAGGCGCTGGTCGTCGTGATCATGCTCTGACCGGCCAGGCTTCGAGCGCGCGGGCCACCTCCCCGGGCGCGGCAGTGGCGGCTCCCCGGCGCCCGATGACAACTGAGGCGGCCGCGTTCGCCAGCACGGCAGCGACGAGGATGTCCGTGCCGGCCGCGAGCGCGAGCACCAGCGCGCTCGCAACCGTGTCGCCCGCCCCGGTCACATCCGCCACCTCTCCCTCGCGGGCGGGCGCGATGTTCCGGCAATGCCCCGCGCGCACGAAGACGCTCATCCCCCGGCTTCCGCGCGTGACCACCATGGCGCGCGCGTTCAGGAGGCTCAGCAGCTCCTTTCCGGCCGCAGTCACGTCGGCGTCGCTGCGAAGGACGCGGCCGAGGACCCCCGCCAACTCCTCTTCGTTCGGGGTGGCCACCGTCACGCCCTGGAACTCGGACAGCTGATAGCGAGAGTCCGCGCACGACGGAATGTTCCTGCTGCGCGCCGCCTGGATTAAGCAGGAGCGCACCGGCGACGACAGGGTCGAGTATCCGTAATCGGAGAACAGTACCGCGTCCACATCGGAGACAAGCGCGCGAGCGCGCCTGACGAGGTGGTCGATCCGGCTCGAGCCGTACTCCTCTCCCTTGTCGATGCGCAACACCTGCTGCCTGGCGGCGTTGGCGGCACCCGCGAGAATCCGCGTCTTGGTGACCGTGGGCCGCTCCGGATCGCGCAGAATCCCGCTGGTGTCGATGCCGCCCGCCCGCAGCAGCTCGACCACCCCATTGCCTTCCCGGTCTTCCCCCACCAACCCGAGCGGTACCGGTTCTCCGCCCAGCGCGAGCACGTTGCGCGTGGCGTTGCCGGCGCCCCCGAGGTTGGTATGGGCGCTCTCGTGCTCGAGGATGACCACGGGAGCCTCGCGGGACAGGCGGGTGGACCGGCCGACGACGTAGCGGTCCAGCAGGAAGTCGCCGGCCACGAGGATTCGGCGGCCGGCAAGTGCGTCGACGCTCCTGCGGGCCACTTCGCGCGCGCGCTTCAACCGGTCGTCGGGAGCCATGTCCTCCTCAACTCGCGTCTTGGGGCAGCGCGGCTGCGATCGCGCGCGCAGCCGCGAGCAGGTCGTCGCAGATCAGGTCGGGCTCGACGCGCCAGCGGTGGCGCTGGTACTCGATCTGGCCGCGCCCGTACCCGGTGCGCAGCAGAATCCCCCTCGCTCCCGCGGCATGCCCGGTCTCCACATCCGTGATCATGTCCCCGACCATCCACGAGGAACCCAGTTCCACCCCGTGCTCGCGCGCCGCCAAGTGCAACATCCCCGGAAGGGGCTTGCGGCAGTTGCACACCGCCGGCCGTCCCTCGGGAGGGAGATGCGGACAGTGGTACACGGCTTCCACGCAGGCCCCCTCGCGCGCCAGCCCGTCGACCAGGCGGCGGTGCACCTCGCTCAGCACGTCCTCGGTGAAGTACCCGCGCGTGATCCCCGACTGGTTGGTGGCCACGAACACCCGATAGCCGGCCCGGTTGAGCAGGCGGATTGCCTCGGCCGAGAAGTCGTGCAGGCGGAAACGGTCGGGATGATTGATGTAGCCCACTTCGCGCGCGACCGTGCCGTACAGGTCGAGGAAGACGGCTCCCGGAAGGCATGTGCGGGCGGCGGACATGATGCGACAGTATACGGCGCACGGCCAGAAGGGGGCAGTCCCGCCCCGGGCGCGGTGCTCGCGAACGCGCGCGAGACTGGAACGACGGGTCTCCCGCTCCTACATTCCTGCCTCTTCGGGGCCATAGCTCAGTCGGGAGAGCGCCTGCTTTGCACGCAGGAGGTCGCCGGTTCGATTCCGGCTGGCTCCATTGACCATCTGAGCCGGAAGGACATTTCGGTGGCGACCGCCGGTTTGTTTTATTGCTCTCGGACCGGGCAGCGGACCACCGCGCCCGGACATGTCCGGAATCGGTATTGTATCGACCCTCCAACTCGTGGAGGTGGCCTTGGGCCAGAGCGGCAACTCCAATCGCAAGGAGGCAGTTGTGGACCTGCAATGCACGGCGGTGTTCCGGAAAGTTCCCGAGGGCTACATCGCCTTCATCGAAGAATTCCCCGGTGCCAACACCCAGGGCGCCTCCCTTGAGGAAGCTCGAGCGAATCTTCGGGAAGCCGTCGCGCTGGTGGTCGAAGCCAACCGGACCCTGGCCCGCGAGGACGCCGGCGGGGATGCGGTCATCAGAGAGCCGATCACCGTCACGGCGTGAAGCGCCGGGACCTGCTGCGGCACCTGACAGAACACGGGTGCGCCTTCCTGCGGGAGGGTGGGAACCACACCCTCTACATCAACCGGATGGCCAAGAAGGTTTCGACGATTCCCGGGCACTGAACGTGCTGGTGTAGCAAGGCGGGCGGTCCATCGCCGGCTCTGCAGCAACCCTCCATTTGGTGCCATTCTCCGGTCGATCGATTACGTTGCTCGCTCCACGTCCGGGGCCCGCCGGCCCGACCGTCGCAACGACCCGGTGACCTGAGCCCATGACCGAGATCCGTCCCGTGTACCGTCCGAACCGCCTCCGTCTCGCCAGGACGCCGACTCGCTCCGACACCACCCCGCGCTTCCTCTCCCTCGCGCGGGCATGCGCACTCTTCGCCGCCCTGCCGCTGCTCGCCCCCGCGGCCTGCTACGACGGCCCCCGGCCGGTGTTCGAGGACGGAGAGGCGCAGGTCGTCCCGGAGTTCGCGGATTCCGCCACCTGGGTGCGCCACGAACTCTGGGTCGAAACCGATTTCGACTCCGACGGCGACGGCGCTCCCGACCGGGTGCACGTCGATGTGACCCGCCCCGCCGCGACCGAGTCCGGGCTCGAGGTCGCCGTGATCTACGAGACGAGCCCGTACTATTCCGGCACCGGCGGGCTCAACTTCGACTACTTCTGGGACATCCGGCAGGAGGTAGGCGCGCCACCCCCTCCGCGCACGGTGATGCCCCCGATGGACCACATCGAGGAGCAGCCGGTCATCTCCAACTCGCACATCGCCACGTGGGTGCCGCGCGGCTTCGCGGTGGTGCACTCGCAGTCCCCGGGGACGGGCCAGTCGCAAGGCTGCCCCACCGTGGGCGGCGAAAACGAGTCCCTCGCCCCCAGGGCGGTGATCGACTGGCTGAACGGGCGTGCGCGCGGTTTTACCGCGGTCGAGGGCGGGGAGGAGGTGAGCGCCTACTGGTCCACCGGCAGCGTGGGCATGATCGGGACCTCCTACAACGGCACCCTGCCGCTGGCCGCGGCCACCACCGGGGTGGAGGGGCTGGAGGCGATCATCCCGGTGGCTCCCAACACGTCGTACTATCACTACTACCGGTCGCATGGCCTGGTGCGGTCGCCGGGCGGCTACCCCGGCGAGGACATCGACGTCCTCTACGACTTCATCAACAGCGGCCCGATGGAAAACCGCAACTACTGCAACCGGACCGTCCGCACCGAACTCATGCAGGCGCGCTTCGACCGCGCCTCCGGCGACTACAACGACTTCTGGGCCGGCCGCGACTACCTCAACCACATCGACGGCGTGCACGCCCCGACGCTCATGGCGCACGGCTTCAACGACTGGAACGTGATGCCCGAGCACAGCTACCGCATCGTCGCCGCGCTGCGCGACCGCGGCGTGCCGGTGCAGGTGTACTACCACCAGGGGGGCCACGGGGGCGAGCCGCCGCTCAGCCTCATGAACCGCTGGTTTTCCCGGTATCTGTACGGGATCGAGAACGGCGTGGAGAACGATCCGGGCTCCTGGATCGTGCGCGAGGCCGACGATCGCCTCAGCCCCACCCCCTATCCGGCCTACCCGAACCCCGACGCGGAGCCCGTGCGCCTGCACCCGTCCGGCGAGGGAGGGGCGCGGGGCATGCTCTCGCTCGAGACCGATCCTGACGCCGGGCAGCAATCGCTCACCGACGACGCGGGCTTCTCCGGCGCAGACTTGGCCGGGGCCGGTTCCTCCGAACACCGGTTGCTGTTTGCGACGCCCAAACTCGCGGACGACGTCCACCTGTCCGGCCTTTCCCGCGTCTCGCTCCGCCTCGCCGCCGACCGCGCCGCCGCCAACCTCTCGGTCTGGCTGGTGTCGCTTCCCTGGACCGAAGGCGCATCGATCAACGGCAACCTGATCACGCGCGGCTGGGCCGACCCGCAGAACGCGGCCTCCCTGCGCGAGAGCACGCCACTGGTCCCGGGTGAGTTCGTCGAGCTCGCCTTCGACCTTCAGCCCGACGACCAGATCATCCCCGCAGGGCAGCGCATCGCGCTCATGATCTTCTCCAGCGACGCCGACTTCACCCTTCATCCCAAGCCCGGGACCCGGCTCACCATCGACCTCGCGGGAACCGTCCTCGACCTGCCCGTCGTGGGAGGGCGCGCGGCATTGGCGCGGGCGCTGGGCATCGACTGAATCAAGCATCGAAGAAGACCACAGATCCGGGAGGCCGTCATGTCCCGCAGCAAGCTTCGTCCCTCTGCCCTCATCACCGGGATCGCGCTCATCGTGGTCGGAGTCCTCTTCGTGCGGTGCACGGCGGACCCTGCCGACTCCGTAGTCGCCGCCGGCCCCGGATCCCACGCGGACCTGGTGCAGCTCTTCGAGGAATGGCGCGCCTTCGAGATGCCCGAATTCGTGGACGGCGTCCCCGACTATTCCGCGGCGGCTATGGCGCGCCAGCACGCCGAGCTCCCGCAGTGGCAGCTGCGCCTGAACGCACTTGCCCCCGAGAGCTGGCCCGTCGCCGAGCAGATCGACTGGCACCTGGTGCGCGCGGAGATGAACGGGCTCGACTTCGACCACCGCGTGCGCCGTCCCTGGGCGCGCGATCCGGCCTTCTACGTGATCATGTTCCTGGCGGAGAGCGACGTCCCGGCCCATGAAGGCTCCGTGATCCACGGCTGGGTCGATACCTGGACCTACGATTACCCGCTCTCGGACGCGGATGCGGCGGAACTCACGGCCAGCATCGGCGCCATCCCGGCGCTCCTTGAACAGGCTCGCGTGAACCTCGCCGACTCCAACGCCCGCGATCTCTGGCTGGCAGGCATCCGCGACTTCGCCGGTCAGGCCCGCGACCTCGACACCTACGGCCAGCAGGTCGCCGGCACCAGCGCCGATCTCGACCAGGCCATCGCCGACGCGCGCGCCGCCTCCGAGGACTTCAGCGTCTGGCTGGAGGAGGGCGCCTCCTCCCGTACCGGGCCGTCCGGGGTCGGGGCCGACAACTACACCTGGTACATGCAGAACGTCCACCTGGTCCCGTATTCGTGGGAGGAGCAGGTGACCCTCATGCGCCGCGAGCTGGCGCGCTCGCA
Source organism: Gammaproteobacteria bacterium (assembly GCA_028821195.1). GTDB lineage: Bacteria > Gemmatimonadota > Gemmatimonadetes > Longimicrobiales > Gaopeijiaceae > BD2-11. The sequence goes on from JAPPHB010000020.1 coordinate 54,147, forward strand.
TTCCTCGATGCGCCTGGAGGAGAACCGCAACCGCGCTCTGCCCGAACTCGAGCGCATCGCCTCCGCGGAGGAATACGACCGGCGCCTGAACGAGTCCGTGGACCTCTACATGCGCTTCCTCGAAGAGGAGGAGGTCGAGACCATCTTCGACTACATGGACCCCGCGCTCAGGGCGGTGAACGGAAGCTTCTCCCCCGTGGAGCCCGGCGAGCTGCGCAACTTCTTCCAGGAAGTCATCTACCGCGATCCCGACGCCTTCCGCCCGCACATGCACCACTGGATCGAACTGGCGCGTATGCGCGAGGACCCGCACCCGAGCCCCATCCGGGCCGTGCCCTCGCTCTACAACATCTTCGACTCACGCTCCGAGGGGCTCGCGACCGGCGTCGAGGAGATGTTCATGCACCTGGGGCTGCTGGACGACAACTCGCCCAGGGCCCGCGAACTCGTGTGGATCATGCTGGCGCAGCGGGCGGCGCGCGCACTCAGCGGCCTCAACCTGCACGGCGACGTCTTCGACATGGAGGAGGCGGTCGCGCACGCGATGACCTGGACGCCGCGCGGATGGCTCACCGAGGGAGACCTGGTGCGCGGCGAGCAGAGCCTCTACCTGAGGCAGCCCGGATACGGCACCAGCTACGTCACCGGGAAGATCCAGATCGAGGAGCTGCTCTCCGAGTACGCCATCCAGGAGGGCGACGACTTCACCGTCAAGCGCTTCTTCGACGCCTTCTACGGCGCCGGCGTGATCCCCATCGTGCTCACGCGCTGGGAGATGATCGGGGAGAAGGATCCGATTCTGGGGTTGGATTGAGTCAATCCCCTCCCGGAGGCGGTCCCCGATACGTCCGCACCGGCGGCAGGTGCGCGCCCGTGAGTCCCTGCGGCTGGGGCTCGCTCACCACTGACAGGTTCAGCGTACCGATTCCGTCGATGGAGGCGGAGATCTGCTCGCCCGGCTGCAGGAAGCGCTGTGCCCCCCGGACCGCCGTGCCCATGCCGACGCCCCCGGAGGTGCCGTTGTTGACTACATCTCCGGGGAAGAGGGTGATGATGGAGGAGCCGTACTCGATCAGCTCCCAGAGGGAGTGGATCATGTCGCCGGCGGTGGCCTCCTGCATGCGCTCGTCGCCGACATCGAGCGTCTGGCGCAGGATCTCCATCGGATTCCCGTAGAATTCCTTCGGCACGATCCAGGGTCCCTGGGGCGCGAACGTGTCATGGCCCTTGCCCACGAACCAGTCGGAGGTCATGGGGTTGCCGCCCGGCGGACGGCCGCCGCGGTCGGAGATGTCGAGTGACACCAGGTAGCCGAACACGTACGCCTCCGCGTCATTGGCGGACACGTACTTGGCGGACCGGCCGATGACCGCGCCCAGCTCGACCTCCCAGTCGATGCGGTCGCGCCCGTAGGGAAGCACCACCTCGCCGCCGTCGCCGATGACGGCGCCCTTGCTCGGCTTCAGGAAGAGATAGGGCACGCCCCGGTTCTCGCGCCGCTGCCGCCGCGCCTCGGTCCGTTCCTCCTCGGTGCCGGTCTCGTTGACGTGGCTGTAGAAGTTGACCGCGGCGTTGAGGATCTTACCCGGGTAGAGGATGGGCGGGAGGGTGCGCACATCCTCGAGATCGTGCACGTACGACGGGCGGCCCGCGCCCAGCATGTCGTTCTCGACCAGGTGGTTGACGACCTCGTAGAGGCGACGCTGGAGGCCGTACTCGTAGCGCTCGATCAGCTCCAGCATGTCCCCCGGGGCCTGTACGCGCGCGTAGTAGGGATCGCGCTGGAGCGCGGTGTTGGCGGCGTCCACCTCGACGATGAGCTGGTCGCGCAGCACCAGCGACACGGTGGGCGTGCCGTCGATCTCGAAGGTGCCGACCTTGAAGGGCTCGGCGATGTCCGGGACGCCCTGAGCAAACGCCGGCAGCGGAATCGCCAACAGAAGCAATGTTGCAAGGATCCGGAAAGTGCGCATGCTGTCCTCCGCGGGTTGTGCTGTTGAACTCCACACTTACGCCGGGGCCCGGATTCTGTCAATCGGATTGCCCGGCTCCGCGACGTCGTCTACCGTTCCCCTCCGCGCAGATCTCCCTCCGCGTACATCCCTCCGGCAGCAGGTGGGTCATGAAGACGATCCGTTGGTTCCTCGCGCTTTCCATCCTGATCAACGCCCCGCTCGCGCTCTCCGCGCAGCAGAAGGTCCCCCTCGACCACGACGCCTATTCGATCTGGAACCAGATCCAGGATGAGGACTTCTCCCGCGATGGCCGCTGGCTGGTCTACCGGCTCGTGCCCGGGGACGGCGACGCCACGCTGGTGGTGGAGCACCTGGAGGACGGGCGCCGGGTGACGGTGGCCCGGGGCGCCGATCCGGGCTTTAGCGCCGACAACCGCTTTCTGGTCGCGCTGGTCGAGCCCGCGGAGGCGGCAGTGGCCGCGGCCCGCGCCGAGGGTTCGCGCGATGCGCCGGGCGACTCCCTGCTGATCCTGAACCTGTCCGACCTGTCGGAGACGCGTGTGGCTGAGGTCCGATCATTCCGCCTGCCCGGAGACGGCGGCGCCTGGATGGCGTACCTGATGGACGAAGACGCCGGCGATGACGACGACGAGGAAGAGCGCCCCGCCCAGCGGGGAGAGGGCGATGACGACGACGGGTCGCCCCGCCTCGACGACGGCACCGACTTGGTGGTGCGCGACCTCGCCACCGCACAGGAGCGCCGCTTCGACCATGCGGTGAGCTACGCCTTCTCCGGCAACGGCGGCGCGCTCTACTACACGGCGTCCGGGCAGGACGGCGCCGCCGACGGCGTCTTCCGCGTGGGAACGGCCGGCGAGGCGGAGACGGTCACCGGCGGGGAAGGGCGCTACCTCGGGCTCGCCGTCGGCGACGACGGCGCGGTCGCCTTCCTCACCGACCGCGACGACCGCGGGGCCGGGGCGCCCGCCTTCTCGCTGTACGCCGCGCGCGAGGGGGCGGCGACCTCCCGGGTGGCCCCTGGCGCGGACGCGCTCCCCGACGGCTGGGCCCCGAGCGAGCACGGAGAGGTGTCGTTCTCCGGTTCGGGCGCGCGCGTCCTCTTCCACAGTGCGCCCCGGCCCCTTCCGGATCCCGAGGACGAGACCCCCGAGGACGAGCGCGTGAGCGTGGACATCTGGAACTGGAAGGACCCTCTGCTGCAGCCCATGCAACTGGTGCAGATGGAGGACGAGCTGGAGCGCAGCTACCAGGCGGTGCTCGACCTCGGGAGCGGCCGGGTGGTGCAGCTCGCCACCACCGAGGTGCCCGACGTGACCGTGGCCGACGACGGCGACGGGGCGGTCGCGATGGGCAGGAGCGGCCTCCCCTACCGGCAGGAGGTGTCCTGGGACGCCAGCTACGTGGACCTCTACACCATCGACGTGGCGGACGGCTCGCGGCGGCAAGTGGCCGAGCGGGTGCGGGGACAGGGGACCCTCTCGCCCGGCGGCGGCTACATCACCCGCTGGGACGGCGTCCGGCGCATCTGGGTCGCCATCGACACCGGCAGCGGCGAGGAGATCGACCTCACCGGTGCCATCGACGCCGGGTTCTACAACGTGCTGGACGACCGGCCGGATCTCTCTCGTTCCTACGGTGAGGCGGGGTGGACGGCGGACGATGCCGCCTTCCTGGTCTACGACCGCTACGACATCTGGGCGGTCGACCCCACCGGCCGCGCCGCTTCCCGCAACCTCACCCGCGGTGCCGGGCGCGCGTCCGACACCCGCTTCCGCTACGTCGACCTCGACACCGCCGACCCGGTGGTGCCCTCCGGTGACGTGTACCTCTCCTCCTTCCACCTGTACGACAAGTCGTCCGGCCTGTGGCGCGGCGACTTCGGCGAGGGCGCCTCCCCGGAGCAGCTCATCGCCGGTGATGCCCGCTACGCCGGCCTGCTCCGGGCGCGCAACGCCGAGGTCTTCGCCTACACCCGCTCCACCTTCGAGGAATTCCCGGACCTGTGGGTGGCGGGCCCGGCCCTCGACGACGGGCGCAAGGTCACCAACGCCAATCCGCAGCAGTCCGACTACCTGTGGGGCACCGCCGAGATCGTGGAGTGGACCTCCATGGACGGCATCCCCCTCCAGGGCATCCTCTACAAGCCGGAGGGGTTCGACCCGTCGGAGGAGTACCCCATGATGGTGTACTTCTACGAGCGCTCTTCCGACGGCCTGTACGGCTACACCGTGCCCGCGCCGGGCAGTTCCTCCATCAACCGCAGCCTCTACGTCAGCCGCGGCTACCTGCTCTTCGTGCCCGACATCCCCTATCGGGACGGTTACCCGGGCGAGAGCGCGCTCGACGCCGTGGTCCCGGGCGTCCTCGAGCTGGTCGAGGAAGGCTTCGTGGACGCGGACCGGATCGGCGTGCAGGGGCACTCCTGGGGCGGCTACCAGATCGCGTACATGGTGACGCGCACCGACCTGTTCGCCGCGGCCGAGGCGGGCGCCCCGGTCTCCAACATGATCAGCGCCTACGGGGGCATCCGCTGGCAGTCGGGACGCAGCCGCGCCGTGCAGTACGAGCGGGGACAGAGCCGCATCGGCGGCTCGCTCTGGGAGTATCCGCTGCGCTTCATCGAAAACTCGCCCATCTTCACCGCCGACAAGATCAACACGCCCATCCTCATGCTGCACAACGACGAGGACGGGGCGGTGCCGTGGTATCAGGGGATCGAGCTGTTCGTGGCGCTGCGCCGTCTGGGCAAGCCGGTGTGGATGCTCAACTACAACGGCGAGGCCCACGGCCTCCGGCAGCGGCACAACCAGAAGGACTGGGCGATCCGCATGCAGCAGTTCTTCGACCACTACCTGAAGGGCGCGCCCGCTCCGGTGTGGATGGAGGAAGGGGTGCCGGCCATCATGAAGGGCAGAACGCTGGGGCTGGAACTCACCCGCGTGCGGGCGATCTCGGAGGAGGAGCCCGGCCGGTAGCCTAGCTCCGCCAGCTCATGGGCTCGCCGCGCGATACCGCCATGGCCCCGCTGCGCACCAGCGCATCCGTTTCCGCGATCCGCCCGGCGGCCTCCAGGAAGCCGTCGATCCGGGGGCCGCTGCTTGTGATTTCGATGGTGAAGTGGCCTTCGTGCTCGGCCAGAATCGACCCGCCGAACTCGGCAACCAGTTCGCCCAGCTGCGCGCGGGTGCCGGTCGTCAGGCGCAGCTTGAACAGCACCAGTTCGCGGATGATGTGGTCGCGCCCGGTCATGTTTCGCAGATCCACGACATCCACCAGCTTGCTCAGTTGCTTCATGATCTGCTCGAGGGTCTCGTCCGAGCCGTTGGTGACCAGCGTCAGGCGCGAGACGGCGTAGTCCTTCGTCGGCGCGACATTGAGGCTTTCGATGTTGAAGCCCCGGGTCGAAAACAGGTCGGTGACGCGGGAAAGCGCGCCAGCCTCGTTCTGCAGCAGGACGGACAGGGTGTGTCGCATGGCGGTCAAAGGTTGCGGGACGGCGCTGGCATGGCAAGATATGCAGGCTCGCCTGAGGGCTTTGCCATTCGGGTGCCTTTGTTCGACTATTCACCACGGCACCACCATCCGTTTCCGTGCCCGCCACGGGAGGCGTCTCCATGACAACCAGCACCGCGCTCCGCGATTCCCGCGCGCACCCGCTCGCGGGTCAGGTAATGAGCGGAGCCGAGATGATCGTCCAGGTCCTGGCCGACGAGGGAATCGACACCATCTTCGGCTACAGCGGCGGAGCGATCCTGCCCACCTACGACGCCGTCTTCCGCTACAACAAGGACCACGCCGTGGACGGGGTGGAGCCGATGCCGCTCATCGTGCCCGCGAACGAGCAGGGCGCCGGCTTCATGGCGGCCGGCTACGCGCGCGCGAGCGGCAAGGTGGGGTGCGTGCTGGTGACCTCCGGGCCCGGCGCCACCAACTGCGTGACCCCGGTGCGCGACTGCATGGCCGACTCGGTGCCCATCGTGGTGATCTGCGGCCAGGTGCCCACCGCCGCCATCGGCACCGACGCCTTCCAGGAGGCCCCGGTCACGGCGGTCATGGGGCCGGTGGCCAAGCACGTCTTCCTGGTGACGAAGCCGGAGCAGCTCGAGGCCACCATGCGCACGGCCTTCGAGATTGCGCGCACCGGCCGGCCCGGCCCCGTGGTGGTGGACGTGCCCAAGGACGTGCAGAACTGGACCGGGCCCTTCCACGGGCAGGGAAGTCTTCCCATCCCCGGATACCGTCGCCGCCTTGACGCGCTCCGTGCCCGCAAGCTGAGCCACGACCGGTGCCGCGAGTTCTTCGACATGCTGGGCGAGAGCCGCCGACCGCTCATCTACGCCGGCGGAGGGGTGGTGAACGCCAACGCCTCCGAGCCCCTGCGCCGGCTGGCCAACGACTTCGGCATCCCTGGCGTGACCACGCTGATGGGGCTGGGCAGCTTCGACACCACCGCGCCGCTCTGCCTGCACATGCTGGGCATGCACGGCACCGCGTTCGCGAACTACGCGGTGGACGACTGCGACCTGCTCATCGCGGTGGGCGCGCGCTTCGACGATCGCGTGGCCGGGGTGCCGGCCAAGTTCGCGGCCAGGGCCCGGCGGGTCGTCCACTTCGACATCGATCCTTCGGAGATCCACAAGGTCAAGCCGGCGGACTGGCACTACACGGGGATGCTCGGGGAGGCGCTCGGCGACCTGGTGGCGTACGGGCACTCCATCGGCTTCCGCGCCGACTTCTCCGACTGGCACGCCGAGGTCGCGGCGCTCAAGCGCGACTACGCCCTCGACTACGACCGCGAGAGTTCGCTCATCCAGCCGTACTACGTCATGGAGGTCATGAACCGCATCACCCGCGGCAACGCGATCATCTCGACCGGCGTGGGACAGCACCAGATGTGGGCCGCCCAGTACTGCGACTTCAGCGAGCCGCGGCTCTGGCTGACCTCCGGGAGCATGGGCACGATGGGGTTCGGGCTGCCGGCCGCCATCGGGGCCCAGTTCGCACGCCCGGACAAGCTGGTCATCGACGTGGACGGAGACGCCAGCATCCGCATGAACCTGGGCGAGTTCGAGACCGCCGCCTCCTACGATCTTCCGGTCAAGGTCATGGTGCTGAACAACTTCGGCGACGGCATGGTGATGCAGTGGCAGCGCCTGTTCTTCAAGGGGCGCCTGTCGGCGAGCGACAAGTCGCTGCGCAAGAAGAACTTCGTGCTGGCGGCGCAGGCGGACGGCTTCGAGTACTCGAAGCGCCTGGATCGCAAGGAGGACGTGCCGCGGGTGGTCAAGGAGTTCCTCGAGTTTCCCGGCCCCGCCTTCCTGGAAGTCGTCATCGACCCGGAAGCGCACGTGTATCCGATGGTCGGGCCGGGGCTTTCCTACCAGGACATGGTCACCGGCGACCACATCCCCAATCGATACGAGGACCGGGGCGCGGAGCCCGATCCCTCCGATCTGTTCTGAGGCAAGATGATGCGCGTTCTTCCCATCCTCCTGATCGCCGCCGCGTGCGCACCCGGCTTCCAGGTCGAGGAGGCGACCATTGCGGACATCCACCAGGCCATGGAGGAGGGCCGGATCACGGCGGAGGAGCTGGTTCAGAGCTACCTCGACCGCATCGATGCGTACGACCGGCAGGGCCCCTATCTGAACTCCATCATCACCGTGAGCGAACACGCGCTGGGACGGGCGCGCGAGCTGGATGCCGCCTTCGCGGAGTCCGGCTTCACCGGTCCGCTGCACGGCATCCCCGTAATCGTGAAGGACAACTACGACACCCACGACCTGCCCACCACCAACGGGACCCTCGCCTTCCGCGGGGCAATCCCGCCCGATGACGCATACCAGGTGCGCAAGCTGCGCGAGGCGGGCGCAATCATCCTGGCCAAGTCCAACCTGGCCGAGTTCGCGTCCAGCGGCGCCTTCACGCTCAGCTCCGTGCTGCCGGGATTCTCCCGCAACCCCTACGATCCGACCCGGGTGACGGCCGGCTCCAGCGGGGGCACGGGAGCCGCGGTGGCGGCCAACTTCGGGGCCGTCGGACTGGGCTCCGACACCGGCAGTTCCATCCGCGGGCCCTCCTCCCACCAGGCTCTGGTGGGGTTCCGCACCACGATGGGACTCACCAGCCGCGACGGCATCGCCCCGCTGAGCGCCGCCCGCGACGTCGGGGGGCCCATGACCCGCACCGTGGCCGACGCGGTGGCGGTCCTGGAGGTGATCGTGGGCCAGGATCCCGCGGATCCGGTTACCTTCGAGAGCGAGGGGCGGGTGCCGGAGAACTACCGGCAGTTCCTCGACGCCGACGCGCTCCAGGGCGCGCGCATCGGCGTGCTGCGCCAGCTGTTCGAGGAGGCGCGCGACTACGACGATCCGCGCTCGCTGGGAAGCGGGGTGCTCGCCCCGGGCGAGGAGATGCCCTCAGAGGACCCGGACGCGGGGGAACATCAGCAGTCCGGCGCGCGTGAGGGGCAGGACGAGGACGAAGAGCAGCAGGAAGACGACCAGCAGGAAGACGAGCCCACCACCATCCACCCGGAAGTGCTGCGGGTGATGGAGCAGGCGCTCGAGGACATGCGCGCCGCCGGCGCCGTCATCGTGGATCCCGTCGAGATCCCGGACCTGGACGAAATCCGCGGCGACTTCCCGAGCATCAGCCGGCTGAAGTACGACTTCGAGAAGTACCTGGCCACGCGGCCGGAACTGAGGTTCAGGACGCTCGACGAGGTGGTGGAGTCGGGCGACTTCCATCCCTTCCTGCGCGCCAGCATGGAGCGCAACCGGGAAGTGGACTACGTGCCCGAGGAGCACGAGGATTATCCACTATACCTGGAGACGCAGCAGCGGCTGCAGGACGCCGTGCTCGCGGTCATGGAGGAGCACGAAGTCGACGTGCTGGTCTATCCGACCTACAACTACCCGGCCCGGCTGATCGGCGACGAGAACACTACCTACGGGGCGAACAGCTCGATCCTATCGCCCCCGACCGGCTTTCCGGCCTTCAACGTGCCGATGGGATACTCCTTCGGCACGCTGCCCGCGGGACTCCAGCTCCTGGGACGGCCTTTCGACGAGCCGACCCTGATTCGCATCAGCTACGCCTACGAGCAGGCTACGCAGCACCGGCGGCCGCCGCCGTTCACGCCTCCGCTGAGCCGCTGACAGCGGAAGAGCCGGGGGTCAGCGCGGGCCGGCGGCTCCTTCGAGCAAGTAGCGATCCGGCCCTCCGGAAGTCGTCACGCTGGAGACTCCACAGTTGGCGAGCAGCGCCCGTGCGTCGGCCTTCCCGCTGTCCGAGGGCGCGATGACGTCCTCTCCCTGCTCCGGCTCGTCGGTGAGGGCCCCGAGCAGGCCCGTGTCGTGGTCCGCGATGCGGGTCGCCACGACCCTCAGGTTGGTTTCTCCGGAGGCCGGGTTGTCGAAGGCCGTTGCGGTGAGCACGTCGTGGTAGGTGTTGCCGGTGAATATCTGGGTTCCCAGACCCGATGTCTGCCTGCGGCCCCGAACAAAGCCGGCGTCGCTGTTTCCGTCCTCGATGGTGTAGCCCAGAATGTTCAGCTGAGCGACCGCGCACTGATAGGCCGTCTCCCTTCCGGGTGGAGCCACGCCATAGTAGGAGATGGGAGCCGAGGAACAGGCGGACATCGCTGCGGCAGCGAATAGCAGAGACCTCTTCATGCGATCCTCCTCCTGAGTTGAGTGGGGATGGCTGGGCGCATGAAACGAAGCAGTCCGCCATGCCCGTGAACGCCAACGGCAACCGGGTAACCGTACACCGGCGTCGGCGCCAGGTTACGCCTCCCGGACGGGATATTGGAGCACACGGCAGCGTGGCCCGTTACATGCGCGCCGGCGGGGTGTACACGAGCACAGACACGCCCGAGAGAGAAGGAGGGGATGGTCCATGTCCAGCCGAGCCAGCGCAGGCACGGGGTTGGTCGCGGCATGGATGCTCGGGTCCCTTTTTCTCGCGCCGCCGGAGGCGGTGGCCGGGCAGTCGAGGACTGCGGTCGACCGAATCCGCGAGGCCGACCGCAGCGTGGTGCGGGTCGTCACCCTGCTCCCCACCGGCTTCGGCACCGGCAGCGGGGCGGTGGTGGCTCCCGGCATCGTCCTGACCAACCATCACGTCGTAGACGGCGGTGCGGGGCATCAGGTGATCTCGGCGCACACCGGTGGCATGAGGGAAGCCCGCGTGCGATGGGAATCTCCCGAACTGGACCTCGCCGTTCTCGAGGTGGACGGTCTCGCGCTTCCCGAAGTGCTGCTCGGAACCATGCCCCTGCAGACGGGCGAAACCGTATGGGCCGTCGGATTCCCCGGCATCGCGGATGCGATCACCGGCAACATGTCGCTGCAGACGACATTGACGCGGGGCGTGATCGGCCGACTGTACCGGGCGCCGTGGGATGTCAGAGCTGGAGGGAGAGAGCTGGACCAGGTTCAGCATGATGCGGCGATCAACCCGGGCAACAGCGGAGGGCCGCTGATCTCCGACTGCGGGATGGTGGTTGGCGTGAATACCAGGGGCGCCCTGGCGTCACAGGGTGTGTTCGTGGCTTCGCGAATCACCGAGGCGGTGCGCGAACTGACGACCCTCGGCATCGCCGTCAGCACGACCGACTCCCGCTGCACCGATGATGAAGCCAGCGCCGCGAGAGAGGCTGCGGAAGCGGCGGCCAGAGCGGCGGAGCAGGCTGTGCAGGCGGCGACCAGTGCGGCAGCGGAAGCTTCGGAGGCGGCGGCCGAGGCCGTGGGATCGGCGGTGGAGGCGACCGAGAGGCGCATGGATGCGACTGAAGACCGGGTAACCCTGGGTCTTTGGATCACGCTCGGCATGGCGGCGGTCATGTTTCCGACGCTGATGTTCCTGACCATGCGCGCACCGCGCCGCGAGGTTGTCCGGGTGGTCGAGCGGCTGTCGTCGGGGGCGCGCGACCCCGCGCATCCTCGCAGCTCGGGCCTCTATCTGCCGTTCAGGTACTTTCTACCCGGCCGTGGGGCCGTGGCGGGAGGTGTTCGCCGACCCGGAGGCGCGGGAGGCAGTCCGCACGGAGCCGCACTTCCGGATCTTCGGTTTGTCGCCGATGCTTCGGACTACGGCGATCCACCCATCGACATCCGCTTTGAGGGCCACAGGCTCCGGCGTGCCGAGGGCGGACTGGTCATCGGCCGCCAGCCGGCCCTGGTCGACGAGGTCATCCAAGACCGGACGGTTTCCATGCGTCACGCGCGCGTGATCCGCAAGGGCGGGCGTTTCTTCATCGAAGACCTGAACTCGCGCGAGGGCACCTGGGTCAACGGTGAACGGCTGGTTCCGTTCACGCCCCGGGAACTCGCCCGGGATGCCGTCGTTCAGTTCGGTGACGGGCCGCGTCTCGCCCTTCAGTCGACACCCGCTCGCAAACCCGACAGCTGAGAGGATTCGGACATGTCTCGCATTGTCGCTCGGACCGTGGGCCGCAAAGGCACGTGCGACGTGGTGCTGCGTGACGGCAGCGTGTCGCGGTGCCATGCGGAAGTCGTCTGCCTGCCCGAGGGGCGGATCCACGTCGCCGATCGCGCGACGGGGAGCGGCACCTTCGTGCGCCGTGGGGACGAGTGGCACCCGATCCGACAGGCGCTGCTCGATCCGGGGGATGTACTGCGCTTCGGTGCGTGCACGATCACCGCGGGAGAGTTGGGGGCGCTCTGCGTCCGGGCCGATGCCGATCCGGACGAAGGCCATGCCTCGCAGGGCGATGTTGGCAGCTAGCGCAGAGAACGGCTCCCGCGAGTAGCCGCCGGTGATCCGAAGACCTCCGCCACGAACTCGGTAGCGGGGTGCGCGGCGAGCGCGTCGGCCGGGCCCCGCTGCACGATCCTTCCCTCCTCCATCACGTGGACATCGGCGCTCAGCGCCACGATGTCGCGGATGTCGTGGGTGATCACCATGGCCGGCACGGCGCTTTCCTCGAGCCGCTCCGCAAGCCGGCGGCGCATGGTCCGGCGCGCGGCCGCGTCGAGTGCCGCGAGCGGCTCGTCGAGGAGCAGGATGTGAGGCTCGGTGACCAGCGCGCGAGCCAGCGCGACCCGCTGGCGCTCGCCCCCCGAGAGCGTGTCCGGCCAGCGCTCGGCGAGATGGTCGGCTTCCAGTTGTTCGAGCACGGCGAGAGCGGACGCCCGCGCACCGTTGTCACGTTGTGAGGAGCCCGCCAGCCCGAACCTGACGTTGTCGAGTACGCGCAGGTGCGGGAACAACCCATAGCCCTGGGGCACGTAGCCCACCCTCCGCTCCTCTGGAGGGAGGTCGATGCCCCTGGTGGAGTCGAACAGGACGCGGTCGCCGACGGCAATGACCCCGGAGGATGGCCGGTAGGCGCCCGCGATGGTGCGCAGCAGGGTGGTCTTACCGGAGCCGTTGGGGCCCACCAGGGCGACGGGCCGCATTCCACCGTCCAGGCGCACGTCCAGATCCAGCTCACCGACCCGCATCCGGACCTCGGCGTGCCAGGTCGGGTTCACCGCCGACCTGCCCCTGCGGCCATTGCCTCCACCACCCTGCCCAGACGGCCGCCCGGAAGCGCGCGCAGCCCGAGCAGCAGCAGCACCGCGACCGCGGCCAGCACCAGGGAAAGCGCGACCGCGGCCTGCACGTCGGATTCGAGCGCCGTGTAGATGGCCAGCGGGGCGGTCTGCGTCCGTCCCGGCAGGTTGCCCGCGAAGAGCAGCGTCGCCCCGAACTCGCCGATCGCGCGCGCCCACGCCAGAGCGGCCCCGCTGACGAGCCCGGGCAGCGCCACCGGCACCGCCACCCCGAAGAACGCCCCCGCCGGCGACCGTCCGAGCGTGCGCGCGACGATGAGCAGGTCGCGGTCGACCCGGCGGAACGCGGCCGCGGCCGACTGGACGTAGAACGGCGAGGCGACCACTACCTGGGTGAGCACCACGGCGGCCGTGGTAAAGGGTACCTGCAGCCCGAGCGCCTCCAGCGGGCCGCCCAGCAGGCCGTTGCGGCCGAAGGTCTGGAGCAACGCGATGCCGAGCACGGCGGGCGGCAGGACGATGGGAAGGTCCACCAGTTGCTCGACGCCGCGCGCCCAGCGGCCGGAGGAGGCCGCGAGCCACCACGCCAGCGGGGTGCCCGCAGCCACCACGACCACCAGGCTCACCACGGTGGTGCGCGCCGTCAGTCCGAGCGCCGGAAGAAAGAGCGGATGGCGCGCTCCGGCGGCCAGCTCCGCCGGCGAAGAGGCCAGCGCCAGCGCCACGACCGGAAGGGCGGTCAGCACGAGCATGGGCAGCGCCGCCGCCAGCGACGGCCATCGCCCGGCGCCCAGGAGGTCGGGCGGGTGCGCCTGCCGGCTCACGCGTTGCCTACTCCGCCGCGAACCCGTGCCGGGCCAGGAGCTCGCGACCTTGCCGGGAAAGGACGAACGCGAGCCACGCGGCGGCGAGGTCCGGGTTCACGCCGCCCTCCACAATGCCGATGGAGTAGTCGGCGCTGACGTTCAGGCCGGGTGGGATTTCGATGGCGCGCACGCCGCCCGCCGCGACGGTGTCGCTGCGGTAGACGATGGCTGCGTCCGCCTCGCCGAGCTCCACCTTGGCCCGCACCAGGCGAACGTTGCTCTCCTCGGACGCAACGCGCGCAAGCACCGAAGCCGCGAAGCCGCCTTCCCCCGCGGCCTCGGCGCGCCGCAGCGCCTGGCGCGCGTAGCTGCCCACGGGAACGCTCTCGGTCCCGATCACCAGCCGGCTGGCGCGCGGCAGGTCGCGGAAGGACTCGATGCGCGCGGGGTTCCCGGGGGGCACGATGAGCACCAACTGGTTGTGCGCGAAGACGCGCCCGTCGCGGACTCGGCCGCGCTCCACCAGCGCCTGCATGTGGCGCGGATCGGCTGAAGCGAAAACATCGGCGGGCGCACCTTGCTCGATCTGGAGGCGCAGCACCTGGCTGCCCGCGAACGCCAGCACCACGTCGGTCCCGGGGTGCGCCGCCTCGAAGGCGTGCTCCATGGCGGCGAAGCTCTCGGCAAGGGAGGAGGCGGCGTACACGTGCAGGGTGCGGGAGGCGTCGGCCGGGGCGCAGGCCTGGAGCAGGGCCGCGAGCAGCAACGCCCATGCGGGCCGTCCGAGCGAACTTCGCCTCATGGCCGCGCGCTCCCTGCCTCAAGCGTGCTCGCGTGCCCGCTGATGGAGGTATCGTAACCCGGCAGGGAGGCGGCTTCGGTGCGGAAGCCGGGGTCGTCCAGGGTTTCGAGGAAGCGCGACACGGGCGGCGCCTCGGCGATGGCGGCGGAGATGACCAGGTCGAAGCGCTCCTCCACCAGGGGCACGAACCCCAGTCCCCAGGCGAGCGCCGCGCTCTCGATGGCGACTCCGGTGTCCGCCGCGCCGCAGTGAACCCGCCGGGCCACGTCGAGGTGGCCCTCCGCCACCGGACCCGAGTAGTCCGGCCGTCTGCTGCCCTCACCCGCGAGCAGGCGCGCGCACAGGTCGTCGGCGCCGGTGCCGGGCTCGCGCCCCACCACCCGCACGCCCGGCCGCAGCAGGTCGGCGGCGTCGCGGATGTCCAGCGGGTTGCGCGCGGCCACCACGAACCCCTGCCGCCAGCGGGTCAGGTTGACCACCAGCATGCGCTTGCCCGGGAAGCGGCGCCGCACCGCATGGACGTTGGCCTCGCTCGACGCCCCGCCCGACAGGTGCAGCCCGGCGATGTGCACCAGTCCCGCGGCGAGCAGGTCCAGGGCACGATGGCTGCTGGCGGGAATCCACGTGGCGCGCGCGTTCCCGGAGCCCTCCCCGACGCGATGGGCCAGGTTGGCGAGCAGGGGGGCGCACCCGGCGACCAGCACGTTGCGCTCGAGCTGCTGCATGTCGCGCACGGGGCGGACGCGGGCTCGGTCGGCCGCGGGCGAGTCAGCTTTGGGGATGGACGGGGCGTGCGAGGGCGCGGGCGCGGCTTCCACCACGATCGCATCGGCCGCCCCGGTCGTGTGCGCGGGGAGGGGATGGGCCGCCCACCGGCCGTCCACACGGCCGACGGCCACCCGGGAGGAGGGCGCGGGCGGGGAGGCGGGCGCGGCGGGGCGGAGGGGTGGGAGGTGAACCTCCAACTCCGGCACGGGCTCAAGCCGGAAGAGGTCCTTGACGGCACAGTCGAACGTGTCCGCCAGCCGGAGCGCCAACGTCGTGGACGGGACCTGGCGGCCGCCCTCGATCGCCATGATCGCGTGCCGGCTCACCCCGACCCGGTCCCCCAGGGCCTCCTGCGACAGACCCAAATCGCGACGGTACGGCCGGACGCTGTTGTGGAGTCGGGTGTCGGTCATGCGTATCTCCCGGATCGGCCACCAGGCTCGGCCTGCTTCTTGTCGGCTCCGAGGATGACCGATGAGTCCCTCGCTGGAAAACACGATAGGTCCATCGGGATGTAATGCGCAACTTACATCGAGGTGATGACCGCATTACATCAGCGGAGCGTCGCCATGTCCAGGGCTTGGACGCGCGTCAGCCCTCCGTCAGAAGCCGGAGCCTGGCGATTCGCCAGGGCGGAGCGTGCATGTCCAGCAGGAGAAACAGAAACCGGCCTCCGGCCAGAACCCTGGATCCATCCGGCAGCGGCACATCCTCGTAGAGCTTGGCTCCGGTGTGCCGGTCGTAGACTTCGAGCGACGTGTGGAGCAGCTCGCGGGGAGGCATGGGCCGCTCGGGATTGTACCGGCCTCGCGTCAGCACCAGGTGCGACCCGACCGCGTCGATGCGGTCGATGAGGTCGAAGCTCGCAAGAAGCTCTCCCAGCGTGGTTCCGGAGTTCCCGAGATTGAGCAGCGCGCCCTGTTCCAGGACGGGCATTGGCCGAAACGAGGCCGACGGCGCCCCGATGGTGCCCACGATCGCTCCGGTCCCGTCGACAACGGTGATCGGGTATCTGAGGCCCGACGTCACATACGTCGAGTCGCCGCCGGTAGCGACCGCGAAATTCGCGAACGAACTCCAGTAGGGCCTCTCGAAGTCGGAAAACGGGAGTTCGAAAGTGCTCCAGACCAACTCCGGCGGCGTCATCCGGTGAAGGAGCAGTGGATGGCCGAAGACGCCCTGGTTGGGCTCTCCCACGACCATGTGCACGAGCAGGTCGGGTCCGAGCTTCAGCACATCCCTGGGAGCCCCGGGCAACGCGACCATGGTATCGGGAACCAGCGCGTTCGTCAGATACGTCAGACGAGATTGGCCGAAGTCCGCGACGACGACTCTCCCTGGCGGTGCCTCCGCCACCGCGGTAATCCGCCGAAACTCGAAGGGACCCTCTCCGAACCTCCCGAACGCTGCCTCCAGCCGGCCCTCCCCGTCGTAGCTTCGAACCCGCGGCAGGAAGCGGTCACCAATCAGATACCCACCGTCCCGCCGTTCGACGAAGTCTCCGATCTCGGCGATCGAGTCGGCCGGGTCTTCGCCGAGTTGAATCACGGATTCGACGGCGAACACCTCTTCGAGGGGCGCGGCGACGGGGGCCGCACCGGGACCCTCTGAATCTCCGCAGGCACAGAGAAGCAGGATGCCCACACAGGCGATGCGCGCGGGCACTAGGGCGCGCACGTCCGGTCGACGAGGTACCGGTGCAGGTAGGGCTCCTCAAAGTCTCCGCGTGTGGCTCCCCACACCTCGTTACGGCTCGCGAGGAGGAGTGCGAGACGAGGGTACCAGGGTTTTGTCGAAGCGCGACCCTCTCCGATCTCCAGCCTGCCCTCGAGCCTGCCGTCCGAACCGTAGATCTCCCACACATCGACGCGGTCGTCCCGCAGCTCCCGGAGCAACCAGATGGATCCGTCCGTTCCGGCCACGACCTTCCGGACCGGCGGATGGTTCTCGGGGACCCAGAATACGCGCCGGTAGGCACTGCGTTGGCGCTCGAGTGTGGTTTCGAGCAGTTGCATCCGGCGAGAGGTGTAGTCTCCGACCGCCCATCCGGCGTACTCGTCCGCCAGGCGTCGTTCCATTGCGCGGGTGACTTCAAGGGGTTCGTACTCGATCTTCCGATGAAGGAGCGTGTCTCCACCAATCGAAATCTTCATAAGATCAAAGGTCGCGGGAGTCGCCTCCTCCTGAACTCTCGCGATCTGCACAACCGCGGAGCCGTCGGGCTTGAGTGCCGTCACGTATTCCTGCAACCCCGGAAGGGGCGCTTCCTTGAGGGGGTGGACACGAGGCCATCCGCCGGGGTTCCTCTCATTCTCCACGGCGTTGTCGGGCCAATCCATGATGGCCATCGTGTCGAGGACTTCACCGGATCGTGAGATCCGACGCAGCGCCAGCCCAGGATCGTCTCCCTGGGACGACCAGACCCTCATGTCGCTGAGTCGACGCGCACCGACGACAGTCCCGTCCGCGAGCATGCGGCCCGGGGTCAAGTGAGATCCCTCCGCGGGCACGCTCAGGTAGAACTGGATGACTTCCTCCGGTACGCGCTCGTTCGCAGTGAACAACTGGATCCGGTTTAGGTCGGCCACCCAAAGCGTGTCTCCGATCCAGCCCAGGCCGAAGGCCGACCACTCGATATCACCCGGCCCCCGGCCCGCGCGACCGATTTGGCGAAGGAACCGGCCATCGAGGGAGAACACATTGACTGCGGGCACCTGCGCCTGAGCGACGTACAGGGCACTATCCGGCCCGATCGCGAGATCCCGGACACTGGTAACAAGGTCCGTGCTTTCCGCGGAGCCGATCCGCAGGACCTCTTCCAGCCGCCATGGCGTTGGACAGGCGGTCTGCGCGCGCAGCACTCCTGGGGCCCAAAGCAGCAATGCAATCGCGGACATCAGCAGACGCATGCGAGCCTCCAAGTGACAGGCATCCGGGTTCACTAGCCCGACATCCCTACTCCTCTTCGCGGATCCTCAGATGAGCTAGCCGAACCCACCCCCCAACATGTGTGTCATCAGACTGTTCTGGCGAGGGCCACTCGACAGGGTCGCTCGACCCCTAGCCGATCGGCACCGCCATGCCGGCTCGCAGTGTCAGAACACGGTGCCTCGGCCCACTCGAGTACCGGTCTCCGCCTCCGACGGGGATGAAGCCAAGCGTGTAGAGCAGGTCGACGCTCACATCGGCCCGGTCCGTCACCCCAACCGCGATTCCTCCGCCCAGGGCGACTCCGAGGTCCATCGAGGGCTCGATTTCGTCCTGTCCCGCATCGCAGCTGCCGGCGGCGGCGACGTGCTCCGTTCCCAGCCAGCCCGATGCATCGAATTCGCAGGACACGCGGCTGGCCAGCGAGGGACCGACGAAGAAGCGAACCGAGGAGCGTTCCCACGACGACAGGGGCAACGTCGGCACGGCCAGCAGCGTGAACTCGAAGTAGTCGAGCGCCATGTCCACGGTGACGAGTTGGCGGTTGTCCAGCCCGCTCAGCCGACCGCCCTTCTGCGCGTAGGCGACACCAGCCTGGACCCCGAGGTGCCTCGAGACCGGGACGGTCGCCGCCAACCCGATGGACATTCTCGCGAGGGATTCGGAGTGCCACACCTCGCGGGCGGAAGGAGCGTCGGCTGCGAGCGTGGACAGGTTTACGCCGCCGGTCAGGGACAGCGTGGCCTGGGCCGAGGCGGGAGAGGTGGGCGCGAGAACGAACAGCATTACGATGACAACGAGCGGCAACCGCTTCATTGGAAACCTCCTAGTCGGTGGATGAACGAGACGACGGACTTCTGCATCAGGAGCGCATGAAGGAGGACTTCGTACTATCCCGCTTGACCTCGGTCCAGCGGGCTGGCGATGTTGAGCGGCGACTCCGCCTGGCAATCGTACGCGGCCGAGATCGCCCCCTTTCACCCGCTTTGCACGCCAGGTATGCCTACACAGAGCAATCGGTCGGGCGAGTCTCCGTTCCGCACCGGCTACATCCTGAACCCGCGCCTCGATCTGGTGTGGTTCCTGGGGCTGCCCTTCCTGGCGGTGGCGATCGCCCTGGGCTTCCAGATGTGGCTGCCCTACGTCGTGGTGGCTTCCGTCAACCTCTGGATCACGGTGCCCCACCATTACGCGGGATGGGTGCGCAGCTACGGCATGCCGGAGGAGTGGGCGCGCTTCAAGGACCGGCTCATCCTCGGGCCCATCGTCATCTTCGGGCTCACCGCCGCGGGCCTCACCTGGGCCCCGATCACCCTGCTGCTCATGGTCACGGCCTGGGACCATCAGCACAGCATCATGCAGCAACACGGCTTCAGCCGCATCTACGACTTCAAGGCGGGCGCGGGCACGCCTTCCACGGGCCGCTGGGACCTCGCGCTGCACTGGTCGCTGTACCTGAACATGTTCATCCAGGCGCCCATGTTCCGGCACCTGTGGATCCGCGAGCTGCACCGCATGCAGATTCCCGTCTCGGCGGGCTTCGTAGAGACGCTGCAGCAGATCGCCTGGCTCGCCCTGGGCATCTACCTGGCGTGCTACACCGTGCACCTGTGGCGGCTGGTGCAGAACGGCGGGCGCATCAACCCCATCAAGTACGTCTTCATCGCCGCGAGCTATTTCCTGTGGTACTTCGCGGCCTGGCACACCAACTCCATCCTCATCTACAACGTGGCCCACCGCATCATGCACGGGGTCCAGTACATGGTGATGGTCTACGTCTTCATGAGGCGCAAGGCCGACCAGAAGGTGTCGAGGCCGGGCTTCTGGAGCCGCCTGGCGGGCAAGGGCAAGCTGAAGTGGTTCCTGCTCGCGGGAGGAGCGTACGCCATTCTCGTGCAGTTGATGATCAACCGGCCGCTCGACGAGTTCGGGTTCGGGGTGGTCAACTTCGCGCCCTACGCGGCCATCCAGAACTTCAACATCGCCGGGCTCGACTACGCGGCGAGCTACGCCCTCTTCGCGGAGACGCTGATCGCGGCGTACGCGCTGACCCACTACTACGTGGATTCCTTCATCTGGAAGGTGCGCGACAAGAGCGTGCAGAAGGGGTTGTAGCATGCCGTGGCACCGGAAATACCGCCTGCTGCTCGTCATCTACGGGCTCTGCCTGATCGTGGGCGGGCGCGAGTGGTGGCTCTCGCGCGGCTCCGAGCCTCCGGGCTGGTTCACCGAGGAGGGGCGCGCGCTGGCGGAGGTGCTGGTGCGGGTGACTCCGGAGGAGGCGGACACGGAGTTCATCCAGGGGATGCAGTCGCTGGCGTCGGGGGATGTCGCGGAGTACGAGCGCTTCCTGGAGGAGGCGTTGGCCCGCAATCCCAAGCACAACGACATGCTGCTCCGCTTCCACGCCCAGCACCTCATCGACACGGGTGCGGACTTCGTGACGGTCAACCAGGCGCTCAACCGCTGGCGCATCAACCACCCCTTCGATGTGGAGACCGTCAACTACTACATCGATGCAGGACCCGAGACCGACCTTCAGCTCGCGGCGCTGGAGGATGCCCTGCTGCGGGTGCGCTGGATCGAGCGCGCGTGGCTGGAACCGATCGCGGTCGAGGATGGGACCCGGCCCTGGCGCATCGTGATCGACTTCACCGATGGCGCGGTGGTTGATATCCGCGACGTGGACCGCGCGGTGGGGTTCGTCCTGCCCGGGTAACGCCGCGCCGGCTAGCCGACCGGCTGTCGCTCGTCGAGGGGCGGGGGCAGAGTTGCCCGTCGTTGGCCCGCCATCCAAGATGGGACTTCGGCGAAGACACCTGCCATGGCAGAATGGGCCGGAGACATGATGGACCGACGAACGCTGCTGAAGATCGGTGGCCTGGGGCTGCTCGGGAGCGGGCTGAGTGCGTGCGGAGTACGCTCGACACCCATGGGCCGGCCGCCGCTGCGGCTCGCGCCGGTGCGCGTGGACCCGAACCGCATCATCCGCACCACCGTGGGCCTCCGCCCCCATCGCCCGGCAGGCTTCCTGCTGCGCACCGAGCGGCTGGACGAGACCACCGTGATCCACAACTACGGGCACGGCGGGGCGGGGATGTCGCTCTCGTGGGGCACGGGCGCCATGGCCGCCGAGATGGCCCTGGAGCACGACAGCCGCCGCGCTGCGGTCATCGGTTGCGGGGCCGCGGGGCTCACCGCCGCGCGTCAGTTGCAGCGGCGCGGGTTCGACGTGACCATCTACACGGTGGACGTGCCCCCCAACACCACCTCGAACATGTCGCTCGCGGGGTTCACCCCCACCTCGGGCCTCATCGACGGTGACCTGCGCACGCCCGCCTGGGACGCGCAGTTCCGCGAAGCCGCGGAGATTTCCTATCGGCAGCTGCAGCTGCTCGTCGGGCGCGGCTACGGTGTTTCGTGGATTCACAGCTACGCGCTGAGCGACAACGAGCCGCGTCCCAGGGGGGACGGGGGAGGAGACTCCGAGCCGCTGCTTCCCGCGCACCTGCGCACGGGCACCAGGCTGCTCGGACCCGGGGAACATCCGTTTGCAACCCGCTACGCCACCCAGCGTACCCAGATGCGCATCGAACCCTCCATCTATCTCGATGCTCTGGTGCGGGACGTCGTGGACCGCGGCGGGCGCATCGTCATCCGGGAGTTCACGGAGCCGGGCGAACTGGTGGAACTGGAGGAGCCGGTCGTGGTCAACTGCACCGGGCTGGGCGCGCGCGACCTGTTTAGCGACCGCACGATGGTCCCCCTCAAGGGACAGCTCACCGTGCTGATTCCGCAGCCGGAAGTGAACTACGGCACCTTCGGCGGAGCCTCCGTTTCCGGCGGCGGCCTCGGCATCCACATGCAGCCGCGCAGCGACGGCATCGTGCTGGGCGGAACCTCGGAGCGCGGCGAGTGGTCGCTCGAGCCCAACCGGGAGGCGCTGGAACGCATCGTGGCTGCGCACCGGGCCGTGTTCTCGGCGATGCGCATCTGAGCAGCGGGTGCGGCCGGGTCCTGGTCGCCACCCGATGCTGTCCGGAGTCGCCATTGCCGCGTCGTCATCAGCCAGAAGCACATCATCAGGAGGGACCATGACGCTATTGCTGCCGCACCGTATCCTCGCCTGCCGCTTGGCCCTCGGCCTTGCCGCCTCCACGCTCTTCCTCTCCCCCGCCTCCCCGCTCTCGGCCCAGGAGGAGCACCTGGCCCTTCTGCGCGGCAAGCTCCAGGCAGAGCTGGAGGGCATCGTCGATGGCTATGAGGGCGTCGCCGGCGTACACATCATCGACCTGACTTCGGGGGACCGCTTCCGGGTGAACGACGAGTTGGTCTTCCCGCAGGCCAGCTCCATCAAGATCCCCATCCTGCTGGAACTCTTCCGGCGCGCCGAGGAGGAGCCGGGGCTGCTGCGTCGCCGCATCGACATGACCGACGAGGTGCGCACAGGGGGCAGCGGGGTGCTGCTTCACCTGACCGACGGGGGCGCGTCGCTGTCCCTCGAGGACTACGCCATCTACATGATCGTGTATTCGGACAACACCGGGACCAACGTGCTCATCGACGAGATGGGAATGGCCGAGGTGAACGCCCTCTCCGCCTCGCTCGGGGCCGAGCACACCCTGCTGCAGCGCAAGATGATCCAGCCGGAGGAATCCGCGCGCGGGAACGAGAATCTGTCCACGCCCCGGGACGCCGCGCTGATCATGGAGCGGATCGCGAGCTGCGATCTTCCGATGAGCGAGGCGGGCTGCGCACGGGTGCGCGAAATCCTCGAGATCTTCAAGGGCGGACCCATCCGCAACCCGGTGCCCCGCAACGTGCCCATCGCCTTCAAGCCGGGCGGGATCACCGGGGTATCCACCGTCTGGGGCCTCGTGGACGTGCCCGACCGCCCCTACGTGATCTCGGTGATGTCCAACTACGGCGGCGACGGCGGGGCGGTCGTGGAGGCGGTGTCGGCCGCGGCCTACGACTACTTCTCCCGCCTGTCCGGCATCACCATGTACGGCACGCGGGTCGACCCGGACATCAAGCGGAGGGTGCGGAGGCCTGGCGGGTGAGGGGAGAGTGATGCCGCCACACGACGCCGCCGTTCGCCTCAACTCCCTGGCCAGCGGACACGCGCCGCACCGCTACCGTCAGGAAGAGCTGGTGCCCCTCGGCTACGAGTTCTTTTCGCACTCGTTTGCCAACTTCGACCGCATGGCGCGGGTGTACGCGAACGCCGGAATCGACTCCCGCCAGATCTCCATGCCGCTGGACTGGTATCGCCAGCCGCGCAGCTTCTCCGAACGCAACGACGTCTACATCGAGTGTTCGCTGGCGATCCTGGAAGAGGTCGCCGCACGATGTCTCGACCAGGCCGGGCTGGAGCCGGGGGAGGTGGGCGGACTGGTCGTGGTGTCCAGCACGGGCCTGGCGACCCCCACGCTGGACGCATTGCTCATCGATCGCCTGCGCCTGCCGCCGGACATCCGGCGCCTGCCGATCTTCGGTCTCGGCTGCGCGGGCGGAGTGCTGGGGCTGGCCCGTGCCGGCGCGATGTGCCGGGCCGAACCCAAACTGAACGTACTGTTCCTCACCGTCGAACTGTGCACGCTCACCTTCCAGAAGGACGACGCGTCGAAGGGCAACGTCGTCGCGGCCGCGCTCTTCGGAGACGGGGCCGCGGGCGCGGTGCTGAGCACGTCGGGCCGGGGGCCGGCGGTCCGGGACTGGGGCGAGCACACCTGGCCCGGCTCCCTGGATGTCATGGGTTGGGACTTCGGCGAAGCGGGTGAGTTCGGCGTCCTGTTCTCGCGCAGCATCCCGGACATCGTCCGGCGGCGCTTTCGCGGCGCGGTCGAGGGTTTCCTCCAGTCCCGCGACCTCTCGCTGGACCAAATCGACGTGTACGCCGCGCACCCCGGCGGAGCGCGGGTTCTCGACGCGCTGGAGGAGGCGCTCGACCTGCCCCCGGATGCCCTGATCCATTCCCGGGAGATCCTTCGCCGTCACGGAAACATGTCCGCGCCCACGGCCTTGTTCGTCCTGGAGCGTACCCTGCAAGCGGGCGCCACGGGCCGCATCCTGCTTACTTCGCTCGGCCCCGGATTCACCGCCGCGATGATGCTGATCGAGGCATGACCTATCTGATCCTGCTCATCGTGGCCCTTCAGCACCTGGGCTACATGGCGCTTTCCCGGCGCAACTCGGCCCGGCTCCTGGCCCGGGGTGGCGAAGAGGTCGGGCGCCGGCACCTTCCGCTCTTCGTCGCGCTGTACGTTGCCTGGTTCGCGGCGATGGCCGCGTTCATCGACCCCGGCACGCCCCCGAGCCTGTGGTGGATCGGGGTCTATCTGCTGCTGCAGGCGTTCCGGGCCTGGGTCATGCTGAGCCTGGGGGAGTACTGGACCGTGCGCGTCATCACGGTTCCCGGCGCGCCGCTGGTGGTGCGGGGGCCCTACCGCTTCATGCGGCACCCGAACTACGCACTCGTCGTGGGCGAGGTCGTGTCGGTTCCCATGATCTTCGGGGCATGGCGCATCGCGGCAATCATGGGGCTCCTCGTCACACTCACCGTGTTCCTGCGCATCCGGGTCGAGGACGCCGCCCTGGCACCCCTGCGGAAAGCCGGGCCCTAGCCAGGCCAACCTTCGGCCGGTCGGGAACCTGATTTGACAACTCGGCGAGATAAGGGTTGGGTCATTGCAAGTATCTTGATGGGATGTCAAAGCGGTGCTCGCGGCGGGAAAGCTTGCCGCGCTGCTGTCGCGCAGGCAATCGAGGGATCATTACGCCCGGGGAACACCCTTCCGCACCCTGGATTCTGCCGCCCGATTCACACTGCGACTCCCCCGGGTTCCGCCATCCGGTGGACGGAACCACACGCGACATCCTAGTATTGGCCCGCCCGGCCAAGACCCCACTGAAGACCGGAGACGCCCATGTCGAAGCTGCTCGTTGCCGCGCTGGCTGGCGGACTGATCTGGGCCGCGGCCCAGGAGAATCAGGCCGCCACCCACATTACCGCGGAGGACATTCTCGCCACCATCGCGAACGCTCCCGAGGGCCGGGTGAGCGACCAGCAGATCCGCCACATCGATGCGGGCGGCCACAACGTCGGGGTCGGGTTGGTGCACCGGCCGCCCACCACCTCGCTGGGGGCGATCCAGCACCACAACCAGACCGAGGTCTACTACGTTGTGTCGGGGCGGGGCACGCTGGTGACCGGGGGCGAGCTCACGGACCCGCGTCCCCTCGATCCGGAGGGGAATACGGTCCGCACGCTGACCGGCCCGAGTGCGCTGGGCGGCATCGCCGGCGGACAGAGCCGCGACATCGGACCGGGGGACATGGTGATCATCCCGACCAACTCGCCGCACGGGTTCAGCGAGATCACCGAGGCGATCACCTACATCGTCGTGCGGGTGGATCCAGACCAGTTGGTCGCGCTCAAGTAGCGGGGGTGCCATGACTCGATCGCGAATTCCCCGATGCCGCGTGCGCCTGGCCGCAAACGCGCTGGCAGCCTTCGCGGCCTGCCTGGCGGCGGTCGCGGCGCCCTTCCGCCTGGGGGCACAGGTCGCTGTCCCGACGGACGACGAAGCCGTCACCGTCTTCCTGGTGCGCCACGCCGAGCGGCTCGACGACAGCCCCAACTCGCCGTTGAACGATGTTGGGCGAGAGCGAGTCGAGAAGCTGCGGACGCTGTTGGCGGACGTGGACTTCACCCACGTCCATTCCACCAGCCTGACGCGGACGCTCGATACCGCCCGCCCCATCGCCGAGGACGATGGCGTCGAGCTCATCATCTACAGCCCCGGAGAACTGGAGCAGCTCGCGGAAACCATCCGCGCGACCCCTGGTCGTCATCTGGTTTCGGGCCACAGCAACACCACGCCGCAACTGGCGGAGGCGCTCGGGGGCGATCCTCACGGTCCCATCGACCACATGGAGTACGACCGGCTCTACATCATCGTCATCCAGCCGGGGCGACCCGCGGTCACCACTTTGCTGCGTTTCTGAATCGCAGCCAGCTTGCCGCATGCTCCTCGAAACACCCTTCCACCCGCGCACCGCCACGCTGTGCCACCACCGCCGCTGGCGCAACTGGTCCGGGTACGCCATCGCCCTCAGCTACGAGCCGAGCCACGAGTACGAGTACTACGCGGTGCGCAGCGGCGCGGCCCTCTTCGACATCTCGCCCCTGCGCAAGTACGAGATCACGGGAACCGATGCGGCCGCGCTGGTGGACCGCATCGTCACGCGCAACGTGGCCGACTGCCCGGAGGGGCGCGTTCTCTACAGCCCTTGGTGCGACGAGGCCGGCAAGCTGATCGACGACGGCACCGTGCAGCGCCTGGACGCGGACCGATTCCGCATCACGGCCGCGGATCCGTGCCTGCGCTGGTTTCAGGATTGCGGGCTCGGGATGGACGCCGACGTGCGCGACATCTCGCTCGAGCTGGCGGCGCTCGCCCTGCAGGGGCCCACGTCGGGTGACATTCTGGCGGGGTTGGTGACCGGCGCGGACATCGCGTCCGTCTCGTATTTCGGGCTCACGAAGGGGACCGTGGGATCGAGTCCGGTCACGATCACGCGGACCGGCTACACGGGTGATCTGGGATACGAGCTCTGGGTGCGCCCCGAACACGCGCTCGACCTCTGGGACGCGCTCATGGAGATGGGCCGGGGGTACGGCATCGCCCCGGCGGGGCTCGACGCCCTCGACATGGCCCGCATCGAGGCCGGGCTCCTGCTCAAGGAGGTGGATTATGTGTCGGCGTGGACGGCGCTCATCGAGTCGCGCAAGTCCTCGCCCTACGAGGCCGGCCTGGGATGGGCGGTCCAGCCGCGGTCCGGACGCGACTTCGTGGGCGGGAGGGCGCTCGCGCGGGAGGCTGCCCAGCCCTCCAAATGGGCCTTCGCGGGGCTCGAGGTCGACTGGCCGCGCATCGAGCGGCGCTTCGCCTCGGTCGGACTGCCTCCGCTGGTGGCGGGCAAGGCATCGCGCGAGCCGGTGCCGATCTTCGCCGCCGGTGCCCAGGTCGGGTTCGTGACCAGCTCCACCTTCTCGCCCATCCTCAAGAAGTACATCGCCCTCGCGACCCTGCAGCGCGATTTCGCTCGCCCCGGCGGACGTGTGGACTTCGAGCTCACCGTGGAGTTCGTGCGCCACGAGGTGCCGGCCACGGTGGTGAAGACCCCCTTCTTCGATCCCGCGCGCAAGCGCGCATGAGTCCGATGACCCGCACATACGACGCGGTCGTGATCGGCGGCGGGCACAACGGTCTGGTGCACGCGGCGTACCTGGCGCGCGCGGGGCTGGACGTGTGCGTACTGGAGGCGCGTCCGCTGGTGGGGGGCGCCACGGTCACCGAAGAGATCTTCCCGGGCTTCCGCTACAGCGTTTTTTCGTACGTCGTGAGCCTGATGCGCCCGGAGATCATCCGCGAGCTGGACCTGCCGCGGCACGGGCTCACCATCCTGCCGCTCGAGAGCACGCTCACGCCGCTCCCTGACGGCGACCGGCTCTACCGCGACGGCGACCACCACCGCACCTGGCGCGAGATCGCGCGCTTCTCGGAGCGCGACGCCGAGGCCTACGACGACTACGGCCGGTCGCTCTTCTTCATGGCGCGCGCGGTGAAGTATCTGCTCGACATCGTCCCGCCCGACCCCGCCCGGCTGGGCCCGCGCGACATCTCCGGCCTGATCCGCCTTGCCCGGCACTTCCTGGGCCTCGAGCCGGAACAGCTGCACCTGCTCGTGAAGCTGATGACGATGAGCGCGGCAGACTTCCTGGACGAGTGGTTCGAGACCGACGTGCTCAAGGCCACGCTGTCCGCGAGCGGGATCATCGGAACCTTCCTGGGGCCGCGCTCGCCGGGCACCGCCTACGTCCTGCTCCACCACTACATGGGGGAGATCGACGGCCATTTCCGGGCGTGGGGCTTCGCCAAGGGCGGCACCGGGGCGGTTGCGGAGGCGATTGCGTCGGCCGCGCGCGAGGCGGGCGCGGAGATCCGCACCAACGCGCCGGTCGCCCGGGTGCTGGTCCGGAACGGACGCGTCACCGGGGTGGCTCTGGCCAACGGAGACGAGGTGCATGGAAAGGTGGTCTCCTCCAGCCTCGACCCGCGTCGAACCTTCCTCGACCTGCTCGAAGAGGATGAGCTCCCGGGAGAGTTGGTCCGTGCAGTGCGGGCCTTCCGCTTCCGCGGATCCTCGGGGAAGGTCAACCTGGCGCTCGACGCCGCCCCCGACTTCACCTGCATGCCCGGCTGGGGGCCTCATCTGCGGGGCGCCGTCTCCATCAGCCCCTCCATCGACTATCTGGAGCGCGCCTACGACGACGCCAAGTACGGGGATTACTCGAGGGAGCCCTACATCGACATCGTCATCCCCTCGGCGATCGATCCCGGGATGGCCCCGCCCGGCAAGCACGTCATGTCGTGCTTTGTCCAGTACGCGCCCTACGAGCTGCGCGAGGGAAACTGGGACGACAGGCGCGAGGCCTTCGGCGATACCGTGGTCGACACGCTGGCGCGCTACATCCCGAACCTGAAGGACATCATCCTGCACCGTCAGGTGCTCACCCCGCTGGACATCGAGCGCACCACGGGGCTCTCGCAGGGCAACATCTTCCAGGGCGAGCTGAGCCCGTCGCAGCTTTTCTTTCTGCGCCCGGCCGCCGGGTACGCGAAGTACCGAACGCCGGTGCGGGGCTACTACCAGTGCGGCTCGGGGACGCACCCCGGAGGCGGCATCATGGGCGCGCCCGGGAAGCTCGCCGCCGGCACCGTGCTCGCCGATCTTGGGCGAGGGCGGCGGGGGAGGGGACGGTGAGCGGCTACGACGCGGTCGTCGTGGGGGCGGGGCACAACGCCCTGGTCACGGCGGCCATGCTCGCGCGCGAGGGATGGAAGGTGCTGGTGCTCGAGCGCCGGGGGGTCGTCGGGGGCGCCGCCGCGAGCGATGAGCTCTTTCCCGGCTGCCGGGTCAACGTGGCCGCGCAGGACGCCGGCCTCTTCCAGCGAGAGATCGTCTCCGAACTCGGTCTCGACGCGCGCGAACTCGAGTGGGTGCATCCGCCCGCGGTGGCCACCTCCCTCACGGGCGGCGGAGAAGCGCTCACGCTCTGGCGCGACCCCGGACGAACCCGCGACGAGATCGCACGCCACAGCCCGGCGGATGCGCAGCGCTTTCCGGAGTGGGCCGACTACCTGCGCTCGATGGCCTGCGTGCTGCGGATCGCTCTGGAGCACCCTCCTCCGATCCTTCACGGCGCTTCCGCCAGGGAACGGCTGCGCATGCTGCGTCCGCTGCTTCGGGCGGGCCGGCTCGGGAAACGCACTGTCGTGGAGCTGCTGCGGGCGCTCCCGCTGTCGGCGCGCGATCTGCTCGACGACTGGTTCGTGAGCGATGCCCTCAAGGGGATGCTCGCCACCAGCGCCCTTCCGGGTGGCCGCCAGGGGCCGAGCGCCATGGGCGGCGCCTTCCGCATGTTCTACCACGCCGCCGGGAGCGAAGCCTGGGGGTTTCGTTCGACCGTCTTCGTCAAGGGCGGCATTGGCGTGCTCTCGGAGGCCCTGGCGGATGCGGCGCACATGCACGGAGCGGAGGTCCGCACCGGGGCCGACGTGGAGAGCATTCTGGTCGAGGACGGGGTGGCCACCGGGGTGCTGCTGGCTGGCGGAGAAGAGGTCTTCGCCGGCTGCGTGGTGTCGGGCGTCGACCCCCGCCGCACCTTCTTCAGGCTGGTGGGAGCGCCCCGGCTGGGCCCCGAGTTCAACCGCAAGGTGGCCAACATCCAGCTCCACGGGACCACGGCGGCGCTCCACCTCCTGCTCGACGGGCTTCCGCCGCTGCCGGACGCCGCGGACCGCCTGTCCGGTCGCACCCTGGTGGCCCCGGATCTGGACTACCTGGAGCGAGCCGCCGATGACGCCAAGTACGGGCGCTGCTCGGCGCGCCCGCACCTGGACCTCGTGGTTCCGACGCTGCACAACCCCGCCCTCGCGCCCGCCGGACGCCACCTGGCCTCCGTGCAGATCCGCTACGCACCGTACCGGCTGCGCTCGGGCAGCTGGGAGGACGGCGCGACCCGCGAGGCGCTGCTCGCCGGCGCGCTCGACGTGCTCGACGAGTTCCTGCCCGGCCTGCGCGAGCGCATCGTCGACCACCGCCTGCTTACCCCGCTCGACCTCGAGACCGAACTCGGCCTCACGGGCGGTGACGAGTACCACGGACAGATGGGCCTCGACCAGCTCCTCTTCATGCGGCCGGTTCCCGGATGGGGCCGGTACCGGACGCCGGTCGAACGCCTGTTCCTGTGCGGCTCGGGCACCCATCCGGGAGGCGGCGTCACGGGCGGTCCCGGCCGGCTTGCCGCCCGCGAGATCTTGCGCGACGAGAGGCCGGGCGCGCCTTTGGGCGGGCGGGATCAACCGTGAACCGAGCAGCCGGCCCCAGTCCCCCGCACCTGACCTGAAACCCACCCGAGGAGCGAACTTCATGTCCCCGACCTTCGACATGGCCCTGATCCAGCGCGGCGCCCGGCTGCGCAGATCGCCCTACTTCGAGGCCACCCTGCGCGCGGGCTGCCGGAGCTATACGGTCTACAACCACATGTTCCTCCCGACCCGGTACGACGACCTGCAGGCCGAGTACGAGAAGCTGCTCACCGGGGTGACGGTGTGGGACGTGAGCGTGGAGCGGCAGGTGGAGATCACCGGCCCGGACGCCTTCGAGTTCACCAACCTGCTCACGCCGCGCGACCTCTCCAGGTGCGCCGTCGGGCAGGGCAAGTACGTCCTCATCACCGCCGAGGACGGCGGCATTGTGAACGATCCGGTGCTCCTGCGCCTGGGCGAAAACCACTTCTGGCTGGCGCTGGCCGACAGCGACGTGCTGCTCTGGGCGAAGGGGGTCGCCCTCAACTCGGGGCTCGACGTCGAGCTGTGTGAACCGGATGTTTCGCCCATGCAGGTGCAGGGTCCGAAATCGAAGGAAGTCATCAGCAGGCTCTTCGGCGACGAAGTGAGCGGGTTGCGTTACTATTGGTTCGCCGACACCGACCTGGACGGCATTCCGGTGGTGGTGACGCGCACCGGCTGGAGCGGCGAGGTCGGTTACGAAATCTACCTGCGGGACGGCAGCCGGGGGATGGAACTCTGGGACCGCGTGATGGAAGCAGGACGCGATCTCGGGATTTGTCCCACCGGACCGTCGGACATCCGCCGCATCGAGGCCGGCATCCTCAACTACGGCATAGACATGACGCTGGAGAACAATCCCTACGAGGTCGGGCTCGGATGGCAGGTGGACCACGACCAGGAGGGCGACTTCATCGGCCGCGAGGCGCTCGCCCGCATCGCGGCGGAAGGCCCCGCGCGCCTGCTGGCCGGAGTCGAAATCGCGGGCGCCCGGCTCGACCTCAACATGACCCGCTGGCCCGTGCATCGGGACGGTTCGGAGATCGGCTTCGTGACCTCCGCGGTGTACTCGCCGCGCCTCGACGGCAACATCGGCTACGCAATGGTGCCGGCGGCGTTCGGAGAGCTGGGAACGCGACTCGGCGTAGCCACCCCCGATGGCGAGCGGGACGCCACGGTTGTGCGCAAGCCCTTCGTGGATCCCGGCAAGCAGATTCCCAAGTCGTAAGGCGGGGTCAAAAAGAATAAACAGTAGATGACAGTATAATTGTCATGAGATATCAGTTCATCGGCATGGGATCCGACATCATCATCAGCGAGGAAGAGGAGTGAGCGACAGCGAGGGGACCGTGGCGAAGCGTCCGACGGTGCTCGGGCACTTCGCCAACTATCGTTTCACGGCGCGCTTCTGGGAGATGGACGGGGCGGCCCGACGGGCTCGAGCCCGTGCCTGGTTCGACGATGTGCGGGGCGCCGCGGACCTGGCCCATCCCTATCTGCTGCAAGGCCTCGAAGCCGGAGCCGACGTGCTGGTGTGGAGTTCGGTGCGCGCGGAAGAGGATGAGGCAGGCGCGCGCTATTTCATGCGTCGGGCCAAGGCTGAGGGCCCGAACCGGGACATCGTCGAGCCGGTCAGCACGCTCTGGGGTTACACGCGCCCCTCGGAGTACAGCAAGGCGCGGTCGGCCCAGGAGGTCGATTCCTTCGCCGAGGAGCGCAGGCGGTATCTGGTCGTCTATCCGTTCACCAAGACGGCGGACTGGTATCTTTTCGGGCGTGAGACGCGCCAGGGGATGATGAACGAGCACATTCGCATCGGGAAGCAGTTCCGGCGCATCAAGCAGTTGCTGCTGTATTCGTTCGGGCTCCAGGATCAGGAATTCGTGGTCGTTTACGAGATGGACGATCTGCGGCTGTTTTCCCGGCTCGTGCATGAGCTGCGGAGTACCGAGGGCAGGCGCTACACGGCGAGCGACGCGCCGCTGCACACGGGGATCTTCGCGAGTCCCGAAGAGTGGCTGGATACGCTGGGTTAGCGTGACTCGACGCAGGGGGACGGGGCGATAGGGCGCATGGGGGATCCGGTTTCCGGCGTGGGGCCGCTCGCGGGTGTGCGGGTGGTGACGACGCGCAGTGCGTCGGGGGATGATCGGCTGCGCGCATTGCTGGAGGCGGCGGGGGCGGAAGTGCTGGCGTGGCCGACCACCGAGTACCCCCCGCCGCGCGATCCCCGACCGCTGGAGGCGGCGTGTGCGCGGCTCGACCGGTTCGACTGGGTGGTGTTCACCAGCGCGCGCGCGGTGGCGGCCGCGGGGACGTGCCCACCCCCCACCCCCCGGGTCGCCGTGGTGGGTCCGGCCACCGCCCGCGCCGCCGCCGAGGCAGGCTGGGCGGTCGCGGTGGAGGGGCGCGGGCCGGGCGCGCACGGCCTGGCCGCCCAGGTGGCCGCAACCTTCCCGCTCGCGGGCGCGCGCGTGCTCTTCCCGGCCGCCTCGGGGGCCGCGCCCACCGTGGAGGAGGAGTTCACCGCGCTCGAGGCCCGCGTCAGCCGGGTGGACGCCTACCGCACGGTGGTGACCCCACCCCCGGCCGAACGGATGCGCGGCGACCTGGCCGCCGGGGTGGACGCGGTCACCTTCGCCAGCCCGTCGGCGGTGGAGGCGGTGGACCGCGCTCTGGGCGGGGAGATCGCCGGCTGCCTCGCTGGGTTGACAGTCGTGTGTATCGGCCCCACGACCGCCGCGGCGCTCGCCCGCCGGGGGGTCGGCAATGCGCGGGTGGCGGGTACCGCCACACTGGAGGGCATGGTCGAGGCGCTGGTGGATGCGTTCGGGAACCCCGGCTTGGGGCGCACGGATGCCGATTTGGGACATGGCTCGTCGCGGGCGGCGGTCCAGTCGCGCGAGGCCGGGCGCCCGGATGCGGATTTGGGACGCGCTACGCACACCCTCGGCGCCACCACTGCCCCCAACCCTGACGCACGCCCGTGACCTCACGCAGCGAGGAGCTTTTCGGTCGCGCCCGCCGGGTGCTGCCGGGTGGGGTCAACAGCCCGGTGCGCGCGTTCAAGTCGGTCGGGGGGGTGCCCCGCTTCATCCGTTCCGCGCGGGGCGCGTACCTTGAGGACGCCGACGGGAACCGCTACCTCGACTTCATGGGGTCGTGGGGGGTGGCGATCCTGGGACACGACCACCGGGAGGTGCGCGATGCTGCTGCGCGCGCCCTCACCCGCGGCACTTCCTTCGGAGCGCCCTCGTCCGGCGAGGTCGAGATCGCCGAGCTCATCGCCGAACTCGTGCCCGGCATCGAGGTGGTGCGCTTCGTCAACTCCGGCACCGAGGCCACCATGAGCGCCATCCGCCTGGCGCGCGCGGTCACCCGCCGCAGCCGGATTGTCAAGTTCAGGGGCGGCTACCACGGGCATGCCGACGCGTTCCTCGTAGCTGCGGGGTCGGGGGCGGCCACTCTGGGCATCCCCTCCAGCCCCGGGGTGCCCGCGGCTACGGCCCGGGATACGTTCATCGCCGAATTCAACGACCTCGCATCGGTTGAGGACTGCTTCTCCGCCGCGGAGGAGGGCGTTGCCGCCGTCATCGTGGAACCCGTCGCGGGCAACATGGGATGCGTTCCCCCCGCTGACGGGTTCCTGTCCGGCCTGCGTGACCTGTGCACCCGGCACGGCGCCCTGCTGATCTTCGACGAGGTGATGACCGGCTTCCGCGTCGGGCTCACCGGCGCGCAGGGCCGCTACGATGTCACTCCGGACCTCACCACCCTCGGCAAGGTCATCGGCGGCGGGCTCCCGGTGGGCGCATACGGGGGCCGCGAGGAGCTGATGCGCGAGATCGCCCCCGACGGGCCGGTCTACCAGGCCGGCACCCTCTCCGGCAACCCGCTCGCCATGGCCGCGGGACTGGCGGCGATGCGCCACCTTGC
This sequence comes from Gammaproteobacteria bacterium, assembly GCA_028821195.1. Classification (GTDB taxonomy): domain Bacteria; phylum Gemmatimonadota; class Gemmatimonadetes; order Longimicrobiales; family Gaopeijiaceae; genus BD2-11. The sequence goes on from JAPPHB010000020.1 coordinate 88,308, forward strand.
GGCGCATCCCCAAATCTACGACCACACCGAACGCCTGGGCCGCCTCCTCGACCGCGGTTTCGCCGAGATCGCCGCGCATGCCCGGGTGCCCATCCGCTGGAACCGTGTCGGCGCGATGGGGTCCCTCTTTTTCTCCGAGTTGCCCGTCGTGGACTGGCCGTCCTCGGAAGCGTCATCGAGCGACCGGTTCAACCGGCTCTTCCACGGCATGCTCGATCGCGGCATCTATCTGCCCCCCAGCTCCTTCGAGGCCTGGTTCTGGTCGGCGGTGCACGAGGAGCCCGAGATCGCGCGCGCGCTGGAAGCGGCCGCCGAGATCATCCATCGGATGGACGCCCAGGCAGGATGAACGGATCCGACAACGCCACAGTCTTCGAGCGTGCCGCGCGCGGCCGGCCGGTACCCCATACGCCGATCTGGATCATGCGCCAGGCGGGGCGCTACCTGCCGGAATACCGGAAACTGCGCCGCAACGTCGACTTCATAACGGCGACACGCACTCCGGAGATCGCGGCGCGTATCACGCTGCAACCGATGGAGCGCTTCGCGATGGACGCGTCCATCCTCTTCAGCGACATCATGACGCCGCTCGATCCGATGGGCGTCGAGGTGAAGTTCGCGCCCGGTCCCGTGCTCCCCGATCCGGTGCGCACGCCCGAAGCAGCGCGTGCGGTGCGCGAACTGGTCCCGGAGGAGGGGGTTCCATTCGTGCTGGAGGCGATCCGCGCGGTCCGCGCCGAACTCCGCCCGGAGGCCGCGCTCATCGGCTTCGCCGGAGCTCCGTTCACCCTCTTCTGCTATCTGGTCGAAGGGGGTGGCTCCAAGGACTTCATGACCGCCCGCAGCTTCCTGCGCCGCGAACCGGAGGCCTCGCTGGCCCTGCTCCAGACGCTCGGACGCTCGATGGCCCGTTATCTGGTTGCCCAGGCGGAGGCCGGCGCGAACGCGGTCATGCTTTTCGACTCCTGGATCGGCATGCTCGGCCCGGACACCTACGTGCGCTTCGTCCACCCCGTGCTGACGCGAACGTTCGCGGCGGTCCGGGCCGCGACGGACTGCCCCATCATCTACTTCCCCAACCGCGGCGGGCCGCTGCTGCGCTCGATGCGGGGACTCGACGTCGATGTGGTCGCCATCGACTGGACCCTGCCGCTCTCGAAAGCCGACCGGCTGCTGGTTGGTGGGCGCGCCCTGCAGGGCAACCTCGATCCCGCCGAGCTCTTCGGGCCCCCGCATGCGCTCATGCGCGCGGCGGACGCCGTGCTGGCCGAAGCCGAGGGCCTCGCGGGACACATCTTCAGCCTGGGGCATGGGATCGACCGGCGCACCGACCCCGACCAGGTCGCCCGCCTGGTCGACCATGTGCACGAGCGCGGCCGGGCGGGCGCGGACTAGTTCCGATGGGACGGATGGAGGGGCCCAGGCAGCAGGCCCCGGGCAGGCAACCGGAGGTGACGCCCTGAGAACCGCCGTCCTCTTGATCAACTTCGGCGAACCGGCCGAACCGGTGCTGGAGGAGGTTACCCCCTTCCTCGAGCGCATCTTCCTTCAGAATGCCGATCTGGAAAGCGACCGCTCCGCCCGCGACCGCTCCGCCCAGCTCGCCGCCGCCCGCGCCCCCCACCTCGTGGAAGCCTACCGCGCCATCGGCGGCTCGCCCCTGGACACGCAGGCCCGCGCCCAGGCCGATGCGCTGGGGGAAACGTTGACCGCGCGCGGAATGGATGCCCGGATCGAGGCCGTCTTCCAGTTCACGCCGCCCTTCATCCGCGACGGCGTGGCCAGCGCGCGAGAGGGGCGGGCGGATGTGCTGGTGGGACTCCCGGTCTACCCCATGTGCGGTCATTCGACGACCGTCGCCGCCCTCGATTCGGTTCGCGCCGCCCTCGACGAACTGGACTGGGACGTGCCCTTCATCGGCGTCGGCGGCTGGCACCGGCATCCGGGATATCGGGCGCTCAGAGCCGAACATATCCGCGCCTTCGTTCGCGAGAACGCGCTCGACCTCTCGGATCCGGACACAATTCTCTATTTCTCCGCCCACGGAACGCCCGTGAAATACATTCTCGAGGGCAACCGCTACGACCGTTACGTCGAAGAGCACTGCGGGGAGATCGCCGAAGCGCTGGGCGTCGGCGACCGATTCGCCGTCGGCTTCCAGAACCACGCCAACCGCCGCATTGCCTGGACCTGGCCGGACAACGAGGAGCGCATCGAGACGCTGGCGGAGCGTCGCCTGGTGGTGGACGCCGTCAGTTTCATCCACGAGCAGTCGGAGACCCTCGACGAACTGGACCGCGAGCTACGTGAAGCGGTGGAGGCGATGGGCAAGGAGATGTACCGGGTGCCGGTGCCCCACGACGATCCCCGCTTCGCAGGCGTGCTCGCGGATCTCGTGGGTCAGGCGCTGGGCCAGTCCTCGGCGCAGGATCCGGCGCTCGCGCCCTGCCGGTGCCGGCCGGTGCCGGGCACCTGGTGCACGAACGGCGCTCGCGACCTCGCTCCGAGCCCGTACATCAAGCCGGACTCCAGGGCCGAACCACGCTCCCGGCCCGATCGCGGCTCCGCCCGCCCGCCCACCGCCCATCACCCTCCTTGATCGCGATCGTCGGCGGGGGCATGAGCGGCCTCGCCCTGGGCCGCGAGCTGGTCCGGAGCGGGCGCGAATGCGTCGTGTTCGAGGCCGACGACCGCCCCGGCGGAATCGTGAGCAGCAAGCGCGTGGACGGGCTGCTCCTGGAGAGCGGCCCCCAGCGGGCCCGCCTCACCGCGCCGTTCGCTGCTCTGGTGGACGAGCTGGGTCTGGGCGAATCGCTCATCCTGGCGCCCCGGGACCTCGACCTCTTCATCTACCGGGACGGCAGGCTTCGCCGCGTGCCCCTTTCCATGCGGGGTCTGCTCAAGTCCGATGCCGTGAGCTGGCGCGGCAAGCTCCGCGCGATGCTCGAGCCCCTGACCCCCGGCGCCCGCGACGACGAGCGCGTTGCCGACTTTTTTTCCCGCAAGCTGGGGCGCGAGCTGTACGAGCATGTCGTGGGTCCACTCTATGGCGGTCTCTACGGGACCGACCCCGGGGACATGGTCGTGGGACTGTCGCTGGCCGGACTGTTGCGCAATATGGGGATCGGGCGGAGCCTGGTGCTCTCCCGCCTCTTCCGCGGCGCCCCGCGCGCGCCCCGCATCTGCTCCTTCGCCGACGGGATGGATAGCCTGCCCCGCGCCCTTGCCCGTGCCCTCGGAGACCGGTTGCGCCTGAACACGCCGGTGCGCGCCATCGAACCACGAACCGGCGGCTGGTCGGTCGTGCTCGACGGCGAGACGCAGCCGGCGGGGCAGGTGGTGCTCGCGGTCCCGGCTCCGGTGGCGGCCCGGCTGCTCCGCGGGATCGCAGCGGACGCGTCCACCCGCATCGGCGGCCTCCGCTACAATCCGCTCGCGGTCGTGCACCTGCGCGCGGACACCGACCTTCACGGGATCGGCTTCCAGGTATCGCTGGCGGAGCCGCGCGCCCTGCGCGGCGTGACCTTCAGCCACTGCCTGTTCGGTGGGGAAGGGGGCCGACCGGACCGCAACGGGGTGTACACCGCCTATCTTGCCCAGCCGGCCCACCCGCGCGGCGGGCCATCCGGCTCGATGGGCGACGACCCCGCCGCGCGCGGGAGGTCGATGGAAGCCCGCACGAACGAGGCGCTGGGCGACCGGGCCGCCTCCGAATTCGAGCGCTGCACCGGGTACGGCGCCGAGCCACTGGGAGTCGCGCGTCCGTCCATGCCCGCATGGGATACGTCATGGTCGGCCCTCCCGGGGCTCCGGCTGCCGCCGGGGCTCCACGTCACTGCCAACTGGGAGAGCCGCCCGGGCCTGACGGGACGATTTGCGCGGGCCCGGGCGCTGGCCGCGAGCCTTGACCGGGACCGGCGGTAGGCGCGCCATCGCCCCGCAACCGCTGCGCGGCCTGTGCCTCAGAGTTGGCTTGTTTCCGGATCGTTACAGACAGGCAGTCACACCGTGCCTGCATCGTTACAGAACGGGCGCCGGACCTCATTGACCCGGGTGCGGCTTGGGAACGAACTTCGTTGCGGATCCGGGCGCCACCGAAGACAGGGATTCCTGTTGGTGGCTGCTAACCCGTTGAAAAACCGGATGATAGCACATTCCGGGCTACGTCATTGCGAGGAGGTCGCACTACCTTGGTACCCTTTGTCGCAGTACTGGCGATCGCGCTTCAGGCCGTTCCGGGTGGCGAGACCAACGGAGAGGCAGGCGAGGAACCCGCCAGCGGGCAGCAACCGCCGGAGCTGACACCCGCCGTCTCGTTCTCCGTGGAGCACCGGACCCGCTACGAGCACCTGAACAACCAGTTCCGGGCCGGCCGGGGCGGCGATGACCGACTGCTCGTCTTCCGCACCCTGGCGGCGGTGGAGCTGGACGCTGGCCGATTCCGGGTGAGCACGGAGTTCCAGGACGCGCGCACGGAGCTGGCGGATGGGGAGACGCCGCTGTCGACCAGCATCGTCAACCCTGTGGACCTGCTACAGGCCTATGTGGAGGTTCCGGTCGACAACCTCCTCGCGGACGGGAGCAGCAGCGTGCTGCGGGGCGGGCGCGTCACCATGGACATCGGCAGCCGCCGCCTGATCGCGCGCGACAACTTCACCAACGTCTCGTACGCCTTTACCGGCGTCGACTGGCAGTGGACGGGTCCCGACGACAGCAGACTGCGCACGTTCTTCACCTTCCCGGTGCAGCGCCAGGTGTCCGGGGACATCCTGGAGAATCGGCCCAAGTTCGACACCGAGTCCGGAAACGTGCGGTTCTGGGGTGTCCACTACTCGCCGGCCGGCCTGCCCTGGGGCGACGAGGGCGAGTTCTACTACTTCGGCCTCGACGAAAGCGACAGCCCGGGACGGCGTACCGCCGACCGCGACTTCCACACGCTCGGCGCGCGACTCTATCGTTCTGCGGCGGAGGCCAACTTCGACTACCAGTTCGAGTCGATCTTCCAGCTGGGCCGGTCCCGCATGTCGAAGTCGGCGACGACGGACCTGGATCATCGCGCCCGGTATTTCCACATCGAGGCGGGCTATACCTTTGCGGCTGCCGGTGCTCCGCGGCTCAAGCTGCAATACGACTACGCGAGCGGGGACAAGGATCCCACGGACGGACAGAACAACCGCTTCAGCGGCCTGTTCGGCTCCCGCAGCGGTGACTTCGGGCCCAGCGGCATCTACGGGCTCGTTCCCCGGACCAACATCAGCTCCCCCGGTGCGCACCTGAGCCTGACGCCAGGCGCCGGCGTGGAGACGTTCGTGGCCTTGCGGGCCTACTGGCTGGCCACGGTCAACGACGCCTGGCTGGTCGCGGACATCTCGAGTCCCGCGGGCCAGGCGCAAAGCCACATCGGCAACCAGGTGGAGTTCCGGGTGCGCTGGGACGTGCGGCCGGGCCGCCTCCGGTTCCAGGCCGGGGGAGCACACCTGTTCGCGGGAGATCTGCCGGCGAGCGCGGACAAGAGCGACCCGACCTACTTCTACGCGCAGACGACAGTCTCGTTCTGACATCGCGCCCGTCGTTCGGGGCGTCACGCGAGCCCGGGAACTCGCTTGTGGGCCCGTCCCGCGCCACCTACGTTGACCCTGTCTGACAGGCTCACCAACGCTATGCCCGGGAGGCACGCATGAAGCTCACACGACGCGACGCGATCAAGGTATCGGGGACGGCCGTCGCCGGCCTTTCCATGGGGGTGGTGAAGCCCGACCGGGTGCTTGCGCAGGAAGCCCAGGAGTTCCCGGATCGGCTCGTGGAGGGCGAGATCCGGACCCGCGCCGATCTGCCGCTGAATGCCGACGGCTCCGCCCCCGAGCATCCCCCGGGATCCGCCGGACCCATCGATGGCGTCATCTACCGCTACACAGGGGGCGAGGCCCCTGACACCGATCTCGACTACCGCACTGCGAGCATCCGCATCGCCGCGAGCAGGCTTTCCCGGCTCCACGGCACCCTGCGCTACGACGACCTGGCGGACCTGCCCCGGCACTCCATGGTCACGCTGCTCCAGTGCGGCGCGCCCCGGCCCACCGGCATCGCCAAGTGGACCGGCGTCCGTTTCAACGACGTGCTGGACATGATCGGCCTGGCGCCCACGGCGCACTATTGCCGCATCATCTCCCACGACGGCTACTACACGGACGAAGAGGTTCCCACCATGCGCCATCGCCAGACGATGCTCGTATGGATGCTCAACGACGAGCCGCTACCCCCCGTGAACGGCGCTCCGTTCCGTCTGGTGATTCCGTTCCGCTACGGTGGCCGCAGCGTGAAGGCAGTGCAGGAGATCACCTTCGGTTCGCCGTCGCTGCCGTTCCGCGAGGTGCCGACGCGGGGAGCCTGACGCGACGCGGGCCGGCATCGGCGTCTTTGCCGGAACGCCGTCTGCTGCACGCCGGTGAGGGAAGGGACAATCGGCATCGCATCGTGTCCTTCCCGGTCCACGCGGCCGGGGCTGGCGCGTCGCTCACGGTTTGCTATGTTGCGTTCCGGACCGATCATCAGGACGTGTACGACACTTCCTGAGCCAAGTGCGACAGTTTCAGACATCATTACGCAAGTAACCGGGTTTCCCCTGCAGGGAGAGAGAGGATGAGAATCGACGTGAAGTGGCGACGCGAGGGAGGCGTTGCGATCGCTTCGGTGCTGGGCCGAATCGACAACGCGAGCGCGGACGAGTTCCGGAGTCTTGTCGAGGAAGGCCTGAGCACGGACGACGATTTCCTGATTGTGGACATGGAGAAGGTCGCGTTCATGAGCAGCGCCGGCCTCAGGGCATGCCTGATCCTGGCCAGGAAGGCCGGGCGCGGGAAGTTCGCCCTCTGCTCCCTCACCCAATTGAATCGCGAGGTCGTGGCCATCAGCGGATTCGACCAGTTGATCCCCGTGCACGAGTCGCAGGCCGCCGCCATCGACGCGGTCGGTGGCTCCTGACCGCGCGTCTGAACCAACCCGATGAATGTTTTTCACGTTCCAGGGAGAACCAAGCAATGAGCGAACAGAGGGCGATCACCATCAAGCGCTCCGTCGACTTCAACATCGTGGGCGAGAACATTCTCGATATCGCGGATTTCGCGGTCGAGAAATACGAGTTCCGGAACGACACCAATCTGGCCCCGGAGGTGCGCAACGCCGCGACGGAGGCGATTCGCGCGGCTCTCTGGGCCCGAGTCGAAGAACTGAAGCTCAAGCGCAAGCAGATTCTGGCCGGCATGTTCGAGTTGGCCGACGAAACCGCAAAGCGGGTCGTGGAGGGCGGTTAACCAGCCGGAAGGGCGGCGGTATCTCCGGAGTGTCACGCCACGCTCGAGACCAGGCCGTCGTCGAGCAATTGCCGGAAATGGTCGACGATTGATTCCGCCGCCGGGCGGAAGGTCATTCCGAGAGCGTCTCTCG
>JAPPHB010000020.1:95850-105195 GCA_028821195.1 Gammaproteobacteria bacterium
TGGTCGACGATTGATTCCGCCGCCGGGCGGAAGGTCATTCCGAGAGCGTCTCTCGCGTATCGGTTGTCGAACCTCAGCGGGTAGCCGACGTTGCGCCTCGCCACGGCCTGCGGGATTCGCCGCCGGGGCGCGAGCATCAGCGCCACCACTTTGGACACGGTCCTGCGCGGGAATGGATAGCCGTCGCCGAAGTGACTGCGCAGAATCGAAGCGATTTCGATCAGGCTCAGCGTCTCACTGACCAGAATGTGGCGGCCTCGGGCCTCCGGGATCAATCCGGCGCGCACATGACCCTCGGCGACGTCGCGCACATCCACGATGGCGTATTCGAGCTCGGGGGCGCCGAAGCGATAGTAGCCGTTTCCGAGGTCGCGCATGATCAGGACGCCCTCGGCGCTCGTGTTGCGGTCAAGGCCCGGTCCGAGCACCAGGCCGGGGTTTACGGCTACCAGATCCCACCGGTCCTGTCCGTCCGCCATCTCCCATGCCAGCCGCTCCGCCAGCGTCTTGGAGTAGGAATAGGGCTGGTGGCGCACATTGCTGGTCGAGTTCCAATGGCTCTCGTCGAATCGGTCGGCCCCGGTTTCCTCGAGATCCGCCGCGTCGCCGTAGACGGCCACGATGCTTGAGGTGAGCACCACGCGCCGGACGGAGGGAGTCCGGTTCGCTGCTTCCAGGACGTGGCGGGTGCCGCGGACAGCCGGCTGCACAAGGTCGCCTTCGGGATCCACCACGTCGCGCACGATCAGCGGCGAGGCCGTGTGGAAGACGATGCGGCAGCCCGCCATCGCCCGGTCGAACCCGCCGGCTTCAAGGAGATCGGCGTCAAACAGGCTCAGCTTCCCGGGATGACGCCGCGCGACCGCTCTCAGGTGGTCCGTCCTGGCGGGATCCCCCGAGTCGCGCACCGTCGCGTGGACGTCGAAGCCGCGTTCGAGCAGCTTCCTGACCAGCCAGGACGCGACGTAGCCGTTGCCGCCCGTTACGAGAACCGGGCCGCGACGCCGGGTGGTTGCCTGGGTCGACATGCTCAGAACATACCGAACCGAGGCTTGACGGAGCAGGATCGGTTGCCTTCTACGAGCCCGGGCACCTGTCGGTTGTCGACCGGGGCTGCGACATTATCTTGTAGTTTTGCGACATTCCACGCGATTCTTGTCTTCGAGGTCGTGGACGTCAAACGACGGGCGAGCCCGCAGAGATCGAGCGACGTGCGGGGTCAGCGAGACGTGCGAGGCATCGGGGGATGCGGGAGCTACAATGAACTCAGGCAGTGACAGGTCGAGAGAACCCGTCGCCATCGTCGGATACGCCTACCGGATGCCTGGGGGCATCCGCAGCGATGACGATTTCTGGCGCCTTCTCAGCCAGCGCGAGATCGTCCGGGAGCCGGTAACCGACCGCTACGGCCGGGGCTACCAGCCGATCGGCGGACTCTCGGGTCCGGGACGGTTCGGGAGCGCGTACGAGGGTCTGATACGCGACGAGGGGGAGCAGCGGATGGATCGCAGCCTCTTCGGGGTGTCGCGCAATGAAATGGCGTACATGGATCCTCAGATCCGGATGTTGCTTGGCTGCGCCTGGGAGAGCTGCGAGCACGCCGGGTGGGACCTCAAGGGACTCCGCAACAGCTCCACGGGAGTCTTCATCGGGGCGCAGGTCGCATCGACGGCCAACTGGCGGGCGCTGTACGGCACCAACGAGTTCTCCATTCTGAGCATCGACGCCTCGATGCTCGCGAACCGCATCTCCTACCACCTCAACCTCATGGGACCTTCCGTGGCGTGCTCCACGGCTTGCTCGGCGTCCCTGACCGCGTTGCACACGGCGATGAACGCGATTCGGCAGGGCGACTGTGACCGGGCTCTGGTGGGTGCTGCGACGTATCTCGGGTCGGCCCGCTGCAGCGCTTCCTTCAACGCTCTCGGCGTCATCAGTCCCGACGGCAGGTGTCACTCCTTCGATGCCGACGCCAACGGCTACATGCGTGCCGAAGGAGCGTTCATCTTCGCGGTCAAGCCGCTGGAAGCGGCGGAACGGGACGGCGACCACATCTTTGCGGTAGTCGCGGCCACGGCGGTCAACACCGCAGGGACCGCGGACGACGCGGTCGGCTTGGCCCAGGGGCGCTACATCACCGCGCCGACCCGTCATTCGCAGGTCGAACTGATGCGTACGGCCTGTGAGCGCGCAGGGCTGGGCCCGGAGGACTTCGACTATATCGAAGCGCACGCCACCGGCACGGTGGTGGGCGACCGCATCGAGGGGAACGCCATCGCCGAAGCCTTCGGTGGGGTTGAGCGCGAGGTTCCGCTGCGTGTCGCCAGCGTGAAGAGCAACGTGGGGCACCTTGAGGCCGCGGCGTTCAGCTGTGCGCTGCTGAAGGTCGTCCTGATGATGGAGCGGCGTACCTTTGCGCCCATTTCTCGGAACTTCCTGGCACCGAATCTGGAGATCGACTTCGACAGCTGCCCGATGCAGGTGCAGACGGCATGCGAGCCATTCCCGGACCGTCCGGTCGTAGTCGGGATCAATTCCTTCGGCTTCGGCGGCGCCAATGGACATTGTGTGGTCAGGGAATACCGCCGGGCGCAGCGCGCTGTGTGGTCGGTGCCTCTGGCTCCCGGCGCGGGCTACATGATCCCCCTGTCGGCGCGTACGGCAAACGCCCTGGTGCACAGCGCGCGCAGCATGCTCGAGCTCCTCGACGAGTCGAAAACCGATCTCTACACCCTGGCGGGCAATCTCGGACGACGCCGGAGCCACCTGGCGGCACGTACCGCGTTCGCCGTTCGCGACCGCGACCAGCTTGCCGAGGCGTTGGAGGTCTTTGCGGAGGACCCATCCCCGGCCACCACCGTGGAAGAAGGGGACCGCCGGGTCGCCATGGTCTTCTCGTGGCAGGGTACCCAATGGGCGGGATGCGGGCGAGCGCTCTACGACGCCGACCCTGTCTTCCGCCGGGTGGTCGACGCCATCGAGGAGGAGTGGCGGAAGCACTCCGCCTCCTCCCTGCGCGACGCCTGTTTCTTCGCAAGCCAGGAGGAATTGAACGAAGTCCGGTTGGCCCAGCCCGCGATTTTCATGCTGCAATGCGCCCTGGTGGAGCTGTTGTCGACCTGGGGCGTACACCCGGACTGCGTCGTCGGGCACAGTTCGGGAGAGGTGGCCGCCGCCTACGCCAGCGGCGCGCTTTCCCTTGCCGAGGCCACCCATCTGGTCTACCACCGCGCCACTCTGCAGCAGCGCGTGGCCGGCTCGGGTCGGATGCTGGCGATCGGACTCGACCGGCGGGGCGTGGAGGATCTTCTGGACGAACTCAGCGTCTCGTTCCGTTCCGGCAACCATCGACCCGGCCGGGTTGAAATCGCCTGCGAGAACTCGCCCGCCAACACCGTCATCTGCGGAAAGGGGCCTGCGCTCGAGCCCGTCATGGCCGAACTCGACCGCCGCGGCCTTCAGAATCGGCTGATTCCCGGCAACATCGCCTTTCATTCGCCAGCGATGGACCCTCTCCACGACGATGTCATGACGTCGCTCTCCTTCCTGGATGAGTGCGCGTTCGACTCCGATGTGCCACTTGTGTCCTCGGTCACCGGCAGGGCAACGCAGTGCCTGGACGCCGCGTACTGGTGGTCCAACATCCGGGAGCCGGTCCGCTTCGCTGCCGCCATGGAGACGGTTCGCCGGGACTACCGTCCCGACGTGGTTCTGGAGATCGCACCTCACGGCGCCCTGCAACCGCTCATACGGCAGTGCCTGGAAGGGAGCGCCTCGGCCCCGGACTCCATCCCGACGCTGATGAAGGACGAGGATGTCTGCATGGGCTTCCAGGAAGCGCTCGGCGCGCTCTACAAGGCCGGCGTCCCGCTCGATTTCGCGTCCCAGTATCCGCGTCCCAGACCCGTCCCCCATCTTCTCCCCGGGCATCCTCAGGAACAGACGACCACTCACGACGACCTGGTCGACGACGAGATGTTCGTCCACCGCGGCGAGTACTCCCACGGCCCGCTCGTCGGCCACAGAGTCGCGTGCGACCACATGCTCTTCGAGGCGCGTCTCTCCGAGCGGGATTTTCCGTGGCTGACCGACCATCGGGTGCATCGGGCGCCGATCATCCCGGCCGCCGGCTACATCGAGTTGATTCTGCAGGCCTTCGCTGGCAGTCCGGTGCACATCGAAGAGATGGAGTTCCTGCAGCACACACCCGTCGGCCGGACGCCGGTGAGACTGCAGACGGCCCTCTTTCCGGTGCCCGACGCTCCGGACCAGTTCACCTTCACCATCTCCACCCGCTCCTTCGAGAACGACGACGAAGGCACGCTCCACTGCCGTGGCAGGGTTCGCCGGGTAGATGAAGACCACGCCGTCGACACCCTTCCGACGCTGCAGGAGGTCCTGGCGTCCGACTTCGATCCTTCGCCCCTCGCGACGGGGGAAGACTTCTATGACCAGATCGAAGCAGTCGTGGGGGACGCCTTCGAGTTCGGACCGCATTTCCGCAGCATCCGGCAGATAGAAATGGACTCTGGTTCGACGGATCTGCTGCTGGAGATCGAGGTCGACGGGGAGTTGTGGGCGGCCGGCCGGGAAGAAGGCTATGTCCTGTACCCCCCGCTGACGGACGGCGGGCTGCAGATCTTCCTGCGTTACCTCATGCGCCTGCCGGATTTCTTTTCCATGCCGCAACGGGCATGCGACATCACCTTCCTGCGTCCGCCCACGGGGCCGCGCATCAGTTGCTTCCTGGTCGACACCGGCGATTGGTTCGACGTGGATGAGCGCGGCCAGTACAACAAGCCGCTCGGCGAACTCTATATCGGCCGCCTCAGCTTCTACGATCACGCCACCGGGCAATTGATCGCCCACATCGGGGAATATCATTCATTCAACAGCAACCCCCGGTGGAGCGATGTCCCGGACAGCAAGCACCTCATCCGGTGGCAGCCCAAGTTCCTGCCGGCACGGCCTCCCATCGGCGACGCGCTCCGAGGCGAAGAGGTCGATCCCGCCGACTTGATCGCGGCCCTCGAAGAAGGCGCCCTCGGCCACCGGTACGCCTGCCATGTGATCGAGATCGCGGGCCGCTGCGAGCCCGCTGAGGCGATTCTGAACCGGTGTCTGGAACGCCTGTCTTGTCCGGACGCCCAGACCGAGTATTGGCTCCTCGGCGCGGACGAGGAGTACACCCGCGCGCTCTACGACGCCTTCAACCACCACGACGCCGCAATTCGGTTCGACTCGCTCGATCCGTGCTCCGCCGAGGCCCGGGAACTCGAGATGGATTCGGGGCTGTTGCGGCCCGCCGCCGCCGAGCTCGTGCTCCTGCATGGGGAAGCGCGCGACTATGGGCCCGAGCAGTGGGCGCTCGTTCATCGGCTCATGGTCGCCGGCGGTCTTGCGCTCGTCTGCCACGGCGAGGGGGATCCAGTCGAGGCCGGCGCCGGCTGGTCAACGATACACGCGGGGTCACGCACGACGTTGCTGCAGGCCCCCCACGACCTTGTCGACCTGGCGAAGGGAACCGGCGCCGCTGGCGGCAGCGAGACCGCGGACGGTCGCGAAGCAGGGCGGGTGGCCGCTCCCCCGGGCTCCCGCTGGGTGATCGGCGAACCGGGCAGCCTCGCGGCGAACTGGCTCGACCTGCTCGACTTGCCGGCTGTGCACCGCGTTCCCTGGTCGACTATCGAGGCAACCGATTCCAGCTGGCTGGACGAATCGCCGGGAGCGGCCGATCTGGAAGCGATCGACTTCTTTGTCGGCCCGGATCCGATAGATCCCACGGGCGAGCGTGCGATCTGGGAATTCGTGGCGTTTCTTCAGGCCCTGGCCCCGTATCGGCTGGAGAGCGCGACCCGTGACTGCCGTCTGACGGTGGTGACGCGCGGCGCGGTCTGCGGCGTGGACGATCCGCGCGGCAGCGCGCTCTGGGGAGCGGTGCGCAGTATCGCCCTGGAACTCCTCGCCGAAGACACCCGGATCGACTTCAGGCTTGTGGACATCGGCTCGGAGGATGACCTGGAGGTCCTGGCCCGCCTCACCCGGTGCGATCTGCGCGAGCGCGAACTGGCGATCAGAGAGGGGCGCCCATGGGTCCCGCGCATCGTCAGCGTGCGGCAGCGCGCGCCGCTCGTGCCAGATGGTGACGAACCGCCGTACCGGCTTCGCCTGGACAATCCCGGCCAGGTGAGCGGGCTCCAGATGACCACGTACGCGCTTCCGCCGCTGGGGCCGTCGGACGTGGAAGTCGAGGTCGGCGCGGCCGCGCTCAACTTTCGCGACGTCATGGTCACGCTCGGGCTTCTGCCGGCCATGGCCTACGAGCGCTCGGCGCTGGGGCGGGAAGTCGGCATCGAGGCCAGCGGGGTGGTTCGGCGCGCAGGCTCCGGGGTCAAGCGCCTGAAGGTCGGGGACGAGGTGGCGGTTACGGTGGGCGGCTGCGTCGCGAACCGCGTCGTGGTGAACGAGCACCTGGCCTTCCTCAAGCCACCCGCACTGGGCATGGAGGAGGCCGCCTCGGCGCTCTCCGTCTATGTGACCGCCTATTACTCGCTGATTCACCTCGCCCGTCTGAGGAAGGGCCAGCGAGTCCTCATCCATTCGGCGATGGGGGGCGTCGGCCAGGCTGCGATCGCCCTGGCCAGGCACGTCGGGGCGGAGATCTACGCCACCGCCGGGAACGAGAGCAAACGTGGCCGGTTGATCGAGATGGGCGTGTGCGGAGCGTTCGATTCGCACAGCCACCAGTGGTATGACGATCTCATGGAGGCCACGGGAGGCGAAGGCGTCGATGTCGTATTGAATTCGCTCGCCGGCCACAACATCGCGCTCTGCCTCGAGTCGCTGCGTCCTTCCGGCTGGCACTGCGAGATCGGCAAGGTCGACATCTACACCGACAACTCTCTCAGCATGCGCGTCTTCCGCAAGAATCTGCGCTTCGCCGCGATCGATGTGGACCGTCTGATGCTCGACGACCCGGTACTGTCGCACGTGCTCTCCCAGGCCTGCGTCGACCTCATGGGCGAGGGCGCGGTCGCGCCTCCCGCGTTGACGTCTTTTCCCTATCGGGACTACGCGAAGGCGCTTCGGCTGATGACGACCGGCCAGCATGAGGGCAAGCTGGTTCTTCAGGCTCCGACCGACCCCGCGGACCGGGGATTCGGCATCACGGACACCCGTCCCTTCCTGGATCCCGACGCAACCTACCTGGTCACTGGTGGCCTGGGTGGCTTCGGTCTCCGCTTCGTGCCCTACCTGATCGCCGCCGGAGCGCGCCATCTGACTCTCATGGACCGCGATCCCGCGCGGCGCCGCGACGTCGAGTGGATCCGCCAGATCACGACGCTGTCCAAGATGGCCCACGACTACGAGATCGACATCGTGCCGGGGGACGTTAGGAACGCGGCGGATGTTCACCGCTGTATCGCGGGCCTGGAGCGACCCCTCAAGGGCGTGTTCCACCTCGCTGGAACGCTGGAGGACCGGTCCTTCCTGGACACGTCGCCCGATTCGCTGGCAAGGGTGTTTGCGCCCAAGGCCATGGGCGCGCTCAACCTTCATCATGCCACTATCGACCGGGATCTCGACTACTTCGTGCTGTTCTCCTCGATTGCCTCGACCTTCGGCAACCTGGGGCAGATCAACTACAGCGGCGCCAGCAGCTTCCTCGACGGGCTGGCCGCCTGGCGCCGGCGACGCGGCCTCCCCGCCCTCTCCTACAACCTTGGTCCGGTCACCGAGGTCGGGATGGCGGCGCGCAGCCTTCACGTCATGCGCATGATGAGAGCGGCCGGGATGACGACTGTGAGCGCCAATTTCGCGATCGCCAATCTCGACTACGCCCTGCGCACCATGTCCGGGCAGCACCATCTCGTCACCGCGCTGTTCTCCAACCCGCCCTGGTCCGTTGATTCCCCCGACTACATGCGTAATGGACGGCTGGTGAACAATCAGGCGGCGTTCGAGGTGGATGCAGGCGGCGATCTGACCGTCGAGGGAGTCGTCGCCCAGATCTCGGCCAAGGTGGCCGAACTGTGCGGGCACGAGGAGGGCGAGGTGACCGAGCCCCTTTCGAGCTTCGGGCTCACCTCGATCTCGGTGGCGGAGCTGGGCGCGTTCATCCAGACGCAGTACAACCATCAGGTCAGCGCCCTTGAGCTGATGACCACCGCCACGGCCTTTTCGCTCGCGCGGAACATTGTCGAAGGAGCGGGGGCGGACGGGGCGTCCGAGCCAGCCGCCGAACCAGACGCTTCGGTAGCCGAGTCCGGGCGGTCGTCCCACCGGGCGCGGAAGAGAATCTCGCCCTTCGCGAACCGGCTCGAGGATTACTTTCGGAATGATGACTCCTCATCGGCCTCCGATCCGGACGGCGAGTCCCAGACGCCCGCCCGCGCGACCGGGGCTGCCACCGGCTCGAGCCGCTGAGCACAATCGACCACATGTCCCACTCGCCCACCAAACGGCATCCCGTCCCGCCACTGGCGGGCACCCTGCCGCCCGATTGCCAGCGCGACCTTGCGGCTCTGCGCCGCGTTGTTCGCACCACGCTCGAGGACGCCTCGCCGCGAGACGCGGTTTCACCTGCTGATTTCCGCCATGTCCTGGTTACCGGCGCAACCGGATTCGTCGGTCGCTTCCTGGTGCGAGACCTTCTCGCGCACGAATCGGAACTGACGGTCCATTGCGTCGTGCGGGCCGAATCGGCGGAGCGCGGCTTCGAGCGACTGCGCGCCAACATGCAACACGCGGAGACCTGGGACGACGCGTTCACATCGCGAATCCATGTTTACTGCGGTGATGTCTCACAGCCCCGCTTCGGACTTCCGGGAGCCGACTTTGGACGGCTCTGCCGGGAAATCGACGCTGTCTACCACCTTGCGGCCGACCCGAACCTGGTCGCGTCCTACCGGTCCCTCCGCCGGGTGAACGCTCTCGGAATCCAGGATGTCCTCCGGCTGTGTCTGAGCAGTCGCCTCAAGCACCTGTTTCACGTCTCGACCATGGGTGTGTTCCCCGAGTACGTGCACTCCTTTGCCGGCGAATACCGCGACTGTCACATCGGCGACCATGCGCAGCCGGACCTGGGCAGGATGAAGAGGGTGATGCCGCTCGGTTTGCTCGGGTATGCCTGGAGCAAGCTGGTGGCGGAACAGGCCGTCCTGTTCGCGCATCAAGTCGGCTTGCCGGCGGCGGTCTTCCGTTTCGGGCAAACCACCATGGCCTCAACCGGTTACGCCCAGTCGGACACCCCACCGCAGCTTGTCTTCGCGGCGGCGGTCCAGGTCGGAATGATTCCGCAGGGGTTCACCATGCGGGCCACCGACGATCCGGCGGATACGCTGA